>PAPY01000031.1 GCA_002709565.1 Legionellales bacterium | reverse complement strand
ACGAAAAAGCGGAATGTATATGCAATACCTGAGCATTTTGAGTTAAGTTTTTACCCTTTTATGCGCAAAAAGAGACTGGTGCGGAATGTCGGGTATACCCCGCTCAAACACCAAATTAAGTCAGGGGTTACGCAAAAAACGCGCTCTGCCTCGTTTTTGGGAAGCCCTGTGAGCTCAGCGCAAACCTCAGCATGACAACAATGACTATTGGGCCGATAGTGGGCTATAATGCGTCACATTTATCACAGGAGCAGACACTATGAGCCATTCCCATGAACTCTATTTACGGGCCCAACGAACCATTCCTGGGGGCGTGAATTCCCCTGTACGAGCCTTCAAAGCCGTCGGCTGTGAGCCTGTCTTTATCACTCACGGGGAAGGGCCTTATTTATACGATAGCGATGACAAACGTTATGTGGACTACATTGGCTCCTGGGGCCCTTTGATCTTAGGACATAATCACCCTGCAGTGAACGCTGCTGTAAAAAGCGCCGTCGATAACGGGTTGAGTTTCGGCGCAGCGACTGAAAAAGAAATTATTTTAGCGGAAAAAGTTTGTGAGCTAATGCCCGCTATCGAGATGGTCCGCATGGTGAACTCCGGCACTGAAGCCACTATGTCTGCCATCCGCTTAGCCCGAGGTTATACTGGGCGCAACAAAATTATAAAATTCGAAGGAAACTACCACGGTCACAGCGATGCGCTGCTGGTCAAAGCCGGTTCGGGTGCATTAACTTTCGGTCATCCTAGCTCACCTGGCGTCCCAGCTTCATTTACCGAGCATACCTTGGTAGCAAACTTCAATGATCTTGACAATGTCAGTGCATTATTCGACGCCCATGGGGATGATATTGCAGCAATTATTTTAGAACCTATCGCCGGTAATATGAATTGTGTACCGGCTACTGAATCCTTTATCAAAGGGCTAAGAGAGTTATGTGACCGCTTTGGTAGCGTCTTGATCTTTGATGAAGTCATGACAGGATTTCGGGTTGCCCTAGGCGGTGCTCAAAGTCTTTATGGAGTAAAACCCGATCTAACGACACTGGGTAAAGTGATTGGCGGCGGTATGCCAGTGGGTGCTTTTGGAGGACGTAGAGATATCATGTCACAATTAAGCCCTCTGGGCCCAGTCTATCAAGCGGGCACCTTATCAGGTAATCCGGTAGCGATGGCGGCTGGTATTACAATGTTAGATGAAATCAGCAAGCCTGGCTTCTTTGACACCTTGTCAGCGAAGACTCAACAGCTGGTCCAAGGGATCACCGCAGCCGCCGAGACCGCCCAAATACCGTTTGCGAGTCGACAAATTGGCGGGATGTTTGGGATATTCTTCACCAAAGAGCCTGAGATCACGCGCTTTGAACAAGTCATGGCTTGTGACGGTGAGCGCTTTGTCCAGTTTTTTCAGGGTATGCTAAATGAAGGCATTTATCTCGCACCATCCGCCTTTGAGGCTGGCTTTGTCTCTAGCGCCCATGATGATGAGGCAATCAATAGCACTATTGCTGCTGCAGAAAAGGTTTTCGCAACGCTAGCATAATCGGTAATTGCTCCATATAATGACGGTAATGTAGCAAAGGGAGCAGTCATGCAACGGATCATCGCAGGAGGCACAGGCTTCATCGGCCGTTATCTTATCAAACGTTGGCTAGACCAAGGCATCCGGATTGCGGTTATCAGTCGTAGCCGTGAGCGGGTGCACAAACAATTTGGTGATACGGTCAAAGCCTTAAGCTGGGCAGACGTCGATAGCCTAAAGCACGATAAGCTCAATGATACCGAAGTCATTATTAATCTCACGGGGGCTAATATCGGGGATAAACGCTGGTCCAACAAGCGCAAACAAGAAATCCTAACCAGCCGTCTTCAAGCAACCGAAACCCTAAGCCAGCTGTGTGCGGCTTTAGGCGATCATTCACCGCCCTTATTCAATGCCAGTGCCGTAGGTACTTATGGTTTGCAAAAAACCCAACCTGATAGTTTGCCTCCCGCCCTTGATGAAACAACGCCTATTGATTTTACTGAATGGAATGACTTTGTCAGTGAAGTAGGGAGACAGTGGGAACAAGCAACAGACTATGCTAAAGCTCACGGTGTGCGAGTCATCAACTTGCGTTTTGGGGTGGTACTGGGTCCCAACGGTGGCGCATTAAAAAAACTCGAGTTGCCCTTCAAGTGCTGCATTGGTGGTCCTATTGCCAGTGGCCAACAACCTTTTCCGTGGATCCACCTAGACGATATTGCCAGGGCCATTGAGTTTTTGCTCACTCATAAAGACATTGTTGGCCCCGTTAACTTTGTTGCTCCCCAAGCTATTAACCAAAAGCAGTTTGCAACAGCATTGGGCCAAGCTTTGCATCGACCCTGTCATTTACCCACACCAGCATTCATGTTGAAGCTTGGTTTTGGGCAAATGGCTGAAGAGCTATTGTTGCACGGCCAACATGTCGTACCCAGTTTATTGACTCAACAGGGTTTCCAATTCCAGTATCCCACAATTAATGCCGCATTAGCGGACATCTACCCTGGCTGAAATTGACTGGCTTGCTGTTTCGCGTGACGTTGACGTAAGATCATAAGATATTGCACCATATCGTAATAGCAGAAGCTGTTTTTAATCGGTTTACGGTACTTTGATTCACGCATCACTTGATATGCTTTACGTCGATTAATTTCAGTGGACTTTTTAAAAAATGACTCATAATGCCAAATAAAGCCACCGCTTCTTTCGATTTTAGCGATATACTGTTGTGCTGAAACATAGTTGCTGTACACACGATTGGGATCACGGGAAATCATAGACTTATATAACAGTTGGAAAATACCTATTTGGACCACCATTGTTGTCAATATCCCCAAGATCAATGGCGTACCGAGAATACTACCTGTCTGGTGGCTGAAAAACATTACCAACAATCCCGGCACTGCCGCTAATAAGCTCGCTATTAATAATAATTCCCGCCGCGCCGTTTGCATCGCTTGAATGTGTTTTAGCTTAGCGTGATTAATATCGTCTAATTTTTCCAGTAGTGATAAGTTACTCATTTTTAATTACTCGCTGTTTAGGTGTATATGTTTGAGTGCTTGCATGACAATATCAGTCTCAGCTTGTTGGCGTAGTGCCTTAGCCTGTAGACACAACTCGCCGCTGGCGGATATTTCAATGCTTGCGTGATGGTTTGCCAACAGAATGGAGCCATTCTTATGAAAACTGATACTACACTCGCCCCAATTCAAGATCAACTCATCCTCAGTTGTCGTAAAAGGCATGGGCAGCACCCGTTCATCCGCATACATAAACCACCTCAAACTGTGTTTCATCCACTGCATCACAAACCAACATTGGCTGGCTTTGTTGCTGACTCATGTGCCGCGCTAATGCTAATGCAATCGGCCACGCAGCTACACCCAGGTAGCCTAACTGATTCTTCGCACTCATTAACGCTGGCATAAATACTTGGGTATTATTTACGGATAGTCGTTGACAAAAACGCCGTACACTGTGCCACGCCTTCACGGTGGTTGGACAACCATAAGTTGGCAATAAAACTTGTACCTGTTTTTCCTGAAGCAACAATGCAAACTCTTCTGCATTAACCTTGCCGATACATCGCATAGATGATGATTGCTTGCTATCTAGATTGCTGACAGGCTTAAATGCCAAAAACCCTGCACCCTCGCCAGGTGCTAGCCCTTCGGTATTGGTTGCAGTCATCAGAGTTTGTTGTTGCAACTGTTGCTGAAGACAATCATTCTCAAGATAGGACATTGCGCTACCAAGAATAATAATCTCATCACGCTTTGTTGGCCGCAGACCTTTAATAATATCTGTAAAACCCATCTCAGCTGGATGAAAAACAGCCTGACAGCCAAAAAGTGCTGGCAAACCTCGATAAAAATGCGCTAAAGCAGCCGTTAATTCCCGAGGCAAACACCAATGTACTTGAAAAGGCCCAGTCACCATCTCTAATAACGGTAATAATGTTTGTTTGGCCAGAGTATATAATCGTTCCTCCAGTGGCATTCCCTGAAGACTAGCGACTGGTGCTACAAATGGCTTCGCCCAGGTAGACAGTTTCGCATCGTATAGCTTAGGCGCCGCTCGGCATTGAAAATGCCCCCTACCTATTGCATCAGCAACGACACTAACATCGCTACCGCCACAAGTCATAATGCGAGTTGCGAAACAATCAAAATATCCTGGCCAGTCGTTCATACAGGAAGATTACGCTGGCAGAGATATTATTTCAAGAATTTTTAATGGATGCTTTAAATAAATTTAATGGGCTTTTCTAGAGCAATCTTCTTCGGGGTCAACGTTGCCCCATAAGCATACACTTCGAGACCTGCTTTGATAGCTTGCCCTAGAGTTTCAGCATAGACAGAATCAATATGCTTGGCTGCTGAAACTCGCTCAATCCCGGTGTGCTGCACGCAATACAACAACACCGCACGGTGGCCTTGTTGTTTGACATGGATCAATTCTTGTAGATGCTTCGTACCCCGGGTAGATACCGCATCAGGAAAATACCCTTGTCCACCATCTTCACCCAAGGTGACGTTTTTGACTTCAACATAACAATCGTCACTGGGCTTAGATAACAAAAAATCAATCCGACTCTTTTGCTCACCATAGGGCACCTCACTCTTCACAGTGTCATACCCCTGTAATTCACGAATAACGCCTTGCTGAATAGCTTCCTGCACTAAACTATTCGCCCGAGAGGTATTGATCCCCGCGCGTGCCCCATTGGGTAATTGTATGATTTCCCAGGTATGAGGGTATTTACGCTTGGGATTGTCGCTGGTCGAGAACCACACTTGACTATCAGGCGTATTACAATTCAACATAGAGCCCGTATTAGGGCAATGAATGGTGATCTGTGATCCATCCTCCAAGCGCACATCAGCCAAAAACCGCTTGTAACGCTTGATTAATGTTCCTGTAGCTAAAGGTTCAGCAAATTCCATTGGTCATTAAACTTGCTGCTGCTTTTCTTTGATTTCAGCTAAGGTTTTGCAATCAATACATAAAGTCGCAGTTGGTCGAGCATCAAGCCGGGGTAAACCAATCTCAACCCCACAAGCTTCACAATAACCATAATCATCCGTATCCACCAGATCAATGGCCTCTTCGACTTTTTTGAGGAGTTTGCCTTCCCGATCACGGGTACGCAACATCAGGCCCATTTCTTCTTCGCGGGTCGCACGGTCAGTGAAGTCGGATGGTCGAGAATCTTCATCACGCATATCATGAATGGTGTGGTCGACCTCTTCCATGATATCGCGCTTCATCTCCAGGAGCTTATCTTTAAGGTGGGCGCGCATACGGGGAGACATATATTCTTCGCCGCGCTTTAATTTGAATTCGGTTGCTGGTTTTGTCTCAGTCATCTTTAAATACTCCTACCTGATGTATCCTTTGATCTATAGCAAAAACATATTTTATGCGCAATATACGCCGTGTAACTAAGCAGCATAGAATAGCAGTGAAAATTGGTTTTGCCAATAAATACAGATGATTATTCGCTTAAGGATTTGAACAGAAACGGCCAATAGTTACGCGGGGCAAATCGTTAAGATCGGTCAGGGTCTTAATTCCTTCATAACCTTGCCCCGCTAAACAGCCCTGTACCGCTTGGCCTTGTTGCCAACCATGTTCCAATAGTAACCAGCCCATATCCTGCAAATAGTCACGGGCTTGGCGGGCTATTTGGCGAATAGCATCTAGGCCATCTTCACCTGCAGCGAGGGCATGACGCGGCTCATAGGGCAAATCACCTGCAAAAAGATGGGGATCATCGTCGGCTAAATAGGGCGGATTGCTAACAATGGCATGGAACTGTTGACGCTGCAGTTGCTGGCACCAATTGCTTTGATGGAACGATACATTGCTTAACTGCAACTGTTCTGCATTAGTCTTAGCCACTTTTAATGCCTCTAGATCAATATCTGCTGCAGTGATCTGCCAGGTCGGACATTCACTTGCCAGTGCTAATGCGATAGCACCGCTACCGGTACCTAATTCAGCGACCGCTAATGCTGCATGACTATCAAGGGTTGCGAGGGTTGTTTCGACCAGTAATTCTGTATCATGACGGGGAATCAAACAATGCTCGTTAACCTGTAAATCCAATGACCAGAATTCACGGTGCCCCAAAATGTAAGCAATAGGTTCACCCGCAACTCGGCGTGCTAACCAGCCATTAAATCGCAATAAGGCCTTATCATCGGGACAACGTTCAGGCCAAGTATGAAGGTAGGTGCGGTCTTGATTTAATGCTTCGGCCAGTAGTAACTCTGCCTCAAATCGTGGTTCAGCCAAATCAGCAAGGCTTTCGGTGGCAGATTGCAAGAGTTCGCGGATGTTAGGCATCGCTGTTCTCAATTATCACCCAGGCTAGCCAATAAATCTGCCTGATGTTCGCGCACCAAAGGCTCAATCACCTGCCCGAGATCCCCTTCCATTACCTCATCGAGTTTATAGAGGGTTAAGTTAATACGGTGATCAGTCACCCGACCCTGCGGGTAATTGTAGGTTCTGATGCGTTCAGAACGATCCCCACTTCCCACTAAATTACGCCGAGTTTCTGCTTCTTCGGCCCGTTGTTTCGCTTGTTCGCCCGATAGAATTTTGGCTTGCAATAAACTCATCGCCCGCGCACGATTTTTGTGTTGTGAACGCTCATCTTGACACTCAACAACAATCCCGGTGGGCAAGTGAGTAATACGAATTGCAGAGTCTGTTTTATTGACGTGCTGTCCCCCCGCACCCGATGCACGGAAAGTATCGACTTTAAGATCCGCTTGATTGATATTGACTTCTTCGATAGCTTCGACCTCGGGTAACACGGCTACTGTACATGCTGAGGTATGAATACGACCTTGGGACTCTGTCACTGGCACTCGCTGCACACGGTGTGCGCCAGATTCGAATTTTAAGCTGGAATAGACATTTTGTCCGGCAATTTTGATGACAACTTCTTTGTAACCGCCATGCTCACCTTCGCTTTGGTTCATTAATTCTGTTTTCCAGCCTCGTTGCTCTGCATAACGGGAGTACATGCGGTACAAATCCCCCGCAAAAATTGCCGCTTCATCACCTCCAGTTCCAGCCCTAATTTCTAAAAACACATTGCAAGTATCATTCGGGTCTTGGGGCAGTAACAGGGTTTGTAGCTGTATTTCTAGTGCTTCACGCTGACTATTGGCCTCGGTTAATTCTGCTTCGGCTAGCTCGCGCATTTCTTCATCGTCATCATTGATTAACGCCTCAGACGATGCGATTGACTCCAAGGTTTGTTGGTAGTGTTTGTAACAAGCCACCAATGGCTCAAGCTCTGCATATTCTTTGGAAAGATCACGAAAACGCTTCTGATCCGAAATAACGTCGCTGTCACTGAGCAGGGCTGCAATTTCTTCGTGTCGTTCGAGTAATGTAGCTAGTTTTGTTTGTAATGATGCTTTCATAGGTGTGGTCTTTTAATCCAAATTCAATAATTGTTTTGCGACTCGCAAAAATTCCGCTTGCCCTGTTTCTCCGGCTTGGCGCAACTGTACACTTGGGTGATGCATCAGTTTGTTGGTGAGTGAGCGGGCTAATATCTCTAAGGTCTCTGCTGGCGAATAGCCTTTCTCCAGTAAGCTCAACGCGCGATTGATTTCGAGTTCACGCAACTCATCGACTTTTTCACGATAAGCGCGGATTGTAGCAACAAATTCATCGTCATGCAGCAAATGCATGTAGCGTTGCGCCTCATGTTCAATAATTGTTTCTGCTGTTTTGGCAGCCTCCTGGCGCTTTTGTAGTCCTTCCTTCGCCATACCTTGTAAGTCATCAATGTTATACAAATAAACCCCATCAATGTCAGCCACTTCGGGCTCTACATCACGAGGCAGGGCTAAATCCACAACAAACATTGGCCGCATCGGGTGTTGCTTAAGGGCTTTTTCGAATAAGCCTTTACCCAGTATCGGCAAACGGCTAGCCGTTGCGGTCAAGACAATATCCGCCGCTGGTAAATAGCGAGGTAGATCATCAAAACAAATAGCGCGACCAGCAAACTTCGCGGCTAAGGTATTTGCTTTCTCGAGGGTACGGTTACAGCAGGTTATGCCACTGACACCGAGCCCATGAAAGTGCTTGGCTGCCAGCTCTACTGTCTCGCCAGCCCCTACCATGAGAATATTTAAGCGTTGCAAATCAGTAAAGATGCATTTTGCTAAATGCACTGCCCCATAGGAAATTGACACAGGGCCTTCGCCAATGGCAGTTTCGGTACGAATGCGTTTGGTGATTGTCAAAATAAATTGGTATAAACGTGAGAGTACAACACCTAAACTACCCGCCTGCTCAGCTCGGCTAAATGCTGATTTAAATTGACCGAAAATTTGCGGCTCGCCCATCATCATTGAGTCAATGCCCGTTGCAACCCGCAGCATATGTTTGATGGCTGCCTCACCCTCATAGCAATAAACACTGTTCGCCAATTCCGCTTGCGACAGTTGATGATTAGATGCAAGCCAATTAACCACGGTTTCAGCTTGAGTTGTAATGCAATAAATTTCGCTGCGATTACAAGTAGATAAAATAACGCTTTCTGCTAGCCCTGGCTGTGCTTGCAGCGCCTGTAACGGGATAAACAGTTCATTTTCGCCATAGGCTAAGCGCTCTCGAAGACCCAGAGGAGCTGATTTATGGTTGACGCCGCAAACTACTAACTTCATACAAATTGGCTATTTTATGCCCAAAACATGTCTAAACTTATATATACGAGGGTATTTTACTCGGTGGGTGGTCTGTTTGAAACATTAAAAGAGAGATTTTATGAGAAACTTAACCACGATTGTGATATTCGTTGGCATATTCGCCATTGCAGTCTGCATCGGCTTGATGCAGGTATTCGATAATCGTGTCTTCAAACGGCCAGCAATCCTCGCCGGAGTCACCATCCCAGCCTCCCAAGCGTTCCGAGATAACCCGTTGACCACCTTGATGTTGGCAGAAATTGCTTATCAAAATCAAGCAGATACCCAGGCTGCCCAATACTATTTAAAGACTGCCGCCAAAACAAAAGATCCCAATGCCGCCAAGCGGGCAGCAGAACTTGCTCTACGCAATGGCCAATTCTATCTCGCCACTCAAGCTGCTCTCATTTGGCTCAACAATGACCCCAATAATCTCGGAGTTAAGGCATTTGCCGCTGAATTGTTGCTATTAACGGGTGCAAAGACGCGGGCCAAACCACTGATTGAGGGACTACTAGGGGAAGGTGATGATACCGTAAAATTTCAAGCAGTTAACAACCTGTTAAGGCAGGCGAGTCCGGATAATTTAATTTTTTTAAACAAAATAATTACCAAAAAACAGCAACAAAATCCTGATAATGCCTTGCTCTTGTATTATCTTGCCACAATCAACGAACGACAAGGTGACTTTACCCTAGCACTCCAACAAATTAATAAAGCCATCAAGCTCATGCCCAATTGGCTCGATGCAATTGCTCTTAAAGTTGATATTCTTACTCAGGACAAACAAACCAAACGCGCCATCAAGCTCGCCAAACAGTATGTCAATGAATATCCTAACAATAATGTCGTAAACTACCTGTACGCCAACACCCTGATGGAAACTCATCACTACGCTAAAGCCAAAGCCCCCTTCAAACAATTATTATCAACGCCGGATTTTGAGCGCTTAGCCCAACTCAATCTCGGTAAAATCGCCATTAAAGAAACAGACATGAAACTTGCCAAACATTACCTAGAACAAATTCCTGCTACCAGTTATGAGTCCCAAGCAGCGAATTTTTACCTCGCCAAAATTGCGACCTATGAAGGTGACACTAAACAAGCATTGACGTATTATCTCAAAGTTTACTATGGCCCTTATCAAATTCGCGCACAAATGAACGTCATGGTATTATTGAGCGAAACACAAATGCCCAGTAGTGCGCTCCTACAACTGCATCATTTTTCTAAACATTCACCGACCCAGGCGCGTCAATTATATTTAAATCTGGCGCAATATTTTATTGAGACTGAACAGTATGTGGCTGCATTTGAGCTATTAAGTCGTGCTCTGACCAACTTGCCCCACGACTCCCATTTACGTTATGTAAGAACTTTGGTGGCATTGGAATTGGGGCGTTTTGATATTTTGGAAAATGACTCCCTGCACTTAATTAATATTGAGCCCGATAACGTCCGAGTACTCAATACCCTGGGCTACTACCTCACCATCAAAACTAACCGTTTTGGTGAGGCAAATAAATACCTTGAACGCGCACTTACCCTGGAACCGGATAACCCTTCTGTCCTTGATAGCATGGGTTGGCTACAGTACCGTCAGGGCAATTACGCTGAGGCTTTGCGCTACTTACGTCAAGCCTATACAATAGATGACAATGAAGAAATCGCCGCTCACTTAGGTGAAGTGCTCTGGCAAAGCGGTCAACAACAAGCAGCAGAGGAAGTTTGGAATCATGCACTGGAACAGCACCCCGCAAATCCCATCTTACAAGAGACTATCGAGCGCCTTAAAACTAACTAGCCTCGCCCTATTCACTATAATCCTCGGCGCCTGCTCTACAACCCATGCCCCTGAAGCGACGCCTCAACAACGCGCTGCCATACAACAACAGCCCACCAGCTGGGCCGCGCGCCAACAGCAACTCAGCAACATCACCCGCTGGCACTTGGCTGGCGCCATGGCGGTCAATGATGGCCAGCAAGCCCGCAGCGCTTCTATCAATTGGCGACAACAGGCAAACAATTACACTATCCGAATATTTGGCCCATTAGGTGTTGGTAATAATATTATCACTGGCTCACCGAAGGGAGTCAGCCTCCTCAATGCCAATCAACAACGCTTTAATGCCGCCACCGCATCCCAGCTGTTACAACAACAGACTGGCTGGCAAGTGCCCATTGAGAGTCTTTTCTATTGGGTGCGCGGGATCCCTAAACCCGGTGTTGGCTATGACAAATCCCTGGATGGTCAACAACGACTCAGTCAGCTCCAACAACAAGGCTGGCACATCGATTACCGTCACTATACCAAGGTAGGCAATGTGGATTTACCGGACAAAATTTTCCTCAGCCAAGGGCCACTAAAGGTAAAACTAGCCATTAATACCTGGCAGGTTTAGCAAGAACGCAGAAAAAACCCATTTGGCTCTTGACAGTCAGGTCTTGGATCGGGACAATAGGCCCGTTTTTGGTTCAAGATGGAACATCATGTTTATCTTTCGCACCAATCGAAACACTATTGGGGTGTCGCCAAGCGGTAAGGCACAGGGGTTTGATCTCTGCATTCCCAGGTTCGAATCCTGGCACCCCAGCCATTTCTCCTTCTCTGCAAGACCTGTTATGATGGCAAATCAACACAATATCAACTGATCTGAGGAATAGTATTCGTGACTAAATTAGTCCTTTTCAGCGGTAACGCTAATCCTGTACTCGCCGAAGAAATTGCTGAACATTTAAAGATCCCCATGGGTAAAGCCCACGTCGGGCGCTTTAGTGATGGCGAAATTGCAGTAGAGATCAAAGAAAATGTCCGTGGCAAGGACGCATTCATTCTTCAGTCAACCTGTTCACCCTCCAATGATAACTTAATGGAATTGATCATCATGGCAGACGCACTACGACGGGCATCCACTGCCCGCATCACGGCGGTTGTCCCTTATTTTGGCTATGCCCGTCAAGACCGACGAGTACGCTCAGCCCGAGTACCTATAACAGCCAAAGTCATCGCTGATATGATGGCCTCAGTGGGCATCAATCGTGTACTAACGGTTGATCTGCACGCGGATCAGATCCAGGGGTTCTTCTACATGCCAGTAGATAACGTATACAGTACACCAATTATTCTCGATGACATTTTACAGCACAACCACGGCAAAGTTGTGGTCGTCTCACCTGATGTTGGCGGTGTTGTTCGCGCCCGGGCTCTGGCAAAACGCTTAGGGGATACCGACTTAGCCATCATCGATAAACGTCGCCCTGAACCCAATCAATCCGAAGTCATGAATATCATCGGTAATGTCGAAGGCCGTGATTGTATTTTGGTGGATGACATAATTGATACTGCTGGCACCTTATGTTCTGCTGCTGCTGCCCTCAAAGCAAAAGGCGCAGCGAAAGTCATTGCTTACTGTACGCATCCGGTGCTATCCGGTAAAGCCCTAGAGAATATTACCAACTCAGACCTGGATGAACTGGTTGTCACTGACACGATTCCGTTAAGCCCCGAGTTTGGGGCTTGCAAAAAAGTCCGTCAACTCAAGCTCAGCAATATGCTTGCCGAAGCTATTCATCGTGTGAGTGAGTCAGAATCCATTAGTTCGATGTTTGTTTAGACTTAAGCTTAGAACCGGCATTTCGCACCAGAGCTATTTTTGCTGCAAAAAGAGACTGGTGCGGAATGTCGGTTAGAAGATATTATTCGGATCAAACGGCGCTAACTTACCGCTAGATAGTAATTCGATAATATTTACATCCGATGAGGTGATCGGTGGTAAATTCGGCTGTCGCCCATAACCTTCAGGCAAACATAACATATTTACCGACATACTGCGGCCGTAAATATTTTCGTTGTTATTAAAATAATTATTGGGATTGAAGTACGGCGTGCAGGCCCAGTAGAGTTGGTAACCAAAACCGAATAAGGTTTCTAATAATTCTCTTGAATGCTCTTGACGGTCATTCTCTACAAATAACACCGGATTGTGTTGCTGAATCATTTTAGTCGCCCCTCTGAGCACAGCAGTTTCCATGCCTTCGACGTCAATCTTGATTAAATCACAGCGTGGCACTTGTAGATTATCCAGCAGCATCACACTGACGCGCTCACCTTGAGTAAAACTGCCTAAACCAATTGCGCCGAAATTATTATCCTTACTGTAATCGATAGGCGGAATAATAATATCGCCGGCTGCATCACCCACAGCATAATGCAAACAGTGAACATTCAACAAACTATTGAGCGCCACATTAGCACAGAGAATTTGGTAAATAATTCGTTGTGGCTCAACCGCAATAACCGCGCCTTTAGGACCGACTTTTTGCGCATAATAGACCGTGTGACTGCCCATATTTGCCCCTAAATCCAGTGCCACATCACCGGGCTTGACTAAGTGCTCAAAAATATCAATCTCAAACTGGCAATATTCACCATAGAGATCCAGTGCTTTTCCAATATACATATCGTGGATGTTATAGAGCATTTTGCCGTACCGGCAATCTTTCACGTGGTTGATAGGTTCGAAGGGGTTATCCATGTATAGTCATCCTAGGCATTATATCTACTGTATAAGTGTAGCCTATCATCAATGCTGCGCGAATGGCTATTGAGCTCTGCGCGCCTGGTAGTTTTCAAGCACGATACAAATATAGTTGCAACTTATGAAAATTAATAATTAGACACCCCCATAACTCACTGCTATAATGCCTCGCTGCTCAGAACTTGGTCGCGAGTTTTGGGCGCGATAGTACTGTAACTTATTGATAATTGGAGACAAAAATGTCTGAAGCTATTTTTGAATTAAATGCCGTTAGCCGGCAAGAGACTGGGAGGGGTGCGAGCCGCCGCCTACGTCGGTGTGAAGATAAAATTCCTGCCATCATCTATGGTGCGAAAAAAGACGCTATTAGCCTGGTATTGAACCATAACGAAGTGCTCAAAGCCCTCAAACATGAAGCGTTTTATTCCCATATTCTGACCATCAATGTAGATGGTAAGGCTGAGCAAGCGGTATTGAAAGATATCCAACGCCATCCTTTTAAGCCGAAAGTAACGCACATGGACTTCCAGCGCGTCACAGCCACTGAAAAGCTCCACATGCATGTGCCTTTACACTTTATTGGTGAAGAAAACGCTCCAGCGGTTAAAGAAGGCGGTGTGTTCTCTCACATGATCAAAGACGTTGAAGTGGCGTGTTTGCCAAAAGATTTACCTGAATACATCGAAGTCGACGTAAGCGCGATGGAAATGGATCAAGTACTGCACCTGTCTGACATCAAAGTCCCTAAAGGCGTTGAACTCATGACTCTAGGCGCTGACAATGAAAATGACCAGCCGGTGATTTCTGCCCACATTCCAAAAGAGGAAGTCATCGAAGAAGAAGTGACCGAAGAAGCCGCTGAAGGTGAAGAAGGTGCTGAAGCTGGCGCTGAGGGTGAAACTGAAGCAAAAGCTGAAGGCGATGCTGAAGCGAAACCTGAAGAAGAAGGCGAAGCTAAAGAGTAAGCTGTGGCAACGTCCATCAAACTCATCGTGGGTCTGGGTAATCCAGGCCCACAATACGAAAAAACCCGTCATAATGCCGGCGCTTGGTTTGTTGAAGCCTTAGCAGATGATTGCGGCGAAACCCTACGACTTGAAAGCAAATTCCAAGGTTTATTCGGTACAGCCCGGGTTGATGGCCATGAGTGTCGTTTATTAATTCCAACCACCTTTATGAACCACAGTGGTCAAGCTGTTGGTGCGGTTGCGCAATACTACAAAATTGCACCGGAAGAAATTCTCGTCGCCCACGATGAATTAGACTTGCCCACCAATAGCGGCAAACTAAAACTCGGCGGCGGTCACGGTGGCCATAATGGTCTGCGGGATATCATCAATCATCTTGGCAGTAAACAATTTCATCGTCTGCGTATTGGTATCGGCCATCCTGGCCACAGCGATAAAGTCTTAGGCTATGTGCTTGGTACGCCTAGCCGCAGTGATAGAGATAGTATTGACACGAGCATTACCGAGGCTTTGCGCGTGACGCCCCTATTATTGCAGGGCGATATTGCCAAAGCCATGAAAAACATGCATACGTCAAAAACATCATAGGAAACAATTATGGGATTCAAATGCGGTATTGTCGGCCTACCTAATGTGGGTAAATCGACTCTATTCAATGCACTAACCAAAGCCGGTATTGAAGCGGCAAATTATCCGTTTTGTACCATCGAGCCTAATGTGGGTATCGTACCAATG
This sequence comes from Legionellales bacterium, assembly GCA_002709565.1. GTDB lineage: Bacteria > Pseudomonadota > Gammaproteobacteria > UBA1113 > UBA1113. The sequence continues at coordinate 177,171 of PAPY01000031.1, read as the reverse complement.
CCTGACCCACGGCTAGACCAAATCGCCGCTATCGTGAATCCAAAACAAGTGATCCCCACAACCATGGAGTTTGTGGATATCGCGGGTCTCGTAGCGGGTGCCGCTCAAGGTGAAGGCTTAGGCAATAAATTCCTTGCTCATATCCGCGAAACCGATGCTATTGCCAAAGTCGTTCGCTGTTTTGATGATGACAATGTAGTGCATGTTGCGGGTCGGGTAGATCCGGTCAATGATATCGAGACTATCAATACAGAACTTGCACTGGCGGATCTAGAATCCGTTAGCAAAGCATTCGACAAAGCCAGCAAGAACAGCAAGAGCGGTGACAAAGTTGCTCTGGCCGAAAAAGCCTTGTTAGAACGGGTAAAAACCCACCTTGATGCCGGCAATCCCGTGCGCACCCTTGAGATAAGCAAAGAAGAAAAGCCTCTTCTCAAGCATTTACACTTATTAACCGTAAAACCCATCCTCTATATCGCCAATGTCAGCGAAGATGGGTTTGACAATAATCCCTATCTCGACCAAGTCAGAGACCATGCGGCTAAAGAAGGCGCGGCAGTTGTGCCGGTATGTGCCGCTATTGAGTCCGAAATCGTTGAGTTGGATGAAGACGATAAAGCAGAATTCTTAGCCGAAATGGGCCTTGAAGAACCTGGCCTTAACCGTGTGATCCGTGCTGGTTATGAGCTCTTGGGGCTACAAACCTATTTCACCGCCGGCGTCAAAGAAGTCCGGGCATGGACCGTCAAAGCAGGCTCCACCGCCCCCCAAGCAGCGGCACGTATTCATACAGATTTTGAGAAAGGCTTTATCCGCGCCGAAGTCATTGGTTATGATGATTTTATTGCCTGCAACGGCGAAAAAGGCGCCAAAGAAGCCGGAAAATTACGTTCGGAAGGTAAAGACTATATCCCCAAAGATGGCGATATCATGCACTTTCTTTTCAACGTCTAGACCCCTCAAAAAGGCCTTGACAAGAATCGGGCAAATCGTCAGAATGCCCACCTCGTGGCTATGTAGCTCAGTCGGTTAGAGCGCAGCATTCATAATGCTGATGTCGGTGGTTCAAGTCCACCCATAGCCACCACACTACGCCAAGGCTTCAGCCTACGCTCTTTGAGCTCCGGCTCGACAAGTCGTGTGGCAAGCCACCCTTAATGATTCTCACTCGGCGGGCCGAAGCTTCAGCGTAGGCCGCTGGTTCAAGTCCACCCATAGCCACCACTTTCCTTTACCAAAGCAAAGCTTTGGTAAAGGAAAGTGCCGCGTCGAAGTGCTTTAGCACGTAGACGGGCCAAGGCTTCAGCCTACGCTCTTTGAGCTCCGGCTCGACAAGTCGGGCGGCAGTCCACCCTCAAATAACACTCACTCAGCAGGCCACCTTTAACTACCCTACCCCCGCAAGCGCTTTGGTATATTCAAGGCTCTGTTTTTTTCGTTTGCTTCAGTAGCCTGAATCTCATTAGGATTTGGGTTCATCAATACAAGCCCCCAAAATACCATCGAGCAGGATACAGCCCCAAGACTAACAAGATCAGGCCAAATACTTTGCTGGCGAGTAGAACAAGTATCTTGGCAAAACCCCCGCTGCCTTAATCGAGAAATATTTGCTGAGTTTTTTGGTAATCGTGAAAAAAATGAACGCCCGTACACAATAAGTTCCTTATGTTGATAGCTATGGCGGCAATTTTAGGTGATTTACCCAAGCACAACAACCATCAATATGATGAACTCACCATATGAACCATTCATCACAGAAATTTGGTTCCGAACCAATTTTTTGGTTCCGAACCATAAAAATGGTTCATATCAAAAAAATAACACGCAAAAAAAAGCCCTGCAGAAAAATTTTTCCTGCAGGGCAAGCATTGACATCACCATTGCGTTAAGCAATGATTACCCCCCTTTCGAGCTATTCATCGCTGAGAGACAACGAATAGTGAGAGCGGGGATTGTTGCCAGCTGCCACCTCAGCATCCGTGCTGTGCGTCGCAAGCTGGCTGTCGCCAGAGAAGGCAGTTGTTGTCCCCAAAGAAGGCTCTTCCTGAGTCACATCTTTGGGGACAACGAAATCGGTTGTATTGTAGAAAAAGGATAAGGCTTCCTTATCGCAAACATCCGTTGCTTGTTGTTGGCTCCGTGCCGAGAAAGCCATATCCATTTCTACAAAATCACAGCGGTCCTCGCTGAACTTATCGCGATGGGGGTTTCCAAAGGGGGAAACTGCGATTTTCCCCCTTTGGTCGCCGTCCGCACGGCTTTGCCGTGCAGGCGATAGTTCTTGGGAAGCAGTTTCCGGCGTTGAGCCGAAACTGCTGGCAAAATCGTTTGAATCAAAATTTTCGATAATATCTTTTACGCACTGGGCTTTGAAGTTATTCACAAATTGCGCCAGTTTTTTTGCACGACTTTTATCACCAAGTCGCCATACTTTCCAAGAAAATGGTTGTTGTTCACGGCAGAGTTTGCAGAGCAAACGGGCTGTACTAATCGAATCGAGCTCACCTTGTAAAAAGTAACTCAGCACTTTAACGACCTCTGCTTGCTGTTTGGTTTGGCAAGGCGCCAGCAGAATATCGACTATCGATTTAGTGCTGGACTGCTTAACATTCAGGTATTGGCCTAGCAGTTGCTGTTGTGGGCCCGCGAGGTATTCGTCAGCTAATTGACGACAAACGTCAGTAAGATATAATTCCCTGTTGTTGGCAAGAGTTGCTGGGAAATCCGCGAGTACGGCGCTTTCCGTTGCTGTCCTCTGAATTGATTTGTATTTCCTAGCAAGTCTCATTGTCCTTTCTTCCCTTGGTTACCAAACACCTTATCCGTTGGCTGTTTGATTTGGTCTTTCCCTTGCGAGAAATTCCGTGTCTCCATGTTTTAAACAATATCCTTCTGCGTTATCCCCAACAAGGGAAAAACTTGGGTTTATTCTGTGGATAAAATGTGTTTTTCCTGCGAATTACGATTTTTTTTCATTTTTTTTGATTTTTTTCCACAAAATCTCCTTAATTAGCCCTGGAGTTACCCCCGTATAACCAACAAAACTATCAATCGATTGGAGTCTCTGTGGAGAACTTAACAAGGCCTGTGAATAAGGTGTATGATTGGCACCAGCTAGCCAGTCCCGCCGGACTGGTTCTGGATTAGACAACATGTTGGAGTTATCGTGAAATATCTTATTAGTGTATTACTGAGTGCAACGATCGCTAGCACTGCCTTTGCTGCCCCGCCCCCCTATAACCTGTCAGATGTTAAACAACAATTGATTGAATATCACCAATCTGGTGAATATACCAAGGATATTAGCCATGTGACCAAGCAAGCTGAGGATTACTTGGACAAACGATTAGCAGAAAATGCCAAGAGCGAGCACCCCGAAAAATTAGCCATGGTATTAGATATTGATGAAACCTCACTGTCTAACTACAACTATCTCAAAGATGCCCAGTTTGGCGATATCTTTGGGGTCATGGAACAAGCGCAAAAGCGAGATGATGAGTCTGCTATTGCCCCGACATTGAACCTCTATCGTTTTGCTAAAAATCATGGGGTCGCCGTATTCTTCATCACCGGTCGGCCTGAACGCCTGCGCAAAATAACCGAAAAGGATCTCAATAGCGCCGGCTATTACAAGTGGAATGGCTTGTTCATGCGTCCCAATGGCCATGAAATGAACTCAGCGGTTCCCTATAAAACCGCCACCCGCAAAAAAATTGCCGACATGGGGTATACCATCGTTGTGAATATGGGGGATCAAAAGAGCGACTTGAGCGGCGGCTATGCTGAGCAGGACTACAAGTTGCCAAACCCCTACTATTATATTCCTTAGTCGGACACAATATCGGTGACTGATACAACGCACATGGATCAGATGCCCTGCACGGTATTGCGGGGTGTCGGTGCAAAATTAGCCGAGACCCTCAGCAAGCGCGGTATACATTCGGTACAAGATGTTTTGTTCCACTTGCCGCTACGTTACCAAGACCGCACCCGCATTACCCCTATCGCCGCCTTACGTCATGGTGACTATGCCGTTATTGAAGGCAATATTACCTCGAGTCGTGTTCAGTTTGGCAAACGCCGCAGTTTGGTTTGCAAACTGGCAGATGCCTCGGGCAGTATCACTTTGCGGTTTTTTCATTTTAATGCGAGCCAGCAAGAGCACTTATGCACAGGTGCTCAACTGCGCTGCTTTGGTGAAGCCCGCTTTGCCGGCAAACAGGGCGGACTGGCCATGGTGCATCCGGAGTATCGGCACTTACAAAAAGACACGGTGGTTGCGGTAGCCGAGACCCTGACCCCTATCTATCCCGCCACCGAGGGCTTAAGTCAGCGTAGTTTAATGAATTTAACCGATCAAGCCATTGCGCTATTGGATAAAGGAGCCGTGCTAACAGAACTGTTACCCGAAAACCTCCGGGCGCGCTTCCACATGCCCAGTCTCGCTGATGCCTTGCGCTATGTGCATCGCCCACCGCCAGATGCGGCACAAGACTGTCTCGAAGAAGGCTTGCACCCCATGCAGCAGCGCCTAGCCTTTGAGGAACTGGTCGCTCACAATATTGCCCTGCGACGCTTGCGGGCGCGGATGCAACAAGCCCCGGCACCGGTGTTAAAGCACCACGGCACCTTGATTGACCGCTTCATGGTGAATTTACCCTTTGCCTTGACCGGCGCTCAACGTCGGGTTTGCAAAGAGATCCAAACAGACCTCACCAAATCACATCCGATGTTACGTTTAGCGCAGGGCGATGTGGGTGCCGGTAAAACCATTGTGGCCGCTATTGCTTTATTGACAGCAGTGGAAAATAACTTCCAAGGTGCATTGATGGCGCCAACGGAAATTTTGGCGGAACAACATTACAAATCATTCTGTGCCTGGCTAGAGCCACTGGGCCTCAAGGTTATTTTTCTTGCTGGTAAAGCAACTACCAAAGAACGTAACACAGCCCTGGCTGCCATCGAGTCAGGCGAGGCACATATTATTATAGGTACTCATGCTTTATTCCAATCCCAAGTGGTGTTTGCTCGTTTGGGGATAGTCGTGATTGATGAACAGCACCGCTTTGGCGTACATCAACGTATGGCACTGAGGGATAAGGGCCAAAACAATGGCATGCAACCCCATCAGTTGGTCATGACCGCAACCCCCATTCCCCGTACCTTGGCCATGACCGCTTATGCAGATCTGGATATCTCTATCATTGATGAATTACCGCCAGGGCGAACTCCGGTCACAACCGTGGTATTACCCAATGACCGACGTGGTGAAGTCATCGACAAAGTCCACAGTGCCTGTGGCGAGAAGCGCCAAGTGTATTGGGTCTGCACCTTGATTGATGAATCGGAAGCGCTGCAATGCCAGGCAGCAGAGGCAACGTTGGCAGAGTTACAAACGAGCCTGCCAGAATTACGTATTGCCCTGGTCCATGGCCGGGTGAAGCCCGCTGAGAAAGAAGCCATCATGGCCAGCTTCAAAGCTGGTGATATTGATTTGCTGGTTGCCACAACGGTGATTGAAGTCGGTGTGGATGTACCTAATGCCAGCTTGATGATTATCGAAAACCCAGAACGCCTAGGCTTGTCGCAACTGCATCAATTACGTGGTCGAGTAGGCCGTGGCAGTCAGGCTAGTTTTTGTTTGCTACTGTATCAAGCGCCTTTGACTAATACCGCTAAAGCACGCTTACAGATCATGCGAGAAACCAACGACGGTTTTAAGATCGCCCAAAAAGATTTAGAAATTCGCGGTCCCGGCGAAGTTTTAGGGACTAAGCAAACCGGTCTCATGCAATTGCGGATTGCAGATATTATTCGGGACAAAGCCTTATTGCCGCAAGTGCAAACCGCCGCTCGCGACCTACTGCAACATCATCCTGACACAGCCCTTGCGCTAGTCGCTCGTTGGATTGGGGAAGATGAACAATATGGCCGGGTTTAGTTTGCTACCAGCTCAGCGGCAAAGGTCAAATTTGAATCAAGCCCATTTCTTGCGTGAAATATGATCTAACCACAGCTTCTTACTTGATTAATCGCCAGTATGTCGCCCGGCAAACGACATACTGGCTATTTTAATGCATTAATTTTATACAAACATAGCTGCTATGCTTAATAGAACCTTAGCAAATGACGATACGCCCATGACTGATGAAACTGTAGTATTGTTTTGGCGCGAGCCGGAAGAAGATGATGCTAAAACTGTGCAAAAGATCCTGAATCCTGATACCGGACCTTATATGTTATTTCGCCGGCTTAAAACGCCGCTGCAAGAGCGGTTCAGCCAGTTGATGGATCATAACCACATTCCCCGGTGTTTTATTCACGGTAGTGCCCACATCGATAACTATGCTAAGACACTGTATGGCGCCGGTATTGTTGATTTTGACCGCGCACATATCGGCCCTTATGGATGGGATTTAGTCTGTGTATTACTGGCATTGGGTTTACGTAATCCAGACACCCTCGATAGTTTTGTCGATGCCGATACCGTAGATGCCTTACACCGCGGTTACCTCAAAGGTTTCCACAATCCCGCTGAACCCTATACTGAATTTCAAGCATTAGCTAATGTAGAACCAAAAAAATGGGAACAGTCCACCCGCGCTTATCTCAAGGCCGAAAAAAAATGGGCCAAGCAACTCAAGCAGTGTGCCATTGAACCAGAGCACCCATTGGGATTGGCGCTGCTCAATGAGTATTTACACAATGGCAATTATACACAACTATTGCAAAGCCACCGCGTTGATAGAATGGCCTATTGCAGTGGTACTTTTGGTCGCCCGCGATTTTTGTATGCATTGTTAGCTAATAATGACGACGATGATGATATTGTTATTGATATTAAACACACCAAAAACTATATCATTCCGGCCTGGCCCCATACGCGGTTTTATACCAATGCGTATGGCCATCAAGGGAAACGCATGGTGGCGGCCGCCAAGCATTTTGCCCCGGATTGTTGTCGCCTAGAAAGTTGGGCGACGATCAATGGCATTGAATACTGGGGTCGACAAGTGCCAACGCTGAACCGTAAACCAGCAAAGCAATTTACTCGGGAACAACAAGCGGATTTTGCCTTTGCTGCTGGCACCCAACTGGGACGCGCTCATCAACTTGGTCCTGAGACATCTGCCGCCGATATCTTGCAGCATTTTCAGCAGCATTACCAAGCCCTGGTTGCCACAAGTCAACAATTACAAAGCGAACTAATGGCGGCCTGGACACGCTATAGTGCGCGCTATCAGCGTAAGGACTCAGCATGAAGCGCGGGTTTGGACACGCCAAACTGAGCGTCATTGCTACCTGGTACGTGGCAAAATTCTCCCGTGATATTTATTTACCTGCCTTACCGGCAATTGCCTTATCTTTTGATATCCATCAAGACGTGATGCAGTTTGTGGTAGCCATTTACTTTACCTCTCTCGCTTTATCCCGTTTTGTGTGGTCGCCACTGACGGATATCTTTGGCCGCCGCAAAATCATGCTCATCACTATTCCGATATTTTTAACCGGGTCATTAATTTGTGCTTTTTCGGTGGACTTCCCCATGTTTTTTGCCGGCCGTTTATTGCAAGGTTTTGGTATTGGTTGTGTCACCGCCATCGGCCGCGCCATGATCAATGACATGTACGACAAAAAAGACACCACCAAAGCACTGACTTATTTGAGCTTGCTTGCCGCTTGGTCACCCGCCTTAGCGACCATGATTGGCGGTTATATTTTATTGTTCCTTGACTGGCATTACAGTTTTATCTTTTTGTTTATCATGGGTTTGATATTGTTACTGCAGACGATTTTTTATCTACCAGAGACCAATCCTACTTTAAACAAAGCCACTAACGTTATTCCTAATATCATCAAAACCTACAAACGCTTAATTGCTGACAGGGATTATTGCCGTTATTTGTTGGCTTATAGTTTCGTGTTTGCTGGTACGGTTGTGTATTACACCGCATCGCCATTCCTGTTTGTGAAGTCCATGAAAATTGACCCCCATGTGTATGGTTACTTTGCCTTTATGACGGTGGCCGGGATCATGGTCGGGAAGTTTATCGCTACTTTTTTAGTGCATCACTTGAGAATTGATAAAGTATTATTAGTTGGCATCTTAGTGGCTTTGGTTGCAGGGCTCTTGATGACCAGCATTGCCCTAGCCTTCGAGCCAACCATTCTCAATACGATGGGCCCGACCATGCTCTACTTCGTTGGTATGGGGATCATGTCCCCCACCAGTAAAGCCGCCACCATGTCACTTATTCCTGGGACCGCAGGGGCGGCTTCTGCCCTGTTTGGTCTCCTGCAAGGCCTCGCTTCCACTATGGCCGGTATTATTGTCGCCCCATTCCATGATTTAACCGCTCTGCCCATGGGCTTAATGCTCATCGGTGTTAGCGGTATAGGGTTGATTTTATTCATTATTTTGCGAACAAAGCCTGAAAAAGCTAGCCCACCGATTGACATTGCTTGATATATCCGTATAATTTGTGAACAATAATTATACAGACCGAGGTGATGCTATGTTTTTAAGTGACAATCGACAAACTGCGGGTAAGCAATATCATGAATTATCAGCGCAGCAGCAAGAACTCGTCCAACAGCAACTTTCCCACGCTCTTGACCGCGCCAAAACAGGTCACTCTGAACAAGACTATGAAATCGTTGTCCGAAGAATCGGTGATCGCCCACAACTATTTTTGAAACATGTACAGGACCATCTACTCGCACATGGGCTATGCGAGAGAATATTGCAATCCCTGAAAGGTATTGGTTGTGATGTGGCTGATATACCGCTTAAAGTTACATATAATGAACAAGTCGTGCTTTTCTTTAAGATCACTACTATTCGGCCAAAACTTTATGAAACCCGTCATGCGGCTGCGACAGCAAGCACATCATCTCCACGCTCTGAGCAAAGCTCATTCAGTGACCTCAGTAGAGATGAACAACAAGCCTTGCAACGGGCTATCAATAACCTCCTTAATCAATACCAAGAGTATGGGCTACCAGACTGCTACACGCTTCTAGAAAGAGAAGGTAAACTGTTTATTCGAGAGCGTAGCCAAAATCCACCTGTTGGTGACGGAAAAGAAGCCTTCGACTTAATACAAAGTATCTCAAGCGCAGAGCCTACTGAATATGGCTTTAGTATTGTTCCACTTCCCAAAGGTATATTTCAAACACCTGCGGGCAAAAATATCCCCGCTTATCAAGTGACTTGTATAGACCGCAGCCGTTTAGCACCTGCAGCAAGCACCAGCGCTGCTCCTAGTGGTAACGGTGATGACGACGGTGTGGCCATGACAAGTTCTGCAGCGGCACCAACACCCGAGCAAGCGCGAGTACCAAGACCTGCTCGCCGTGTTGCTTACAATAATTTAGGTAGAAAACAGAAAGATTATTTAAAGGCAAAACTCGTCGCGTTTCTACTAACAACCGGACTTATTAAATACTACACAATTATGCGCATTGACGATAAACTTTATATTAGCGAAATAAGACAGCCTTCAGACCGTGCTAAACGTGCGTATACGAATTTCAGAGATCAGCGCATACAACTCAAGAAAAAAGGCGAACCAGTTACTTATATCATTGCTGATAGCGATATTAAAGAGGTGCCTAGTCCCAGAGGCAAAATTGCAGTGAAAGTTTATGAAGTCACAGATATCGACCCAAATCGCCTCCCTCTAGCTCAAGCTACACCCCACGGTGTGGATAATGCTGTTTGGGGGCCTCTCGATCCGTTAATCACCAGTAACTGGAATGAATTCAGTTCCGAATTACGACAACATATTATTGCGTGCCAACAATTCTATAATGATGCAGCACGTCAACCCGAAAACATCTATAGCGATGGCGCACTCAGAACTAAGCTCGTTGGCGATAACGCACATTGTGCTATTACTTGCGATACGACAACAATTCCTGTGCGTTTACCCAATGCGACATTAGGGCACTCCAATGAAGTATATGACCTGGTTAGTGTATTACAATTTTCGGGTATTGACCCCATGACTCGAGCAACATTTACCCTTGACCAAGTCATTCCCGACACCGAGGCCCTTGCTGAGCGTCAAGCTCTCGCCAACAACGGCGGCGGAAGTGCGACTTCGAGCGGTCCAGGCCTTGGTGGGCGTCGTTAATCGTGCTGGCTCAAACGACTTAACCCTGAAAAATCTGCAGGGAATGCAGATTTTTACCGGGTAATTTTCTGCAGACTTTGCAGATTATTCAGGGTTAAAAAGATTTTTGTCTGTTTTATAGACTATATTGACAAGAAAATATCAGTCTGCGGCCCTCAACCCTTCAATCGCTGTTTCAACCAATTGTCGACGACTTTGATTATTAATTAGCTGTATCCACGTATCAAATAGTGTGTAATCAAAGTCCTCAGACAGATCTATTTCTGTCAAGCGTTTAAATACATTTGAGCGTGCTGGCATTAGATAAAGGGTATCAAATAAAGCCTTTTCTGGCGTGGCCATCAATAAACCTTGATTACCATAAACCTCATACCCGGTGAATAACGTTCCGCTTATATTATGAATAGAAACCTTACCAAGAGGGGTATTAAAAATTTTTGTTTTGCCATTAGAGATGGCAAATACTGTACTTGGAATTTGATCAATCATTCCACGGTAGTACAAAGCAGAATAAAGTGAGATATAAGCCAACATAGGTTGCACTAAAATATTTGGCAGCAACAAAGGATCAATAGTTGGTGAATATGCCCATCGCCCTCTAGCGATATGAACAATATATCTCTGCTCACTCAAACGTGAAAGAATTTTAACTGCATAATTATTAGAAACGCCAAGGATACTTGCCGCCTCCCGAGTCAAAAATGTCGGTGCTAACGGCTGTAATTGTTTGTAAGCCGCCAATAAATTCATCTTTCCAGCTCACTCAGATACTGGAATACTTGATTTGAGATGGTCTGCCAATAATCATCACTATCATAAATTTCTTGCTGATCGATTTCCATAAAATTGACAACCTGGGATTTATAGTCAGCAAAACTAATGGAGGCTAATGCTTCTTGAGCTTTTGCTAATACTTCAGGCTCATATTCCGCAGCCTGCGGCTTACTGATATGCAGTAGGTGGTATAAATCAAAAATATCTCGTGCTTGGGTTAGCGTGCGATTAGCTAGTGCTAAGACCTTTTGAGCTACGGCAGCATCATGGCCATAATGGGAAAGACGCGTTGGTGATAATCCATAGGCTTGACAGATCCTCATGCCCACAGAACCAAGTTCTCTTTCGGTTACATCAGCGCGCCGTGAAAATTCAATCTTAGTATGCAGTGGTAATTCACTATTACTGGTCTGTAGCTGTATTTTCCATCGTTGTGTTGTCTCAGTTTGTTTTGGCGCAGAGAAACTAATCTGCGTAACCCCATACCCTTGCAATAATTTTAGTAATGGCAATGATGCCAGGATCTTGTCGACTTTACTCTTAAGGGTTTGCATCTGAATTGTACGAATATCTAAATCCAGATCTTCAGAGTAGCGAATACTATTGAAAAAAAACCGAAGATTACATCCGCCCTTTACTGCATACAAATTTGAATCAATTTGCGCACTAAATTGACGAAGAAACATCAGATGAAAAATCTCAATAATTGCTTTAGGTGTATACATTTCTATAATTCCAATAAATGACAAATTTGTCACTTATTGGAATTATAGACAATCTGCATTAATAATCAACAACTGATCTGAAGACAGTGTCCCCCCTTGCACCCACCGCGTGATAGCGCTATGATGCGCCCAGTTTTAAATAGTACCTTTTTTGTATCATATGACTATAATTAGTACTATATAGGTACTAATTAGTGTTTTTGAATTATGTTTAGAATCAGTAAGTTAACCGATTACAGCACTGTGGTGATGGCCTGTTTGGCCCAATCCCCTGGCGAAAAGCGTAACGCCCGGGATATTACCGAACAAACCCATTTGGCCCTGCCAACAGTCAGTAAGATATTGAAAATACTCACAAAAGCGGGCTTGCTCGTGTCTCATCGTGGCGCCGCTGGGGGATATAGCCTCTCCCGTGCCCCAGAGGACATCAGCATAGCCGAAATTATCACCGCGATGGAAGGCGGTTTGGGGCTGACTGAGTGTGGTGAGCAAGCAGGTCTGTGTGATTATGAGGAACTTTGCGCCATTCGTGGTAATTGGCACAGCATCAGTCATATGATCCATGACTCTTTACAAAAAATCAGCTTGGCGGACATGGCGAAACCCATGCAACAAACCGATGTTTGTATCGACATAAAAGACATTAAGCGTGCAACTGACACAGCAACAGGTAACAACCATGAGTAACAGTGATCAACAATTAGAAGACATCCTGCAACAGGATTACCAACACGGCTTCGTTAGCGATGTGGAATCTGAAACGATTCCTAAAGGCTTGAACGAAGATGTGGTGCGATTGATTTCCGCCAAAAAAAACGAACCGGAGTTCCTCTTAGAATGGCGGCTTAAAGCCTTTCGGCATTGGCTTACCATGACTGAACCCAATTGGGCTAACGTTTATCATCCCCCCATTGATTACCAAGATATTAGTTATTACTCTGCACCCAAGGACAAAAAAGACGGCCCCAAGAGTCTCGACGAGGTCGACCCTGAGTTATTAGCGACGTATGAGAAATTAGGTATACCGCTCAAAGAACAAGAAATGCTAGCCGGCGTGGCGGTGGATGCGGTATTCGATAGTGTGTCTGTGGCAACGACATTTAAAGACAAACTAGCCGAGCAAGGCATTATCTTTTGTTCTTTCTCTGAAGCCGTACAAGAACACCCTGAACTTATCGAACAATACCTGGGTTCTGTGGTGCCTTATACTGATAATTTCTTTGCAGCACTCAACTCAGCCGTCTTCTCTGATGGATCATTTTGTTATATTCCCAAAGGGGTTCGCTGTCCAATGGAGTTGTCGACGTATTTCCGTATCAATGCTGCCTCCACGGGACAATTTGAACGAACCCTGGTGGTTGCCGAGCCCGGTAGTTATGTCAGTTACCTAGAAGGTTGCACCGCCCCCATGCGGGATGAAAACCAACTTCACGCGGCTGTTGTAGAATTAATTGCGCTCGAAGATGCTCATATTAAATATTCTACCGTGCAAAATTGGTATCCCGGTGACAAAGACGGCAAAGGTGGTATATATAACTTCGTTACCAAACGCGGTGATTGTCGCGGCAATAATTCCAAAATATCTTGGACGCAAGTTGAGACCGGTTCTGCTATTACCTGGAAATACCCCAGTGTTATCTTGCGCGGCGATAATTCTGTGGGTGAATTCTATTCTGTCGCACTCACCAATAATCGCCAGCAAGCAGACACCGGGACTAAGATGTATCATATCGGCAAAAACACCCGCAGCACGATTATTGCCAAGGGTATTTCTGCAGGCTACAGTCAAAACTCTTACCGCGGTCTGGTTAAAGTTGCCAAAAGTGCTGAGCATGCCCGTAATTTCACCCAGTGTGATTCCCTATTGATGGGTGATAAATGCGGCGCCCATACCTTCCCGTATATCGAGAACAAGAATGCCAGCGCGCAAGTGGAGCATGAAGCCACCACCTCAAAGATTTCGGATGATCAATTATTTTATTTGCAACAGCGAGGTATCGCCACGGAAGATGCGGTGTCTATGATTGTGAATGGTTTTTGTAAACAAGTACTAAAAGAACTGCCGATGGAATTTGCTGTAGAAGCACAGAAGTTACTCGGGATCAGTCTTGAAGGCAGTGTCGGTTAGAGGTCATTATGTTAAACGTTAAAAATTTACACGCAAAAGTTGAAGATAAACACATCCTAAAAGGCATCGAGCTGAATGTTAAACCCGGCGAAGTCCATGCCATCATGGGCCCTAATGGCTCCGGCAAAAGCACATTCGCGAATGTTTTAGCAGGCCGTGACAGTTATACCGTCACCGAGGGTCTGATTGAATTTGAAGGTCAAGATATGACAGAGCGAGCGCCGGAAGAACGCGCGCGAGATGGCGTGTTTTTGGCGTTTCAATACCCGGTAGAAATTCCAGGGGTCAATAATATTTATTTATTAAAAGCAGCCCTCAATGCTAAACGCAAACAACAAGGCTTGCCTGAAGTGGATGCGTTTGATTTTTTGCAATTGGTCAAAGGCAAAATGCAAGAGCTCAAAATGGACGAAACCATGCTCTACCGTGATGTTAACACCGGCTTCTCGGGCGGGGAGAAAAAACGTAACGAAATGCTACAAATGGCTATCCTCGAACCCAAGCTTGCAATCCTTGATGAAACTGACTCCGGACTCGACATCGATGCGTTAAAGATTGTATCCGAAGGCATTAATGCCCTACGCAGTTCCGAGCGTGCCATTGTCTTGGTCACCCACTACCAGCGTTTGCTCGATTATGTCAAACCTGACGTGGTACACGTACTCTCGAATGGCAAAATCATCAAATCTGGCGGCAGTGAATTAGCCCAACAGTTAGAGCAATCCGGCTACAGTTGGATAACGGATGAGGTTGCCTAAGATGAAGACGGCCTACCAACAACATTACCTCGATGAATACCAGCGCGTGGCAAGCAAGCTGCCGGGCAAGGATATTGCTTGGCTCACGCAGCTGCGCCAACACGCCTATGACGCACTGGAACAACAAGGCTTGCCCCATTTTCGCAATGAGGATTGGAAATACACGAACACTGACAGTATTCACAAGCACGGCTTTAGTCTTGTCGACGCACATAACACCGATATTGATGTTGCTGCGTACACAATAGTAGACAGCTACAGCGTGGTATTCGTGAATGGGCATTTTGCTGAGAGCTTATCGAATAAGCCTAGCAATATTGCCGTTAACAGTCTGCAACAACAATTAGCCAAAGCACCGCAAGCCTTAGATAGCCAATTTGCACAGATTGATTTAACTGTGCCGGGCTACAATGCCTTAAATACCTTATTGATGAGTGATGGCTATATTATTGATGTTCCCGCGAACACCGCATTGGATAAACCCTTGCATATCTTGCATCTTACCACTGACGCCCATATGCACCATAATCGTAATCTCGTACAACTAGGTCAAGGGGCTAGTGCCATTGTCCTGGAACAACGGGTGGGTCTGACGGATGAGAAATACTTCAACACGCACTTAAGCCAAGTATTTTGTGACGTGAATAGTCAGTTAACCTGGTATCAATTACAACAAGCGGGCAACAAAGGCCATGAAATCTCTCATCTACATATCACGCAACAGCGAGATAGTCAGGTGAGCCATTTTAACTGTGACTTAGGCGGTAAACTCATACGTAATGATTTGCACGTTACCTTGGCGGGTGAAAATGCCGAGTGTGACTTGCAAGGTTTATACATGACCGCTAACAAACAACACGTGGATAATCATACGTCTATTCACCATGCCGTACCTCATTGTCGCAGTCATGAATTCTACAAAGGCATCTTGGCGGATAAATCCCGGGCGGTATTTAACGGCCGTGTTATTGTGGCAGTTGATGCACAAAAGACTGACGCCGTGCAGACGAACAATAACCTGTTATTGTCCGATGATGCGGAGATTGACACTAAACCCCAATTAGAAATCTATGCCGATGATGTGAAATGCGCCCATGGTGCGACGGTGGGACAGCTGGATGAAAATGCATTATTTTACCTGCAATCCCGCGGCATCGACAAAGCTATGGCCTATGATATTTTGACTTATGGTTTTGCCGAAGAAATTTTACATAATATGCCTTGCAAAGCGATGCAAGCTTTGTTTGATGACGCCCTCAAAAGCCATTTACCCCAAAGCCAAGGGGTACAGGAGTTGATTGCATGACAGACGTATCATTAGCAGGCAATAAAGCGACAACCTTTGATGTGAGTGCGGTTCGCAAGGATTTCCCTATCCTGTCCACTAGCGTCAATGGCAATAAGCTCGTTTATTTAGACAATGCTGCCACCAGCCAAAAACCTCAGTGTGTTATTGATGCCATAGACGACTATTACCGCACGACGAATGCGAATATTCATCGCGGTGTGCATATGTTGAGTGAAAAAGCCACCGATGCCTTTGAGGCAGCGCGACGCAAAGTTCAGCACTTTATCAATGCAAAACGTGACAGTGAAATTATCTTTTGTCGAGGTACTACCGAGGCTATTAATCTAGTAGCTAGTAGTTACGGCCGCGCTAATATCAGCGCAGGGGATGAGGTACTCATTACTTATATGGAACACCATTCCAATATTGTGCCCTGGCAATTACTGTGTGAGCAAACTGGCGCAACCTTAAAAGTCGTGCCGATCAATGAGCGTGGCGAATTGATTCTGGAGGAGTACGAGCGATTACTCACAGCTAAGACGAAGCTAGTTGCGCTGACCCATATTTCTAATGCGCTGGGCACTATCAATCCTGTCAAAGACATAATCAAACTGGCCCATGCCAATAATACCCCGGTATTGATTGATGGCGCTCAAGCAGCACCACACACTACCATCGATGTGCAGAATTTAGATTGTGACTTTTATACCCTGTCTGGGCACAAGATGTATGGCCCAACAGGTATTGGCGTACTGTATGGTAAACAAGCCTTACTCGAAGCCATGCCACCTTACCAAGGTGGCGGAGAAATGATTCGCCAAGTCAGTTTCACCGGGACAACTTATAATGTACCACCGTTTAAATTCGAAGCCGGTACCATGCATATTGCTGGTGCTATCGGTTTAGGGGTGGCGATCGATTATCTCCAACAATTAGGCATGGATAATATTGCTGCTTATGAGCATCATTTATTGGCGTATGCTACTCGTCAAGCTGAAGCAGATGCGGATTTTCATATGATTGGCACAGCGAAGGATAAAGCCAGCATTTTGTCGTTTACCTATGGTGATGTCCATGCCCACGATTTGGGTACCATACTCGACCATCAAGGGGTTGCTATACGCACGGGGCATCATTGTGCTATGCCAGTAATGGAATTTTATAATGTACCCGCAACCGCGCGAGCATCGTTTGCATTTTATAATACCACCGACGAAATCGATGCCTTGTTCGCTGCCCTGATTGACGCAAAAAAGGTATTTGGCTAATGAATGATTTACGCGAACTCTACCAACAAGTTATCGTCGATCACAACCGCAGTCCCCGTAACTTTGGCGAGATGCATGACTGTACCAGTCACGTTGAAGGTTTTAATCCTTTGTGCGGCGATCATTTAACGGTATATTTGCACATTAATAATGGCAATGTGGAGAAAGTCAGTTTCACCGGCCAAGGGTGTGCCATATCAACGGCATCAGCATCCATTATGACCGAAACCTTGCAAGGCAAAACGGTCAAAGAGGCCGAGCAATTATTTCAAACCTTCCATGAATTAATGACCGCGAAGTCCCCTGACACCGACATGTCACAGTTAGGCAAGCTCTCCGTCTTGGCTGGCGTGCGTGAATATCCCTCTCGCATCAAGTGCGCGACCCTTGCCTGGCATGCCATCCATGAAGCACTCACCGGTGAAGGTGAAGTGGTATCCACCGAGTAACGAGGTATATCATGAGTCACAATTTACTGACCTCCAATCTCAACGATAATGCATTAGAGCAAGCGGTCATCGATGCGCTGAAACTCGTCTACGATCCCGAAATTCCCGTCAATATTTATGATCTCGGTTTGATTTATAACCTCAAGATTGACGCAGAAACAGACGTATTACACATTGATATGACCTTGACTGCCCCCGGCTGTCCTGTCGCCCAAGAGTTCCCCGAAATGGTCGCCGACACCGTGCGTTTTAACGTCGCCGAAATCAAAGACGTCACCGTGGAAGTTGTTTGGGATCCCCCTTGGACCATGGAGAGGATGACAGAGGAAGCAAAATTACAATTGAATATGTTTTAGCGCTTCCATGAATGGCACGATACTTTGTTAAATGCCAGCCCAATGTCGCTCATTTACTACTTGTAAACTCGCTCATTGGGCTGACATTTGCCTTGTCTCGCACCAATTCATGAAACCGCTAGCGAAATAGGAGAAACTTTAATGTCAAACTGGATAACCGTTGCTGACGAAAATGAAATCCCCCCCGGCCGTTGGAAAGTCGTTGAGATTGACGACACTGAAATCATGATTATCAACAAAGATGGTGAGTACTACGCCATTGAAGACATTTGCACCCACGATGGTGGGCCTTTATCTGATGGTGAATTAGAAGGCGACGAAATCATTTGCCCCCGCCATGGCGCCCATTTCTGTATTCGCACTGGCCGTGCCACCGTCCCTCCCGCCTATGAAGACATTGCAGCTTTTAGAGTCCGAGTCCATGAAGGGAAGGTGCAGGTGTGTGAGGAAGAGTAACCGTTAGCTACCGGAGCCGCCGCCTCGGTTACCGGGACCTTTAGGGCTGTGCTTGTGAGCTTCTTCAGCAACATCTTCAACAGATTTGTTTACTTCGCCGCGGGTGCCTTTTTTGCCTTTGAAGAGACTAGGGCGCCAATTCCAGGCGAGAGGAGCTGCAACAATGGCTACGCCTAATAATGGCGTTATCACAGCAGCAACTACTGTAGCTACTCCTATTGCAGCTCTTACAACAAATTGCCCCAGCTTACCGCCTTTAGACATTTTTTGGGTATCGCTAACATATTGATCGCGATAATATCCTGCCATCGCTTCTTTCTGTTCTACTTTGTTGTTAGATAACGCAGCTAATTTATCGAGTAATTTTTTGGTGTTATCTAAGACTGTCAAATTTTCATTGACTCTGTCAGGATGCTTATTGATTTCACTGACAATATTTTTTATCAAAGCTTTAAGCTTTTCTACTATCTCCTTTCCTCCATCGCTATTTAACGATACTGTAGAAAAGTACTCTGATGATAATATATTACAAATGCGAACAACTAGTGCTTTTTTGAAATTACTTTTCCCAGGTTCTAATTGCTCAGAATTTTTTTCATCAAGATTGTCTATGCACCAGGCGATAAATCCATCTATTTCAGAATCTTCCATGCCTCTCATTTTTACAAAAGCAGCGATAAGTGAAATATCATCATGGTGAGAATATTTATCTTTATTAGCATGCTCAGCTCTAGCGACTAAAATATTTTGCTTTAATGAATCACTAATATCTAGCGTTGCAATTTGTTGATAAAGCTGGGGAGTATTTTCTGTAACCACTATACAAGCATCGATTACTTCGTTCCTTTGAGAAGACTCCTGGATGAACATTCCCCCCACCCGGGCTTCAGCAAGGATTGCCGCACGATTACTAATGCCAGCAACATTTTGCTGGCGGTTGGTTTGTGTATATAAATTAGTATCAACACCCAACGTTGCATTTACCGCTGTTGAGATACTGAATTGCGTTTCCTCTGCGCCATAGGAGGCACCTTCAGCTCGAACAATTTTGTCATAGTCTTTGCCCCCTTTGCCTGACGTCGTAAACTCAGCATCAGAGCCTCCAGTTACACCTGCCGACCTACCCTCACGACTAGCTTCATCAGCAAGAAAGAATGAGTCATGGTCATTCTGAAATACCACACCATCACCAGCGAATTGATTAAACATCCTTTTCATGGGCTCAATATTAGCTTCATCGCCAGGATGAAAATAGCAGTTCTCGAAGCCATAATCACCGTGTTTTAATAATAAGAAACGTGCAGCAGCATAATACTCTCTGACAATATCTTTACAAGGTTCAGGAACACCAGCAAGAAACTTGCCACAACCTGTAGCTATGAAGCTGGCGTCTTTAACGCCCATTTCTTTCATAGCCATCATTTCAAGATGTACAAGAGCTAAAATATCATTGAAAAGCAACTCCGGTGCACCTTCTTTAAAACCTCCATTCTCAAAATACAATTCGATCATTTTATGATTTTCATTAAAATCAAGTCCTGCTGCACTGATGAGAGCATGTGGTTTTTGTGATTTTTCTCCTAACTGATAACCTTGACGGACCATCGAATAGACCTGTTGGGCTACACACACCATTCGTCCTATGTTAGATAAGTTCATGTTGACGATTTTTTCTGCATGGGCCTTATCTCTGAATCCATATCTTGTTGGGGCATTGAGTGCTGCATCAGCAACCCCTTGTATCTCATTTCCACTTTCGATAAGATTGCCTCGTAATAAGCTCTTGAAGTTGCGAGCATCTTTTCTGTCCTTATTAACGGCAAGTAGCAATGCGCGATAAAAAGCGCTGGGCAATTCAGGGTCTAAGAAAATACGAGATTGTTCACGCAAAGCTTCAAGCTCTTGTACGGTAATCTCAAATACACCGTCACCGTAGATATTATCATCACCAAAGTCACTACCAGAAACTCGCACATTACCATCGCCTGCCGGTACGATATTTTTGTAGGCTTGTTCCTTCTTAACCGCTGCACTTATACCCTTAGGGAAATCACCACCTGCTTTTGCTGCGAACCCATCTACCGCATTAACTCGTGCACTACCGACTGACCTATCTTCAGTTGTTTTTTGCGTAAACGCACCCGTGCGCCGCGCGTAGTCAGATCTATCTTCTGGAGCAACCTCAACAACTCGTCCATCTTTCTTCTGCAAAAACATATTATCCACCTCTCACGGCTGTTATAGTTAAAGTCTAGAAGCCACCGTAATAGAATTCTATTAAGTCAATGTTAACCCTCTCTTAATCGGATTTTCTGGGGAATTGCTATGAAACGTCGACAACTCATTAATCCTCCGTTAAGCTTATAGTGTTATTCTTCGCCAACTTGACCTGATGATGGATATGATACATGGCTGACTTCAAGACAAACCCTTTGACACTACTCGGCGATTGGTTGGGCACTAAGGCTAAGAATATTCTCGAATTTATCGCTAGAGCCCCTAAAACTGCCTGGAAAATTTTCTTTAATTTCAACATTATGGCGCTTATTTTTGTTGCACTTATGGCAGCTATCATCCTTCTAGGACCAGTTTTTGGGATACTAGGTCTTAGTGTCGTTGGGTTCATAGGTCTTACTTTTGGTGCATTCTGTCTTGCTTTGCTCTCGCCGTATATTCTTCCCCTGTTATTCACTGCCGCAACCGCTGTCGTTGGCGCTCTGGTGGGTCTCGCGTCGTTAGTGGCTTTTGGTCTATCCGCTATTACCACTGTTATTAGCTACATCGCCGCAGATGTTCTTATTCCTCTGGCTATCCGAACTACTAGTAGAATTTATGAGAATGCCCTTAAGCCTGCGGGCCAATGGATTGCCCAGAAGGCCGGTGAATTCAAGAGTTGGGTCTCTCGCAGCTGGGATGCAATCGAAATTAAGCCCGCTCTAGAACGTGCTGCCAACTGGACAAATGATAATATCTTAAAACCCATGGGGATAGGATTAAAACTCATTGGGTTCAGCGCTGGTTTGGCACTAACATCGCCACTGTGGCTGCCTGTCATTATAGGGTTGGAAATCGGTAAAGCGATTGGTAGAAAACTCTATTTTAGTAAGCGGGAAGGTCATTTCGGGAGGGTCGACGAAGACACTGAAATGACAGCAACAACTTACTCTCAAGGAAGCTCAACAACTTATTCTGACGATGGCACGGGCCCAGGTGGATATCACACTATGGATAACCCTAGCGCTTATAGTCCCACTACTAGCCCGAGTCGCAGCCGTTCTTCATCTAATAGCTCGGTCTACAGTGGTACAGCTAGCCCTAGAAGCTCAGCTGGCACAGGATTCGGTCTATGGGGAGATTCATATGATGAGTTCGGCGGGCTTGAGGAGACTTATGAACAAGCTCCTTCTGACACAGCGGTTAGACCCTGGTATCAACGTCTTTTCAGCCGGTAAGAATGCCTATCCACGTGCAGATTATTCTAACCCCCATACCCAACCCGATAAATCTTCCCAGCAAAATCGTCGGAGATAAGCAAACTGCCATCAGGCAAGGTTAACAAGGCCACAGGACGGCCGAGCACATCATCATCACCCTCTAAGAACCCGGTCACAAAGGGCTGATAATCCGTCACTGTGCCGTCTTTGTGTTTAACACGACTGACACGGTAGCCGACTTTCTTCGAGCTATTCCAGGAGCCGTGTTCCGCGATGAAAATATCCCCCTGATAGTCTTTGGGGAATTGATTACCTTGATAAAACACCATGCCTAAGGCAGCCACATGGGCAGGGAGGTTCTTGACTGGCATCGTGAATGTTTGTGGATAAGGGAGTTTGCCAAACTTCGGATCAGGCTTATTGTTGCCATACACATAGGGAAAACCAAAATGCATGCCAGACTCCGGCGCGCGGTTTAATTCATCAGGCGGTTCATGATCCCCTAACCAATCCCGACCATTATCCGTGAACCACAACACATCTGTCCCCGGCTCCCAATCAAATCCCACCGTATTACGCACACCTTTGGCAAAGACTTCGAGCTCGCTACCATCGGCATTCACGCGCATAATAGTCCCGAGACGTTTATCCTCACTCAGACATACATTACAAGGCGCACCAACACCTAGGTAGAGTTTGTCATCGGGGCCAAACTTTATAAAACGAAACCCATGATGACGCTTATCTGGCAAGTCTTTAACAATAACCTCAGGCTTGGGTGGTTTGTTTAAATGATTCTCGATGTCATGGTAACGGGTGATTCTATCAATCTCCGCAATGTACAAGTCCCCCTTATGCACAGCCACACCGTTGGGGTAATTTAATTTCTTCGCAATAACATGCACGGTATCAGCACGTCCGTCATTGTTGGTATCTACCAGACCATAGACTTCGCCATTCAAGCTACCAACAAACACCGTGCCCTTGTCCCCTAAGGCCATCTGCCGAAGTGCGGGTAAATTATCGATGAATAAATTCGCCTTAAAGCCCTTGGGCAGAGTTAAGTTATCAACAGTCTTGTCGGCATAGGCAAACACACTCACACTCAATACACACCAAGCAATAACAACACGATTCACTATGTTCATCTAGCGCATCCCCTCTAAAGCTTCACTCAAACGCTCAACGGCTATCACTTCCAGTCCCTCAATAGCTTTCTTCGGTGCATTAGCTACAGGAATGATAGCGCGCTTAAAGCCATGTTTGGCCGCTTCACGCAACCGTTCCTGACCACTTTGGACCGGGCGAATTTCGCCGGATAAGCCGACTTCACCAAACACCACTAAGTCTTCCGGCAAAGAGTTATTGCGCAGACTGGATAACACCGCTAATAGTAATGCCAAATCCGCCGCCGTCTCGGTGACCTTCACACCGCCGACCACATTCACAAACACATCTTGGTCGTAGGTCGGCACACCCCCATGTCGGTGCAAGACTGCCAATAACATGGCTAAGCGGTTTTGCTCCAAGCCCACTGTCACCCGCCGCGGATTGCCTAAGTGTGTTTCGTCTACCAATGCTTGCACTTCTACTAACATCGGTCGCGAACCTTCCCAGGTGACTAATACGGCTGAGCCCGGCACATCGGTTACATGACGGGACAAAAAAATCGCTGACGGGTTATTCACCCCCCGCAAACCTTTGTCAGTCATCGCAAATACGCCCAACTCATTCACCGCACCAAAACGGTTCTTAACCGCACGTACCACACGAAAACGACTGTCCCGCTCCCCTTCAAAGTACAACACACTATCCACCATGTGTTCGAGCACGCGCGGTCCCGCTA
Organism: Legionellales bacterium; assembly: GCA_002709565.1. GTDB lineage: Bacteria > Pseudomonadota > Gammaproteobacteria > UBA1113 > UBA1113. The sequence goes on along the minus strand of PAPY01000031.1, from coordinate 153,550 downwards.
ACGTGCCTTCTTTGGTGACATGACCAACGATAAACAATGCCGTCCCGGTTTGTTTGGCAAAGCGTACCAATTGTGCGGCACTTTCGCGCACTTGGGACACCGCCCCAGGGGCAGATTGAATATAATCAGTAAAAATCGTCTGAATTGAGTCGATGACCATGACGGTGGGTTGTTGCTTTTGGGCATGATGGATGATTTTCTCGACCTGAGTCTCAGCTAACAATAACAATTCATCTTCGGGCAAACTAAGCCGACGGGCCCGCAAAGTCACTTGTTGCAAAGATTCCTCGCCGGTGACATAGAGGGCTTTGTGTTGTTGACTCATTTGCGCAACGGCATCTAACAGTAAGGTCGATTTACCCACCCCTGGGTCGCCACCGATTAACACCACCGAACCCGGCACTAAACCGCCGCCTAAGACACGGTCTAATTCATCAAGGCCCGTACTAACCCGCGGAGTTTCGGTGAGATTCACCTCGGATAAATGGGTCACCTGGCCATCGATATCGCCAGCAAAGCCTTCAAAACGAATCGCACGGGGATGATTGCTCTCGGCAATGGGGCGTTCTTCGACATAGGTATTCCAACCGCCACAATCATTACATTGCCCAAGCCATTTCGGTGACGTCACGCCACAGGCCTGGCAGGAATAGATTAACTTGCTTTTTGCCATAGCGCTTCCTTGTCGTTAAAAGAAAGGGGCTCCGAGTACTATGTACTATCGCCTATGCGGCGATTTGTTGAGCCCCTTAAGTAGTTAGCTTACGACTTCATCACCCATTTGCCGTTTTGACGACAGGCGGTACCTTCCACGGTTTGTTGTTTACCGTCGATAGTCGCAACTGTTGTAAATTTACGACAAGGGGTATTGTTGGTCGTATACGTTTGGGTTGGCGTGACCGCGTAACTGTTGTGGGTATCAGGATTGACCCAAGACACGGTTTGATTGGTCTTGCTACTCTCCAGCGCTTGCTGCATCTTCAGATGATCCACATCATCCATGGATTTACCGATGCTGCCACCGATCAAACCACCAAGCATGGTACCGCCGATGATAGCCGCGGTTTTGCCGTGGCCTTTACCCATGGTGGAACCCGCAACACCACCGATCACGGCACCTGTCGCGGCACCGATGTTTTGCTTATTGGCTTCAGCACAGGCAGTGAGGCTCAGCGCCATAGCAGTACTGAGGAGGATTGTTAAAATTCTGTTCATAATGACCTCTATTAGGTATGGGTTATCGATGCATAAGAGGCTATTTATACGGGGAATTAGAGAAAAAGTAAACAGTTCCTAATAGGAGTGCTCAACTGCATTAATTTCAACCCATACCCCATTAATCCCAGCGTACCTAGCCCCTAACCCCACCTTACACCCACCTAAGCTATTGACCTTTTTCCGTGTAAGCGATATCTTACCGGCTTGTGAGCCTGAAATCACAGCCAAGTTGGCATGATTTTTGATAAAAATTTAACCTCGTAACTGCCTGTTTCGACAGGACTTTTTTGGCTAAATTTTTAAACAGAGGCTCTCAAACGAACAGGCTTAAGAATCAGTTAATAAACCACTGTTAAACTGCCTGCTCATTTTTAAGACAAAGGTTGAGAGATATGACTCAAAAATTAGTCAGCAAAATCTTACTTGGCGCCGCAGCTACCCTGCTTGCAACCACTGCCTTCGCTGGGAGCCATCAAGATGACTTTATCCACTTTATCGCCCCTAAAGCCGAAGCGGCCAACAAAGACGTCGCCAAGCAACGGGAAAAATTACTCAAACTAAACGACAACCGTAGTCACTTATCCAGCAGCGATAAAGCCTGGGTGACGAAACTTGCCAAAGACTACGGCATCAAAAACCCTGATTTAAGCAAAGACAGCACTTGGACCGATTTGACCAAACGGGTTGATATCGTCCCAACGTCTCTGGTAGTTGCCCAAGCGGCTAACGAATCTGCCTGGGGTAACTCACGTTTTGCGAAACAAGGTAACAATTATTTCGGTCAATGGTGTTACAAAGCTGGCTGCGGCATCGTGCCGAAGCAACGTAGCAGCGGCTCACACCATGAAGTGAAGCGTTTTGCCAGCGCCCAGGCTTCTGTAACCGGCTACATCCACAATCTTAATTCCAATGGTGCGTATAAACAATTACGTGATATTCGCGCTCAAGAACGTGCTGCCCACAAGCAACCTAACGGTAAAGCGATGGCAGCGGGATTGAATCATTACTCTGAATTAGGTCAACGTTATGTGAGCATGATTCAGACGATGATCACGAAATATAATTTAGGCCAATACGACACAACTGTCGTATAAGCCAAGGGTTTCCCCTTAGTATAATAATAAGTGAACGGATTTACACCAGACATGCTTGCTGCATAAGATAGAAAAACGATAATAACAATAACAGCGCCATACTAATGACAATAAATGAGCGCAGCATGCAGCAAGCAAGTGTCTGTTTTACCCCCACCAATCAATTCTTATAATCAAACCCCACCCGTCTTGTTACAGCTGTCAGTAGACAGTATGGAATGGTATTGGCATAACGGGCAATGTCTTCAACCGGTAAGCCTTCGCCCCAGAGGGTCACCGCATCACCGACAGTTACAGACTCATGGCCCCGTAAATCAATCGCCAGCATATCCATGGAAACCCGTCCCACGATAGTGGCATGCTTACCATTGAGTAACACCGGCGTGTTTTGGGCAATGCGCCAAGGGTAACCGTCACCATAGCCAGCAGCAACAATAGCGATGTTCATCGCGGTAGGCGCTCGCCAAATACCATCGTAACCAACGGGAGCACCTGCTCGCAAAGACTTCACCGCAATGATGTTGGCTTTTAAGGTCATGGCCGGTTGCAAGTTTAACTCAGCCCCTGATTGCTCTGCCAAAGGTGAGACACCAAATAACATTAATCCCGGTCGTACCCAATCCGCGTGAGTATCGGACCAACGCAAAATGGCAGCGGAATTCGCAAGACTCACCTCCCCGGTTAAGCCTTCGATAGCGGTTTGAAAACGTCGACATTGTTCTGAGGTGTAATTATCACCAGTGATCTCGGCGTTAGCAAAATGACTCATTAAACGAATATCGTCAGCAACACTGTCACACTGTTGTAATTGTTGATAAACGGTTTGCGTATCTTCTAACGCAAACCCCAAACGGTGCATACCGGTATCTAGCTTGAGCCAAACGGGAATAGGTTTGTCTAAAGATATTGTTTGCAATAGTTCTAATTGTTGCGGCTGATGAATGACGATTTGAAAATTCTCGCGGGCAGCGGTTTGTAATTCATCGGCGCTAAACACCCCTTCCATCAATACGATAGTATTATCAATACCCGCTGCGCGTAATTCTAGTCCTTCATCGATACGCGCTACCCCTAGGGCATCGGCATCGGCTAAGGCTTGCGCCACAGGCACTAAACCATGGCCGTAGCCATTGGCTTTGATCATCGCCATAACTCGACTATTGGGTGCGAACTCCCGTACCTGTTTGAGATTGTGTTGCAGAGCATTGGTATCAATATGGGCCGTGATTAAGGACATTAGTCACCTATCTCATAGCGATCACTATCCGCCAAATTATCAAACCGGGTAAATTGCCCTTGGAAGTTCAAGCGTACTTTACCAATAGGACCGTTACGTTGTTTACCGATAATGATCTCAGCGATGTTTTTGTCACGCGTCTCGGGGTTATACACTTCATCCCGATAAATAAACACAATCACGTCCGCGTCTTGCTCAATTGCACCCGACTCCCGAAGATCAGACATCACGGGACGCCGGTCAGAACGTTGCTCCAGACTACGGTTCAACTGAGAAAGCGCAACAACAGGGACTTTGAGTTCTTTGGCCAGTGCTTTAAGGGAGCGGGAAATCTCTGAAATCTCCGCCACTCGGTTGTCGGCAAGGTTAGGCACTTTCATCAACTGCAGATAGTCAATCACTATTAAACCCAATTGACCGTGGGCCCGGGCAATACGTCGCGCACGGGAACGTACCTCACTAGGACTCAAGCTCGGTGTATCATCGATGTATACCTCGGCTTCTGACAACATGCTCACAGCCGAGGTAATGCGTGGCCAGTCTTCATCGTGCAAATTACCACTGCGGAGATTATGTTGGTTAATGCGTCCCAAGGATGACAACATCCGCATGGCAATAGCATCCCCGGGCATCTCAAGGCTAAAGATCACCACCGGCAACTTTGAAGTCAGGGCTGCATGCTCGGCTAAATTGATACCAAAGACGGTTTTACCCATGGAGGGACGTCCGGCGACAATCACCAAATCAGACTCCTGCAGACCCGAGGTCATTTTGTCAAAATCCGCAAAGCCGGTCTCCATGCCGGTAATAGGACTGTCAGAGTTATAGAGTTTATCAATACGCTCAAGCGCCGTGGTCATGTGGGCCTTAAGGGGTTCAGGCCCCGTGCCACGGTCCCCTTGCTCGGCAATCTCAAAGACTTGCTGCTCGGCCCGATCCAAGAGCTCATTAGGAGCCACACCATCGGGATTATAGGCCGAATCCGCAATGGTATTAGCCACACCAATCAATTGCCGTAGGACAGATCGCTCGTGGACAATCTCGGCATAGGCCTTGATATTGGAGGTACTGGGCGTATTACGTGATAATTCAAATAGATAAACATCACCACCGACATTCTCCAGCTCCCCCATGGCTTTGAGGGTCTCAGCGATGGTAATGACGTCAAAAGGCTTTTCTTGCTTCTCAAGGGTAGTCATAGCCTGAAATATCAAACGATGCTCATAGCGGTAAAAATCCCCCTGGGTGAGCTCCTCTTGCACCAGATCCCAGGCTTGGTTATCCAGCATCAGGCCGCCGAGGACAGATTGCTCGGCTTCCACGCTATGGGGGGGTAATTTCAGGGATTCGACCTCTTGGTCGCGCTTCGGTTTGTTAATAACTGCTTCAAAATCACTCATTTAGGGGAGATCCATCATAAAAACTCATATTGGGACCCATTGTATAACGCCAAAGAGAGAGCGTCACTCCCAGATCAGCCGATCCTGCAAAGCTAACGCTGCTTTTAGGGTGCAAAAACAGCCTTATCCCTGGTCAATGGGGCTTAACTTCTTGAAAAATAAGCTTATAATCCGTTAAGACTATTTTAAGCACAATTGATTATGATAGCGCCACTATAGGAACAGCCAAGAGGCGGAAGAAATGACACATTTTTTTGATAAACTTTACAGTCCCGAACAGGACAAAGGTAACGCTCAATACATTAATCTTGGTGATTTACTAGAAAACATCGATGAAGTCAGTAATACTGATGAGAGGAAAGTCGCTATCCTCGTAAAGAATTTGATAGCTACACTGGAACAATACCAAGAGAAGCAAGGTCCCCACGGTAACATTCAGCCAAGATTTATCAAAATCGACCCTAAAACTCTTAGGGTCGTTATAGAAAAACCTGACAATATCTATTGTGCACAATATCAACCAATGGCGCAAGTGACGACACCGGTTGATAAAAAACTGAAGAATCCAAAGCAAGCTGATTTACATGCCATCGGCGTTATCGCTTTCGAAATCCTCTCTAAAGGAAAATTTCCTAAACTAGCGGTACAAGCACGCAACCGAGCCCAGAGTTTACCTAATAAATACCCTAACAACCCTCGTATTTATCAAGGACATGTCGTAGGAGAAGAGTGGAGCCAGTTTTTTAATGCTATTCTTCTGGGTGAAATAAGCCACCTATCAGATACCCATATTGATGAAATCTTTGCAAATGTAAACAGGAAACTTGACGCTGTCATAGCCACCTTTCCAGAACCCGCTCTGCCCTCAGCTCCCAGCGGTAGCGAACATGACACAAGTGATAGCAGTGACGATGATAGAAGCGCCTCTGGTGGAGAGCATAAGGTAGAACCAGATTTAATAGCAAGCACTCAAAAACTTGCTGATGAAACAAGACTGGTCCAAGGGACTGGATTCCATACCATGCCAGCCCAAGCGGAAACAGAAACCAACCTTGCCAACATTATCGAACAAATCAGAGATAACCAACAAGACCCCCTCACCCATCTCGAAGTTGCAAAAATCGCATTGGGCATGTTACAGGCAGTTCAAGATGCCGCTAGTGATTCAGATTATCAACATGGTTACTTAATACCTGAAGGTTTTAAGATTAATCTGGATACTTTTAAAGTTACTTATGTACCCACTCAGGAAACATCTGACACCAAATACTCTCACTACCGTCATATAAACCAGTTCCAGGACCTTAGAGTTTCTAGTAGGGATAACACCTACTTGGACATCTACGCCATCGGTGTGATGTTGACGGAACTATTAACGGGTGAGTTGCCCATGAGTCAGCTTGATGAACTAGATAAACAACCGGCTAATAAGAGTCATAATACCCCAAGACCTGCGCCAGATTTTAAGACGACGTATATTGACCTCAAAATAGCTTATCCTGAAAATAGCAAAACCGGTTACAACGTACCTGGCACTATCAATATCATGACATCACCAACTTGTGGCGCTAAACTCTCAACAATGATTGGTGTGTTTGAGTCACATGTTAGTAGGGGAGACGTCGCCCACAGAGGAGACCGATCGACTTTGGGTGATGAGGGTATTTCACAAGGCGCTCGCCCAGAAGAGCGAGGCTTTCACCAATTGCCTAAATCTTCTCCCTCTATCGCCCGCAATGCTGCCAAGTGTGGTTTCTGGGGTGGTGCAGCAGGTCTGGGTGTTGGCGTTATTGCCGCAGGTATTGCGTTGACCATAGGGTACTTCTTACTGGCGCCAGTCAGCATATCATTGACAGCCGCTCTTGTTTTAGCTGCTGTCGCAGCAGCAGTCGTATTAGGGCCTGCAGCGTTTGGTGCCGCTGCTGGTGCTACCGGTGGTGCAATCTATGCTAGCTGCCACCGATAAAAAACGCCTACCCCCAAACAAAAAAACCACGACACTGTCGTGGTTTTTTTTGTTTGTAAGGAATTATTCTGCTCCTCGACCACTAACGAGTTTATAAATCATCTCCTTATCGCGTTTACCAACACCCAGCACTAAAACAATAAGCGTTTTGTCTTGCACTTGATAGACTAGGCGATAACCGGATTGACGCAATTTAATTTTGTATAAGCCATTTAACTTACCCCGCAGCTTTGATTTCTCTTGATGAGGGTTTTCCAGTCGACGAAGCAATACTTTCTTGAATTGCTCACTGACGCTGCGATCCAGTTTCTTCCATTCTTTCAATGCAGTAGGGTGAAAATGTAACTCATAGCTCATCCCAATCAACCTTAACGGGCTTATTGTTATCTTTAAGGCGCTGTTCGGCTAATCTTTCGAGAGTAATATCATCAAATAGTTCCACGATTTTTTCAAATAATTCTGTTGGGATCAGGTACGCTGCGGCACTATTGTGGTTCAGAATAGCAATGGGAGCCCCCTGGGCTTCATTAATAAGCTTAGAGGGATTCTTCTTAAGCTCTGTAATACTGGCAACTTTTTGTGAATAGATAGTTTGCATAAAATGACCTTTATTTGGCACCTAGTAATGGTCTAAATATAGGTCGATATTTGGACCATGTCAACCTTTGGCCTAACATGTTGAGCTGAATCCGATAATATTATCCAGCGCAGCAATCAATGGGACCCCGCGAAAGTTAATATCTATCTGCTTTTTTACTGCGATAACAGTAATTTAGTCATATCTTCACACACTTTTACCTGAAACCTTACTAAAAACCCCATTTTTTACCGCTAAAACAGTAAAACTAGAAAAACGCTGTGGGCGGATTTTGTAGGGGGAATGATATTGTTTAAGTTATGGGAAATACAGCAGCTCCCGGCCTAAATGGTTTTCGTGCAAAAACCACTTAGGCCAAGATGACAAAAATTACTCTTCTTCAGTCACAACCACTTTAACAGTGACTTCAACATCGGTGTGTAGATGAACAACGGCATCGTATTCACCGGTCACACGAATGGGGCCTTCAGGTAAGGTGATTTCGCTTTTGGCAACTTCGATACTCTTCGCGGTAATTTCATCGGCGATTTCTTTCACACCGATAGAGCCGTAGAGTTTACCTTCATCGCCAGCACGGGCAACCATACTGATGGTTAAATCTGTCAACTTCTCAGCACGTTGCTGGGCTGCCGCCAAGGCTTCTTTGGCAATCTTCTCAAGTTCCGCACGCCGTGCTTCAACTTTTGCGACGTTCTCAGCATTGGCAGGAACGGCTTTACCTTGGGGCAACAAATAGTTACGGCCAAAGCCAGCTTTAACAGAAACTTGCTCGCCAAGCTCACCTAAGTTACGAATACTTTCTAATAAAATAACATCCATCGTAATATCCTCTTTTATTTGAGCGCGGCGGGTTTAAAACGCTCGCGCAAATTAACAAAACTATCGACTATTCCAACCAATATTATCGCTAACACCGAGTATGGCGATAATACGACTAACAACACATACACCAAAATCAACCAGGCTAAGGCTAACTTGGTCTTGCCCAAGAGTGCATGTAAAACACTTAAACTTGCGGCAACAAACACGCCTATCATGATAGGCAGCAAATCCCACGCCAGTGGAAACTGTCCATAGGCTAAGGCTCCTAACACCAGCAATACGCCACTGGCAATATAGCCTAAACGCACATTGGTTAACTCCGGGCGTAAACCTCTGGGGTTAAACAACAATGCTTGCCAAAACCGTCCTAAGGCCAAATTCACCAAGCTAAACAACAGCGTCATGATGGCAACAGTACCTGTGGCAAGCTTAGTGATGAATGCCACAATGTCCGGTTGCTCCAGCATCCCCGCAACATTTTGCGCGGTCTGGGCATCTCCACTGCTACTACTGGCTGCCGTTTGGCTAATGCCTGACAGCGCGCTCTCATAATAATGCGCCCACCATCCAGCAATATCCGGTACCAGCAAATGCACTCCCAACACAATCAGTAGGCCATAAAGTGCCGTTAATTCCAGCACCATAGTCCAGGAGGCAAAGCGGCGTAACACTAACGCCATCGCCCAGATAAACACGGGGCCGCCCAAAAAGCTAAACCAGGCCAAGTGAGTATATCCCAGTGCAAACTGAAAAATACTGGTGGGGATCAACACCCATACCAATACCCACAATCCTTCAAGCGCCCCTTTGCGCAAAGTCACCAATGCCAAAATGACACTGCTTACCCAACCCAACAAAGGCAAAAAACCAAACACCAACACGCTGATTATCGCGCGGGCTCGACTGGCTAATACATAATTGCCAAATCGACTCAGTATACCCATCCTAGGATACGTCGTGTTTATTCGTGTGTGTCAGTGTACGGTAACAACGCCACAAAGCGTGCGCGCTTAACCGCAGTCGCTAACATGCGTTGATACTTAGTACGAACACCCGTAATACGACTCGGTACGATTTTACCGGTTTCCGTGACGTATTTTTTGAGGGTGTTTAAATCTTTGTAATCAATTTCTTCAACATTTGCCGCAGTGAATGGGCAAAATTTACGGCTACGTCGTTTATGTGCCATGGTCTTCTCTCCTCTTAACTACTCAGCTGCTTGTTCTTGGGCAACGGGTTTTTCTTCAGCGGCTGCAGGCGCTTCTTTCGCTGCATGTCGCTCATCACGTCGGTCCCGACTGTCTTTGTCTTTAGACTTGAACAAGGGTGAAGGCACTGCAACCGCGTCTTTGGTTTGTAGCACCATGTTACGAATCACCGCATCGTTAAAACGGAAAAGATTGCTGAGCTCATCCATCGCCGCCTGGTTCGCCTCAACATTCATCATCACATAGTGGGCTTTGTGGAGGTTATTGATGGGATACGCCAATTGCCGACGGCCCCAGTCTTCCAAACGGTGGATTTTACCAGATTGGCCTTCGATGATGCCTTTATAGCGCTCAATCATGGCCGGAACTTGTTCACTCTGATCCGGGTGAACGAGGAATACAATTTCATAATGTCGCATAATTGCTCCTTATGGGTTAAACACAGTCTCCCGAGAAAACCTCGGTGAAACAAGGAGTTACGGGATTTAGCCCCGCCAAATCACAGGCAAACCCCGTGAAGTGGACGCATCATACGAGAAAATGGCTTATTTTGCAACAGATTGCCGTGGTTTGGCAGATATCCTAATCACCGCAAATTCTGCGGTGATTAGAGGGGGTATTCACCGCAAAGGGGCTATTTTTTTAATAATAACACCCAGTGGCGAACAAGCCCCCTAAAACTCCAAAGTCTGATGCAACACCATGATGGCGTCCATCTCGACTTGGGCATCTTTGGGGAGGCTTTTGACGCCGAGGGCGGCGCGGGCCGGATAAGGTTCTAAGAAATAACGCCCCATGACCTCATTGACCACGGGGAAGTGAGCCATGTCGGTGAGATAAATATTCAGTTTAACAATGTCGCGTAAACTACCACCAGCAGCGTCACACACCGCTTTAAGATTATCAAACGCTTGTTGCACTTGTTTAGCAAACCCACCTTGGATTAGCTTGCCAGTTTCGGGTACCAAAGGAATTTGCCCAGAAATATAAACCGTATCGCCGACTTTGACAGCTTGAGAATAGGTACCGATAGCTTCTGGAGCACTGCTCGTATTAATAACCTTGCGAACATGAACGTCAGACATATTAGTCTCCTTTGATACGGGTAATTTTGGCGGCTTCTTTGAGGTTGCGGATGCGGCGCATGGTTTTAGCGAGGTGCACTCGGTCTTGTACGGTCAAAGTTAAATTCACCACGCAATAGCGGCCGTCTTTTTCTTCGACGCTGATATTTTCAATATTGGCATTGGCATCAGACACGGCAGCTGCTAATGCGGCTAATACCCCACGTGCATTAATTAACTCAACGATTATCTTAACAATGAAGTCACCTTTGATGTTATCTTCCCAACTGAGGTAAATACATTTGTCGGTGTTGCGCAGTTCTTTGATTTGTTGACAATCTTCAGTGTGAACGATGATGCCACGCCCTGCATCTAACAACCCCACAATGACATCACCGGGGATAGGATGACAACAGTGGGCAGTATTGATAACCATACCCTCGGTGCCCTTAATGAGTAAGGGCTGTTTGGATAACTGCTCCATCGCCGTGCGTTTTTCGGCTTCTTCAGCATCGAGTTCAGCCTTCTCGACACAGGCCAAACGCCGTGCGACGATCAGCGGCACGCGACTGCCTAAACCAATAGACTCCAATAAATCATCAAATGTCTCTAAATCAGACTCACCGAGCACTGTGTCGATGTTTTGTTGTGGGATATCTTCAACCGTCAGCGACATGGTACTCAAGGCTCGTTCTAACAAACGGGTACCTAAAGCAATCGATTCCGTACGCCGTTGCTTCTTCAAGAAGTGGCGAATATTACTGCGAGCCTTACCCGTAACGACAAAGTTCAGCCAAGCAGGATTAGGACGCGCGCCGGGGGATGTAATAATCTCGATAGTTTGACCATTAGAGAGTTGCGTGCTCAACGGTGTTAAGCGGCGGTTGATTTTGACCGCGACACAAGTGTTACCGATATCAGTATGAATAGCATAGGCAAAATCCACCGCCGATGCGCCATTGGGTAGTTCTAGAATATTGCCTTTAGGGGTAAATACATACACTTCATCAGGGAATAAATCGATTTTGACATTTTCAATGAACTCGAGTGAGCTGCCAGTATTTTGTTGGAGTTCGACCAGGCCCGAGAGCCAGGCTTGGGCGCGAATGTGGGCTTTGGAGGTGCTCGTGTCACCAGACTTATACAACCAATGGGAGGCAATCCCGGTATCCGCCATTTGGTTCATCTCTACTGTGCGGATTTGGATCTCAATCGGCACACCGTAAGGACCAAACAGCGTCGTATGCAAGGACTGGTATCCATTGGCTTTAGGGATAGCAATATAATCTTTAAACCGTTCTGGCACTGGCTTGTAGAGATTGTGCACCGCGCCCAATACGCGATAACACGTATCAATATCATCAACAACCACGCGAAATGCATATACATCCATGATCTCAGAAAACGGAATACGTTTGGTCCGCATTTTGCGATAAATACTATAAAGGTGCTTTTCGCGTCCGGAGATTTTCCAATCTGGGAAATGTTTGTCATCCAAACATTCACGAATGGTTTTTTTGATGACACTTAAAATTTCTTTGCGATTGCCGCGGGCTTTGCGCACTGCTTCTTCGAGCACGCGATAACGCATTGGGTACAGAGCCGCAAAACCTAAGTCCTCAAACTCAATACGAAAGTTATGCATACCGAGGCGATTAGCAATAGGCGCATAAATCTCTAAAGTCTCTAACGCAATCCGGCGGCGTTTATCCGGCCCTAGTGCACCTAAGGTGCGCATGTTGTGGAGTCTGTCCGCAAGCTTGACCAAAATAACCCGAATATCTTTCGCCATAGCCAAAACCATTTTGCGAAAATTCTCGGCTTGCGCTTCAGCCCGGCTCTCGAATTTGATCTGGGTTAATTTACTGACGCCATCAACAAGTTCAGCGACAACTTTGCCGAACTTCTTCTCTAAGGATTTTTTGTCGACCGGGGTATCTTCAATGACATCATGGAGAATCGCAGCCATGATGCTCTGGGGATCCATACGCATCTCAGCCATGATTTTGGCAACCGCCAAAGGGTGAGTAATATAAGGTTCGCCGGTGCGGCGGGTTTGTCCTTCATGGGCCTCTTTGCCAAGTAAATAGGCTTCATGGATTTGCTCAACTTGTTCCGCCTCAAGGTACTGCTCAAGCTCAGCTTGTAATCCATCAAAATGGCCCACGGACGTCCCCTAGAACTTAGACAATGCCTCTTCTTCACCTTCTGTGTTGCCCGCCAAGCGTGCTTCACGGGTTTTATCGAGGATGTCTAATTTATCATGGTCGACCAAACCATCGGCAATTTCACGTAATGCAAGAACAGTCACTTTGTCTTTTTCGACAGGGACTAAAGGCTCTTCGGCAGACAGGGCCAGTTGGCGGGCGCGACGGCTCGCTAACATGACGAGTTCAAAACGGTTCTTAACATTGCCGAGACAATCTTCGACGGTAATTCGTGCCATGGTGTACTCCCAAATGGTCTAATCGTTGCGGAAAACGCTAAGTATACAGTTTTTGCGCAGATTAACGCAACAATTCTGACAGTAATTGTTGATATTTCTCTTGTTGTTTCACTAGGCTCAGACGCTCAGCATGGAAAATTGTTCTCAAATCAGTCAACCCCTGGTCAAAATCGTCATTCACCACCAAATAATCGAATTCACTATAGTGGGACATCTCAGCCGTGGCCTTGGACATGCGCTCAGCTATCACCCCGTCATCATCCTGCCCCCGGGCTCTGAGGCGTTCTTCAAGGGCGACTCGCGATGGCGGCAAAATAAAAATACTGCGATTGTTAGCGAAAAGCTGCCTCACTTGCGCAACGCCCTGCCAATCAATTTCGAGAATAACATCAAAGCCCCCCTCCAGTTGCTTTTCAACCCAGGCTTTCGATGTCCCGTAATGGTTGCCAAACACTTCGGCATGTTCAAGGAAGGCTTGTTGTTGAGCCATAGTTTGAAAATCTTCCAGCGCCACAAAAAAATAATTCTCCCCGTCCACTTCACCGGGACGTTGGGGGCGCGTGGTGTGGGAAATAGAAACCTTAACCCGCGCATCGCCTTCGGCAAGCGCTTTCACTAAACTGGTTTTGCCGGCACCAGAGGGTGCCGCAATGGTATACAGGGTCCCTTTATTCAATGTTTTGCACCTGTTCTCTGATTTGTTCAATAAAGACTTTTAATTCGATTACTGCATGGGACGTCGTTGTGTTCAAGGACTTTGAGCCCATGGTATTCGCTTCACGATTCATTTCTTGACTCAAAAAATCCAAGCGCCGGCCAATGGCCTCCGAACTGGTTAACACCCGATTGAATTCTTCAATATGCGTGTTGAGGCGGTCAAGCTCTTCGGCGATATCAATCTTTTGCGCCAACATCACCATCTCCTGTTCAACCCGAGTAGGCTCCAGTTCGACCTTCGCTTGCGTAAAACGGTTGTAAAGTTTTTCTTGTTGCAACGTCAAAATCGATGGCATGACGTCTTTGACTTTAGCCACTTCGGTGCCTATCCCTGCTAGACGTTCACGAATAACGTCAGCCAACGCTTTGCCTTCCCGCTCCCGGGCCGCGCGCAAGTCCTTAAGGGCAGTGGCAAATAAGGATTTCGCGGCGTCTTGTTCGGTGTCAGATGCTACCTCCGCCACTTGCACCACCCCCGGCCAACGTAACAATTCCATGGACCGTGGTGAGTGAGTGTCGGTTAGCATCGATGCGACTTCTCCATTGGCTTGCAATAATTGCTTCACGAGACTGGCGTTGACGGCGACCTCTGTTGCAGCAGCCTCGCCAGGGATAAAACGCAAATTACACTCTACTTTGCCGCGGTCGAGAAATTCGCGGCTCATTTCTCGCAGGCTTGATTCAAGGCCGCGAAATTGCTCCGGCATGCGAAAAGACATTTCGAGAAAGCGGTGATTAACCGAGCGGATTTCCCAGGTCAAGGTTCCCCAATCCCCTTGGGATTGTTGACGGGTAAAGGCGGTCATACTTCTGATCATAATGTGTCTCGTCATGTTTAGTGCCACCAAATCATACCTGTTAGCTGCAGGGATGGAAAGCGCTGATATAACTGCCCAGCAGCTCCCGGCTAAGCCGGAAAGCTGCTTCCCAAGTACTATCGCCTGTGCAGCCAAGCTGCACGGACGGCGACCAAAGGGGGAAAATCGCGATTTCCCCCTTTGGAAACCCCCATTGCGAGATGTTAAGCGGGAACCGCTGATAACTGCCAATAAATTTGACAGCACTCGGTAAAATCGCTACCGTAGGCGCCACAATCAACACTACCGAGGATCTCCCATGCGACCAAGTCAACGCGCCAATGATCAACTTCGCGATATCACCATTACCCGCAGCTACACAAAATATGCCCCCGGCTCTGTACTAGTAGAATTCGGCGAAACCAAAGTCCTCTGTACCGCTAGCGTGTCAGACACCGTGCCACGCTTCATTAAAGGCACCGGCCAAGGTTGGTTGACCGCCGAATACAGCATGTTACCCTCCGCTACCCATACCCGTAGCGACCGGGAAGCAAGCCGCGGCAAACAAGGCGGGCGCACCTTAGAGATCCAGCGTTTGATTGGTCGTTCCTTGAGGGCCGCCCTCGACCTTAAAGCCCTCGGCGAGCGTTGTATCTATATAGACTGTGATGTCATTCAAGCTGATGGCGGCACACGCACTGCCTCAATCACAGGAAGCTGTATTGCCCTGGTGGATGCTTTACGTCACCTTCAAAATACCAAAGCCCTCAAAAAAGACCCACTTAAGCACATGATTGCCTCAGTATCGGTAGGGATTTACCAAGGCCAGCCGGTCTTGGACTTAGATTATGTCGAAGACTCCAATGCCGAGACTGATATGAATGTAGTGATGAATGATAATGGTGGCTTCATCGAAGTCCAAGGCACTGCCGAAGGCACCCCTTTCCACCAAGAAGAATTCAGCATGATGCTCTCCCTAGCGGAATCTGGCATCGCCCAGTTGATTGAGAAGCAGCGGGAAGCATTAGGGGATATCGTGGTTAGCGGATGAGCTAATCTATTGAAAAATAACGATATTAACCTGAGTCATTGCTAAATTCTGCAACAAAACCTATAATTGGTGCAACATGAAAACCTATGATTGGTGCAGCATAAAAACCTATGATTGGTGCAGCACAAAAACCTATGATTGGTGCAGGCATTATGGCAACCCCTTCTGAAAAACTGGCAGAGTCCTTAGAGCTCCTCCACGAAGCCCAACAAAATGGCCAACTCACCATTCGCGCAGGCATGTTGCCGCGCACCCACCAAGAGCGCTTAGTACGCCAGGGTTTTTTGCGGGAAATCATAAAGGGCTGGTATGTGCCCTCCGCCCCCGATGAACTGCCTGGCGATAGTACGCCCTGGTATGCTTCCTATTGGCATTTCTCGGCAGATTATCTCAATGAGCGTTTTGGCAACGAATGGTGCTTGTCACCAGAGCAGTCACTACTGCTCCACGCTGGCAATTGGACTATCCCACAGCAATTGCTTGTAAGGGCGCCCAGAGGCAGTAACAAAAAAACCGACTTACCCCACAATACTTCTCTGTTTGATGTGCGTTATGCATTTCCGGAGCAACAAGCCACAGAAAAAATTGAAAACTTATCTGTTTATAAGCTAGAGCCCGCACTGGTTGCTTGCTCTGAAAAATTCTTCACCCAGCATCCCACCGATGCCCGTGCTGTTATTGCCATGATCATTGAGCCATCAAAACTCTTGTCCCTGCTACTCGAAGGCGGCCACAGTGTCATTGCCGGCCGGCTTGCAGGCGCCTTCCGCAATATCGGCAAAGACACTATTGCCGACACGATCATTCAAACCATGAAAGCTGCAGAATATAATGCTCGGGAAACCGATCCCTTTGATGCGCCTTTGCCCCTCACTTTCCAAAATCGTGCACCGTCCCCCTATGTTAACCGGCTCCGCGTAGCTTGGCAGACGATGCGCGAAGCCATCATCGGCCACTTCCCTAAACCTGCTAACCCCCCCACGGATATTAAAAAACACCTCGAGAAAATCGAAGCGAACTATGTTACCGACGCCTACCACTCACTATCGATTGAGGGCTATCGCGTCAGCCGCGAACTCATCGAGCGCGTCCGTAGCGGTAGTTGGCGACCGGAAAACAATATAACGGATCGCAATCATAAAGACGCGCTTGCAGCACGTGGTTACTGGCAAGCCTTCCAAGCCGTGAAGCAAAGCATCCGTCATACCCTCGAGGGCAACGACGTTGCCAAGACCATCGCACAAGATCACGTGGCCTGGTATCGGGAACTCTTTGGCCCTTGTGTCACCGCTGGACTCTTGAAACCAGCTGACTTAGCGGGCTATCGACACAACCCCGTCTATATTCGCCAATCCATGCATGTTCCCGCCAACTGGGAGACAGTACCTGAATTACTACAAGCATTCTTCGAGTTATTAGGTGAAGAACCCGATCCTGGGGTGCGGGTAGTGCTCGGGCATTTTTTCTTTGTGAATATCCACCCCTACATGGATGGTAATGGCCGGATGGGGCGCTTTTTGATGAACGTGCTCCTCACAACCTCAGGGTTCCCTTGGACCGTCATTCCCGTAGAGCAACGGGATATTTACATGGGCAGCCTGGAGCAGGCCAGTGTTGGACAAGATATTCAGCCATTTTGTGGGTTTATCGCGGATTTGGTCAAAAAAGCGAAGTAAGCCGCTGAAAGATAGGCGAATTCTTAGGAAATCAGCGATAATCCCCAGTCCCATTTGCGCTCCGTCCCAGATTCTGGTATAAAGTGCGGCCTGCTAGTAAATGCAGCCGAATTTGAGACTGGAGAAAGAAAATGTCTAGAGTTTGTCAGGTAACCGGTAAACGACCGATGAGTGGGAACAATGTCTCTCACGCCAACAATAAAACCCGTCGTCGCTTTAATGTGAACCTTCACACACGCCGCTTTTGGGTTGAAACCGAGAAGAAATTTGTCAAATTACGCCTAAGTAACAAAGGCTTACGCATCATCGACAAATTGGGTATCGATGCTGTATTGAAGAAAATCCGTGAGCGCGGCGAAAAGGTCTAAAGAGGTATAAATCATGGCAACAAGTTCAAGAGTTAAAGTCCGCATGGTATCAGAAGCAGGTACTGGTTATTTCTACACAACCATGCTCAACAAGAAAAACATGACCGAAAAACTCCGGTTACGTAAATACGACCCTAAAACCGGCAAAATGGAATGGTTTAAAGAAGAAAAAATCAAATAAGATTGATTTTTCTGGTATCAAAAAACCCCGCCACTGGCGGGTTTTTTTGTGGTTACTGACAAATGAAGCCAGGGGTTCGCTTACCACCTGTTGCAAGTTTACATTTCTTCACGCTAAAAAGATGAATAGAGGCGGTATCGTTAAAATAGTACCTAATAAGCTCTTGCTTCGTCTTGGCATCTGAGATTTTCACAGTTAACCCCCACCAATATGGTTCCACGTCATATTTGGGAGTAATCTGACTACCAGGCGCCACATAGAGGGTTTCGGAAATGCTGTGTTGTGCCTTCGTTTTTCCACTGATATCAACCTTTAGCTCTTCTGATAACTTATTAGTAACAGTAAGGTCGAAAGTAGTCGCATAACTCGCCTTCACCCCCAAGAATAACAGCAGATTAACCATCAATAATGCATACAGAAGTTTTTTCATGGTGAGATCCCTCATAGCTAGAATTTACGCTAAGTATAGTTGGAATTGCTTCGGATAATGGGCTTTTGGCCAATTTGTGCTGAATATGACGCTATCATCAGCCCATAAATCATTTGGAATCATTGGGTTAGCGGGGGCTAGCAAGCTAGCGCTGACCTGCCTACGCTAAAGCTTCGGCAAGGCAGGCACAAATCACGCTATCGCTGGCCTACCTGCGCCAAGGCTTCGGTAGGCAAGCCCAAGCCCTCAAGGCTACCGTTGGCATGCTCCACAATACACCGTGCTCCGCTGTCCCAAACGGGATTCTTTTAGAGGGTTGCCACAGGTAACACAAGGCTCACCGCCGCGACCATACACTTGTAACTGTTGTTTAAAATACCCGGGCTTGCCGTCAGCTTTGCGGAAGTCCTTAAGGGTGGTGCCGCCCTGTTTGATGGCTGCAGCGAGGATGGCTTTGATATTCTGCACTAGGCTCTCAAACCGAGCCTTCGAGACCTTGCCTGCAGCACGATGGGGATGAATACCACTCTTGAATAACGCTTCATTGGCATAAATATTGCCTACCCCCACCACCACGTGGCTATCCATAATAAAGGCCTTGATGG
Organism: Legionellales bacterium; assembly: GCA_002709565.1. GTDB lineage: Bacteria > Pseudomonadota > Gammaproteobacteria > UBA1113 > UBA1113. Next base: position 134,672 of record PAPY01000031.1, on the reverse strand, counting down.
CTTGTTTTCGTCCTTGGGCCCTCTGATAGAGATAGTCTGTCGAAAAAGCCGCTGTGAGGGGCTCAGGGCCGAGATTTGCCAATAATTTGTGCTCCAGGGGGTCAGTTTTAGTCCATAATAGGGCGCCGAAGCGTCTTGGGTCAGTTAAGCGCAGGCATTGGTCATTGCAGAGGACAATATCGACGTGATCATGCTTTGCCGGCGGTAGGCTGGCATCCACGACGCGCAATATGCCAGACATGCCCAGATGCAAAATCCCCCAGCCAGCGAGGGTTTCCAGAAGAATGTATTTGCCGCGCCGGCCCACGCTGACTATACTTTGACCAACAAGATGGCGTTTAAGGGAGGCGGGAATAGGCCAACGGAGTTGGCGCTGACGGATAATCACGTTATCAACCCGCTGCCCTTGGAGATGAGGAGCGATCCCCGAACGGGTGGTTTCGACTTCCGGTAGTTCTGGCATGGCTTAACTCTCTGTATTTTGTTGATTTGGGTCAATTGGCACGGTTATAGCCCATATAATCATTGGTGATTAACCAAATTCACGCTATCATGTCATGAATCTTAACGAACGAGGATCCTACTACAGCTATGTATGCACTGAAACCCTATCTCTTTGGACTATTAGATCTCCCCTGGTGGGGCAATATTATCGCCCTGTTGATTTTGACCCATATCACCATCATCGCGGTTACTGTCTATCTACACCGCTGCCAAGCCCACCGTGGCCTGGATATTCATCCGGCTTTGGCGCATGTTTTCCGGCTTTGGCTGTGGTTAACCACCGGTATGGTCACCAAAGAATGGGTGGCTATCCACCGCAAACACCACGCCTTTTGTGAAACCGAAGATGATCCCCATAGCCCACAAATCATGGGCCTCAAAAAAATCCTCTGGCAAGGCGCTGAAGTGTACCGTGAAGCAGCCAAAGATGAAGCGATGGTGGAACGCTACAGTGTCGGCACCCCAAATGATTGGCTCGAGAGAAAAGTCTATACGCCATTTTCCGGCAAGGGTATTTTGCTGATGTTATTGATTGATGTACTCCTGTTTGGTTTGCCCGGCATTACCATCTGGGCGCTGCAAATGATTTGGATCCCCTTCTTTGCCGCTGGCGTCATCAACGGTATTGGCCATTACTTCGGGTACCGCAATTTTGAATGCCCAGATGCCGCAACGAATATTTTTCCCATCGGTATTATCACCGGTGGCGAAGAGCTGCATAACAATCACCATACTTATGGGACTTCGGCAAAGTTTTCCGTCAAATGGTGGGAGTTTGATTTGGGTTGGCAGTACATTAAATTATTCCGTTTAATGGGATTGGCTAAAGTCAAAAAAATCGCCCCACAAGAAAAACTCGACACCAGCAAACACCATATTGATGTCGATACCTTGAAAGCATTACTCAACAACCGCTTTCAAGTGATGGCTGCTTATGCAAAGACGGTCGTGAAACCAGTGTTCAAACAAGAAAAACGCAATGCTGAATCAACCCAAAAGCCGTTATTCAAGCGTATGCGTAAATTACTCACCCGCGAACAATCACTCATCACTGATGATTGCCAAGCCCGTATTGAACAATTGCTTGAAACTGATACTGATATCAGTGTGATCTATCAATACCAACAAAAACTGTTAGCGATTTGGCAACGCACAACGGCGAGCCAAAAAGAGTTAATTGAAGCTTTCCAAGAATGGTGCAAACAAGCCGAAGCCAGTGGTATTGATGCTCTCAGTAATTTTGCTAACTATATTCGTAGTTATGCTTTGAGGCGACAGCAATAGTGAAACGATTCTTGTTAGCAGGCCTCATCATCGGGGCCTCTTCATTACTGGCTGGCTGTCCCCTGCCCACCTCTGACACTGGTGTGCTGTCAAATATCAGTGCCGCAAACGATTATCAACTCCCCCATCAACCGGATGCCAATAAAGGTGTTGTTTATATCGTTAGCAATTATTCGCAAGTGGATTACGTTATTCCTGGTATGGGAGCTTTCTCCGATGCGTATGAGTACAACGGCTCCTCTGTCAGTATCGAGAAAAACGGACTGAATTATCCCATTGGTACCGTAACGCTATTCAAGAATCTATGTTTCTATGCCCCGAGTGGTGCGTACACGGTCCATATCACCTCTGATCATCATGCGTCGCCCCGGTCACTAAAAAAAACCATCACAGTTAAAAACAATCAAGCGAATATTTATGCACTCTATGTCCACATTAATGCCATGACCACCGGTGGCAACGCAAAACTGCGTTTTGGTAACATAGATAAGCCCAAAGGCCGCTACCTCGTCAAAACGAGTCCACCTAAACAGTGTGTAACCTTATCCCAGTTAACCGGCGGCTACAAAAAAGATTCATTTAAACTTACCTTGGTTAATCAAGCAGATGTTCCCTTAAAGCTGGGTATCAACTACTATTCACCGGACGATAAAAAACTCCCCGAAATGGTATTAGCACCGAAAAGTCGCAAGCGGTTGCCAACCGTCACTTCGAGTAATGGTCGCGTCACCGGCCTGCGGATGACCGTTAAGAAACCTGATCATAATCGCGGAGGGACCTATGACTTACTGCTAAAACAAGCTGATCAACGCTATTTTTCAGAACATCATTGGGGAAGCTTTTCGGAACCTGCGGTGAATTCAAGCTCCCAGTGCCAACACCGTCTAGAGAATAATGCCCGGGTCACTGACTGTGTGCTTACCTTCGTCAATCGCAAAAAGCGTTAATTCGCTGCTACCACAATAATTAAATTTCATATTAATCAATCAGTTATAAACCCCTAGACCGTAATATTACACTTTTGCATTATTGCGGTCTGGGTAGCTCGCAATAATGCAAAAGTGTAATATCGCGGTCTGTTCAGACCGTAATATTGCATTTTGTGAATATTGTGGTATAGTTTTGCTCAAATGTAGTTCAACATAGGCAACCTGCATGAGTGACTTTATTGGCAGAAAAGCAGATCTGAAACAACTCCAACGATTAACCGAGAAAAACACCGCCAGTCTTGTTGTTGTTTATGGCCGACGTCGGATCGGCAAAAGCAGTTTCATTGAGCACTTTGGTAAAGACTACACTATGTTGTCTTTTGAAGGACTCTCCCCACGCCATGCCATCAGCAAACAAGACCAGTTGGATGAATTTAGTCGTCAGCTAGCCCGCCAATGCCAAACTGATTATCAACGCTTTAACGACTGGGGTGACGCCTTATATGCTTTAAGTCAACACACTGCCACAGGCCGCAGAGTTGTGCTATTGGACGAAATCAGCTGGATGGCACTTGAAGACGATGATCTGCCCGGCAAAATCAAAATCGCCTGGGATAAATATTTTAAAAAGAATCCTAAATTAATATTCTTTGTTTGTGGCTCTGTCTCTGCTTGGATTGAAGAGAATATAGTTAATAGTACCGGTTTTCATGGCCGAATATCACTGAAGATCTGCCTCAATGAATTGCCTCTCAGTGATTGTAAGTACTTCTGGGGCAAGGCAATGAATAAAGTGTCTAACCGTGAAAAACTGCATATGTTAGCGGTCACGGGTGGCATTCCTAAATATCTTGAAGAAATAAATCCGAAAGTTAGCGCTGAAGAAAATATTCGGCGCCTAGCCTTCACTGAAAGTGGTATCTTGTTTAATGATTTTAAAGAAATCTTTACTGACACATTAATGCGAAAAAGCGATATTTATGAGCGTATCGTAAGATTGTTGTGTGATGGACCTGTGGATTCAAAAGACATAGGTGATAGAGTCGGTGCAAGCAAGGGCCGCTATCTCAGCAGTATCCTCAATGAATTAAAGCTCGCTGGCTTTATCGATCAACATGCGAGCTGGGATTTCAAAACAGGCAAAGCCTCGCAAGTCAGTCAGTACCGTATTCGCGATAACTATATTCGTTTTTATTTGAAATATATCGAACCTAATATGGCGTCAATTATAACTGGTAATTTTGCGGAACGCTCCCTGTCATCATTGCCCGGCTGGGGCTCCATCTTATCATTACAAATCGAAAACTTGGTTCTGAGTAATCGCGCCAGAATAAAACAATTACTAGGAATATTACCTGATGAAATACTCATCGATAACCCCTACCTACAACGGGCAACTACAGCAAAACAAGGCTGTCAGATTGATTATCTTATTCAAACCAAGCCTTCTACCTTGTATGTTTGTGAAATCAAATACACGCGCTCGATTATACGCAAGTATGTTATCGAAGAAGTTGAAGAAAAAATTCGCCGCTTAAAAATTCCGCGCCATACCTCTATTCGACCGGTCTTGGTTCACTTAGGTGATATCCATGATGAAGTGCTCGATGCGGATTACTTTACCCATATCATCAATTTAGAGACGCTCTTAGAGGATTAGTACACCAACCCACCCCGTGGATCTGACGCGCTGTAAACAGTATTCGTAGCGCGATCCCAATAGATAGCCTGCATGTTACCGAAGTGGCGGTTGATTTCATGGAGTTTGTAGCCCATGGCTTCGAGTTGTTTGATTTGTTCATCAGTAAATGTGCCAGGCTCATATTGAATTTCGTCCGGTAAATACTGGTGATGATAGCGGGACACTTTGACCCAAGAGTCTGGCAGATGGCCTTTCTCGAAATCCAAAATTCCTAATAGCACCATGGTCGTAATACGACTACCACCAGGCGTGCCAATAATACCAACACCGGTTTGGGTAGTGATAAAGGTCGGGGTCATGCTGGACAGCGGGCGTTTGCCCGGGGCAATTTCATTGGCATGACTACCCACAATGCCATAGACATTGGGCGCCCCAGGCTTAGTGGAGAAGTCATCCATTTCGTCATTCAAAATGACGCCTGTTCCAGGTGGCATGAAGCAGGCACCAAACGGATAATTAAGACTTAACGTCACCGCCGCCCGATTGCCTTCTTTGTCAATAATCGAAAAATGCGTTGTGTGTTGGCCTTCAGTGATTTTGATTTCAGGTTTACCGAGACTTTTACTGGGGGTTGCTTTGCGTGGTGTAATGGTTTCCCGTAGCCGGTCAGCATGTTGCATCGACGTCAAACGACGGGTGGGCACTGTGACATAATTTGGATCGGCCAAATACCGCGTTCTATCAAAATACGCCCGGCGCATGGCCTCAACGGTGAGTTGAATTTGTTGCATGGGAGTAAGTTCGGTCATGTCAAATTTCTCGAGGATATTTAACATAGTAATTAACCCAATTCCCCCCGCTGATGGCGGCGGTGCGGTGACAATACTCATGTTATGATAATTTGCAGTTAATGGTCGACGCAATAACACATGGTAATTCGTCAAGTCATTTGCCTCCCATATCCCTCCAGCATGCTTAACACCTTGCACTAATTGTTTCGCCACCAACCCGTCATAAAACCCCGCTTTACCTTGCTGTGCAAAGGTCGTCAACGTGTTGGCTAAGTCTGGTTGTTTAACAATATACCCAACCGGCGGCACCTCATTGTCTTTAAGGAATACTTTTGCAGCTGCTGGCGAGCGGCGTAAATCATCCAAGCGCATCTCTGCCATATCGCGATAGCGTTGATTCACTGGGAAGCCTTGTTTCGCCAGTGTTATCGCAGGGGCCAAATCTCGCGCTAAGGTTAATCGACCGAAATTATTTGCCACATAAGCCATCCCGGCTGGCTCACCAGGAATTGCCGCAGCCAATGGCCCAGTGACGGATAAATTTTTAATGACATCACCTTGCTGATTGAGAAACATATTGGCTGTCGCACGGGCGGGTGCAACCTCACGACTATCAAGAAATAAATCAGTTTCACTATAGCCTAAATGCATTAGCCAAAAGCCACCGCCACCTAAACCAGAATAATAAGGCTCAACCACTGCCAGCGCTCCCGCAACGGCAACAGCTGCATCAAACGCATTACCTCCTTGCTCCATAATAGCCATACCCGCTTTTGTTGCTTCTGGCGCAGCACTGGCAACCGCATTGCTGGATGGGGTTTGGGCCAAGGGTGAATAGGCCAAGGGCGCGGGCTCACTTGCTGCTATACAAGCTATGCTAACGCTACAAGCGAGAATGGTAACAAGGCATTGAAGACGCACAGATTATTCCTTAGTTAATTCATGGTACTTTTTCATTAACTGTTCTTGAGATTCTTGGTGATCGGGATGCACAATAATACAATCCACAGGGCACACTTCTTTGCATTGCGGCACATCAAAGTGACCAACACATTCCGTACATTTGCTGGGTTCGATTTCGTAGAATACTTCACCCTCATAAATCGCATTATTGGGACATTCAGGCTCGCAAATATCACAATTGATACATTCGTCAGTAATCGTTAATGCCATCAGCCACCGCCTATTTTGTCGTGTAATTTCGTCGCCACGAGCGGGTCGACAAATTGGGTAATATCGCCGCCCAGTTGAGCAATTTCACGTACTAAGCTCGCAGAGACACAACTGTACTGTTCCGCCGGGGTCAAAAACACCGTCTCAATAGCGGGTGCCAAATGGCGATTCATGCCCGCTAACTGGAATTCAAAGTCAAAATCCGACACTGCCCGCAGCCCCCGCAAAATCACACTTGCACCTTCGGCTGTAACAAAGTCCACTAATAAACCATTAAAGCCTTTGACTTGGACATTCTCTAAACCGGCAAACACCGTTCTTGCCAATTCAACCCGTTCGTCAAAACTAAATAAAGGCTGTTTCGCCTGACTCTCAGACACAGCGACAATAACGTTGGGAAATAAACGACTGGCCCGCGCCACCAAGTCTTGGTGCCCTTGGGTAATGGGATCAAACGTCCCTGGGTAGACGACGGTTTTGTTCATAAATTAATCTCTAGTACGGCACGCCATTCGTGCTGGGCAATAATAACTCATTCTTTGGCAAAATACACCGGATCATTGGAAATTTCCACAAAATCAGCCCTAACTAGCTGTTACCCAGTTGTTACAAAACTCTCTCGCCTCGACATGGTGGTGTTACAGTCGATTGATAATTTCATTGCATGGTAATGGCGTTATTGTCAGAACTGTGTAACAACTCAAATACTAGTGAGGCATACTATGAAAAAATTATTAACTCTTTCTGCTGTTGCAGCGTCTGTGGCGCTTGCTGTGTCTGCGCAAGCGGCAACTTCTGACGATACAACAGCAACCCAACCTGAATCTGCTCAGTTGACTGCGTTGTTGGAAGATAGCACACCTGCTACTGACCAAGCGACTGACGCAACCATCAATGATGACACTGCTGCACCCGCTCAGTTAGTTGGCGATGATGACGATGCTAATGACAACGGTGACGACAATGGCGATGATAACGGTGACGACAATGATGATGCCAATGGTGACAACGGTGACCATCTTCATTTAGCTGCTGACACGAACCCTGCTGGCGATGATGCAGGCGACCAAACTGCACAGTTGATCGGTGCTAATGGTGACGATGCAGATGCCAATGGCGACAATGGTGATGACAACGGCGACGACAACGGTGACGCTAATAGCGATGACAATGGTCAAGCTAGTCTCACAGCTGACACTAACCCAGCTGGTGATGATGACACTCAAGCGCAATTAGCGGCTGATGATTCTGATGCTAACGCTGATGATTCAGCTGCTCAGTTGATCGATGATGAAGCTGACACTGATGCTGACAGCTCAGCACCTAGCTTTGTCTAAGCCTATTCTTCAATCAAAAAAAGGACGCCTCGGCGTCCTTTTTGCGTTGGGGCCATAGTTTAATCCTTTTCCTCACCATCTTGGCAAAGTTTTAACATTGCTTCCGGATCTTTGCTGTTCTGCAAACGATCGAATAGCAGTGTATCTTTCTGCCGCGCAAGCTCTCTCACAGACCAGTTATTTTTACTGGCTTCCAATGCGTAAAAATTACGCTCATTGTCCCGCTTAACCCTGATAAGCTCAACATAATGGGACCAACAAAGATTTGGCCAAAATATAGGCTCCACGAAAATCCGAGACACTGTATCGGATTTCTCATCATGGGTAACTCGTTGAAAAATAATGTAAAACTGAAGAGGCTACCCTATTCCGGACACATAACTTAGGCTATCTACGAGCCAATAGGAGTGTCCAAAATGTTGAAGCGCAAAGTTACTCAATACACAGAAGAATTCAAACGTTTATCCGCAAAAAATCCACTGCCGCATCAATGTCTGTTTTGAATAAGCGATCTTTATCATAATGTGGGACCAACTCGCGAAAACGTGCGTGAATGTGTTTTAGCTTTTTGCCTGGCTTTAAGGGTTCATGGAAATCAATGCCCTGGCACGCGGCCAATAATTCTATCGCCAAAATTGTGCGTGTATTATCACACATCGTTAATAATCGATTGGCAGCAAAGGTCGCCATGCTAACATGATCTTCTTGATTACCAGAGGTGGGTAAACTATCTACGCATGCAGGATGGGCCAGGGATTTATTTTCACTAGCAAGCGCTGCTGCGGTCACATGGGCCAACATGAAACCAGAGTTGACTCCCGCATCCGCCACCAAAAACGCTGGTAACCCACTCATATGCTCGTCCATCAACAACGCGATACGTCGCTCAGCTAATGCACCAATCTCGGCGATAGCCAAAGCCAAATTATCCGCTGCCATCGCTACGGCTTCACCGTGAAAATTACCGCCACTCACAATTTCATGATGACTAGTAAAAACTAGAGGGTTATCAGAGATCCCATTGGCAGCACGCAGTAAGATATCACTAACAAAATTCATTTGATCCCAACAGGCCCCCATGACTTGTGGTTGGCAACGCAAGGAGTAGGGATCTTGCACATAGTGTTTGCTATGATTAGCATCGGCAATTTCGCTACCTGATATATATTCGCGTAATAGCGTCGCAACCTGTTGCTGCCCCAATTGCCCACCCGCTTTGTGAAGCTTAGCTTGGAAGACGCTGGCATCACCACGCTTTGCTTCAAACGACATTGCCCCAGTCATAATAGCTTGATTAAATAACTGTTGTGTCTGTAATAAGGCATAAATGCCAATAGCTGTGGAGACTTGCAAGCCATTCAATAAGGCTAAGCCCTCCTTGGGACCCAGGGTAAAAGGCGTAAGACCTGCTATTTCTAATCCTTCCTTGGCAGGAATTATACGCCCTTTATACAGAAATTCCCCCTCGCCAATTAAAGGCAAACTCATATGCGCCAACGGCGCTAAGTCCCCCGAGGCACCGAGGGAACCTTGCGACGGAATACAAGGATACATATGAATATTCAATAACCGGCAAAGGGCTTGTATGATTTCGAGGCGGCAACCCGAGTAGCCTTGTGCCAGTGTATTTATCTTTAATGACATGATTAAACGGATAATTTGTTTGGGGAGTAAGTTTCCAACCCCTGTGGCATGAGAAAGCACCAAATTATATTGCAACTGTTGCAGTTTATGATCATCAATTTGTGTGTTGGCCAATAATCCCAAGCCAGTATTGACTCCGTAGATAACGTTGTCTTTTGCTAAGAGTTTTTTGAGGGTTTCTTCGCTGTCACGCACAACCTGGCGACAATCAGAGTCTAACTCAAGAGTTTCATTGTCATCAAGCAACAACTTTAGATCATCATAATTTAGCTGGCCTGCTTGCAATTTCATGATTATTTTCCCATCGGTAATATTAGTTTTTGGTGCATGGCACTGGCTTTAGCACGGTCGTAACCCGCATCAGCATGACGCATAACACCGGTAGCAGGATCATTGAATAATACCCGCGCTATACGTTCACGAGCCGCATCTGTGCCATCAGCAACAATAACAAAACCACTGTGTTGGGAGTACCCCATCCCCACACCGCCGCCATGATGAATGCTAACCCAAGTAGCACCACTGGCACAGTTAAGTAATGCATTCAGCAAAGGCCAATCTGCTACTGCATCACTACCATCAAGCATTGCTTCTGTCTCCCGGTTAGGGCTGGCCACAGAGCCTGAATCTAAATGATCACGACCAATAACAACCGGCGCTGATAACTCACCTGTGCGCACCATATCATTGAAGGCTAAACCAATACGATGGCGGTCACCTAAACCTAACCAACAGATCCGCGCCGGTAAACCTTGGAAATGAATTTTTTCCCGGGCCATATCTAACCAAGTATGCAAATGTTTATCATCCGGCATGAGTTGCTTGACCTTAGCATCGGTCTTGTAAATATCTTCTGGATCACCAGAGAGTGCTACCCAACGAAAAGGCCCTATGCCCTCACAGAATAAGGGTCGAATATACGCTGGCACAAACCCTGGAATAACAAACGCATCAATAACCCCTTCGTCATAAGCCATTTGCCGTATATTGTTACCATAATCAAAAACAGGAATACCCTGCTGATGAAAAGCAAGCATGGCCTCGACATGAATGGCCATGGATGCTTTAGCGGCCCTTACTACCGCTGCGGGATTGGACTGGCGCTGCTCTGCTGCTTGTTCCAAGCTCCAACCTTGGGGCAAGTAGCCATTCAAGGGATCATGGGCACTGGTTTGATCGGTTACAGCATCGGGCTTCACACCGCGTTTGACTAATTCAGGCAGTACATCTGCCGCATTGCCTAAAAGACCAATTGAAATCGCTTGTTGTTGTTGGCAATGGAACTCAATGGTTTGGATAGCTTCGTCTATGTTATCAATGCGTTTGTCCAGATACCCCGTTTGTAAACGTTTATTAATACGCTCAGGATCACACTCAACGGCTAGCATTGAGGCGCCTGCCATGGTTGCAGCTAAGGGTTGCGCACCACCCATGCCACCGAGGCCTGCGGTTAAGATCCACTTACCGCGCAAATCACCACCATAATGTTGTTTCGCCATAGCACCAAAGGTTTCGTAAGTCCCTTGAACAATGCCTTGACTGCCGATATAGATCCAAGATCCCGCCGTCATTTGCCCATACATCATTAAGCCCTTTTGATCGAGTTCATTAAAATGTTTCCACGTCGCCCAATGTGGCACTATATTAGAATTGGCTATTAATACACGAGGTGCATCTTCGTGAGTTGTAAAGACACCAACAGGTTTGCCGGATTGGATCAATAAGGTTTGATTAATATCTAGGGTTGTCAGACTAGCAATGATTTTGTCATAGCATTCCCAATCTCGCGCTGCGCGCCCTATGCCACCGTAAACAATCAGTTCTGCAGGTCGTTCTGCTACATCGCTGTCGAGATTATTCATGAGCATGCGCAACGGCGCTTCTGTTAACCACGATTTAGCGGTTAATCTGGTGCCCGTAGGCGCTTTAATATGGCGATGGGGGTCAAAGCGGTTCATCACAATACCTTATTATTATGTCGTTAGTCGGCTTTACTAGTAAGTTTAGTCGGAATTGGGCAGGTAGCGACCGTAGCAGCGGTTGTTACCGAATTCTGCCATTAAATCAGTGGGTTGCTCAATATCCCAAATGGCAAAGTTGGCTTTTTTGCCCACTTCAAGGCTGCCGTGGCTATCCCCTAAACCAAGGGCTTTGGCCGCCTGTAAAGTGACTCCCGCAAGGGCTTCTTCGGGGGTTAAGCCGAATATGCAACAGCCCATCGAGAGCATTAACTGTAGTGACGTTGTTGGTGAACTGCCAGGATTGCAGTCTGTGGCAATGGCCATTGGGATATTATAATAGCGCAGCAAATCAATCGGTGGCTTGCGATCACCTTGCAAGTAATAATAAGCACCGGGTAATAGCACTGCGACAGTGCCATTATTTGCTAAGGCTTTCGCCCCTGCTTGGTCAAGATATTCTAAGTGATCTGCGGATAATGCATTGTAATGCGCGGCTAATTGTGTGCCTTGTTGATTGGATAATTGTTCGGCATGGATCTTAACTGGCAAATCCAACGCTGTGGCCGCCTGGAAAACTTTGTCGCTTTGCTGGAGACTAAAACCCACGGTATCACAAAACACATCCACTGCATCGACTAATCCTGCAGCTGCTGCCTGTGGCATAATAGTCTCGCAGACTACATCAATATACGCATCTAGATCATGACGATATTCTGGTGGCGCTGTATGTGCAGCCAACAAGGTTGTTTTGACCGTGATGGGTAATGTTGCACCTAAACGCCTGGCGACCCGCAATAGTTTTAATTCATTCTCGACATCTAACCCATAGCCAGATTTTATTTCGACAACCGTTACACCTTCGGCAATCATTTGTCGCACTCGTGCAGCACTGAGATGAAATAATTTCTCTTCACTAGCAGCACGTGTTGCGGCAACTGTCGCTAATATTCCACCACCCGCTGCAGCTATATCTTCATAGGTCATTCCCGACAATCGTTGCTCGAACTCATGTGAGCGGTTGCCTGCATAAACAAGATGGGTGTGACAATCAATCAACCCCGGTGACAACCAGCGCTGTTGCAAATCAATAACTTGATGGGCTAGGGACTGAGGGCTACCAGGTAATTCAGCTTGTGGACCAAGCCAAGTGATAGTGCCATTGTGCGCTGCGATAGCAGCGTTCTCAATAGTTCCAAAGCGCCCCCCCACCATCGTTATGAGGTGGCCATTAAGCCAGAGACAGTCCCACTGCGGTAGTTCAGTCATATCATCTATACTCAATAGTATCTTCTTACTGGAAACTATAGTATGTGTGCAGATTGGGTCAAACACTACCAAGCAGGCCGCCCTGAGGACTGGCTAATTAGCACGGTGCGAGCCGATGATAACCCCCTATGTCAGCACATCAATATCGTTGATCTAGCCCACGATGCTATCGCTGATATTCCCCAAGAGAGTTTCGTTATCTTGGGCTTTGCCTGTGATGCGGGTATTAAGCGCAATGGTGGCCGTATCGGCGCGAAACAGGGCCCAAAGGCTTTACGCCGAGCTTTGGGTCGCCTGCCCTTGCAGCAAGAGTTGCCTTTTCATTGTTATGATGTCGGTACCATTATATGCAACCGTGATAATTTGGAAGCATCACAAGCGGCCCTCGCCGATGTCATTGCTTTGCTACAGCAACGCAGGCTTCGAACTATCATTCTAGGTGGTGGTCATGAAACGGCGTGGGGGCATTACCAAGGTTTAGCGAAGGCCCACCCTAATGAACCCATTGGTATTATTAATTTTGATGCCCATTTTGATTTACGTCCCCTATTAGCTGATAACAAAGGCCATTCAGGGTCGCCGTTTTTTCAGATATCTGAATATAATCAGCAACTGGATTTGCCGTTTGATTATACTTGCATTGGCATCCAGCAAAGTGCCAATAGTGCCGCCCTGTTTGCCAAAGCCAAACAACTTGGCTGCCATTATGTCTTAGCCGAAGATTTGTTATTTAATAACAGTGAGCACTGTGTGTCGCTACTGGATGATATAATTAATCGTAATGACCAGCTGTATTTGAGTATTTGTATGGATGTGTTTGCAACCAGTGTTGCCCCTGGGGTGAGTGCACCGCAAATCAACGGTCTGCAACCGCACCATGTTGTTGAAATACTGCGTTATATCTTGCAATCATTGCGTGTCCTAAGTATTGATGTTGTCGAACTCTCCCCACCCCTAGACAACAATGACCAAACCGCTAAGCTTGCAGCCTTGCTAGTGTGGGAGTATTTACATCATTCGAGTGCTTCTGCCAAGTAATTGGGGATCCGTTGCTCTAGCCAATACTCTGCCCGGCCAGGAGTATGACCACTGATAAAGCCCACATGACCACCCTTTTCACTCACTAATAGCTGAGTATAGTCCGATAATTCATCCGCTTTAGGGATGACATCTTGGGTCATGAAGGGATCATCTTTAGCGTGGATAATGAGGGTTGGCGTTTTGATGTTTTTGATATACCGACGGGAACTGGCTTGATGGTAATAATCATAGACCCCATTAAAGCCATGCAGGGGTGCTGTAACTTTGTCATCAAACTCCCAAAAGTTACGCCAATGGGTAATATTATCCAGGCTGATTGGTGAATCAATAAGGCTGAATTTTTTTTGGATATTTTGGCGTAATCCCCGAATCAAATACCATTGATAGATTTTTGAGAATCCTTGTTGCATCCTGTCGGCTGCTTTAGGCAAATCCATTGGTACTGACACTGCCACCGCGGCGGTGAGTGGATTATCGCTGTGGTTTTCCCCAAGCCATTTTAATAATACATTGCCGCCAAGAGAGTAACCAATGGCCGCGACTTTGCTAGGTTGCTCACGTTTGACGATGGCTTTTAGGACCGTATCAAAATCTTCGGTCTCACCAGAATGATAAGTACGGGGCAAGCGATTGATATGTCCGCTACAACCGCGAAAATGCATTAACACGACGCGCCAACCACGTTCAGAACACGCCTTCATGATGCCTTTAGCGTAGGGTGAATTAGCCGAGCCACCTAAACCATGCAGAATGAATATTAATGGTCCATCGCTGCTTCCACACCAATCCAAATCAACAAAATCACCATCGGGTAATTCAAAGCGCTCGCGCTTTGTGGTCAATAAAATTTTACGATTACTAAGGGTTGGCCAAACGGTTTGTAAATGGCTGGTGGGCAACCACCAAGCGGGTTTGAATACATCACTCATGATATTGTTTACTGTACTTATGTACGGCATCGATGAACACGCTCACACGCTCAGGCGCAACAGCTTTATCGATCCCATGCCCTAAATTAAAAACATGGCCACTACCATGGCCATAGTTCGCCAAAATCCGTTTTACTTCGTCTTCAATACGTTCAGGACTTGCAAATAATACGGCTGGGTCAAGATTGCCCTGTAATGCAACCTTATCACCAATGCGCTGGCGTGCTTTATCGATATCAATGGTCCAATCAAGTCCAACACCATCACAGCCTGTCTGGGCAATTTGCTCGAGCCAGCCACTACCGCCTTTGGTAAAAACAATCACCGGGATGGGTTGCTCACCACGGTTACGCTCAAGGCCCTCGATAATTTGCTGCATATAGCGCAGTGAAAATTCATCATAAGTAGAGGTAGATAACAAGCCTCCCCAAGTATCAAAAATCATCACGGCATCCACGCCTGCTGCAATTTGCGCATTAAGATAGCTTGTGACTGACTGCGCTAATTTGCCCAACAATTTATGCATTAAGGGAGGGTCTTGATAGAGTAAACTTTTGGGTTTGTTGAAGGTTTTGCTAGAGCCACCCTCAATCATATAGGTGGCTAACGTCCAGGGGCTGCCTGAGAAACCAATCAATGGCAACTCATCATCAAGTGCATGCTTAATAGTGCGCACGGCATTAGGCACATACTGCAATTCCTGTTCAGGATCTGGAATGGCTAACTGTTCCACATCGCGCATCGTACTGATAGGGCGTTCAAAGCAAGGCCCTTCGCCTTCTTTGAAATACAGTCCTAAGCCCATGGCATCAGGAATGGTTAAAATATCCGAAAACAAAATCGCCGCGTCCAACGCATAACGACGCAATGGTTGTAATGTCACTTCACAGGCAAGCTCTGGGGTCTTGCATAACGTCAAAAAATCCCCTGCCTGCTTGCGCACTTCGCGGTATTCCGGCAAGTATCGGCCTGCCTGGCGCATCATCCACACTGGTGTGCAATCCACTGGTTTACGTAGTAAAGCATTGATGAAGCGGTTGTTTTTTGATGTCATCGTTAACCTCAATTAGGATGCTGATTGGATAGACTGCTGCACACTGCCCATGGAGCGTACCCATAAGGGCTTTTTCTGTAGTGATGCAGGTAAGTCTTCGATTGCCGCTTTTGCACTTTCGGCTGAAGGATAGATGCCAATAACGGCAACATACCAATCTCGCCCTTGGGACAAGGTATGGAAATACATAACCGGCTCATTTACCTTAAAAGCTTCCATCTCTTGCTCGAGCTTCAATACGTCTCGCGCACCCATCACCTGCAAAGTATATTCTGTCGGCTGTGCTGAGAGCAAACGTCCCTCATCTGGCATGATGGGTTTCACGGCGGTTTTGGACCGCTCTGCCAAGGCCATCTGCGCAGGTGTTGGGGTTGATTTAAAGGCCATGGGCTGGGTAGGCGTTATGGTGGCATCTTTTACCAGTATAGGATCCTCAGATTTAGCTTTGGGCTTTACGTCAGCTGCAGTCTTGGGCTTAACCTCTGTCGTTGCTGTAGCGGCTAGCGCCGGTTGTTTTTTTGCTGCAACATTCGTTGCTGGTTTCGCTAACTCTTGCGCGGCGACGCTAGGGTTTGCTGGAGGAGCCTCTGCTGCAGCCGAAAAACTCGGTTCCACTGCTGCTGTAGACTCTACTGGATTAGCCTCGGTCGTTGCTTGGGTTGGCGATTGTGCTGGGGAATTGTCAGCAACGGTGAATGTATTATCCGTTGTTGCTGTCGATTGTGGGGCTTTGGCTGTGGTTGTTTGTGCCGCTTGGTTTTGTGGCATCGCGGACTCTTCGGGGAAGCGCTTGCTACCCACTGCGTCACTGCTACGCGATGACAACTCTGCTGCTATTTCATCATCACTCACCGGTGTCATATTGACTGTTGCATTGGCTGCCAGAGGACGTTCATTATTCAATTGCGTTGATGGGGCTTGAGCAACGGTTTGCTGTGTGGGAACAGAAGCATGGTGGTGCATGCGATTTTTGTCCCAGACAAAGGCAATCACAACCAGCGCTGCAAACACACCAGCCGTAGCAGCGCCCGTGATGCGTAAATCACGGCGTTTGCCCGTTGGTAGTGGTTTTTCGCTGACGATGTCTTGTTCGGGTAGTTTCTTTTGTAAGACTTGTTGCGCCATGATGTTGATTTTGCCAGGAATACCGGCAGAGCGACGATACAGCAAATCGATATCTTCTTGACTGAAGGGTGACACCCCGCGCATACCTGCCGCCTTGAGGCCGTGCAACACGTACAGCTCTGAGGTATCGCGATTAAAAGGTTGCATGTGCACAGTGTGGGTAAGCTCCTCGCCCATGTGCAGTGTAGTGATATCAGCAATATTGGCTTCCAATTGGGTACAGCCAAACAAGAGTATGTGTAGCGGGCAATTAGCATCTGCTAACCGAGGCGCCAAGGCCAGTAATGCCTCTAAGGCTTCTCGAGGCAAGCGATGGGCATCATCAACAACCAACAAATAGTGCTGGCGGTTCTCTTGCATTTTTGCCAGCTGTTCAATTAATAAACTTTCAAAATTAGGGCTCTCAGCATCTTCGGTCTTGAGACCTAGATGGCGAGCTAATAACTGTTTCACAACGATAGCTTTAATGGACGCATTGGCTTCGATCTTACAAATCCCCGTGTTATCCCCTACACGGCAGATAAACTCTTGCATGAGGCTGGTTTTGCCGATGCCCGAGACACCGACAATCGTTAGAATGGCATGACTGGTGTGACTAAGATGAAGCAGTAAATCAAGTTGTTTTTCCCAGGTTCTGGGGACATAGACTTCTTTGCCGTCTGGATTACGGCTAAAAGGATCATATAACATGC
This sequence comes from Legionellales bacterium, assembly GCA_002709565.1. Lineage (GTDB taxonomy): Bacteria > Pseudomonadota > Gammaproteobacteria > UBA1113 > UBA1113. The sequence goes on along the minus strand of PAPY01000031.1, from coordinate 117,300 downwards.
CGTAATATTGCCAATAACACATGGATTTCATCGCGCTGGTTCTCCAAAATTCAGATTGCAGGTTCCTTACCCCAATCAGCAATAGTACCAAAGGCAGAGCTTGGGGCAAAGTGTATGGTATTACAATTGGGCTGTTCAAATATCACGCGCGCAGTATCTTATCACTATACTACTCTTGTCCTTTACCGTAAAGTTGTTCGGAAAAATGCCTGATAGAATCGTCAGTCATACCATCCGTGTAGAGGTGTTGTATTCTCTTTTTTTCACCTATTTACTCCCAAATAAATTAGACGGCAAATAAATAAATATATTTAATCACCGGGTCAATAATCGTATAAGCCCCATCATTTATAGCGATATAATCTCGTTTTTCTAATGCCTTAATCGCTTGTGACGCGCTGGATAATGAAAATTTGGTTAATGTAATAAATTCTCCACTCAATGGTTTAACAGTCTCGCCGTACTTAGCAATCGCCATTAGCATTTTTGCTTGGTTCGCGCTTAACAGATCCATTTCTTGAGAAACGTTACTTTTCTCTTCTAAGACATAGTCACGCCAAATTTCTTCAACTCTATCTTCTGTTGGCACTGCACCTTCTAAGCAAACACGATGGCAGAGTAGATTAACATAGTAGGAGTGGCGCTCGGTCAATTCCAAAATCATATCTATAACAGAGTCTGAAATTGATAATTTCAGACTCTTTTTAAATTTATCTTTGATGAACGGTACATAGTATTCAGCGGTAATTCTGCCAAGGATAATACGATCACAGAGTTTATACAGTGGTTTAGCTCTATCACTGAACATACTATCGAGTAAATGCCGATTACTCCCCGAAAAAATAAAAACAACATTTTTAGACTCTTGTGCAATATGGCGTAATGCACCCTCGAGAGTTTCAGATTCTGTAATTTGACTGACACGCTGGAATTCATCAAAGAATAGTACAACCTGCTGTTGGCGCTTTTCGAGAATAGTATCTAATTTCTTTAATGCATCTAATACCGTCTTTGCTGGCGATTTACGGGATTTAGAAAACTCAATACTTACCCGTGAGTTTGCAACACTGAAACTTACGCTCAGATCAGAAAAAAACTCCGTAACAAAGGTGAATGCTTTTTTGGGCGTTGATTCAATAGTTAATAAAATATCCCCTATTGCTTTTAAGATAGTATTTTGCACTTCAAGTTCATTTAACTCAAAGAATAAATCAATATGGGCAAAGGGTAATTTGGCTGAGCGTAACACTTGTAACACCAAGCTGGTTTTGCCGTATCGTCGTGGTGACATGATTAATGTCGAACGGGCAGATAGTACATTTGCCTTTAGGCGTTTTTTTTCTAGTTCACGGTTGCAAAAGTTATCACCTAGTGCCAACCCCTGGGGAAATATTGCTGTTTGAATATTACTCATAATATTGTCACTCACTTCATATTTTATGCTTCACATTTTATGAAGCATAAAATATGAAGTGAGCTGTGTCAAATATAGTCATACAGGCTGCTAACCTGCTGATAAATCTGATTTTTATTAGAACGGACAACGTTTGACCAGTTATGAGCATCATTGTATACAGTAAATTGCACCCTAAATAAGATAGCTAATGACTATTTTTCTAGCACACTCGGCGCCACACCGGTGACAATGTCAGCTTTACCGATGTGGGGTAAGAGGATGAGTTTGATGCCTTGGTCGTCGGCTTTTTTGTCGAGCTTCATGGCGGCTTTGAGGGCCTCGGTATCAATATTTGGTGGTAGTTCTGTCGGCAGACCTGCGGCTTCAAGCAAATGAATAATCCGGCCAGGAACGGCTTCATCAAGGCCACAGCTGATTACCGACTGTTGAGCTGCTAACACCATACCAACAGCTACGGCTTCACCGTGGAGCCATTCGCCAAAGCCTAGGACTTTTTCGATAGCGTGGCCGAAGGTGTGGCCGAAGTTTAAAATAGCACGGATACCTGTTTCGGTTTCATCAGCGCTCACAATCGCTGCTTTGATTGCACAGCAACGACTAATGGCCTGTTGTAATGCCTCAGGTTGAAGCTCTAGTAATAGTTGGATATTATTTTCTAGCCAAACAAAAAAATCAAAATCGGCTATTAAACCATGCTTAATGACTTCAGCAAGTCCGGCTCGTAATTCCCGTTCAGGTAAACTTGTTAACGTATTCGTATCACTGACAACTGCGACGGGTTGGTGGAATGCACCGATCATATTCTTGCCCAGTGGATGATTAACCGCGGTCTTGCCGCCGACAGAAGAGTCCACTTGGGCCAATAGTGTGGTAGGTACTTGGATGAAATTCACCCCACGCTGATAACAGGCTGCCGCAAAACCAGCCATATCGCCAATCACACCACCACCCAAGGCGATAATGGTCGTAGAACGATGGTGCTGGGCATGCAATAAACCGTCAAAAATAGTTATCCAGGTTGCTGTATCTTTGTAAACTTCACCATCAGGTAAGATAGCCACGTCACACTGATAGTTCGTCAATTGTTGTTGGAGACTTGCTAAATATAATGGCGCTACCGTCTCATTACTGACGATAAAGACCTGCTGGCCGTGAATATGAGGCAGCAATAAATCAGCCTGTGACAGTAAGCCTGCCCCAATATAGATAGGATATGTTTGCGAAGCCGTATTAACTGTGATTGTGTTCATGGCTGGGATATTAATCTTTTTGGAGTAGAATTGCTAATATTTCGTTAGCGACAGCTTTAACCGTTTGACTGTTTGTCTCGAAAGTATAATCCGCAATTTCTTGATACAGAGGGTGGCGCTGTTGGTGCAAGTCACGAATGCGTTGTTCTTTATTCTCAGTTTGCAGTAGCGGACGTTTTTTGTCTCTCTCTGTGCGTTTGAATTGTTCTTCGAGATCCGTTTGTAGGTAAATGACAATGCCGCGAGAAGAGAGGGATTTTCGATTCTCGGGTCGCAAAATAGCACCGCCGCCAGTGGCTAAGACAATTCCCGATAATTGGGTCAGATCCTCGATGGCAGCTACTTCCCGCTCACGAAAACCAGCTTCGCCTTCAACATCAAAAATCCAGGCAATATCCACGCCCGTACGCTCTTCAACCTCATGGTCAGAATCATAAAAATCACGCTTAAGTTCATCTGCCAGAAAACGACCGACGGTGGTTTTACCTGCCCCCATCGGTCCTACAAGAAAAACATTTTGTTTTTTGTTCATTGCCATGGTGTTATATCATGCACTAAATTGCGTTTGTTTCACTATTTTCGGCGTGATAAAGATCAGCAACTCACGACGTTCTTCTGTTTTGTTGGTATTACGGAACAGATAGCCAACTACCGGCAATTCACCCAAGAATGGTATGCGCTGAACATCATGGGTCTTGGTTTGACGGTAAATACCGCCAAGCACGATAGTTTGGCCATTATCCACTAATACTTGCGTTTCGATTTGTTGGGTATCGATAGCTGGCACCCCGAGTACTTCGGGCTCAGTACTACGACGGTCTTGATTGACCTTGATCTTCATGATGATTTTACCATCCGGTGTTATTTGCGGTGTTACCCGTAATGCCAACACGGCTTTTTTGAACTCTACCGAGGTTGCGCCACTGGAGGTTGCTTCTTGGTAAGGGATCTCTTCACCTTGCTCGATATAGGCTTCTTGTTCATTCGCAGTAACTAAGCGCGGACTTGAAATCACTTCACCGCCCCCTTCACTCTCGATAGCGGATAACTCCAGATCCAATAGATAGCCTTTGCCTAATTTAGCCAACGCTACACCGATACTCGGAGTGTTATCAACGGCATCAATTGCGGCGGGTAAGTTCACATTTAAGCGACTATCAGTTGCCACATTGGATGCCGCAGCATAATTAGTCAATCCATTAACCACGTTTAAATTCATGTCATTAGCCCCGGTATAAGTACCTGAAACATGGCGTGGTTTAGTAATACCGAAGCGAATACCCAAGTCTTGTTCAAAGTCCGTATCGACGTTCACAAGGCGTGCTTCAATCAAAACTTGCTTCACCGGGATGTCGAGCTTTTGGATGAGTTCGCGGACATTGTTCAAGGTTTGTTGCGTATCTTGCACCAGCAATGCGTTAGTCCGTGCATCCACAGTGACATTACCGCGGGAGGTTAACAAGGTATTATCTTGTCCTTTAAGTAGCTCAGACACTTCAGCAGCTTTGGCGTAGTTTAATTGCATCAGCTCAGTACGTAATGGCTCAAGCTCTTCAATTTCTTTTTGTGAGGCCAAGTCTTCTTTTTCGCGAGCAGCTATTTCTTCCGCCGGCGCAATCATTAAGACACTGCCTACTTTTCGCTTATCGAGCCCCTGGGTTCGCAGAATAATATCGAGTGCTTCATCCCAAGGTACGTTGTTCAAACGCAGAGTCATGCTGCCTTTGACGGTATCACTCGCAACGATGTTAATACCCGTGAATTCAGCTAACAACTGCAATACAGCACGCACTTGAATATCCTGGAAGTTCAGGGACAAGCGCTGGCCGGTATATTTGACGTCTTTTTTCCTGGCTGCTTCTTCTTGTGCCGGGGTTAAGGCTTTTACATCGACAACGAATTTTTTGTCGATTTGATAAGCTAAGTGTTCGTAAGGTCCTTTGGCCGCAATTACCATATGTACGTTACGACCACGCTGTTGGGTAGTGATGGACTGTACGGGAGTACCAAAATCAGTTACATCCAATTTACGACGTAAGTGATCAGGTGCTGCGGTATTAATAAAATCAACATAGAGTTTTTCGCCTTTTTGGTTGATATCGATACCCATGCTGGCATCAGATAGATTCACCACCACCTGGCCACCATCACCAAGATCGCGACGGAAATCAATACCGCGCAAACTGTGTTTGGCATTAACCCAATTGTTGGATTTGAAGGACTCTTTAGGCAATAATCGTTTACGTTCAACCGTAGGCACTTTACCGGTTAAGGTAATTACCATTTGTTTGCCATTAATTTGTGTCTTGTAGGTTGCGGCCTCGGTTAAATCTAACATCAAACGTGTTCTATCATCTGCCTGCAGTGCAGCAAAATTATGGACTACCGCATCATCAATATCTTGTTGACTGTCCTTGGGAGATAAATCATTCTCGACGCCATAAAAATCCAAAATCAGTCGCGCAGGCTCCGTGGTCATGAATCCTTTAGGTGCTTGTACAGCCCGGGAAAAATCCAAGGTCATTTGGATTTTGCCGCCAGGCAGTGTTTTAAAATCAACTTTCTCCAGTGTGGCTGGCTTGGTATTTTGCATCTGTTGCGTAATAGGCGCAGTATCATCCAAGGGTTTGTCAAATTTATTCACTGGTTTACTGCCTTGTACCGGTGACGGCAGTTCATCGCCATTTGCCCAAGCAAGACCGGCACACAATACCGTCATCATCAGCATGGACAATAGCTTGATGACCCAGCTTGCTTGATTATGCGGATAATATTTATCTCTATTCATCTTCACGTTCCAACCATTATTTATCCAACGACATTGTAATATCGCGTTTTTTCCACCCCCCAACATTGTTGGGTACCGTCTCCTTGAGATAGACTTTATCTTTAGTAATTTTCATCACTTCACCGTAATTTTGTCCCATATGACTACCTAGGGTCACACGATAAACTGCGCCATCTGGCGCTGAAATTAACGCCCAGACTTTGTTTTGTTGGTTTAATGTTCCCACCATGCGTAGTGCATCTAAGGGGAATGCTTCGAGTTTTTCTTTCTGGCGATTGATATCAGGCTGATATTGACTGCCTTCGGGGGTAATTTCTGGTGGCTTAAAAGGACTGCGCAAATTGCCGGCTTGATAGGCAAACTTTTGGAATTCAGCGATATCAGGAATAGGCTCAACTTGCTTGGTGGGGCGGCTTTTGACTTCTTCCATGTATTTTTGCAGTTCTTTTACTTTTTGGCTATGGCCACCACAACCTGATAGCAGTAACGCTATCATGATACTGACAGCTAAGCGTAATGATTTCATACTACTGTCCACTGGGTTGTGCCACCTTATTCACTGGGTTAACTGTATTAGCATTCATCGCTTTGGGGTTACCATCTTGGCTGCCATAGCGGTATGTTTTTGCGGTAATTTCCATGTTTAATAAATCACTGCTGACTTCTTGATTTTTGCGTGCGGTTGGCATATCTGACAATCGCTTAATCGAAAAGTCATTCAACGTTACAATTCTGGGCAAATTTGCAATACTGCTAACAAATTCTGCTAGCTGATGGTAGGTGCCGACAACAGAAATTTCGATGGGCAATTCACTGTAGAAGTCTTTTTCGATCTCAGGGGCTGGCTTAATGAGCTTGAACTCTAAGCCACTCGCAACACCCAGTTTTGAAATATCCTCAATCAACTGTGGGATCTCAGTGCGCTCGGGTAGTTGGTTTAACATATCGCCAAAGATCTGTTTCATCTCTGTGACCTGCTGCTTGTACACTTCCAAATTAGCAGCTTGAGAAAATTTCACCTCATACGCTGCTTTGAGGTCAACCTCTTCTTGTTTGGTTGTTGCTAAAATGTGGGCCTGAGAACGGGTATCAAACCAATAGCCTATTGCCAATATCAGAAGACAAAGCAAGCCTATCACCAAGCCTTTGGCACTGTTAGGCCAGACACCAATATTCTCAAGTGTTAATTCATTAAAATTAACCGCCATGCTTACCTCTGTTTTACCCCATCAACCCCGCTTTTTGGTCGTGAACCATCAAGGTGGGGAATCATTTGCCGAAACTGTAATTCAAAATCTCGCGTTCTGTCGTCGGGATCATCTTCATCGTCGTTTTTGATTTCTGTGAGCATCGGTGCATCAACCCAATCAGAGCGCTCAATATTTCGCATTAATTCTGATACCCGGGTGTTTGATTCTGCCTTACCGCTGATGGTGATGATATCAGCTTTGCGGTCTACCTTTGTTACAAAAATACCAGGCGGTAAAATACGTACGAACTCATCGAATAAACGCACCACCATCGGTCGATTCATCTGTAACTGTTGGATAATATCCATACGCTCAAGGATATTTTGTTTTTGGGTCTGAAGAATTTTGATCTCGCTAATATCTTTATCCAACACGGCGATATGTTGTTGTAAATATTCATTGACCCCGCGTTGTTGACGAATTTTGGTGGCAAAAAATAGATGGAAAAACAAAATAATCACCAAACACAACAGCACAGACGCCCCTAAAATATAAAAGAATTGCCGTTTTTGTTCTTCCCGCAGTTCTTCTCGCCAGGGCAATAAATTAATAGTTGGCATGGGCAAAGCTCCTCAGGGCTAAACCACAACAAACCATCAATGACGGTGCATCTGCGCTCAATTGTGCGGCGTCTACTTTATTGGCTAGGGTCATATCTGCGAATGGATTGGCAACAGAGCTCTCAACTTCTAGCCGTTCTTTGATTAAATCATGGAGTCCAGGAATCATGGCACCGCCACCGGCCCAGATAATATGATCCACGCTATTAAAACGACTCGCCGAAAAGAAAAACTGCAATGAACGGCGAATTAATGGCACTAATGCTTCTCGAAATGGGTCAAGAACTTCAGGGATATAATCATCAGCAAGGCCGCCTTCTTTTTTGGCGATACCGGCTTCCTCAAAGGTCAAGCCATAGCGACGTTGAATCGCTTCTGTTAATTGTTTGCCACCAAAAACCTCTTCCCGGGAATAGATAGTTTTAAGGTTGTGCAAAATGGTTATTGTCGTCATAGTAGAGCCGATATCAACCACGGCGATAGTTTTATCGATACCTTTGTTGGGCAATTGGTCAGCAATCAACGGGAATGTTCGTTCTAACGCGTAAGACTCGACATCAATAATCTTGGTGGTTAGCTCCCCTTCAGCAACCGCATCAATGCGGACATCGACATTTTCACTCCGAGAGGCAGCAATGAGGACATCGACTTTAGATTCGTCTTTTTCGTTGTATCCTAAGATCTCAAAATCCAAGCTCACCTCTTCGAGGGGGTAAGGGATATAACGGCCGGCTTCGAGAGAGACTTGAGTTTCCATATCGTGATCATCAAGGCTCGCATCCATTTGGATTATCTTGGTGATGACCGAGGAGCTGGGAACGGCGGTGGCGGCAAATTTGCATTGGGTACGGGAGCGGCCGACTACGAGCTTGATAGCTTCGCCGACTGCTTCGATATCTTTGATGTCATTTTCCACCACAGCTTCTTGTGGCAATGCTGCCACGCCATACGCTTCGACCCGATAACTGCTCCCATGTTGGCTAAGCTCCAAAAGCTTCACCGAAGTTGAACTGATATCAATACCGACCGTATGTACATGCTTGTGCTGGAATAAATCCTTAAAACTAAAATCCATTCGCTGCTTCCTCTCCCACATCCATGGCCCTCCACAGATGCCAGACCCAAATTAACGTGCGCCACTCATAAGTATAAGGAATAATTAGAAAAAATCGTTATTCTTGACGAATTTCTTCAATAAAAAATGCAACAAATAGCAGTTTGGTGCAAAATTAAAACAAATCTATGGCCAGCGCGACATTAACGTATAAATTACCTAAAAATCAGTGAATTAGCAATGGTGTTACGATAAAGACTTTGCTGGTTTCTTAGGAGGATTGAATGAACTATAATCACGAGTATTATCCTGCGAGGAGCCCGAACCAGTTTGAACATAGAACTTGAACCCATTCTACAACACCTGAATAGCCATGTTCCTCACTTGCAGGGCATCTATCTCTTTGGTAGTTACGCAAAGGGTACAGCAAACACTCTGTCAAGTCTTCCTCAAACGAACTGACTAGAACTTGTCACCCTAATGGAGCATTTTTGACTGACACCTGCTATACTCGACGGCAGTGTTTTTTTGGGAATATCAGCTCGCTCATCGATGATTTGGTTTAAACGCATAATTCGCTTCCTGTTCTGGACATGCTTGTTCGGCGGTATCGCTATTGGCGGTTTTGCCGGCCTCTTGATATGGCGTGTCGACAAAGAATTACCCGATGTGTCTGTCCTCAAAGATGTCCGCTACCAAACCCCCTTGCGCATTTATACCTCGGACGGCGTATTAATGGCGGAATATGGCGAAAAACGCCGTATCCCCGTGCCATTTGACAAGATCCCCAAGGGGCTAGTGGATGCTGTACTGGCCACCGAAGATCACCGTTTTTACGAGCATCCCGGGATTGACATCATTGGTCTGCTGCGGGCGTCAGTCCAGCTGGCCGTTACGGGCACGAAGTCTCAAGGCGGCAGCACTATCACCATGCAGGTGGCACGGAACTTCTTTTTAACCCGCAAAAAAACCTACAGCCGTAAAATCCGCGAAATCCTCCTTGCCATCAAGATTGACCGGGAACTCAGCAAAGACAAAATTCTCGATTTGTACCTCAACAAAATTTATCTCGGCAATCGTGCTTACGGTGTTGCAGCTGCGGCACAAGTGTATTATGGCAAAAAGCTTGAAGAATTGACGTTGCCACAAATGGCTATGTTAGCGGGTCTACCAAAAGCCCCTTCTAAGCTCAATCCATTAAACAATCCCGAAGCGGCCATCAAACGCCGTAACCATGTCCTCTATCGTATGTACGAAAAAGGCTATATCGACCAAGCCACTTACGAAGAATCTATTGCCGCGCCACTGACAGCAAGTTATCACAGTGTCGCGATCAAATTTACAGCGCCTTATGTCTCTGAAATGGCGCGCAAGATCATTGTCGATCATTACGGTAAGAGTGCTTACACTGCTGGTTTTAATGTGTATACAACCGTTAAGAGCCAAGACCAAGCCAGTGCCGAAAAAGCAATCCGGGATGCTCTATTAGGATATGATACTCGCCACGGCTATCGTGGCCCAATCACTAACTATGGCTCCCCGACAAAAGACAGCCTGCCACAATGGCAAGACAAGCTACGCAAAATCCCAACCGTATCAAGTTTGCAACCCGCGGCTGTGCTAGTCGTGAATGACAAAAGTGCTGCGGTGATGTTAAGCAACGGTGCGATGGAAGTGATCCCCTGGCAAGGCATGGCCTGGGCCCGCAAAGAAATCAAAGGCCGCGCCTGGGGCAAAGAACCGCAAGTAGCTGCTGATATTCTCACAGTGGGTGATGTTGTCTATGTAGAGAAAATTAAGCACAAATGGCGTTTGAGTCAAATTCCCGAAGTGCAAGGCGCTTTGATTTCCATCAACCCCCATGATGGTGCCATCCTCGCCATGAGTGGCGGCTTTGATTATTTCCAAAGTAAATTCAACCGTGCCACCCAAGCGAATCGCCAAGCGGGGTCTGCATTTAAGCCCTTTATTTATGCCGCCGCTCTCGAAAAAGGCTTTACCCTTGCAACAACCATAAACGACGCCCCGATTGTGGTGAATGACCCAACGGAAGAAAACTTTTGGCGGCCGCAGAATTCATCCAAAGACTTTTTTGGTCCAACCCGTTTGCGAGTAGGGTTGATGAAATCCCGTAACTTGGTTTCCATTCGTTTGCTATCAGCAATCGGCGTACCTTATGCGTTAGATTACGTTAAGCGCTTTGGTTTTGAAGCAGAAGAATTACCCAATACATTGTCCCTAGCGCTAGGTGCTGGTGTAGTGAGCCCTCTACAGCTAGCCACAGGCTATGCCGTCTTCGCTAATGGTGGCTATCGGGTTGAACCGTACTTAATCGATCATGTCATCGACTCTAACGGCAATATGCTCTACAAAGCAAAACCTGCCGTGGCCTGTGAAGAATGCATTAAGCAAGACGGTGGTGCTGCGGCATTAACCTTTGCAACAAACAGTGGTGATAATCATCTCGCGCCGCAAGTGGTAACGCCGCAAATTGCGTATCTGATGACATCTGCCTTACAAGACGTTATTCAATACGGCACTGGCCGACGGGCGAAAGATCTCAATCGTCACGATTTAGCTGGCAAAACCAGCACCACTAACGATCAAAAAGACGCGTGGTTTGCCGGCTTTAATAGTGATGCGGTAACCATTAGTTGGGTGGGCTTTGATACACCGAAATCTATTCATGAATACGGGGCGCAGGCAGCTCTACCGATGTGGAAAGCCTTCATGAGTCATAAATTATTGGGTACACCCGAAAGCACCATGGAACGCCCACCAGGCTTGGTAACCGTGCGCATCAACCCCAAGACTGGCTATGCTGCGCCATCATGGATGAAAAACGCTGTGTTCGAAACATTCCGGGAAGAATACTCTCCCACACGGCCACGAACCAAAAAGCCAACATTTAATGCCCGCAATAATGCTAACGATGACAACTATGACGAGTCGGCTGCAACGCTGTTTTAATCAGCAGCTCCTGGCTAAGCCCCAGCCGCTGTATTTTAATGAGGTAACACATGCTGAGAATAAATGGGATTGATATATTAAGTCTTGGCTATAGCATTTGGCTGCTGATTGGTGTGTTTGCGGCATTTGCCGTTGTTGGTTTTTTTACCCGGATAATTCTCAAAAAGCTCGCCCGCCACTACCGCAACAAAAAACGCTATTGGCTAAGTGCGTTTTGCACAAAAGTTTTTTGGCCGACAACATCAGCTATTTTGTTTACCTTTATTTGTAATATAATTATCCATGGCATCTTATCCAAACATAACTTTATCAAGTGGGCTAGCACCATAATCACCCTCAATAAGGTGGCTATTGTTATTTTTATCCTTTGGTTTGCGATGAGCTGGAAAAATTACGCTCGCCATCTGTTACAGCGCCAGCCCGATATAACCGCATCGCAACGAGCGGCAATCCACGCCATGAATAAGGTATTGACGATGCTAATCGTCTTTGTCGCTCTGGTGACTTTGCTCAATATCTTAAGCATCAAGATGACGGCATTGCTGGCCGTTGGTGGTATCGGTGCAGCTGCAGTGGGCTTTGCTAGCAAAGATATTGTGGCTAATTTTTTTGGTGGCTTTATGTTACATGTGACCTCCCCCTTCAAGGTAGGGGACGTCATTGCCTGCGCCAATAAAGAACTGACGGGTACTGTCGAAAACATTGGCTGGTACCTCACGGTGTTACGAAACTTTGACAAAAAACCCATTTATGTTCCTAATGCCCAATTTAGTGGTTCATTCGTTATCAACAACTCCCGATTGCATAATCGACGGATCTTTTTGACGGTTGGTTTGCGTTATCAAGATATGTCAAAAGTTGATGCCGTCACCATCGCTATTCGCGACATGTTGGCCGCTCATCCAGAAATCGACCAAACCACCGCCGGCTATGTCAACCTCACTGCCTACGATGCATCGTCTGTGAGTATTAGTGTCGCCGCCTACACCCACGGCGTCCCTATGGATCAATTCCGCAATACCCAGCAAGATGTCATGCTCAAAATTGCGGAGATTGTTGAGGCCCATGATGCCAGCTTTGCCTTCCCTACTGTCACTCTCGATATGCCTCAACCTAAACCCAACCTGCCAACAATCCCACAAGAATAGCAATGCCAACATAGTTATTGTTTAAGAAACCATAAAAACAACGCTCAGGTTCCCGTTCCCGAATGAGGAATTGTTGATACAAGAACAATGCTGCAGCGACCACAAGACTCAAGTAATAGACAAAATTTAAGTGCAATGATATTCCTAGCACCACAAACAACGCGATGATAAGGCTCTGTAATACTCCTATCACCAAGCGGTCATACTGTGCGAACAAAACAGCAGTGGATTTTAAGCCAAGTTTACGATCATCCGGTCTATCCACCATGGCATACATGGTGTCATAGACGACGGTCCAGAGTATGGCAATACCATACAATAACCAACCTTGCGCAGGAATATAATCTAACTGGGCAGTAAACGCCATTAACATGCCGATATACCACGCTGCCCCCAGCCATATTTGCGGTAGATGAGTATAGCGTTTCATCAAGGGATAGACTGAACTTAACAGCAATGCCAATCCTGCGAGCAGTAAGGTTTTGAGGTTCAATAATAATACCAAACCTAAACCCATAGTGCTCAATATGACAAATAATAATAACGCTTCAACAACGGTTACATCGCCCCTCGCTAACGGGCGGCTTTGGGTACGAGCCACATGCTTATCAAAATTTCGGTCACAAATATCATTAATGACACAGCCCGCCGGGCGCATGACAAATACCCCCACAATGAAAATTAACACCATACTCGGTTCAGGGTTGCCTTGCCCTGCTACCCACAATGCCCACAAGGTAGGCCATAACAATAAGCCAATGCCAATAGGTTTATCGAAACGTAACAACTGGCCATAGGCTTTTAAGCGTTGCTGCATCAAACTCATCGTGTTAACACCTCCGGAAAAAATACTTCAGACACCATCAATGATTTGCCGTGCAAATAAAATAATGATCGCCGCCCCCATAGTTCTTCAGGTGGCTTATCAATGTCACGCACCGCCCATTGATATTCGCTATGTTCAGGCTTCAATAGCGCGACTTGAAACTCGCCGCGTTTAAGGGTGGGATTGCGAAATAAAATTTCGCCCAGTGGCCGATTATCCAATAAGCCTTGCATGTAACGCAACTTCCCCCACAGACTCGACCAAGGAATAATGGAATGCCCAGCGACCCACACTTCATCGTTACAAATCAAATGCACATCCCGAGCCAATACTTTGCTAGCAGGCATGAGTCCCAACAACAGAGCCTCACTATTACTGGGCCGCTGCCATTGTTGCTTTAAGATCTGAACCCGAAAAGTCTCACTGGCCTGTTTGAGGCGTTGCGTCATGGAATCACGGTACAATGCCCAATCTCTCACGGCTCTAGGCAGGGCAAAAGGGCTTAACTCCCAATGGTATAACCACTTAGCAGAGCAGGTGGAATTATTGGCTTGGTGATTGGCTGTGACTGTTTTCAACGTACACTCTTCGATAGCTATAATGGCTATCGAGTCTACCATAAGCAAGCGGGAGATAATATGGCCAGCAATTCCCGCTAGCAGCAGGAGCCGCAGTAATAGGGTAGATTACAGACGTGCCCCAGGACCTTCACGCCGAGCACGTAATGACGAACGCAACTGCGGTCCCGGGAAACAGGCAGAAAGTACTCGTTCCCGCGAGGTTGCCGTTTGGTAAGACAAGATTTTATAATTTGCCAAAGTCCCCTGTTCCTTGAGGGTGGCTAAGGTCTGTTGCAATTCGTCTCGTGTCGGTAGATAAGCCCTAAATACCGTATCATCGTTTTGGAGCTCGGCATTATAGGTGCCATTACGGTGGGATTTTTCGTGAGTGATAGTAACATTTGACTCACCGTCTTTTGTTGGTGTGTCATAAACAAAAACACCATTGGCTAAAACCATCGACATCATATGCTGAATAGCTGAGCCCTGCTGTTCTTTAGGGATCTCATCAATTCCGCACCATAGCCACAACGCTGTCGAAAACAGTGTACTAGGCTGGTAGTTGCGAATATCGCTTAAAATTAATTTTACGCCCGTATCATCGGCGTATTTTTGTTTCAGGACCTTGAATATCTTCGGGTGATTTTCTACTGCTGTGATATTGTCGTAACCTAACTTGCGTAAGTAATCAATAACCCGGCCATCTCCAGGGCCTATCTCTAGTATTGCTGCGTGCTTGTCCTGTGGTAACCAACCTTGCTGCTGTACAATCTGCAAGTCAATGCACTGCTCCAACCCCGCCTTGAGGTATAGAGGCTTAAACCCTTTGCCATTACGAATAAGTTTGTCATACCATTGTTGATTTAATGGTTCTCGCCTTTGCCAAAAGCGCAAGCCATGGCGCCCAGAAGCTCGATACATTGTAGCCATCCTTATAATCTAGCAACTCTCACTACTAGCGGAAATCGCTGTGATCCTGTTATTTGCATGCTAACCGCACGGCCGGGACATGTCAACAATCCCATGCTGTTTTTGCATGATATTATTTTTTACGTGGTTTTCCTAGTTGACTTTTTATGCTTGGTAATTACAATTCTAATCTCACAATAGTAATGAGAATAATAGATCATGGCATATGTTAACGAAGTTCGCTGGCCCGATATTGCCGCCAAAGTACAGCGCTTGAATCCCGAATTGGCAAACTTACTGGATGATTTACCCAAGAGTCAGCAATTGCCGTTGTTTATAGCGACCTACCCATATGGCTTTGAGATAATTAATAGTGGGCGTTTTTATCTACCCAACAAGACCGGCAACATCGTACCATTGGATGATGACTCCATCCCCAAACGACAACAAAAAGCCCTAAATTATAATTTTGGCTCGAATCCTGTATTTATCCTCATGAATAAATCCACTGAACTGTATCTCGCGCCGAGGGAACAACAAAGCATTCCCTATAAGATTTTTACCGCCGGCGATATAGTAGGTACCTGGGGTATTCTTGATAATGATCTTTCTTTGTATCATCCAGCCAATGTTTGGGGCATGACGGCGGGGGCACGCTCGACGTTTATGTTGCCACCAATTTCTCACAAAACATTCCACGCTCGCCTGCAAAATACTTATGGCATTAAAGCCCCAGCACCTGCAAATTTACATAATCACTGGCATGTTTTTCGTGAACTCTATCAAAAAGTCCCTGAGCGCAAACCTTGGGAGGTCAGCTTATTATTGTTTTCTGCGGATTGGTTTAAGTCCCTTGACAAGCCAGCATTTCAGCCGCTCAAATTATATTTACTGGAACAAGCATGGCAATCAAGTAATTACTTACGCAATCATGCACTGTGGGACTTTGTCTTCTCGGTCATCAAAAAACATGCCCGCGAACCTATTGAATCCCATATCTATGATATCATTAAACACTGTTACTCTGTCGCTCTGGGTCAAGAGATTGCCTTTGAACCGCTTACTCATGAAGACACCTTGCCCTTATCACTCATCCAAACAGCCTATGTCGATGGTCCCTATCAGTTAAAATCCTATACGCCTACCATCATGGGGCCAAAACAATTTTCCCGCAAAAAGCCCGTCTATATCTCGCCTTATCATTTAACCACGTTAGAATTTTCCGGCAAACGCACCAAGCGCCGTAACTTAATGGCTGAACTAACTGCAATAGAGATGGGATTAGAGCAAGTGCGCCTTACCCTTGATGATCCTAAACTTGCTGTCAAAGATACCTTACTGTATCGCGTGATTGCCGATACAGTCATTGAGTTTTTCCATTACTTGGGGTTAGACCAACGCCCAAATCTAGACATAGCCAATGAAGATAAGCGTTTTGACTACGCAACCAATGCAGCATTCTGTGGTGATTTCCCCTATCAGAGTGAGTTTGCTAAGGGCTGTATTCGTATCGCTACGAAAAAAAACCCTCCTTGGAAGTAGACCATCCTTGAAGCGGTCCGGCAGAAATGTCTCATGGCGACACCCGAACCTAAAAATCACTCACATTCGGAACAATCTCATCAGCAATCGCGGGATTTCCGCCATCCTAATGTTTGGAGTGTGGGGAGTATAGCGAAGGGTAACCGATCGGTCAACAATTCTTTGCGATTTTTGCATAAGATTATTTTTCAACTGCCAGTTAGTTTGACTCCCGGGGTTTGCGTTTGTGTAAATTATGGCAATCAGCTTGGGTCTGGTCGACATTTATGCTATAAGAACGTTACTTTTTTATGGGTTTTCGAATGATGAATAGGCAACGGGACAAATTTACCGCTTCTATCGGCTTTTTCCATGGTGCTAAAGACTGCGCCATGGTTAGCATTGCCGGTGGCTTGTTTGGCTTTGTCTTTGGTATTTTGTCCCATGCAAAAGGCTTTAGCGCCTTTAATGCGGGCTTTATGAGTACTATTGTTTACGCCGGCTCGGTGCAAATGATTGCGCTTAGTATCTGGGATACCCAACATTTGGCCCTGGCTGGGCTGCTCATGACAGCCTATATGGTCAGCCTGCGGTTTCTGTTGATGGGTGCCACCCTACAACCCTTACTTAAAGGCACTCCAGCGCTGCGGGCCTATCTAGGAATGTTCATTCTAGTCGATGAAAATTGGGCCCTAACTCTGTTAAAACACCAAAAAGCCCGCCGTAAACGGCATTATTTATTCAGTTATTACTTGGGCTCAGGATTGATTTTTTATCTGACTTGGATTGCCAGCAGTATTCTCGGCAATGTGATGGGGGATTTTATCGACAACCCTGCCAAATTTGGTTTTGACTTCGCCTTTGTGGCTTTGTTCTTGGCGCTATTGATGGGGGTTAGACGTGGCCGGCGGGATATATTGCCCTGGGCCACTGCTGCCATCGTGGCAATATTTAGCGCCCATGTCTTACCTGGAGCATGGTATATCATGCTAGGCGCCTTATCAGGCAGTATTATGGGGGTGCTACGTGACTACCACTGAACCCCACATCATCCTGACATTTTTGCTGATGGGTGCGATAATTTATCTCAATCGGATCCTGGGCTACTTCATTGTCAGCCGCGTCAAAATCAATGCTAAACTCGAAACCTGGCTGAATTATTTACCCGGCTGTATTTTGACGGCGATTGTGGCACCATTTGTGTTGACTGCGGATACAGCTGAATTTATCGCGGCTATCGTTATCGTAATGATTATGTGGTTTAGTGATAGGATTTTGCTATCCATGGTTAGCGGGATAGCGATTGTTGCCGTATTTCGGTATTTGTTTGGATAGAGGATATCATAACGATGACATTATTGACCGCCACAATTACCTTGATACTGGTTATGGATCCCTTGGGCAACGTGCCAGTGTTTTTATCCCTGCTGAAAGACGTAGACAACAAACGCCGCCCTATCGTCATTATACGGGAATCCATCATCGCCTTTGGCATTTTGGCATTGTTCCTTTTTAGCGGTAAATACATCATGACCGGTCTTGGGATCAGTGAGTCCGCCCTTGGGATCGCTGGCGGGATTATTTTGTTCTTGATTGCTATCCGGATGATATTTCCCCCAGCAGAGCACGCCCGAGAAAAACCCATCGGCGAGCCTTTCATCGTGCCCCTGGCTGTACCGTTGATCGCCGGCCCGTCAGCTCTCGCCATGATCTTGTTATTCGCCACCCAACATCCGGAGCGTATGGGGCAACTGTTTGTGGCAATAAGTTTGGCCTCCTTATGCAGTCTGCTAATACTGCTATTTGCCAATGGCTTGCGTAAATATCTAGGCGAAAAAGGCCTCATCGCCATTGAGCGCTTGATGGGAATGATTTTGACCACCATTGCTGTTCAGATGTTCTTAACCGGAATCGACCATTACTTCCGGCTGGGGCAGTAGGTTCAAAATTAGCCGCAAAAATATAACCCATTGATTGTATTGAAAGTTACTATTTATCACTTCAAGAAAAGTGTCTAAATTATCATTCCAATGACAATTTAGTCGCACCAAATTGTCATTGTCGTGACGATTTAGTATGACTAAATTGTCATTGCGTTGACAATTTGGTCATACAAGCCTATTATTGCCAATATTATGCCCAAGGAGAACGCCATGCCCCCTCTCAACCAACCTATCGCCAAACGTATCAATGCTGATATTTTGATTGAATCCCTGGAGCACCATTTCATCACGGCCATCCTCGGTGCACGGCGGGTGGGGAAATCCACCTGGTTACAGTGGATTATGGCGCAGCACCCTGAACGACAGTGGATCGTACTAAACATGGATATCCTATCCCAACGTGACAAAATCACAGCTTCGGGGCTCCATAATGAGATCGAAAAGAAAGCCCTCCAAAAAATCGGCACCGGCGAAAAGCTCTGGGTTGTCATTGATGAAGCACAAAAATGTCCCGAGCTATTTGAGCAAGTCAAAGTTATTTATGACTCCTTCAAAGATACTAACACCATCAAATTTGTGTTAACTGGTTCCGCGTCACTTGATCTCCATAACCTCAGTGCAGAATCTCTGGCAGGACGGGTCGAACTACTGCACATGCGTGAATTCTCTATTAAAGAGGCGGCAATGTACCAACACAGTCTTAAATCTACGGGTGACTCAGTGCTTGAGGCTATTGTCAATGAGCCTGACTCTGTTGCGGATATTATTGAGCAAGCGTCACCTTATCAAGACATTTTGCAACAAGCTCTGGATTTTCAATTAATCTTCGGCGGCCTGCCGGAATTAATGCAGCTTGAAACAGATAGAGAGCGCTTTCGTTACCTTGACCAATATGTCCAAAGCTATCTCGAAAAAGATGTCCGGCGAATTGCCGATATTACTGATTTGCCGCTATTTCAAAAATTACTGCAAGTCCTCGCCGAGCACACCGGCTCATTACGAGATGATGCGAGATTATTAGATGCCTTGGGATGCGCTCGAAACACCCTCAAGAAATATCGCAACTATTTGGTCGCCACCATGGTGTATTATGAGGTCTATCCTGTCATTAATAATTCTTTGAAACGCATTATCAAATCCCCCAAAGGCTATGTAACAAACAATGGTGTACTGAGTGTATTAACCGGCTTGGACACGTTGGATGTGCTAAAATCCTCGAGCCATATCGGTCATCGGTTCGAGAATTGGTTTTTGAAAGAAGTACAAATTTGGCTGGACCGGGATGTTAAGCGCCATCAAATTTATTATTGGCAAACCATTACCGGCACAGAAGTGGATTTTATCGTCGAACAAAAGCCCCGACTCATCCCTTTTGAAGTAACTTATCGTTCACGGGTTGATAGCAAAAAACTCAAAAACCTCGCAACATTCATGGATAAGACCGACAAAGCCTCGGTGGGCGTATTAATTTACAATGGGGAATATATATTTAAGCCGGAGCTCAATATTCACTGTATTCCTGCTTGGGCAATCGGGTGAGATTTCAGCTACCATCAATTCTTTGAGCCCTTACCGGGTGATTTATCCGACATTCCGCACCAGTCCTTTTTGCGCAGAAAGGGGTGGTGCGAAAAGCCGGCTAAAGGTTATAACCCTTTGATTATCGCTGACTTAGGCCCCGCAACAAGGGGAGTAGCTTTTGCCCGCTACGAGACTAATATCAGCCGTTAATAGGAGCGCTCCCGCTGCCATTAACGCTACTATAGGAAGAGTCATGCCCCCCACCACCAAAGCAGCAATCAGTCCTGCCGTGAGAGCCATTGAACCAACACCGCCTGCTACCGCGGCTGCCAAATACCATTTGTTCGAGTCAAAAAAACCACATCGGCGGCCTCCGTTACCCACACCGCCCGATTGGACACTCCCGCGACTACCGCTGCCTCCCCCCAAATTCGGCATCGAACCAGTTTCACAATCGGCATGCAGTGCGGTCAAGCCGAGCTTTTGTTTGATGACCCCCATGAGGTGGGGTTCATCACTTTGCACAGCTGTTGATGATGAGCTATGACTAGGATGGATATTCAAGCGATCTTTTACGGACGTGACGACAGTTTTTTCAGTAGCGTCAACAGCTTCTTCGAGTCGCTTGAGTTTCGATTTATAACTACTTTCAGTATCACCTCGAAAACGACTGAGATCACCCATACCACGAAGCTGAAACCCCGTCACCACTACGCAAGCCGGTATCTCTTGATATTGTTCCTTTAACGCTTGCCACTGCTGGGCAATAGCATCGATATCATCATCGAGCTTACTCGCCGGTATACAGAAGAGTAGGAGGTTAGGCGTCTCATCACCATCGCCATTGATAACAAATTTAACGTCCTCATCAGCTATGCAGGCGGTGAAAGTTTGAACATCACTATCAGTATACGGAATATCACCCAGATTTTGACCTCCACCTAGACAACCTAGCTCTCGTACCAACGGCAATCGTCCATCGGCTTCATTATTAAGCCCGTATACAAAAACTGTTTTAGTCATATATGTATTTCCTTCTCGTTATTAAACATTTTCTGTTGTTGATTCATAGAGTATTAAGCATTCTAAATAATAGATTGTCAGTAAAATGAGCGCCCCACTATTTTGGACTCATCCCCAGTCGATCTTTGTAAACTTTGTAATCATCGTGCAGACCTCTCAGTGAATTCGTTACCAACGCCAACAACCAAATCATTGCTGTAAGCAACACACATAACCCTAGCCCAATAGCTGCCCCCGCAGGCCCACCTGTTGCAGCACCAAAAGCAGTTGATACCATCGCAGCACCCGTAAGCCACGTTGGTATAGAGACTGTCGTTACTGCGAAATGTTGTTTAAGTTTTCGGTTCCTGTTATCTGCACCATCCTGGACTTGGACTGTAGTATTGTCAGTGGTGGGACTTGCTTCTTTTCTGCCTAGACAGCAGAGAAAGCCAAAAATATCCCAGAACTTCTTAGATTGATCTTCAGCAAAAAGTTCAAAACTGACCTCTTTACTAAGAAACCAGCTACCTCTGGCCCTTGCTCTCCCAGCTGTCTTGGGTTGCTCAATGACGCGACTACTATTTTCATCCTGCGACATCACTAACTCCTGTACCCTAGTTAATTGAATTTATTAATTATTTATGTGCGTTATGGCGCACATGATGTGGGGGAATCTTACCCTGAAAGCAAGCTAAAACTCAAGCCGTGAGTAACGTATTAAAGAGCATTGCTGCGATATTAAGCGTTTTATCCCCGCTTTGCGTGGCAATAAGGGGTGCTACTTCCATTAAATCAGCGCCAGTGACGGGGAATGCTTTACCTAAACGTTCGATAATATCAATGGCTTGTTGGGGCTTGAGGCCGTTAGGCTCAGGGGTGCCAGTAGCACCGACGACTGTCGCATCAATGGCATCGATATCAAAGGTAATATAGAGCTCCTCGACACTCCGCGCCGTTAAGTCTTTGATTATCTGTTCCGCGACTGCTTCAGAGCCTTGTTGTTGGATGTCCTCAGCCCAATATTGCTTGAGTCCGAGGGTCGATTCCCAGTGTTGTTTCGGCTTGCCACTGGAACGGATACCAAGCTGCACCCATTGTGCAGGATCATTAATCATATTAAGGGCATGATAAGTCCAGGTACCAAAACAGATATCAATACCCAAGCGCCTATCCAGTAAATCCGTATGGGCATCAAAATGGATCACTGCCACGTTGATATTGTGCTGTTGTTTGTGTTCAAGATATGCTTTGACCATGGGATAACTGCAAGAGTGATCGCCACCGATGCTGACCAAGCGTTGCTGCGGATACGTCTCGTAAAAACCTTTTGCAACGTCATAGCTAATGGATAAGGGACTGACGGGCAAATTACTTTTAGCGTCGCCGTACAAGGCTGCACGACAATTCGCAAGTGTCGCATCACTGACATACTCATCCAATAATAATTGTGGCACCACGCGCACATCGCCAAGCTCGAACAATGCCGTCCCAGGATAAGCTTGATAAAAGGCTTCGCGCACATAGAGCGGCCCCCAATTCGCGCCCCGCATGATGCCGCCCCCGTTATCCGAGCAAATACCTAATAGCACCGGTGCTGTATTATCGGTTAAATTTGCTAGTGACTGTTGCCAGGCAGTTGTGGGGTCGTTGTCGCCATAGAGTCGTTGTTGTAACGCTTCACGCCGTTCACGGCCCGTATGTACTGTGTACACGCCTTCCCCCGGAGGACAAAGCAGCTGTCGTAATTGGTTTTGGTAAACTTCAACAGACATGACGGTTACTCCAACGTAATACCAGGACACGGCCGGTCTGGTAATTGTAATCTATGCATGTGTTGTCCAGCGACGGGATAGGCACAATAGTCTGCCGCATAAAAGGCACTAGGTCGGTGATTCCCACTGTGACCAATGCCGCCAAAGGGCAATGCACTACTGGCACCGGTTAATTGCTGATTCCAATTCACAATCCCGGCACGAGAGTTTCGATAAAATTCATTAAATAATGCTTCATCGTCAGACAATAACCCTGCCGACAAACCATAGGCCGTTTGATTGGCGACCATGATAGCGTCAGCAAAATCATCCACGCGAATCACTTGTAACAATGGGCCAAAACATTCCTTATCGTCGAGCCCATCTACATTGGTCACATCGATTAAACCCGGTGTTACAAAACCCGTATCGGCTTCACCGCGGGTCGCTAACTGAATGGCTTCAGCGCCAGCCTGTAATAACTGTTCCTGATAAGCAATCACCTTATCCGCCGCTGGTGCTGAAATCACCGGCCCCATGAATGGTTCAGGTTCACTATCAGGTGCGCCAACGATAACATTCTGCAAAAGGTTCAATAACACACTGATAAATTCATCGCTATTATCACTGGCTGGGATGATCAAGCGCCTGGCACAAGTACAGCGCTGACCACTGGTTAAATAGGCAGACTGGATAGTTAAATAGGCCGCGGCGATGAGATCCTTAACCCCATGAACAATTAACGGATTGTTGCCACCCATTTCTAACGCCAACAACACTTCGGGCCGGCCGCCAAGGCTCGCATGAATATGTTTGCCCGTTTGATAACTGCCAGTAAAACAAATCCCATCGATGGCTTGATGTTCGATAATGGCTTGCCCCGTGGCACTGTCACCTTGCACTAGGTTCAACACCCCTGCCGGTAACTGCGCCCGCTCCCAACATTGCACCATAAGTTCCGCCACCATGGGGGTTAATTCGCTGGGTTTAAACACCACCGTGTTACCCGCCAGTAATGCCGGGACGATATGACCATTGGGCAAATGACCTGGGAAATTAAACGGGCCCAACACCACCATAACACCGTGGGGCTTGTGACCCAGCACTGCTTTGCCACCAGCAATGTCAGAAACACTCTCGCCAGTACGTTCATTGTAGGCCAAAACCGATAATTGAATTTTGCCAATCATCGCATTCACTTCTGTGTGTGCTTCCCATAAGGGTTTGCCCACTTCGTGTGAAATCGCTTGGGCCAACGCTTCGCGGCGTTCTTCACATTGATGCTTGAACGCCAACAAGTAATTAACACGCTCTTCTAACGCCAAGCCTGACCACGCAGGGAATGCTGCCCGGGCACTGTCCATCGCCTCATCCACCTCAGCCAGAGCAGCGCCCTTGCCTTCCCATAAGGTGTCATTAGTCGCCGGATTATGTGAGACGATATCTGCCCCACTCCCCGCACACCAACGGCCATTGATAAAATGATCGTGCATCGTCCTTATACCTGTAAAATAGTTACAATATCGCCTTTATCCACTTGTAATGTGGTGAGTAAATCCTGGGGCAAGGCCACCGTCCCATCCGGGTATTCATCAATGTGGCCACCTGCACAACGGAATTGCTCACCCGTCGTTGCCACCAGATAATGTTGCAAACTCTGACTGGGTTTCACCTCCACAATCCGCACACACTTTTGGTTCTTAATGGCACGAACCTTTTCCATCGGCGCTTCCACACAAGGTCCCGCATCAAAGATATCCACATAGCCTGTGTATTGTAGGTTTTGTTTCTCTAAAAAAGCCTTCGCCGCCCGGGATTGGGCATGAGCTTGGCCAATTACCGCTTGCGCTGCTTCCGGCAATAGATTCACATATACCGGGTATTGCGGCATTAAATCGGCGATAAATTGCTTTTTGCCGATACCGCTTAAATGATCCGCCCGGGGGAAATCAATACCAAAAAAATGCTTACCCACCGCGCGCCAAAAGGGTGAGTGGCCTTCATCATCCACATAACCGCGGATTTCGGCCATCACGTTGTCCGCAAAGCGGGTCGGCTGTTGCCCCATGAATAAAAACCGCGATAGCGACAAATACTTGCCATTGTTTTTGACCCGCGCGTCTGGGGCTAATAACAGGGAACACAATTCCGTTGCCCCTTGATAATCATTGACGAGATTTAACAATTGGATCTCTTTATCAATATGTAATTCTTGGTTTTTTTGGCTAAGGCGGGATAGCTTGTACGAATAAAATGGCCACACTTGACCGACCGCGGCTTTAAGCGCACAACAACCGACAATCTTTTGATAACGCACATCTTCCATCACAAACAAATAATATTCATTGGCGGGGGATACCACTTGTTTCGCAAAGCTCTCCATAGACAGTTGAATTTTTTCGGTTAAAATCCCTTTATCCGCCGGCAACGTAGTGATCCCAAGACCGCTTTGTTTGGCTAATGCTAACAGCGGCTTTAGATCACTCGCAGCAATAGGACGGATAACCATCATAGACTTAACTCCCCTGCCGCAAATTTCATTAATAATAGGGCATGCAATTGGGCCCGCTCCACAAGACTGGGCAAAATAATATATTCATCACTGCTGTGGATATTACCGCCCCGCACACCGAGGGTATCGACGTTCGGCAATCCCGCTGCTGCTAAGTTATTCCCATCACAACAACCGCCGGTAGCTTGCCAATCCAACGCCATGCCTAATTCACCGGCCGTTGCTACCACTTGTTCATATAGTCGTTTGGTCTTGCCAGTAATGTGTTTCGCTTGTCGACCAAAACCCCCGTGCAATGCGAACTCAATGCCGTCATGCTGTTGGTGTGTGGCAATAACCTTATTGAAATTGTCTTGCACCCAGGCTTCATCGTCTTTGCTGGGTAAACGCACATCAATACTGCACTGGGCCAAATCCGGCACCACATTGATAGGACCGCCACCGTGGATATGACCAATGTTAATGGTCACACCGTCACGTTGGCCATTTAAACTAGCCAGTTCAGTAATACACTGGGACAACGCCACAATCGCATTACGCCCCTTAGCAAAATGCCGTCCGGCGTGAGCCGCACGACCACGACAGACAACGGTAAACTTACCACTACCTTTGCGTTGTCCAGCTAAAGTGCCATCCGCATTCGTCGCTGGCTCAAACGCAAAACCCACGGTGTTACGTTTAGCCACCGTCTCAAGCATCTTGGCCGATCCCGGCGAGCCTAATTCTTCGTCAGCGTTGATTAATACTTCCCAACCAATATTGTCTTTCAAGGTAAATTGTTCCAAGGCCATTAACCCATAGAGCATCACCAAAAGACCGCCTTTCATATCCGTGACACCCGGACCATTGATGGTTTGATCATCGAGATGACGACAAACTTGGAATTCATGATCTGCACCAAATACCGTATCCATATGACCGCAGAGTAAAATCCTCACCGGTGCGTCAGGGCGCTGACGGAGTGACAGCATATCACCCAAGGCTTGTTGTTCTAATTCGCCTTTTGCGTTAACGATTTGGCGGGTGGGCGTGGGAAGGGTAGCGACGTTTGCCCCTAAAGGCGCAAAGGCGTGTTCAAGCTCTGTCGTCATGGTAGCGAGACCGGTGAGATTTTCACTGCCAGAATTGATATTCGCCCAACGAATAAGGGTCTGAGTCATGTTGTCTTGTTGGCTTCCCAACCAATCCAGGGCTCCAAGATAGGGCTGCATCTAGTTTCCTTATGGCTAATGCTAAAGCCGACATTCCGCACCAGTCTTGTGCATAAAAGGGTAAAAACTCAACTCAAAATGCTCAGGTATTTCATATACATTCCGCTTTTTCGTTAATTTTTTACCCCTTTCTGCATCAAAAATAGCTCTGGTGCGAAAAGCCGGCTAAAGAGACCATTGTCTAAAAACGGTTCAGAAGGTATTATACCGCTCCTGTTATCTATTTGGAATGAATGACCGCCTTGAAAATCATTAGCAAGTTCTTGAAAAAACGCCACAAACGCGGTGCTCACAGCCGTAGCAGTGAAAGCAGTCACATCATCCCTCGAGACCACCACAGCTTGAGCCGCAAACAAATCAGTCCCAATGCCTTGAAGGTGCTTTATCGCCTGCATCAGGCTGGTTTCGAAGCCCATTTAGTGGGTGGTAGTGTGCGCGACTCCCTGTTGGGGCGGGAGCCAAAAGACTTTGACGTCGCCACTGATGCTGAGCCGGAAGAAATCCGCAAACTGTTCAAAAACTGTCGCCTCATTGGCCGGCGCTTTCGCTTGGCCCATATTCATTTTCATCGCGAAATCATCGAAGTCGCCACCTTCCGTGCTGATGATAGTGGTCAACGCAAAGCCTGTGCCGAGACCGGCATGGTGTTACGGGATAATGTCTATGGCACCCTAGAAGAAGACGCCTGGCGCCGGGATTTCACGATTAATGCTCTGTATTACAATATTGCTGATTTTTCGGTGATTGATTATACCCAAGGTTTAGCGGATCTGGATGCAGGGCTGATCCGAATCATCGGCGATCCCAAAGAACGTTACCGCGAAGATCCTGTACGCATGTTACGCGCGATTCGCTTTGCCGCAAAGTTAGGTTTTCGCATCGAGAAAGCCACAGAAGATGCCATCGTCGCCAGTCATGATTTACTGGACAACGTAGCCACCGCCCGCCTATTCGATGAAATGGTAAAATTATTTTTGACCGGGCACGGTGCTGCTACTTATGCCCTCCTACATCATTATGATTTGCTGGTGCGTTTTTTCCCATTGACCGAACAGTATTTGCGAGAAGGTGCAAAATCTCAAGCTTGCGAAATGATGATCTTGCAATGCCTCAAAGACACCGACCAACGCTTGAGCCAGGACAAACCGGTCACACCGGCTTTTTTGTTCGCCGCAATGCTCTGGCACCCCACCCAAGAGCGGGTATCGCATTACCTTAACCAAGGTGAATCCGAGCACCATGCCCTGCAGCAAGCTTGGCACGATATATCCCGAGAGCAATTACAGTACTTGGCCATTCCGCGACGTTTCTTGGATATGATTGAAGAAATTTATTCTCTACAATTCCCTCTCATCAAACGCAAAAAACGCTCGCCCATGCACTTGCTGACGTTGCGGCGGTTTCGTGCGGCTTATGATTTTTTGTTATTACGCACAATGGCGGAACCTAACCTCAAAGAAGCCGCTAACTGGTGGACTGATTTTCAGCATGCTAACAAAGAAAAACGCCAGCAAATGATGGAAAAACTCCCTGCCGGCAAACCCCGTAAACGCCGACGGCGTAAGCCCCAGGAGTAGTTAGACTCGTGAGAAACTTAACTTTTGATAACGCCGTTATCAAAAGCACGTAGGACCTGCATATGAAATACACAACTTACATCGGTCTCGGCAGTAACTTGGACAACCCTATCAAGCAAGTGAATGATGCGTTGGACGCTTTGGCAGATTTGCCCGATACCACCCTTGTCAATCACGCCAGTCTTTATCAAAGTGCCGCCATGGGTAACATGGACCAGCCTCATTATATTAATAGCGTTGCCGAATTAGCAACACACTTACAACCCGAAGATTTGTTAACTGAGTTACAAGGTATTGAAAACCAGCAAGGACGGGTGCGGGAAGAACGCTGGGGGCCTCGAACGTTGGATTTGGATTTATTGCTCTACGGTGATGTGGTGCTTGAGTCTGAACAATTAACCCTGCCCCATTATGGGCTTAAACAACGGGCTTTTGTGGTTGTTCCCTTAGCTGAAATCGCACCGGACTTATTATTGCCTGATGGAACGGCACTTGCTGAATTAACCGGACTGTTTGCTAGTGATGATTTGAGGCGCCTATGTTAGTGAACCGGCAACGCTTGTTACCGTTATTTATTTTATTAGTCATCGATGGCATGGGCTTTGGGTTAGTGATCCCGGTGTTATCGCCGTTGATCATGGATCCCAACACCAGTATATTGCCTATCAATACCAGTGACAGTCTGCGACATTTGTATTTTGGCTTAACCTTGGCGGTATTTCCCACCGCGGTATTTCTTGGCACACCTGTGTTAGGCATTTTGTCGGACCGGCTAGGACGGCGCAAAGTATTACTGTGGTGTTTGGGCGGTTCCTTTGTCGGTTTATGTTTAGCTGCCAGCAGTATTGCCTTGAACAGTATCGCATTGCTACTCATCGGGCGAGTCTTAACCGGACTCGCCTCTGCCAGCCAACCCATTGCCCAAGCCGCTATTGCTGATATCAGCAGCCATGGCAAAAAAGCGTTGAACCTGAGTTTGATTGCCTTTGCCATGACCGTGGGAATGGTGGCAGGACCACTCGCCGGTGGGTTCTTGTCTGACAGTCATTTGTTCCATGGTTTCAGTCTCCAAACGCCATTTATCGCTGCGAGTCTATTATCGGCAGTGAATTTTGTGCTGATGATTTTTACCTTTGCTGAAACCCGCGATATCAAAAGCTTACCCCAGTGGACATGGCACGATAATCTCAGCAATTGCATAATAATGTTTGAGAGCTGCACACTACGGCGACTGATTGCGGGGTTTTTGTTGATAGAATTGGCGTGGAGTTTGTACTTTCAGGCAACGCCCCTGACGCTGGCCCAACGCTATCATTTTAGCAGCGAGATGATTGCTATTTTTATTACCTATCTGGGTTTGACCATGAGCGTTGGCCTGACTGTCGTGTTTCGCGCCATTGTGCCGTACTTTAGTCTCGAGAAAATTATTCGCGGCTGTTTCTTGAGTGCTGTGGCGAGTTTGTTGGGCTGCTTATTGGTACACAATCAGTGGTTGCAGTGGCTGATGACTATTCCTCTCACCATAGGAGTGGGCATTGCTTACACAGCATTGCTGGCATTGATGTCAAATCACCTTAATCAACACTTACAAGGTTGGCTAATGGGTTTTGCCGCCGCCCTATTAGCGTTAGCCTGGGCTATTACCGGCTATATGGCTGCACCTTTGCTGCATTGGCACTATCAACTACCGATTATGGGGGCTTTATTATTGGCCGGAATAGGTTACACTGTGGCAAAGTTTTATGGTGGCTTAGAGCAGGCCATGGAGGTAACCACCTCTAAAGCATAAGGAGTAGCGTGTGGGAAAAATCGCTGCAGTGCAAATGAATTCATCGGCGGATGTCGATGAGAATCTCAACAAAGCCGAAGGCTTCATTCGCGAGGCAGCCCAGCAAGGGGCTGAAGTGGTCGTATTGCCTGAAATGTTTGCTATGATGGGCAAACATGAGTCTGACAAACTCACTATCAAAGAAACCTTGGGCGACGGCCCCATCCAAACCTGGCTCTCCAAAACCGCTGGCATGAATAATATTTGGGTTATTGCCGGCACTATTCCTATCAGCAGCAATGATCCTAATCGCGCATTTGCCAGTTGTTTAGTCTATGACACCTATGGCAGCCAAGTAAGTCACTACAATAAGCTGCATTTGTTTGACGTGGATATCCGCGCCGCCAGTGAAAATTACCGCGAGTCTGAAACCACGCTTGCTGGTTGGGACATTATCGATATTGAAAGCCCTGTAGGGCAAATGGGTTTTGCCGTGTGTTATGACGTGCGCTTCCCGGAATTATTCCGCCTACTCATTCGACGTAATGTAGATTTGTTTGTCTTGCCCTCGGCATTTACCGAGGCTACTGGTCGCGCCCATTGGCATAGCCTACTGCGCTGCCGCGCTATTGAGAATTTATCGTATATGGTTGCGGCGTGCCAGGTGGGCAAACATGCGAATGGGCGTCGTACCTATGGTCACAGTATGATAGTCGATCCCTGGGGTGACATCCTCGCCGAACTCCCTGAAGAAGAAGGCATCATCGTCGCTGATATTGATTTGGCCCGCGTCAAACAACTGCGCCGTGAATTTCCAGTGTTGGAGGGACTAGGGGGGTAGGCTCTAATACAAGCTGGAGAGCACTTAGTAACGCTCCCGCAATAAATCCGTAGCTACTTCTTAGTATCTCGAGCTTAAGTTCATATTTCATGAAATAGACCGCGCATTTGCACTATTTGCTTTCTCATCTGTCGATGCTATCGGCCTACGCTCTTGCGAGCTTCGGCCCGACAATTCTGCTATTTGCAAAGCAAATAGCAGAATTGAAAACGGCGACCGAAGTCGCCGTTTAAAAGTCTTAAATACTTAATTATGCAACGTCAAGTTGTACTCTTAAGTATGGACCACGCATACCGAAGTCACTTTCTAAACCAGAAGTATCTTCGTAAGCTGTAGCGCTAGCGCTAGTTACGTCAAAGTAGTTAACTACTTCATAACCCAACTCAACACCTAAAGCAGTGTCATTGTTGAAAGCATGAGTATAGTTAAGACCTAAACGCGCATCAGCTTCAGGTACTACACGGTGTTTGCTGTCGATTTTGTGAACTTCAGATGTGTTGTTGTCTGCGTTAGAACCGTCAACAAAGCTGCTAGAAGCTTTCTCATCTAAGTCACCAACAAGCAAGGAACCTGCGATACGACCAGTAACCGCGAAGCCCATGCCGAGTTTAACACTAGCGTCAACACCGAAACGAGGACCGATACCTTCGAATTCAGACTTCAATCTACCAGTTGCAGTATCAGTAGTATTGTCTGCTTCAAGGCTAGTGTAAGTCACACGATCACGTTGATCGATATCAGCGTAACGTAAACCACCGTAAGGCTTCAATTGTACGCGTTGACCCACATCAATACGTTGACCGAATACTAAATCAACCGCATCGTAATCGTCATCTTGCTTACCACGAGCAGTATCCCAGTTACCATCAACGCTAGGTAAAAGGACGCCTAGGTTAAGAGGATCACGGATGAACGAACGAGTTGGGCCTTGGTTATTACCAGCCGCAACAGCAGTGCTGTTAGAATCGTCAGTATCAAGGTGCGTGTAACCTAAAGTTACGAAACGGCCGTTACCAGCGAAGTTGTAAGTAACGTCAGCATGTCCACCCCAATGATGATCAGGATCAACAGTCTTAGTACGGTTTACTTCGTTAGCATCAGTGCCGCCTTCAACGATTGCATATTGGAAATCGCTGTTATCAGTTTGCTGATAAAGGGCTTCCAAACCAAAAGACCAACTACCTTGCTGAACTGGTGCTGTTACGTTAATAGCAGCAGGAGCAGCAGGTAAAGTTACGTCTTCAACGTGACCAGCGAAAGCAGAACCGCTAACGCCAGCAAGGGCTAATAAGCCCACAGATATTTTCTTAATCATTGCTTCCATCTTCCTTAAGTTAATTTAAATTAATTCAAGTGTCGCTTAGGAGGCGAAACTCAAACATCTCTGTCACACGACAGCTACGCCGTCGCACGAACAGCGATGTCAATAATAATAATACCAATATCCGAAAAATGCCAAGTCTAAATAAAAGATTTTTAAGGTTTTTTTGATTTTTTTTTCAAATCGGGGTGATTTTGTAAAAAGTTTTTTCAATTTTGCAGTAAAATTTTTTTTTGCGGCGAAGTTTGTTACCGTTAAGCAAGCTTAACTTGGAATAAATTTTATCAATGCGAACATCAACGGCACAAAAATCCAACGTAGTCTGTCTCATGGGCCCAACAGCATCGGGCAAAACCGGATTAGGCATCGAATTGATCAAAAATAATCCCGACCGCTACGAAATTGTGAATGTAGACTCCGCTCTCATCTATAAAGACATGAATATCGGCACTGCTAAACCCGATAATGACACCCTACAGTTGGCGCCACACCACTTGATTGACTTACTTGATCCCAAAGAAGCTTATTCAGCTGCACAATTTCGCGCCGATAGTATGCAATGCATAGAACAAATACTAGCGCGCCATCATGTGCCTCTATTAATAGGCGGCACCATGTTGTATTTTCGCGCCTTGCAGTTTGGCTTAGCCGCCATGCCGGCGGCAGACGAGGATGTCCGCCAACAATTAGAGGCCCAAGCCCAACAATACGGCTGGCAACACTTGCATGACGAACTTGCACGGGTCGATCCCGCTTCTGCCGCCCGGATTCACCCTAACGATCCCCAGCGCTTACAGCGGGCGCTGGAAGTCTACCGCATTACAGGCAAAACAATGACCGAGTTACACCAAGAACAGCTATCACAGGATTTACCCTATGACTTCATTAATATAGCCATCGCCCCCCAGGACCGCGCGGTGCTCCATGCCCGCATTGCTGAACGCTTTGATGACATGCTAACGGCGGGTTTTGTTGAAGAAGTCAAAGCGCTATACGAGCGCGGGGATTTGACCGCTGAAATGCCCTCCATGCGCGCTGTCGGTTATCGGCAGGTGTGGCAATATTTAGACAATCAATTGAGCTATGATGACATGCGCGACAAAGCCATCACCGCCACCCGTCAACTGGCCAAACGGCAACTCACTTGGCTCAGAAGCTGGGATGATGTGCACTGGTTTGATAGTGAGGAGTCAGGTTTAGCAGAAAAAGTAACCGAGTTACTCAATACTATGTAACCAACTCCTTCAACCGCGCTTTATCCAGCACGATCCAAGGCTTGGGCTGTACCTCTTTCGACAATTGCTCACATTGGCGCAAACAGCGGTTTAGACTTTCTCTGTCTTGTTGTTTGACAGCAACATCTGCACCATGGACCGCTAATACCTGCAAGGTTTTCTTGAAATCATCCTGGGTCAATAATGAAACACTCAGTGCCTCAAAGGTCGCAGCAAAATCAAGCTTGCGCAAGGGAGCAGGAGCCTCTCGCACCATTAACATTGTTGGTCCCATTTGATCAAAGCTTAACCCCACTTTGACAAACTCGTCTTTGGCCTTATTGAATAAAGCCAAGGTCTCGCCACTGCATTGAATACTGGCAGGGAACAATAAGGGCTGTGATGGGATAGCTTCACCCTGCCAAGCCTGCAACAATTGCTGTGCAATCACACATCGTTGAGCGTGGTGATAATCCACCAACACTAAACCGCCCTCAGATTCACAGACGATGGTATTCTCTAACACCAATCCCAATACACGACCGAGGGGCAATTGCCGGGGATCAGAGTTGGTGGTTGGAATAAAGGCTTGTTGGGTTTGCTTAGCGGGACTCGTCATTTGTCGATAACCCGCTAATTGCTCACGTACCGCCGTAGCAGAAGGGCGAGTCTGGGGAGTTCGAGGCGCCACTGTATTGCGAGGCTGTTCAGAGCCCATCACTTCTGGCTCAGCGTCAATCTCAACCGTTGCTAGCGTTGACACATGGGCATTGGTCAACGCCCGCTGCAATTGACTAAACACAAAGTCATGGACTAACCGAGACTCATGGAAGCGTACTTCGTGTTTGGTAGGATGCACATTGACATCAACGGTCTCGGGGCAGCATTCTAAAAACAACACATAACAAGCATGTTTACCATCATATAAGTGATCCTGGTACGCTTGTCGAATAGCATGATTGAGTAATTTGTCCCGCACTACACGGCCATTAACATAAAAATACTGCAAGTCATTTTGGCTGCGAGCGATTTCAGGATTGCCTAACCAACCCCACAGACGCAAACCCACCGCATTGAATTCTACCCGTTCGCAGTTTTTAATGAATTGCGAGCCACATAAACTTGCCACCCGTTTGTCTTTTGCCCCATCATCCTCAGCAACCCGCAAATTAAACATAATCTTCTGGTTATGTCGCAGCATAAAACCAATATCAAAACGACTGAGAGCAATGCGCTTGACGATTTCTTCGATATGAAAGAACTCCGTACGCTCTGTGCGCAAGAACTTGCGTCGCGCCGGAGTATTAAAAAACAAATCCCGCACTTCCACTGTTGTGCCCTGAGGGTGCGAGGCCGGCTCAATATTGACACTCATATCTCGACCGTGGAGAGTGGCACACCATGCTCTAGACTCACCTTGCAAACACGAGGTTAAATTTAAACGGGACACTGAGGCGATACTCGCTAAGGCTTCACCACGAAAACCTAAACTGCCAATGGCGGTTAGATCAGTGAGCTCGTAAATCTTGCTGGTGGCATGGCGACTCAAGGCCAGCGCCAAATCGTCTTTGCCAATACCGTCACCATCATCACGGATACGCATGAGTTTAACACCGCCATTCTCGATATCAACCTGGATACGTTTGGCATTGGCATCAATGCTATTCTCTAATAGTTCCTTGACAACAGAGCCGGGACGCTCCACCACTTCACCTGCCGCAATTTGATTCGCCAATTGCGGTGGCAATAAATGAATTTTTTTGGCCATAATGTCCTCAAACAGGAATAACTAATTTTGTACCCACGTTTACTGTATCGCGGGTCAAATTATTCGCTTGCTTTAATTGTCTCGTCGTCACCCCATTGCGGGCAGCAATGGTTGATAACGTATCGCCGGATTTTACCACGTATTTGCGCTGACTGGCATGGGCCGCAATCCAAGTGCCTTGTGGTGGGTGTTGATAAAAATACTCGCGGATACCCTTCATGATGGCTTGAGCCATTTGTTGTTGATACGCTTTGCTATTGAGACGACGCTCTTCACTAGGATTAGAAATAAACCCTGTCTCTACCAACACCGAAGGAATGTCTGGGGACTTTAGTACCACGAAGCGCGCTTGTTCCACTTTGGATTGGTGTAATGGGGTGATATGGCGTAAATTTTGTAACACATCATGTCCTAACTGCAAACTCGAGGTAATGGTCGCAGTTTGGGACAAATCAATTAAGACTGAGCGCAACATATCGTCTTTGCCTTTGAGATCCACACCGCCTAATTCTGAATAGTTTTCTTTCGCCGCAATCCAACGGGCTGCTTCACTGGTGGCGCCTCGTTCGGACAAAGCAAATACCGATGCGCCGTGGGAACGGGAATTTTTATAGGCATCTGCATGGACGGCGATAAACATGTCAGCTTTGTTGCGCCGAGCTTTTTGCAAACGGCCCCGCAACGTCACGTAGTAATCGCCATAACGAGTCATGGCCGGAGTCATGCCGGGTTCTTTTTTGATGAGTTTATAGAGTTCTTTCGAGATCCCTAAGACGACCGTTTTTTCTTTCGCACCATGGGGACCTGAGGCGCCGGGATCTTTACCGCCATGGCCAGGGTCAATAACAATAACCACATTGCGCCCCGTTGATTTCGGCAAAGTCACTTTAGGTTGTGGTTTAGGCGGGGCTTGGAATTGGGGCTGGGAATGAGCATGGCTTAATTGGGCCAGGCTTTTGTACTTTGGTGTTACATCCACCACAATACGGGAATGACCATCCCCATTTGCCGCTAAACGAAAACTATGGCTATTAATAGGGTGGGCTAAATCAAACACTACCCGCAACTTCGGGCTATCCATATTACCAAAACGCACCCCGTGAATGGGAGTGTTGTTGTGGGAAATAGTTTTGGGATTAAGCTGGGTCTGTGTTTGATCCAAATCCACCACTAAACGCTCAGGATTATGCAAGG
Organism: Legionellales bacterium; assembly: GCA_002709565.1. GTDB lineage: Bacteria > Pseudomonadota > Gammaproteobacteria > UBA1113 > UBA1113. Next base: position 81,421 of record PAPY01000031.1, on the reverse strand, counting down.
TAAATTGGTGATACGTTGTGGGAGCATCTAAGTCAAACACGACCCGAGCGCCATCGGCTTTGGGGGCAATACGAATGTCAGCTAACTCACTGGCCCAAACACTGGTGCAACAGAATAACACTATCAGACCCAGCCACTGCCACCTTATCATGTCACTCCATCTCCCTGGTCTGCTGTAACAGTTGTTCGCCCGCATCCGTTCGGGCCGTCAGGGTCACGACTCTCTCAGTACCCTGTACGATGATATTACAGTGCAGATCCGCAGCCTGCAACCGACCTTGGGCATTCTCCGGCCATTCGATACAACAAACACTCGCGGGAGTGAAATAATCCCGCACCCCCATGAATTCCAACTCTTCGCTATCATGAACACGGTAGAGATCAAAGTGATAAAAAGCCCCAAGGGCTATTTCATAGGGTTCCACCAAGGTAAAGGTCGGACTTTTCACTGCCCCCTCATGGCCCAAGGCCTGCAGTAACCCACGCACCAGGGTGGTTTTACCGGCACCTAATTGCCCACTCAAGGTGATCACTGTACCCGGCTGCAAACCCGCTGCTAGGCATGCTGCGAGATGGTGCATGTCAGTTTCAGTTGTCATTATTATTGTTTGTTTTAATTCAGACATGATTACACTAATAGTTCATCTAATACATCTTGACTCATGGCTTCGTCATCATCCTTGGGGTTCACTAATAATTGTAAATACGGTAATAGATCGGTTGCCATCATGCCCCGTTCCCCTCCTAAGGCTGCCAAATCACCAGCCTCAGCATGGACACACACGCCTGCCAACGCAGCAAACTCCAGAGCGTAGCCTTGGGCAACAAGCCCCGCAATCACGCCACTCAAAATATCCCCCATACCACCTGTCGCCATACCAGGATTACCAGCACCGCAGACCGCAACCTCAGGTAACGTACCAGCAATCAAGGTCCCTGCGCCTTTTAACACGCTGACACCAAGGTGATTTTTTTGTAAGGTTTTGACCGCCATATAACGGTCACGCTGCACCGTGTCATTGTTTAATTCTAACAGCCGAGCCGCTTCACCGGGGTGGGGCGTCAAAACCCAATTGTGTCGTTGCAGGTTTTGTTGACTCAAATGGTACAGCCCATCAGCATCAACAATTAATGGTAAATCAGTTTTGACCACTGCGGTAAATAACTCTTTGCCCCATTGCTCACGTCCAAGACCGGGACCAATAACCACCACCGTAGCCCGTTCAAGTAGGGGTTGTAATTCTTTGGCATCTTGTATGCCATGGCACATAAGCTCTGGTCGCATTGCGCTGACAATATCACAATGTCCCGGGCGCGTTGCCACGGTTACTAAGCCCGCACCAACACGATAAGCCGCTTCACCCGCCATACGCACAGCACCGGCCATGCCAAAGTCGCCGCCAACAACCAACACATGGCCAAAGTCACCTTTGTGACAATCAGCGGCGCGAGGTAAAAACGCCTCTTGGACTTCGGCAAGATTAACGCGGTACGCTACTGGCGTTAATTCATCTTGGGTGAATTCTTCTAAGCCAAGTTCTGCAAGAATAATATCGCCGCAACAGCGTTTGCCGGCACCGGTGAATAAACCTTGTTTTAAGGCAATAAAGGTAATAGTAATATCTGCTTCAACCGCTTCTGCCAAAATTGCGCCGCTATCTGCTTGTAGGCCCGAAGGAATATCGAGGGCAACCACATTCGCATCAGCATTATTGATGGCCCGAAATGCCTGGGCAAACAAACCACTGACATCGCGCTCGAGACCAATACCAAAGATAGCATCCACCACCACATCGGCATCGAGCTCGGTCCCGCTTGCAAAGGGCTGCATTGCAATGCCATTCTCAGCGCAAGCCGTATACGCAGCAAAGGCCGCTGCCGATAATTGTTCGGGATCACCTAAATAATAAATCTGCACCGCAAGCCCTGCTTCCTCAGCCAAGTGCGCTAATACATAACCGTCACCGCCATTATTGCCCGGACCACAAACGATAGTAATGTCTTCACTGTCAGGGTACATGACTTGTATCAGCTCAAAAGCACTTAACCCCGCCCGCGCCATTAACTCATCTTCGCTGATATCAGCGTCATTGATAGCCCACTGCTCCGCACGGCGAATTTCACTGACGGGATATAACTCGTCGGGTAAATAATCCATGGTTTAATCCTGATTGAGGTTAATAAAGTGCTGGCGATAATAACGCAACTCTGCGATAGATTCACGAATATCCGCAAGGGCAAGGTGCGCTGATTCTTTTTCGACACTAGGCATGATATCCGGTCGCCAACGCTTGGCCAGTTCCTTCACCGTACTGACATCGATGAAGCGGTAATGAAAAAATTGCTCAAGCTTCGGCATATGGCGGTACAAGAAGCGCCGATCTTGGCAAATCGTATTACCACACATGGGCGATACCCCCGCCGGCACATGTTGTTGCAAAAACGCAATGGTCTCGGCCTCGGCTTCCGCTTCCGTGAAAGCACTTTCACGGACCCTATCCACCAGCCCGGATTGATTATGATGCTTCACACACCATTCGTTCATATTGCCTAATATATGGTCGCTTTGATGGATAGCCATAACAGGCCCTTCGGCTATTTCATTCAAATGCTCATCAGTGACAATGGTGGCAATTTCGATGATCCTATCGACAGCTGGGTTGAGACCGGTCATTTCTAGATCGATCCAGATGAGATTTTGTTTGTTTTTTGACATATCGTCCTCAAATTGGGTGAGATAAGTATTTAAACAGATTGAGCAGGCTGAGCCAAGAGCAACGCTGGCAAGATGCTTAAACCGGCTTTTCGCACCAGAGCTATTTTTGATGCACAAAAGGGTAAAAAGAGACTGATACGGAATGTCGGTTAAACAAAGGGATAACAAACACTATCAACAGGACGTTTATGCCTGCAAAGCAATCGAAGTTTGTCCTGGATCATAGGCCCCCCCGGGCTGTGACTTATCGATATAGTCACACTGGGCCCTAAGCATGGCCTGTAGTCGAGACTCATCAAAAGTACCCGCCTTGAATAAACCGTGCGTCATTAACTTCGCATAAGCAACATTCTCTTCAACGTCAGAAATAGGAAAGCGCGTTGACTCAGATCGTACACGCAGAGTACTGTCATGATTAATCCTATGGAGTCTCTGGGTCACAGGAATAAGCTGTTTCGCTTTTTCGTAGCTTGATAATGCTTGATTTTCTACAATCGCGCTTGCTTGGGAGATAACCTGCTCGCGCCGTTCTCTGTTCATATCATCGACAGTCTGACGTGAAGACACGACCTTACCCATGACTAACCGAACAACATAAACAGGCAACGTTATCACAGATGCAAATACGTGTATTAAGCCAGTCATTAATTTTGCACTGCCCAATAGGGCTTCACTACCAGCCTCACGGATTGTATCCATCAGGTATTCACCCCTCGCAACTGACCAAGGGATAGTTATAACGCCTGACAATAATGTTAACGGTGCATTTGCTAGTGTAGCGACACCATCAAACATTGATTTAAATCCATCACCCGTATTACGCAATGCTCGTTTTTCTCGAGCAACTTTAAGAGGTTTGAACACGCCTGCTATTTGATTAAAAAGCTTTTTGGGCACAGCTTGAAGCGCTGTAAAAAAACTATTATCTTGACTTGCATATAAGCCCTTATCCGCCAAAAGATCTGCAGGGATCTGATAATTACCTATCAAGTTGTCAAGGTAATCAGTTGACTTTCTCAATGTGCTATAGCGGGAATGAAACTTCTTGAAGTTTGTCCATAATGCTGTAAAAACGTAGGGAAACATTATGGTAACAAGGAAACTCAAAATCGACATACTAATGATTAAGGCGAGCGGACTTAATCCTCCAAAAGCAAATCCCTAACCTAAACCCATCGCAACCAATATTACTCCCCCGGTAAATAATTCTACCCACAATAGCTTTCGCTGAGCCCGCTGATGATAGCGACTATTACGAAGTAGACGATTAAAAATCCCAAACTTTGGAGTACTAAAGCGCGATCTCTCCGGCGTCCACTGTGATAGTTGTTCATCTGTTGCAATGTCTGTCTCAGACTCAACATAGTCAGACGATAGCTGCCCACGAATAGCCCGGGTTGGATCAACGCCTAAAGCGCTAAAATGCTTGACCAGTTGACCAATACAGTCTTCTGAAATTTCCTTGTAGAAGGGCGATTTTTCTGTTGCGGTTTTTCGTAAAGTTTTTAGCGTTTTTTGAGCATGACATAATTGAAACACGATATCCTGGGCATTACCGAAGACTCGTAGTGTCTCATAAAATTTTGCCCACTCCTGAGTTCGACGGTAGTGAATAGCTTTATAGAGTGTAAACGCGTGATCATCATGCGGAAAACCAGGAAGTAATAATAAAGCCGAGGTTGATTTAGGCTTTACCTGAGAATGAATATTTCTCAGAAAATCAGAAGAGAATTCCGAAAAATTATAGCCCGTAACTAGATGTATTAACTGCAGATTGCGAAGCGTCTCTTTATCATTGTATGAATTCATATAACCATCATACGCTAGCGATAGGTCATCTTTATAAAAAAGTTTTCTTATAATGCTTTGAATACAGTAGTTTCTTCTCAACGCTACGAGGAGTTCCAACTGTGCTGACGTTGCCTGTCCTTCCGTTACATCGGCTAAGAAGTTGCTGAATTTTTCTCGAAGTTCATTATTGACTCTCTTCCATCGATGTTTGCCTATTTGCAACCATCTAATACCATTAACAAGTTCATTTACGACCTCTCGATTCGCTAACGCTCTTGGCGTCATACGCAGCAGCGTAAAATATTGGTGATGCCCCCCGCGCCTCAATTCTTTAGCTAATTGCTTTTTGTATAGCCTCAACAAGGAGCCAATAATTTCTTTTCTCGCCTTACTAGACGGAAATTGCTTAAATAACCAACTGCGTTTGGCAAGCCATTTGATGCAACCATCATCATCTTCAAGATTGATGAACAAATCCTGTGGCGAAAAAGGTTCTATTGCCTTGATAATGGCATCCCGAACTGTGCCATGCTTTTTGATCAATTCAGCAATCCAGCTGACATCACCTTCCGTAGCAGCTAACGCTTGCAATGAAGGCACATGACAGCCAGTATCTTTGAGGGCATTTCGAATCAATGCGGGTTGTCGTGCTAAATAGAGTGGTCCAAGAAATTTTGGACTCGCCAAACGTTGTCGAAAATAGCGGCTAACTTGGCTTAATGCGCTGATATCACGAATATCAACAAAACGCAAAATATTATTCAAAAGTTCAGCAACACGAAACACATCAGGAGTGTTTTCTGCATCCAAAAAGCGTTCCCTCCTAGCAAGAGGCATTTCATCCGTGTCTTGCCGTGTTTGACGCTCAGACACATCCTTACTTGTTTTTGGCAACTCTCCTGTAGCAGCTAAATTGATTTGCCGGACTCTTTCACTAACTATTCGAACCATATTCTACGCCCCCTTACCCTGAAAGCTGAGTTCACTGTTCTTGTTAGACAAAGTGCATCCTAACGCTTTTTAGTGACTAAGAAAAGCCGCCTTATGTAACTAATCATGTGTGAATAATATAATACGGTATAATCATAGGGTTATAACTCCCTACTCCTAGACTATACAAACTCACTTCAGCCAACTAACCGCCGCAATTGACCCAGTAGGTAAAATGGCAGTGATAGCAACTGATACGCCACTGGCTTACCTTCGGATGTCTTAACATCGACCTTTGTAAGCGATGGATTATCTGAGTTAATTCTAACTGCCAAACTCAATCCTTTTTGCTGCATAAAAGTATGTAATGACTTCATACTACCAGTGCTGCCTGATTTTACTTCGATGGGAATAACCTTGCCTTCATTCGCAAATAAATAATCAATTTCAGCATTGCTACTTTTTTCACTTCGGTTCCAATAATACAATGCAGGGTCGATATAGCTGGGTTCGATGGTTCGGAGTAATTGCCCTACGACTTGCTCAGAAACACCGCCTTGATTAATAAGCGTCAAATCATCAAGTTGCAACGTTGACTGCAGTGTCAAACCAAGCATCGCTGATGTGAGCCCAACATCTAGGCTAATCACTTTTTGTGATTTGTCATTCATTTCTGCCCCTAGTGGTAAACCATTAGCGTGACTTGCTTTAACGATATGACAAAGTCGTGCCTGTGCTAATAAATTTAATGCTTTCTTGATGGATTCTGTTTGGCGAGCTTTATTTACACGGCTATAAACAAATTTTTCTCCAAGCATTCTCGGCACACTCATTAATACTTCATCGAGGATCTCTGTAGAGAGTCGTCCAGCATATTTAGCAAAGTCATCACGATAAGTGGACAATAGATCATTGTGTATTTGACTAACTGCTTCAATAGAACCACGCTCTAGCCAATCAGACACCGCAGCAGGCAACCCACCGATGATAAGATATTCTTTAAAGTAACGTAGTAATTGTTGATGGATAGGTTCAGGAATTATCCTTGTCCACTCATAATCTTCAATATATGCCAATAATTGGTCGAGACCTTTCGCCTGCAAGAATTCTTCAAACGACATGGGCTCTAAATAGTGATACATCACTCGCCCAACAGGCATACTGAAGCTGTGTTCAGCCAGCACAAATTCAAGTAAAGAACCTGCCGCAATGACTGGTAACTCAGGATACTCTTCCGCAAACCAACGTAATTTAGCGAGCAGCTCCGGGGCCGCTTGAATTTCGTCCAGGAATAACAAGGACTCAATAGGCTTTATAGTCACATTACGGCTTGCCTCAATATTGAGGATGATTTCCGCAGGATCATTTGAAGTGAATAATGCTTTGAGATCCGGTTGGCGTTCAAAGTTCAGCTCAACAAGCTGTTTGTTGGCATACTCCGCGAGGAAACGCACTATCCAGGTCTTACCGACCTGTCTTGCTCCTCGTAAAACCAGGGGTTTGCGTCGTGGGTCTTCCAGCCAAGCTAATAATGCTGTTAATAGCTTTCGTTGCATTGAGGGCTCCTGAATATAGGGTGATTACAGCCAGTTTTAGCCTTTTTCTGACCACAAGTCAAGAAAATCCAGGGTTGTTTTATTGTTAAGTCGGTAAAACACAAGGTTGTTTTACGGGTCTGCCCCAGAAAAGAAAGGGTTGTTTTATGGACTTGATTAACTTTGGCTCAATGATCGCCTGATTTAGAGGCTCTTCGAACATCTCAAAACAATAGGAAACCACAAAAAATGTAAGAAACTTCCGTTTTATGGAAGTTTCGTGCAATTTTTTTTGTTAGAAACTTCCATAAAACGGAAGTTTTGTACTAAAATTTTAAAAACAAGGGGGTTTTGTGCTTAAATTGACCGAAAAAATTATTTATTCCGACCTAAAAAATCGTGCCTTCACAAGTCATGACTTAGAACGTCTGTTTAATACTGATGCTAGTCAATACGGCGCTATCAATAGGGCCCTAAAGAAAAAAGAAATCGTCCGCCTACATCGAGGCGTTTATTTACTCGATAACCGTTACCTCACGGTTCCTCCCAGTCGTTTTTACTTGGCCAGCCGTATTGATCTCCATAGCTATATTTCAATGGAGGCGGCACTTTCATACCACGGCTGGATTCCTGAACGCACAACTCAGACAACTTGCATCACCGCACTCGGCCGCACAAAGACAGTTAATAACAACTATGGCGAATTTGCCTTTCACCATATCCCTATTAATCGCTATGAATTTTACACCGGCGTCTCTCGTGTTGAAGAACAACAAGGACCTTTTTTTATCGCCTCACCTTTACGTGCACTTGCTGACTTAATTTATGTTCGTAAAATTGATGATCCTAGTCTAGACTATTTAACAAATTCATTACGAATTGAATTCGATGATCTAGCAACACTGGCTCAGGAGGAACTTTCTGCACTAAGACAAGCCTATCGCTCAAAACGCGTACTACAACTCATTGATAACCTACAGGAATACCAACAAAATGAACAATGATATTATTAAATCTCGCCTAGATTCATATACCCTAGAAACTGTTGAAGATGAAGAAGATGCATTGAAAGAAATTCTCCAAGAAATTATTCTTTTTGGATTGTCACGCAATGAATTTTTTTCTGTCGCCGCGTTTCACGGTGGTACGTCTCTACGAATTCTACATCAGTTACCAAGATTCTCAGAAGACTTGGACTTTATTTTAAAACAACCTGACCCGAACTTTGATTGGCTAGACTCCGCAAATGCCATTACAACAACAAGGTCCTTGGCAAGGTAATGATCTTACTATTGACAAATCTTGGATCAAAAATGCTTTTGCTGAAAAAATTCATTCTATAGACTGGGAACACGCGCGAACCGATGTCATGCCATTCTTGGGAAAAGTCGACAAGCAAGGACTTGAGGTCTGGTCTGATGATTTCTTTACTAAAAAACTAACAACATTAATCGAGTATTTAGAATAAAAAACTTGCTTTTTATCCCAAAACCGGATTCAATACGCCCATGCTAGAAAACACCCTCTTTATCGTCGCGGCTTACTTGCTGGGCTCTATCTCCAGCGCTATTGTTGTTTGCAAAGTTGCCGGTTTGCCGGACCCGCGCACCGAAGGCTCCAAGAATCCCGGCGCAACCAATGTATTGCGTGTCGGCGGTAAGCTGCCCGCCATCATTACCCTGTTAGGGGATGTATTAAAAGGCGTGATACCGGTATTGGCGGCAAAACTCTACGGCATCGATGGTTTGTATTTAGCCCTGGTTGCTTGTGGCGCGTTCTTAGGGCATTTGTTTCCGTTGTTTTTTAAATTCCAAGGGGGCAAAGGGGTGGCAACTGCCTTTGGGGCTATCATCGCGTTGGCATGGCCAGTCGGTTTAGCCGCACTTGCGACTTGGCTTGTGGTTGCAATATTGTTTCGTTACTCTTCCCTCGCTGCTCTGGTGGCGGCGCTCAGTTTCCCTATCTACGCCTATTACCTTGCCGCTCCCAGTTATGTTTATCCACTGGCGGGCATGAGTCTGGTGTTGATCATTCGTCATCATGGGAATATTCGCCGCTTAGTCACCGGCACGGAAAGCAAAATTAATTTTCGCAAAAAAGCCTCTTAAAGTGCAGCAATATCCGTGATAGACCAACGAGCCCGGGCTGATATCGTCAAATCATCCTGAAGGCCTGCTTGTAGCCGCAAATACCCGGCATAAGCAATCATTGCTCCATTGTCAGTACAGAATTCATGACGCGGATAAAATACCTCTGCGTCAAATTGTTTTGCCATTGTAGTTAACACACCCCGCAAACGCTTATTCGCACTCACGCCCCCAGCAACTACAAGTTGTTTTAAGCCGGTTTGTTGAATCGCACGACGGCATTTTATCGCTAACGTATCTACTACTGCATCTTCAAACGCGCGCGCAATGTCCGCCTTGGTTTGCTTATCTTGACCTTCCGCATTCACTGTATTCAAAGCAAAGGTCTTAAGACCACTAAAACTAAAATCCAAACCAGGACGATTGGTCATCGGCCGGGGAAAATGGAATCGTTTTGCGTCCCCGGTCTCAGCCAAACGGGCTAATGCTGGTCCACCAGGATAGCCAAGGCCCAAAATCTTGGCGGTTTTATCAAAGGCTTCACCGGCAGCATCATCTAAAGACTCACCGAGAATTTTGTATTGACCCACACCATCCACTTCTACCAATAAGGTATGGCCACCTGATACCAAAAGGGCAATGAACGGGAATTGCGGTTGCGTCTCCTCTAACATCGGCGCTAACAAATGGCCTTCCATATGATGCACACCAAGGGTAGGAATACCTAGGGCCCAACCCAGGGCCCGAGCAAAACTTGCCCCCACCAGTACCGCGCCGATGAGCCCGGGCCCAGCCGTGTAAGCAATACCGTCTACGTCCCTCTGAGTCATGTCTGCCTCAGCGAGCACTTGTCGAACCAGCGGTAGAATTTTGCGCACATGATCCCGTGATGCCAACTCTGGTACCACGCCGCCATACTCCCCATGCATCGCCACTTGGCTATAAATTGCATGGGATAGGAGGCCCCGCTCGCTGTCATAGACAGCAATGCCGGTTTCATCACAGGAAGTTTCAATACCGAGTACCTTCATAGCGGGGGATTATAGCCGGCTTTTCGCACCAGAGCTATTTTTGATGCAGAGAAGGATAAAAAATCAACGAAAAAGCGGAATGTCGGTTATAGCGATTTAATGGTTAATTTGGTAACGAATGGGTTATACTTACGGTCTGGTTCACTGCTGAAAACACCATGCAACGAAAAAAAACCATCATCGGCCCGATAATCCGCCTCACTCTTGTCTTAGTGGTTTGCCAAGCTATTTTGGGCTATTTTGTCTTTATCAACCGGCGTGCGGTGAGTCCAACGACCTTTAGTAATTTTGCCCAAGAACAAATCCTCGCTTCAGGCCATATCCTGGACGGGTTTATTTTCTTTCTGTTTGCCCAATTGCTGGTGTATGCCACCTATATCATTGCCATCTGGGCCGTCACTTGCCTGATTAAGTATTTGTTGAATTTATCCCAAAGCCAAAGCCGGCTGTTGGGAATGTGTTTGTGGTTGCTAGCAACTGTCAGTGTGTATTTCGCTAATCAGTATTATTTTCCAGATTCCCAATTTGCGTTTTTGCGGCATATGTTTGGACTATTCAGCCATCACGGTGTCAATGATTTAATTTTTCTTATTCTAAGTACATTATTGCTGGTGGTAGGTGCGCTAGCAGGTTTAGGATTTCTTAAAGGCCTTTGGCAACGTTGTGGTCGTGCTGGAATTTGGATCATTGGCTTGGCGTGCTTTTCGGTTGCTGCCACCGGGTATTTTATCCACACTGCCCGCACCGCCAGTGGTAAAAGTCCCGGCCCCAATATTATTATCATAGGCATCGATTCTCTACGCCCGAATGACTTGGCGTATTTTGGTAATGACACATCCCCGATGCCCTATACCGATAGTTTGCTAACAACCGCGACTGTATTTACCCAAGCCTACACTCCCTTGGGTCGCACCTTCCCAGCATGGATGAGTGTGTTGACAGGGCGTGATCCCAAGCTCAACAATGCCCGCTACAATCTGCGTCGACAAGCAGACTTAATATTAGAACCTAACCTCGCTGCTATATTAAAACGCCAAGGCTATCGCACAATATATGCTATTGACGATAGACGTTTTAATAATATTGATGAAGACTATGGCTTCACTGAAGTCATTGGCCCCGACATTGGCGCTAATGATTTTATCCTCGGTACCATTAATGATGCGCCATTAACGAACTTGTTGATGAATGTGGGACTGAGTCGTTGGTTATTTCCTTATAACTACGCAAATCGTGCCGCGCATGTGAGCTACTATCCGCAACAATTTGATAGACTACTCGCAAATGCTCTGGCCTATCAGAGCAAAAAGCCCTTATTCCTCGCGGTCCATTATACCTTACCCCATTGGCCTTTTAGTTGGGGTAGCTCTCCCAGTTATGACCGCAATGATCCGCTACGTAACGAAGCCATGTTTAGTGACGCTTTGGCTGCGACGGATGGACAAATTGAACGATTGATGACGACCCTCAAAGACAAAGGCTATTTGCACAATGCCATCGTGGTATTGTTGTCTGATCATGGCAATGGCTTTGGCCTCTCGAAAGAGAGCTTAACCCAACAGCAAAACTATCAAGGCAAAAAAGCTATCCAAAAGTCACCTCTGAACCGTTTCTTAGTGAATGAAAAAACCATTGGCCATGGTACAGATTTATTGAATAAGGTACAAAACCACGTGTTGTTAGCTTTTCGAGTTTATGCCCCCAAAGACGGCAAGCTGCGCCATAACACCGTCGGCCGCCAGGATTATAATGTCAGCTTGATTGACATTGCCCCGAGTCTCCTCGATTACGTGAATATTAAACAGGACAAGATGCAGGGGATCTCCTTGTTACAAAATATTCTATCCAAAACCGTGCCCAAGCCACCCGCCCGTAATATATTCCTCGAAACAGGCTTCACCCTACCTGGTATTTTGGTGGCGAATCCATCCATTGGCACCCTACTAAATCAGGGCTTAGTTTACTACAATATCGAGCCTGAAACCGGCCTCTTGCGGGTAAAGCCTGAATTAAGTAACGCCATCATTAAAGGCAAACAGCGCGGCGTACTGCGGGGCGATTGGTTATTAGTAGATGTCCCTGACTTAGATGACAAGCATTTTGTTATTCTGGTCAACACCAAGACGGGCCAATGGAGCGATGAGTTAAGTTCAGCCTGGGCCAAACAAGCCCCGGTAGCAGATATGCAAAAAGCACTACAGAATTTTTACGATGATGAGTTAAACCATGCTAAACAATAAAATAAAAACCCTACCACAATATTTGTTACCGCAGCATTTATGTTCGCGCTTATTCGGCAAAATTGCCAATAGCAAACTATCTTGGCTGAAAAACTATTTGATCAAAAATTTTATCCGAAAATACCACGTCAATATGGATGAAGCAGAGCGACAAGATATTAATACCTATATTAGCTTTAATGATTTTTTTACCCGTAAATTAAAACGAGGTGCGAGGCCTATCGATGGCGACCACAAGGCTATTACCTCACCGGCAGATGGTACCATTAGCCAAATTGGCACGATCCAAAACGGTCAACTCATTCAAGCTAAAGGCCGAGATTTTAGCCTGACTGCTTTAGTTGCCAACCAGGCTCTAGCGAAACAATTCGATGGAGGTAACTTTGCAACAATTTATTTGTCGCCGAAAGATTATCACCGTGTACATATGCCAGTGCAAGGGGTATTGCAACAGATGTCTCACATCCCCGGGAAATTATTTTCTGTGAATAATCGCACAGCTGAAACCGTCGACAATCTCTTTGCCCGTAATGAACGGATTGTTTCTATATTCAAGACTGAACACGGGCCAATGGCAGTTATTATGATCGGCGCATTTTTTGTGGCGAGCATACACATGAGCTGGGCAGGGACAATCAGTCCGGCCAGAGCAAAAACTGTACATGATTGGGATTATACTAACAAAAATATAATCCTGGCCAAAGGCGATGAAGTAGGACATTTTAAATTTGGCTCAACTGCTATTGTATTATTCCCCGCAAATACCATGACTTGGCAACAAGACATGACGGCTGGTACTAGCGTTATGATGGGTCAGCAGTTGGGACAATTCACAACGGCTTAAGCTGCGAGCTTCAGCCTTCGCTCTGCGAGCTACGGCTCGACAAGCCAGCCTACGCCTAACGGCTTCGACCTACGCTAAAGCTCCAGCCTTCGCTCTGCGAGCTACGGCTCGACAAGCCATCCTACGCCTAACGGCTTCGGATGGCAGGTCGGATGGCAGGTCGGCCTAACAAGTCGGGTGACAGGCTGCACATCTCGCAATGGGGAATTGGCAGCTAAGCTGGAAGTTGTTGAGCAGTCTCTGGGGCAGGTGCGGGCACCACACCCGGTTCTAGCACCAACTCCATAACTTTAGCCCGTGCTCCCCACGGCAGACGGCTACGGCCAGTGGCTTGCCAATCCGCCTTACGATAAATATTACCGCAGGTAGTGGTAAACAAAGACACACTATTAAACCCCTTCAGCTTTGCAAGATGGGCTGCACGGGCTAATAGTGACGAGCCTATGCCTTGACCACGACGGTGAGGTACCACATACATATAAAATAGCCAGGCTTGTTCTGGTTTAATGAAATTCTCTAAATGCTGCTGCAAAAACGGCACGGTGTTGTTCTTTAAGGTTACCGTCCCAAGGAATGCACCACTGAGGTTATCCACAGCAACCAAGGTTAATGGCAATTCGTCTTTATTCGCTGACAAGAGCTGCCCCCATTCCTCATCACTGCGCTCGGGATGTAGATGTCCCCAGTGCTGTTTAAAGTGGTGAATGATTTCATGCTGCTTGCTTTGATGATGATGAAGTAAATCTAATTGCAATGACATTATCCTTGTACTCCGTTCCTTGGCGGGCCACTCTCAGACTTTGCAGATTACATAACTGTCTTTCGTCCGTCAATGGGAGTTTTGCCCGACCTTTGCCAGTTGCAAGATCATTTTCGCCATATCAAACCAATCTTGCAAATGATTGTTCACAGTTGTTGATAATAAATGCGGGTTGTGGGCTTCCACCACAAAGCGCAAACAACAATACATCGACGCTAACAGCTGCGCCATTTCATCATTCAGGCCACAATGTTGACGCCAAGCGGCATAAGTCATGGGATATTGCTGGGTTTTTGTCATATAAATACTCTTCAGCAACTGGTGCTGATAAGTTTCGCTGCACTGCAATCCTGTTACTGTGAACATCCCATAGATTTTACTGAAAATATTCGCCACCAAGGTATAAAATTGATGTTTTTCAGGATAGGTTTCGCCAACATATTGCAAGTAATCTTCAAGGCTCATTGGTTCCGGCGTTAACGGCTCTGCTAGAACCATCAATAAACTTTGCAACGGTGCATTTTGGGGGATGATCCCACTATAACGGCTTACAATAGTTCTAGGATTCATGTCTTCGTTACAGTGTGCCAAGGCCGCTAGTAAGTGGGCAAGGCGAATAGCGTACTGTTGGTTACCATCAGCACAAGACGGCGCAGGTTGACAAAACACGCTGGTGGCAAAATGCTGCAAATACAAAGTTTGGTTTACTGTGATTGTAGGCTGTGCTGCATGATCATCCGCTGTCGCTAATTGACGAAGTAAGGCATGGGCATCGAGGGCTTTTTGATCCACGCAACCATTATCACGTACCCAGTTGAGTAATGCCTGATAATTTGGATCATCTTGGTCCTCGGCTAATTGCGCTAACAATGGCAACAAACGTCGCTCTTTATAAAAACACTGCTTGGCTGCCTGCGTTACCGTATTACAAACCGTCTCAGGCAAGCTTAAAGCAACACCTGCAGCACTCAAGGTGGCGCGGATATTCACCATGGCATCACTGACAGGTTTGAACCCATGGGCTTCATCTAAGTGCAAGACTGTTACTTCGTCATCGTCATTGCATTCACCACTGGCATAAGCATGATAAATCTGTCCCACCCCCTGCATACCAAAGGAAGCTAATTCCGCTGCTCTTAATGCCCCCATGCTGGCAGCACCGTAGACGGGGATCCCTTGCTCCAATGCTAAAAGAATTTCTTTGTGCCACACACTGCGCCGTTCTTCGAAATAACCATCAATGATAGCAATATAGTGTGGTTTGTGGACCAAACAGCGCAAAATATCCCCCGCCGCTACTGGTGGTTGCACAATTGCATCGGGTAGTTGCTGGCTGATAATCGCATGGGGCAGTGTTGGTCCTGCAAAGACAATACCCGCCATCTCAATGCACCCTGTTGAATGCGAGGCCTGGAACAATGACTTTGACCACGGGTATAGCGTATTGGGCTTTAGAACAATCATGATAGAGCACCTGCGCAAAGCCGGCATGCGTTAAGCGTTGGCAGACTTCACGAATATCTCCCGCAAAACTGCCACTTAAGGCAATGTCGTCACACTGGCGATAATCTTTGGGCCCATATTCTGCCCCGGTTAAACCGCTGCTGGCCCCATAGCTTGCCGGTAAATCATCTCGTGCCCCACTGATCACCGTCACACGTGATTGAATGGCTTCGGTGATAGCGCGACTCAATGCGACAGCTTTATTGCCATGACAACCGGTGCCAGCAAAGATTGGCAAGCCAGAATAAAATGCCGCATCATGAATGCGACAATGAAACGCGGGGATGCCGAGTTGAGAGCTGACATCCCAGACATACACACCATAGTTGGCGCGCTGAATAGACGCTAATAAATCCTGACAACCATCATCATCGATGGTTGATATATCAATTTGACTGCGGCTACGGGTTTGACTGTCACCAACTTGCCAACGCGCCATGCAATCCCGTTCAATAACTTCGTACAGTCCATGCAAGAGCGCTTCCTCGAGCGTATTACCCGAGGCAAGGCCATTAGTAGACGTTGCGAAGGCCAATGACAAGGTGCTCACTTGGGTAGTATCCATGGATACTAACGCCTGTGGGATGAGGCTTATTTGTCTTGAGTTTACTTCAACAGCCTCCAGCCACGCCATCGATTGCGTCTCGATAGTTGGCAAAACAAATTGTGGGTTCAGCAAATGCGCTGGGTGAATCAGCGTATGTTCTGAAGCGAGTTCTGCGTAACTGCCATTAGTAATCGGTGGTGTTAAATGTTCTGCGTGCCAAATTTCGATGGCTTCCATGATGGCAGAAATTTTTGCGAGAGTGTGGGTGGTGCCTTTGCCTTGGGAGACGGACAGGCTTTTGGCGTTAGGTCGAATGGCAGCATAGACAGGTATCCCAATGTTATCCAGTCCGGTAAGGTTAGCAACTCTAGTTATACCAAACTGGGTGAATTTTTCCCTTAGTTCCGCGAGTGTTGTTTCTGGGTGCTCTGCTCTCACGGTTCCTGGCAACGTTATATATTGTTGTTTCGCAGAATTACACCTGTCTATTACTTGCTGCATTCGTTATTACGTGATTAATACCAGACGCCATTTATTTTGTCCTTATGGTTTGCTAGCGAATAATCACATCCTTATGGTTTATACGGTTAAAAATACCTCCGTTTCGGGGATAGATATCATAATAGCCATATCCATTGAAACAGCGAAATTATCACCGTCATTGTCTTCTTCTATGAAGACAATTCGATCTTCAACATAAGTATCCATACACTTATCCTCCATGGATGAAGTTTCTGTCCTAGAAACAAGGCTCACATTATCCTTCGCGAGTCCTTATCACGCCTGATCTATCCTTACACAGTACGCCATCTGAGTATAACCTGGGCCATAGGCTTTGCCTAGCTAGATAAGCGTGAGAAACAAATTGAAGAGAAGTCTCACACCACTCTGGCATAAATTCAGCGGGGCTGCTGGGGCTGATCGCCTTATACGGTGATATTGTCAACCGGTATAGGTGATTTTAATACAGCCTTTGAAGAAAGGGCTAGCGTGGTTAAAGGCAATGGCCGGGTCGCGTCGCTCGAGACTCGGCACAAAGCGGGGATCATGGGATAAGATTAATTTGCTCGATGTGAGCTCCTGCATTGGATCACTATCGGTATGGAAATAATCAAATTTGATTTTGTCGGGCAATTCACTCAAGCGAGTTTTTTCGACGAGTTCCAAACGTCCACCTTCGATGGCATCGAGGAAGATTTCCATGCTTTGTTTTAATTCAATGGTATCGTCGATGTTGCTGTAGCCATTTTTTTTGTACGAGTCCCCAACATGCAGTGGAAAATGCATGGAATAATACACGGCGTTATCGGGCTCGTCCCATTTGACTTTGTTGATGCGCATAAAGGTCGGCGACTTCTTAGTACGGTAAGTGTGAGTGTAGGCATCAAACAATAATTCATGGGGAGAGACTTCATTACAAACCATCGGTGAGAAGCCGAATTCTTCGCCCATGGCAATACGAATCAAATGTTTCAAGCAGGCAAAGGAATAAGAATTAATTTTAACGCCTTTACGCGACATAATGCGTTTGAAGTCATCCATGATAAAATCAAACACTCGGCGATTACGTTCAAATTCATGGAAACGCCAGACAGAGTTCAATAAGAACAACGTCAAACGCTCATTCTTACCCCCCAAGATATCCTCAATCCAAGACTTGGTAAAAAATACTACTTTGGTACGCCAATCAACATTGGCTTGGGGGGAGTTATAAATTTTTTTGAAAACTTTCCACTGGTCTTGATAGTCCACCGGCATATCTTCGCGAAATTGGTAAGTGCGTTGCAGGCGTTTGAATTTTTCGGAGTCTTTGATACTGGAGAGAATAAACATCAAGCGAGCGCCTGAGCTTAAATTCCACGCACGGTGGAAGTTATAACGGCTATCTTGGTCAAAGATGGTCCGCAGAGCCAACGTTGCCCCTGGATAAAGCATCGCTGTCGGTTGAATAACATCTGAGTGCCAGTAACTCTCGGCATACCCTTCAAGAGCAATACCAAAGGGGACAGATTTCCAGTTATAATCCAGCAATTCGTTGATTTGGGGCGCATAATCCCCCTTGCGCAGCGAGGTGATTTTGCCGTGGTTATCTGGTAAATGAAAATCACCATTGGTGATGAGGTGACTGGCAAACGGATAACTGGCCAACAATAACGGCTTATCGCCCGGTTGGTAATCATCAATAAGTTGAGCAAACTGGGGCTGGATTTCCCCCATACGGTCTCTGACGTCACTCCAGGTGACGACCTCAACTGGACTGGAATTGCCTTCTTTTGTCACTCAACATCTCGTCATTCGGTTCTTCCCAGCCATTGCTGAGAATATTGTTTAGCGAACAAACCGTCGTTCAATGAGCATGGTTATTAGGCCTGACGGGTTGGGTTCATTTTTGTCAACCTTGTTGTGATCTTCAACAGGCAGACACTCCTGTGGCGCGCAAGTTAGCATTATGGTGTTCGGATGTCAATTTGGGGTTAGGTAAACCTAGACCAATATGATGGCAAAACTTATTGAATTTCCCCAGACTTGATTACCATCATCTTCTCGATTTGCATATCATCCATGGTATAGGGGATGCCACCGACGCCGAGGCCAGAATGCTTGAGGCCAGCAAAGGGCATACCATCAACACGGAAGGCAGTGTGGTCATTGACCATGACTGCCGATGCCGCTAAACGGTTGTAAGCACGCATAGACGTATCGATATCTTTGGTGAACACTGCGGCTTGGAATGCAAAGGGTAAGCTGTTGGCAGCGGCAATAGCATCGTCGAGTTCCTTGTAAGAATACACGCATACCACCGGACCAAATACTTCATTGCTATTGATGATACTGTCTTCTGATGGATTATAAAGGACCGTGCATTCATAGAGTGATGGCGAAATTTTCTTGCCACCGGTGATGAGATCTGCGCCTTTAGCCACTGCATCATCAACCCAATCAGCGACCCTGTCGGTTTCACCATGCCTGATCAGCGGGCCCACTTCGGTTTTGTCCGAGGTTGGGTCACCGATGACAAGTTTATCCGCGGCTTGTGCTAAACGGCTTGCGACATCACTGGCAATGCTTTCATGAGCATACACCCGTTGTACAGATACACACACTTGTCCCGCGTGATAAAAGCCACCTTTGGTTAATAACGGGATAGCATCATCCAAATCCGCATCCGGCGCCACAATCACCGGTGCAACACCACCGTGTTCAAGCGCACAACGCACACCGGGTGCTAATGTCGACCGTAATTGCCAACCCACTTTAGCACTGCCAATGAAAGAGAAAAAACCTAGACGCTCGTCTGCAACCATTTTGCCCGCCAGTGCATTGTCTTTAATGACCATGGCTTGGCACCACGCGACAGGTAAACCCGCTTCATGAAACAGTTTTACAATGCGCAAGCATGACAACGGGGTATCAGAAGCTGGTTTTACGATAACTGGACAACCTGCCGCAACTGCAGCAGCCACTTGGTGAATGATTAAATTAATCGGATGATTAAACGCACTCACCGCAACCACCACACCGATAGGTTCTTTTTGGGTGAAGGCAATGCGATTGCTGGACGGTGCGTTATATTTCATTGGAATCACCCGGCCACTGTCAGTGCGCAGGGTTTCAATACAGATCTTCACCCCATCAATGGCACGGGCCGCTTCAGCCCGAGAGTCTATCAATGGCTTACCCCCTTCACGGGCCGACTCGGTGGCGAGGTGTTCTTGTTGCTCGGTCATGAGTTCAGCAACCCGCTCAAGTATCGCAATACGCTCGGGAATAGGAATCCAGCCATCGCGGTTTTGATAACAGGCATAGGCCGTTGCTAGCGCTTGTTCGATAGTTGCCTCATCGGCACACGCAACCGTCGCAATGGTATGTCCATCAAAAGGGGCAGTAATATCGAGAGAATCGCCAGTAGCTTTTGCCCCCGCAACCAATAGTGGGAATTGTTCTTGACTCATAAAACGTCCTTTAATTCACGCAAATTAACTTGCCGAGCTTCTCAGTTAATTTCATATTCTCAGAATAATCCACCGGGCAATCGATGATAACCACGGTATTGTCTTTGATAGCCTGCTTGATTGCTGGCACTAACTCATTAGCCGCTTGTAGTTTATAGCATTTGGCGCCAAAGGCTTCAGCGAATTTGCCAAAATCAGGGTTGTTAAAATCAATATGGCTGGCGCGACCAAAGTGCGCTTCTTGTTTCCATTCGATTAAACCGTATTTGCTATCATTCCAAATCAAAATAATCATTGGCGTCCCCACCCGCATGGCAGTTTCGATTTCCTGACAATTCATCAAGAATCCGGCATCACCGGTAACCGCAACCACGGTACGATTTGGGAATGCTTGTTTGGCGGCAATAGCACCGGGCACACTAATACCCATAGACGCAAAACCGTTAGAGATAATGCAGGTATTGGGTTGCTCTGCTTGATACATACGGGCCATCCACATTTTGTGAGCACCGACATCAGAAATCACAATGTCATCAGGCTTAAGGGCTTGGCGTAGATCCCAAACTATCTTTTGTGGTTTGATCGGGAAGCCTTGATCATCAGAATATTCTGCCATTTCTTTCACAATAACATCGCGCAGATTCTCAGAGCTAGCTTTAGTCTTGTGATTGAGTGCTGCGGCAATAGCATCAAGGGATGCACCTATTTGACCGATAACACCAACCTCAAGGATATAATGTTCATCAACTTCGGCGGGATATTCGTCGATGTGGATGATTTTTTTGTTTTTGTCTTTATGCCATAGGTAAGGATGGTACTCAATCATGTCGAAACCAACACAAATGATCACATCGGCTCTATCAAAACCACAAGACACATAGTCATTGGCTTGCAAACCAACAGTTCCTAAACACAATTCATTCGAGAATGGCACTGTGCCTTTAGCCATGAACGTTGTTGCGACAGGTATTTTTGTTTTTTCGACAAACGCGCGCAAATTGTCTGACGCATGTTGGCGAATGACACCGTTGCCCGCCATAATCAGGGGATAACGTGCACTGGCAATCACATCTACGGCTTGTGCGACTTTGTGTTGTGAGGGCATGGGCGCTGTTGCACTTTGGACTTTGAGTGGTGCACTGTCGGTAATATCCATCTCGGCGATATTTTCGGGGAAATCAATAAAACACGCGCCGGGCTTTTCGGTCTCGGCAACTTTGAAGGCTTTGCGCACCACTTCGTTAATAATGCTAGGTGCAATGATTTGGGTGCTGTATTTGGTGATAGGTTTAAACATCTCAACCAAATCTAATACTTGATGACTTTCTTTGTGTAAACGCGTCGTTGCTGCCTGGCCAGCAATGGCAACTACTGGCGCTCTATCCAAGTTCGCATCGGCAACACCAGTGACCAAGTTGGTCGCCCCCGGGCCTAGGGTCGCTAAACACACACCGGCTTGACCGGTTAAGCGGCCATGAACATCCGCCATAAATGCAGCACCCTGTTCATGACGGGTAGTGATAAAATTAATCTTGCTATCGAGGAGTGCATCCATGACATCGATATTTTCTTCACCGGGAATACCGTAAATGGTCTCAACCCCTTCATTCTCGAGGCATTTGACGAATAATTCAGAACCTTTCATGCTGTCTCCTTGGTTAGCCTTAATAGGGAATCTCTATAGTATAGTGTGATGCCGGCACTATTGACACTCTGTGAGGGGCTGTGTTCCAATGCCGGCCATGATGACTGGTAGAAATTCAAACAAAAAGCGCGTCCTTAGCTTATTTAGCCTAGTAATGATTAATATCATCGCTGTGGACAGCCTGCGTAGCCTACCCATTAGCGCAGAATATGGCTTTTCCATTGTTTTTTTCTACATATTTGGTGCATTTTTATTCCTTATCCCCATTGCATTAGTCGCCGCAGAGCTCGCCACGGGTTGGCCTGAGACTGGCGGACTCTATGTCTGGGTGCGACAAGCCTTTGGCAAACGCTGGGGCTTAGTCACTATCTGGTTGCAGTGGATTTATAATGTGGTGTGGTATCCAACGATTTTGTCATTCTTAGCCGCGACGTTAGCCTATTTAATTTCTCCTGATTTAGCCGAGCACAAAACCTATTTACTCGCGACCGTGTTAGTCACCTTTTGGGGGGCGACCCTGGCTAATTGTTTTGGCATGCGCTTATCCAGTTGGGTCAGCACTATCGGCGCCATCATCGGTACATTATTGCCAATGGCATTTATTATTTTGCTCGGCATTATTTGGCTGGCGACCGGCCACCCTTCCGCCATTGAATTCAGCTCCGGGACGTTTTTGCCAGATCTCAGCTCACTGAATAATCTCGCCTTCTTGGTCGCAGTGCTATTTGGTTTGATTGGCCTTGAAATGTCAGCAGTACATGCCGAAGAAGTCAAAAACCCACAAAAAGACTACCCCCGGGCGTTAATTTATTCGGTCATCATCATCTTAGGTTCCTTGATGCTAGCATCCCTTGCCATTGCCGTGGTTATTCCCCACGACAAAATTAATCTTGTCTCAGGCCTCATTGAAGCCTTTAGTTTGTTTTTTAACGCTTATCATATGCCCTGGATGATCCCGGTTATCGCTATCATGATCATCATCGGCGGCATCAGTGGGGTTTCAACCTGGGTCATTGGTCCGACAAAAGGCCTATTGGCCGCCGCCCATGATGGTTGTTTACCAAAAGGCTTTGCCCGCACCAACCGTTATGGCGCGCCGGTGAATCTATTAATGCTCCAAGCCGTGTTATTCACGCTGCTATGCAGTGTGTTCGTATTGATGCCGACAATTAATAGTTCATACTGGTTACTCTCGGCATTGACGGCACAATTGGCGTTGTTAGTTTATGTCTTTATGTTCGCCGCCGGCATTAAGCTACGCTACAAAGAACCTCATCAACACCGCAGTTACAAAATCCCTGGCCGCAACTGGGGCATGTGGTTAGCAGGTTTACTTGGCACACTCACTTGTCTCGCAGCGATCGCCTTAGGCTTCGCCCCGCCAGCTGATATTAACATCGGCAGTTTGCGATTTTACGAAACGTTCCTCATCTCCGGGATCTTCTTTGCCTGTGTCTTGCCGTTGGTATTTTATCAATTGGCACGCAGGGGCGCTTCGTCATCTCAAGTAGGCATAACAGGGTAAGGATTTGGGCAACTCTGCTTTAACTGATTGATTTATCCGGCTTTTCGCACCAGGGCTATTTTTGATGCAGAAAAGGTAAAAAATTAATGAAAAAGCGGAATGTATATGCAATACCTGAGCATTTTGAGTTAAGTTTTTACCTTTTATGCGCAAAAAGAGACTGGTGCGAAAAGCCGGATTTATGGCTCAAAAAGTAGACCCACTTCCAGATACTTCCAGATACTTCCAGATACTTCCAGATACTTCCAGATAAACAAAATTAACACGTATTATTCAGGTATAATTATCCCATAGTGCTTGAAAATAACTACTCAGATTTAATCAAATACCATCTGCGACCTCTAGTCTTACCTTGTAGAATAAGCTTTCCAGCTTTATGAAGAATATCAAGATCTTCTCGTATTGTTCTCTCAGAGGGTGGATCATCAAGTTGCTGATGAATCTCTGATGTAGATAAACCATTACTGGAATTCAATAAAGCCATGATAGCCTGTTGTCTCTCAGTCAATGTACATTGAGGCTGAGTAACAATGTGTCCACCACCAATTAACTGCTTTGAGGGTAAGGTTAATAAAACCCCAGCAGTATTGATCTGATAATACGGAGCGGGGTGACCAGCGTTGACGCACGAATTGGTAATAAGATTGACCCCACGTCCCCATTTCTCAAAGTATTTATGATAATAAAGGGCGCTAGCAACATGACGATTACGTGGGATAGATTGATTAAGCTCGCACAATTTATTAACATCCACGCCCGGCGCCAAAAGACCATAACTCCAGATTTCAATTCTATCATCATAGATAGCCATACTAATACTGCCGCCAATTTCAGTATAATTACGGTGACAAATTGCATTTGCAATGGCCTCTCGTAAGGCTATTATTGGGAATAGTGGTTCATCATGCCGTTCAAAGGAATTACTCGGGAATGTACTTGCGACGGGCAAATGCTGATTGGCAAAACGCAGCGCACTTCTCAATAATTCAAAGGCATTACCATCAATGTATTTACTATCGATAAACTCATCTTTATTTATCCCCTTAAAACGGGCAAGGCGCAAATTGCATTGAGGGAAAAATCGACTAATTTTTTTACCAAATAAAACCACTGCAGCGTTGATTAGCTGATTATCTTTGACAAGATCAAGGTGTTGAAGCGCCTCCCAAGGATCAACTGTTGCAGCGTCCTCAGGTAAACGTCCATTTCCGACGCCTTCACGGATGGTACCAAGTAGCTCATTAACATCAATATCATCTAATGTTGCATCCTGGCATACACGAGCATCCCATTTACCCCAGTTATCGGCATTATTGAGTATTGCATAGCGTAACTCTTCAGCTGTCATTTGCCGCTTACCCGCTTCACAGCGAATATATGCTCTACCATCATAAAGATAAGGCTTTTTCTGCAGATCATCCTTTGCATTAATAATAATTATCTGGTTATCGGTTGCTGGAACTGGAAAATAGCTTATATCTAATCTAGGCTTTGGTTGAATATGAGTAAGTCTGCTGTCAAGATCAAGCTTAGTCTTATCATTGACTTTTTGGCCTATTATTTTATGATTGTCTGACACACCGAAAATTAATGTACCACCTTCACCATTAAGAAATCCACATAATGACTTACAACCATCGGATAACTGCGCTGTGGATTTCTTAAACTCAAGTGTTCTAGACTCACCCTGAGAAATGATTTTCTTTAATTCTTCAACTGTAGTGAACATTGCGACTCCCTATCATCTATGTGACAGTTAAATGAGTTCAAGTATATTCTAGTTTAAACAGATTGCAAACAGCGAACAGGTATTTAGTTATGCCCGCTCCAACGGAAAGCTTAGCACGTCGCGGATGTTGCAAGTGTTGCAGGCGAGCATGACGAGGCGGTCAATGCCGAGAGCAACGCCGGCGCAATCGGGGAGGCCGTGTTGCAATGCATCCAATAGGTTATTGTCGATAGGCACCTGTTCTAGACCAAGCTGCTGGCGCTTCGCCAAATCTTGACGAAAGCGTGTTGCTTGCTCACTACTGTCGGTTAATTCATGGAAACCATTAGCCAGTTCAACACCATTGATATAGACTTCAAAACGCTCTGCGACTGGAATAGTATCTTGTCGAACTTTAGCAAGTGCTGCTTGACTCGCAGGATAATCGTAAATAAAACAGGGCCCATCACGACCGAGATCTTGCTCGATAACATGACTCATCAACAAATCCAGCCAACTGTCTTTGTCATCTCTATTGAACGCCTCTGTGATAGTTAATTTAAACGCTGCCGCCACCGCTTCTAACTCTGCCAATGTCGTCTTATGGGGATTGATATCACATTGCCGCGCAAAGGCGTCTTGGTAACTTAGGCGTTCTGCCATTGGGCATTGCAAAACAGCTTGCAATAACGCATCCATTTCGTCCATCAAATCGTGATGATTAAAGCCGGGACGATACCATTCCAATATCGTGAATTCGGGATTGTGCTGTGTGCCTGCTTCACCATTACGGAACGCTTTACAAATTTGATAAATAGCGCCACTATCCGCTGCCAATAAACGCTTCATGGCAAACTCTGGTGAGGTTTGTAAATATAAGGTCTTGCCAGAGCTATCACCATCCCAAATAAATTCACTGGTCATGGAACGTAAATACGGATCCGTCACTGTGCCCGCACTTAATAGCGGTGTGTCGACTTCAAGCACATCACGCTCAGCAAAAAAAGCCCGAATCGTCGCAAGTACCTGCGCGCGAATTTTTAAGTTATTAATACTTGCGGTGGGTTGCCAATTAGATTTCATCGTTAAAGTCAGTTTCTTGTTGTTTGCTGGTTATTTTGAGTGCCACATGTTCTGTTAACTCATCCACGCTAGCAGCTAACTCAGCAGCTGAAGGTTGATTGGTAATATGGGGCGGATAGAACGTCGCTAATTGCATATCTTTAATAATTTCATTAGCCACGCTGCTGGCATGTTTTGCCACTTTACCCGATAGACGTTCAATGAATTCAACTCGTGCCCGGGTTTCGGCTTTCTTGACTAAGGGTTCAGCAAAACTCTCGAAGTTCTCGCCCACCAACATCGGGATGGTTGGATCAGACAAGCGAATAGGCACAAATAGATTAAGCTCATCCAACGGTGTATCATCAACTTCTTCTTCTACTTCCGGCACTGTATGATGGCCATGGTACGCGAGTAAAGCTTCAACCCCACGCTCAATAGCCCCGCCTTCATCACTGCGGAGCTTCTCTACCATTAAGTTAATATCTTCCAGATCACTCTCAACCCCCGAATAGTCTTTGAGTTCTTTTAAGGCTTGAATGAATCGACTACTGCGACCTTCAAACTCCACTAATAATTTACTGGGTGGTGGACCCACTTTGAGAAAATGATTAAGGCGCATGTAGTTAACCACTTTCGGTGCTGCATAGAATGTTCTTCCGCGAATAATACGGGATTTAAAGAAGAAGTGGCCCTCACCAAGGCCTTGTTCTTTGAGGTCAGTTAATTCAATACGTTGGCGCTTCTCAGTTGAAGCACTGCGCGTATCTAAGTAGTTGTTCATCACACTATTGGCGCTAGTTTGAAACGCATCGACCTTTGTGACATACGCTTCACCGGCGGTTTTCATGAAGAATTCCCAGGTTTCTGTCGGATCTTCAAGCTTCATACAGATCTTAATATTGGTGTTTGCGCCGATGGATGCGGCTTCTTCTTTGGAGGCTTTTTGGAAGGCGGGTAAGTCTTGTCCGGCAAAGATCGCCGAGAAGCCCAGGGAACGTGCTTGCGCAGGTACCACTGCGAAACCTTCAACGGCATAATAACCATACTCATCCATGATACACATGAATGGTGTCGGTGAGTTGGTGGGCTTACGACGAATTAATTCGCCATAAGTACCCTCTACATCACTCCCAAGTCCCGATGACATCATCGCCTTTAATGTTGAGACAATAATCTTACCCAAGTTTGACAATTCTTCCGGTGCTTTCTCGAGTGCGGGTAATAGCACGACAAGAATTCGGCGGTTTAATACCACATCTTTTAAATCCACTTCGGGCAAATCCGTTCGTAGAATATGACCGTAGGTATCCGCCAGTGAGGTAAATACCCGGGTTAACTGCATGGTAATGAAGCCGTGTTGCTCTAACACTTGCGAAACTTGTTTGCCTTTTTTGGCTTTATCATACCCCGGCAAGGTTAAAACAAAGTTGGTGATCGGCTCTAATACTACTGGAGGAACGTCATCTAGCGGTACGGTTTCACCGTTTTCTAGGGGAAATTGTTTATCGACGACAATTTGCTCGAGCTTCGGCAAGTGGAAATAGTTACGAATGGTATTGGCATCCAATAGTACATGACCTTCATCACGAACATGGGCCAACAGGATCATCAACGCCTCAACAAAGGAAATAGCACGACCTTTCCACATGTCACCGTCGGGTGTGGCTGAAGAGGAGTCCATCAAACTCACAACAAGCTGGGCTAACATACTGGATGAACCGCGGGCAAAAGGATTCAGAGTGTTAGACAAACGTTTTGCTTGGGGACCAAAAACGTCGCGGGCACCGGTCATGAAGTTAACGAGTAATACATCATCTTCACGCCCCATTTGGCGTGCCATGGAGTAGACTTTGGCAAACAGAGAGTTTTCACCTTTACCATCGATATAAATAAAACCACTGCCTTGCAACAAGGCATTATAGGCAAAAGAGATCAGCGCTTCGGTTTTACCACTACCGGTTGAGCCGAAAATTAAGACGTGGGTCCGCATGTCTTCGTTAGAGAACCACAGCTCCGCATTATCACTGCGCTCATTGCCTAGATAACAGATCCCCCGAGCCATGAGTGGCTTGCCGGTACCGGGCTGGGTATCATTATAGTCGGGGCGATTCGCGACTTGGGGCAAGCGAAACGGGAGTGTTGTCTTGCGGGTGTAGGTGAATGCAAATAATCCCAAGCCACAGAGAAAGACAATATCAGCTACCGCAGGCACAATAAAAACAGAACCCGCTAACACCGCCAGAATCAACGTTGCATTAAACGGTTCAGCAAAAAAATCCGCAAACCGCTCCCCAAGGGTACGGGTATCTCGGATTAACTGGCGCTGGTCCTGTTCGTGATGAGACTCAAGACCGCGTTCGACGTACTTTGCCATATGAACTAGTCCTCATCCTCTGTGTAACGTATTTTACTGATTGCTTCTTCTAGTGCGTTACTGGCTTCTTCCACCATCGGCACTGATAAGCGCCTGCCGATCTCTATCTCAGCCAACCAATGGGCATAGGGGCCAGCAATCTCGGTACACGGGGTTTGCCGGCCCACGGTATTTAACATAAACCATAGCGGTCTATCCATTGGTTTTAGCCAAACAAATTCTGCTGATGACAATACCCCATCCATACGGGCTAACTGCAACATCGTCGCCATCATGCCTAACTCGTAAGCATGGGCATTCAACACCTTTTTGATGATTTTGTTGTTGATGTGTTTTTTGAGTAATTCATCGGTACCACTGGTATCTAATTTGCCCTTACCCATGGACTCTGCCAACTGATTCAACAAACGTCGACAACCAGCATCATCATCACAGGCTTTGGCTGCGAACGCCGCAAACAATGCTTTAGCATAAGGCTTTAGTTTGTTGGGGCCTTGCCAAGGTTGGCCAATTTGTCCTGCAAACACTTTGGTGGCTTTGGGTTTAATGACAGTAACGACTATCTGGATATCTTTGGACAGGCCTTTGGAGCCAATATTTTGTTTGTCTTTTTTGAGTAATTTGTATTTTTTAGCGAATTGCATAGGGGTCAAAGCCACCGCCCAATCGCCTTTTTCGATGTGTTCACTCACCAAATCTAATTTGGTCACCATTGAAATCTGTGGCCAATTTTGTTTTTCTTGCTCGGCGAGGGTCTTCATATTGTGGATGGTTTTAAATTTAGAACCGGTACTAGAACCATAAATAATAGCGGCTAACACTCCAAGAATAATAGCCACCGGGTATTTTAAATAATCACCCACTTCCCGACTCACCGTGACAGCCCCTTGCAAGCTGATTTTACGTAATGGCGTATTAAGCAACGCTTGGCGGGTTTGTTCAATACTATCACTGAAAATACTGATGAAAGACACTTCCGCTAACTTCACAGCCATGAAGCCCGCAATAATATATTCGTGGAAAAAATACCAGGCCAACAAACCAAACACTACAATGGCGATCATGATCCAAAGGAGCCCCATGGAGTTGTCAGATGGATTTTGTTGTTGTGCCGCTGCCATTAATTTACCTTACATCTTGTATACAATTAAGTATATCAACACTTGTTACTAAGCTCGCTTAGCGATTCCTTAATTACTTGTCCCTTTATTCGGGGTCTGCAATACCCCACCAATAATTGGATAATCCACCCCCTGATGATGAAAACGCTTCATCTGGTCGACCTGAATATTTTCTACCGTTAACAAGGTACAACCCTGTGCTGTATCTTGCTTAGGGGGGCGCTTATCTGTGATGTCCTGCTCCGGCATGATAGTTACCTCAACATAACCGTAACGATCGTCTTTTAGACTTTTGCGGGCATTGTCTTCATCTTCATAAATCGCAAGGCCATGTTTCTCGGCTAACTTGATAGACTCGAACAATGGTTTGATCCAGCCGGTAGCCGGATTAGGACTATTCAAGGTCGTCATATCTTTGTGGAATAAGCGCACGTAAACAGTTTGCTTCTCAAGTTCAGCTTGTGTTGCTAGATTGACTGCAGTTCGTTCAGTCGTTGCCTTGGCTGGTACGCCTTCGCTGAGGCTTAATTTCTCACCACAAATCATGCGTAGCTTTTCGAGATCGGACAAGATAACTGCGAAGGAACGTGAATGGCCTTCGTAGGCTTGCTCGCAACCTTGAATCGCTTCATCAAGAAACTGAATCAATTTGCGATTTACCTTGGGATCGTCCCAATCTTCAATACTCATAATCTATCTAAAAGCTCGCTCGTTTTTTTATCATGTAGCGTTCAACTTTATTGATGTTGGCTTCTAATTCTTGTAATACCCGTTGTAATTCTTGCAGTAACTCCGTATTGCTACTGCGCCGGGCACTAGCACCTTCGGTTTCCTCGGTGGTTAATGCACGACGACGACGCTGAAAAAAGCTCGCCTCATCTTCGCTGACATTGGTTTTGATATCTAACACATTACCAAGCACCCGCAAGTACTTTGCCACTAATTCTTTTGCAGCCACAGCAGCTTCACCGGTGGTGATAGACTCTTTTGTATTGAGTTCTGCTAAGCTTGTCATCGTTTACACGGCCCTAGTCATACATCAATTCATCCAACGGTGTTACCCCCGGCGTCGGTGAGGATTGGATCAATTCCTTCAGCACATCCACCACACAGAGATAACGTAGAATATCTGGTGTTACATCATCAAAAACCACTTGTACGCCAAGCAGAGAACCCTCCGACTCCTCGAATGAGATCCCAATGCCATAACCAAGACACAAGGAGCAGAGCTGATCTGCACGGCGACAAATAGCAGGTAATAATCCGGTTGGCGCAAAGACTTCTTCAACCTTGATAGGTTTATCATTGAGAGTAAAATTTGCGTTCATGGCGCCGGCAACTTTGGCCAGCTTTTTGCTCATTTCCATCCCATCACCACCGTAAGTTATCTTCTCGCCACCAAGGACGAGCGAATTTGCGTTTGCCCGCCAGATAAGTTCGAATCATGCGACCATAAATCACGACGGTAAAACCAAAATACTCTAGCGCCGCAAAGGCTAAGGTCGCTATCAACGCTAAAGCAAAACTCCAGAGTCGAATATGCACCAGGAACAATAACAGAGGAAAAGCGGCCCTAGCATCCATGATAAATAATCGCGCAACTCGCGCGGAATCTCGCCAATGGGATTGGATGACTTTTACGGCCATGCTATAAACCTACTCGTTGTTACCTCAAGCAACGCACCTCCTCAGTAAAAAGGCAAGTGCTGCAACCATATTTAAGTATACGTAACAACGTCGAAACATGCTACGCTATCTTGACATTATCTAACCAACTTGCTTCAATGCTTTAATCAATATCCTTTGTAGCAGGAAGCGATGAACTATAAGTGTGTCATTACAATCTGTGCCATCCTCTGCCTCGGTGGCTGTTCAACCGACAAAGTCGCACCTACCGCCAATAACCCCCGCACGGCCGATCCGGCGGAGGCAAAACTGGCTGAAGCTGCACAATCTGTGAGCCAATCATTACAGAAGCTCGGCGAAATTCAAGAAGCGACCACACCGCCACCCAATACGTTTCAGCCACCTGATCCTGCCACCTATGGCATGGCGAACTTAGTCTCCATTAACTGGACTGGCCCAGTTGAGCCTTTCTTACACCAAGTTGCAGACTCCACCGGCTACAAAGTCAAAGTCTTGGGCCGTGAGCCAGCCATCCCAGTGATCGTCTCTATCAGCGAAAGTAATATGCCCATCGGTGACATTTTGCGAAATGCCGGTTATCAAGTGGGTAAACGCGCCAGTATTGTGGTATTCCCGAATACCCATACCATCGAATTACGCTACAAGCAGACCTAACAGGTGGTAAACATGATCCTCAGAGTTCTCGTTACCGGCCTGTTATTTCTGATGCTGACTGGGTGCGCCTCTACCCGCGAAATCACCACCTACTCACCCAATCCTGCAGATACCTCTAATATTAATGACCTAAAAGATCTACACCAAGTCAAAATCAAAGTCGACTCCAAGAGCGGCCTCAATGCCATCCGTAAACAAGCCCTTAAAGATGCTGCTATGACCGTCGGCGCCCAGGGGGCCTTGGCTCTACGCACCGAAGAAATCAATGCTATGCTGGAAAAAAACACCGGCAAGCTCAACAAAGTGTTCGACTTTAGACCATTAATGCTAGAGAACGAAGTATTACCGCCGGTATTAGTCACTGGACGTAATATGCTGAACTTAACTGACGGTGGCGACACTATCCGTGTGGCTGATCGCAGTTATACTATTGCCCAGCAAGCCCGCTTTGTCACAGCCCCTCCCAATTGGCGGGATTATATTTGGATGAATTTCGAGAAGCCCGATGTCCCCGACGCTACGTTATTGCCAAGAGATGATATGGAAGTAGCCATTTGGAAACATTTCGTACAAATGGGTTGGGACCAAGGCACCGAACAAGGCAATACCATCTTTGCCGAGAATTTAGCTCGTCTGCGCCGAGATTATCAAGGCATGGTGCTCTATCGTAAACTTTTGAATGAAAATATGGTCTCAAGGCCGTTTGTAGCCAAAACCCGTTTAGGCATCACCGGTGACGGTAACTCCCTCAGTATTGATGATAAGATGCTCAGAATCACGGCCAAACCGCAATTGAACACCAATGCCAACGAATGGCGCCCCGCCGTGGCTAACCCCGAAACCAAGCCCGGCCGGCTAACCGATGGCGCCCCATCCGGTGAGGATGTGGGGTAGTCGTAGTACTATCGTATTTATTTTGCGCTTTGGTACTGTTTCATCGCCCAATGTATCGCAGGATGCGTAGCAATCTTTATGGCAAAATCCTCATCCTGCGTGATCAACTCAGGGCATATTTGATGATCAGCTCGGATAGTTTCGATAAATAGCTGCTCTTCATCCCGCAAGGGCAAGAAAGCAGACAATCTATCTTGTAACTCAGAGACCATTGCCGAAGCCCACTTCTTCTTCCAAGATTTCTGGCTTATAACCCTGTGATTTAGCAAGTTGAAATAGTTGTTCTTTAGACGTCAACATCAGGTTCTTCCCATAGTTGATTAACCACAGATACCGGTAATAAAATATTCCATGGTTTAACAAGTTGATATTTTTCTTTGCTTCGTTTTGAAGCATGTTGTGGTACACGAGGGATTGCATTCAATAGTGGTTTTAGTTGACTGTCACTAACTGCAAATGCACCTTCCCTTTGACTTAAAAAGTAACCGACTGTAGCATTTAAACGAGTATTGCCCAACATAAAACAATATTCAATAACTTCATCAATATTTAGCACCGAAAATTTTTGAATTGATCGACATACTTCCTCCCAACCGCCAGCTAGCTCAATGCGATCAAGCACATCAACATAGGTCCTTGCTGAATTTGTTACTCGTAAAGGCAATCCTTGCCGGTTCACTACCTCCACACCAAAAGACGTCGATTGCTTTTTTTGTAACGACGTTGGTTGACTAACAGGTTGAAACCATCGGTCTTGAAAAGTAAATAGCTTACTCTTTTGTACCGTAGCATATGTAAATTGACCAAACGTGGAATATGCTACTCCCATCATTTCCAGTGCTGAGTGGTAACCCACGATCGCATCTTCCGTTGCCTTGCCCGCAATTAGATAGGGATCAACGATAACATCATCCACAGACTGGTTAGGTGGGACTGCTGCATAGAGTTTTCGACGTATAGGCGTGATTCGACCGGTTTTGACGTAATAGCGCAGGGCTCCATTAATAGAGGTTGCTTTAATATCGCCTTGCTCCGCTTTCCATGCTGCAAACTCTTCATGGCGGAAGACTGGGTGGTCATAAAAGAACTGTTCTGGCTTCATTGCCTTTTTCCTCCAATAATAGCTACATTATAGCCATTATTGGAGAAGTTTTACAAATACTTCCAGAGGTGATGGAAGAATCAATAGCTTAGCTCTGTACATTGTCAAATAAAGCCTGGTCTAATACACTTAGTTGAAAGACAGCGAGTAACCCATGACCGACGAACACTTATTACCGAATGAGCCCCAGCGCTTTACTGTCCATGAGTTGGATAAGATGGTGGTCTATTGCTATCAGCTGGATGCTTCGGATATCACCTTGCAGACTAATGAGCCGGTGTTTGCGGAAGTTCATGGCCGTTTAGTCCCTATCACCAAGCGCAAACTCTCCAATACCGAAGTCGGTGAAATGCTAAATGCCATTTATGGCCCCAATGGTACGACTCAGATCTTAAGTGGTCGCGATGTAGATACCCATTATGAAGTGCGGCCCTCAAGGACAGAACGATATCGCTACCGGGTCAATGGCACGGGGTGTTTAGTCGATGGTCATGACGGTATTCAAATCACCCTGCGAACCATTCCCAGTGACCCGCCACCATTAACGGCACTCAACCTTGAAGAAGATATTTTTAATAGCATCATGCCCGAAGAAGGGGTGGTGTATATTACCGGTGCCACCGGTTCCGGTAAAAGTACCTTGCTCGCCTCGGTTATTCGTCACATCATCGAGCAAGAAGACTGTCATCGCAAAGTCTTAACCTATGAATCACCCATTGAGTTTGTGTTTGATAACATCGCCAAAGTCTCTGCTGTTGTCAGTCAATCGGAAATTCCTCGCCATTTGCCAAGCTTCGCTGCCGGTGTGCGTAATGCCCTGCGCCGTAAGCCGCGCTTAATTCTCGTGGGTGAAGCGCGGGATGCAGAAACTATTTCAGCCGCAATGGAGGCTGCGTTAACCGGTCATCCTGTCTATACCACGCTGCACAGTAACGGTGTTGCGGAAGTGATGCGCCGTCTGGTGACCACCTATCCAGCTGAAGAGCGCCATGGCCGCACCATTGATATTATCGAAACCGCTCGTCTGGTGGTCTGGCAAAAACTGGTCGCCACCCCTGACGGTAAGCGCACCCCACTGCGTGAGTACTTAGTCTTTGACGATGAAGTGCGGGATATTTTGTTAGAAACCGATCCTGAATCCATCACTGGTGCCACCCGGCGCTTAGTGAAGGAGCGGGGTCAACCGATTGAAGTGGACGCCAAACGGAAATTGGATGCCGGCATCATTAGCGAGCGAGAATATAAACTAGTCACGTTGAGTTCTCGCAATGCTGATCGCGATGCGGGGCTATGAAGCTTTATAAGCCCAAATACCACTACTGGTTCTACACGTTATTCCTCTATGGTATACCTTTTGTTATTAGTTACTATTATGCTGACTGGATCCCACCGGCATTGCCTTTCTCGGCAATATTGTTAGTACTAGCTGGACTGTTTGTATTGGGAACAAAACGCGAGGATCTTAATCTTCGGGGCTTTTGGCGAACCTGGCCCAAAGTCTTATTTACGCAAATGTTGCTACTGTTGGTATTTACCAGTATCTATCTCACACTCGTTAAAATCTCTCTCCCTGTGGATACCACAACACTTCCCGCAACACCAGTATTGTTAACAGAGCCGCTCAAATGGGGGCTATATCCTTGGAGTCTTTTGCTATTAGTTGCAATGGTACTGATGATTTGCCGATGGGAACATGACCGTTACGGCCTTCTAAGCAGTGCCATTGATTTATCCTACAAAAATGGCATCTCACCTGCAGCCATGAATTTTTTTGAAACACCGTTGAGTGTCACCAATTATTTTGCTGTCATCATCACGGCATCTTTAATCAGTATTAGTATCAGTATACTTGCGGGAGAATGGGTTGGCTTACCCTTAAGTCATGGCTTGCAATTCACGACATTTTTTGTCTTATTTGGCATCATCCTATTAGGCTCAAATCGTTATATCCTAAAAGCTTTCAACACGCTTCATCGTTTGCAGATACCGTTGTGGCTATTTGTCCTTATTTGCTGCTTAGGCTTGAGTCTTTGTCTGAGCCTCGTAAATAGCTTGTTTGTATGGCTAGAGCAGGTTAAGGTATTAACCAATATCGTTGACCCACGCCGACTCGTGCACACAACCTGGCATAGCAGTTGGTTTGGCTTTACGTGGGGTTATTGGCTGACTATCGCTATGTTAGCCGGGTCCTATTTTGCAACAGTCTGTCGCCACTTATCACGGCTTGCTACTATGGTCTGTTTACTGCTTGGCCCCTTGCTACTATTGTTACTTGATATTGGTTTGTCCCAGACTGATATCACAGTCAACATCAATACCCTGCTCGCCACGCCCAATTATTGCATTATCACACTGCTTGGCTCGCTCAGTTTTTTTGTCATTGTCAGTCGCTTTAAAGAACCCATCCAACTGAGCCGAGGGTTCTTGATCCAGGGACTGCCTGCTTGTACTAAATCCTCGCCACGATTCTACAAGGTTTTTTTTGCTGGCATTTGTATGATGACCGCATTGTTGTTGTTAACGGGTGTGTTACTGACACAGGTATTGCTATTTGTTGTTGCCGTGCCCTTTTTGCTCTTCAGTCTCATTGGTATCATTGGGTTATTGCGAGTACAGTATGGCAAACAAGACTAATAGCACCTCATCACAATTACATCGCATCGCCAGCAAAACCAAACGTCTGTTGAAGAAGATACTGCGTGAAGAAATTCACCCCATCAAAGGCAGCTTTGACATGTTACGGCTTGGGGTGACTTACCATCGCACCGTATTTGCCATAGCCAAAGCCTTCATGACACAACCGGGGACTACTGGCAAAATGCTGGGGGAAGCTATCAAGCAACATGCTAGACTGATCAAGAACCTTAGCAAACCTCCTACCATTAGTGACAAACGCTTTGCTAATGCGCTCTGGCAAGATAAACGCTTGTTTCATTTTATCCATCAATCCTATTTGATTCATTGCCAAACCATACTCCAAGCGATCAGTGAATTAAAAGGCATGGATAATTTTACCCAGCAACAAGGGTATTTTTTTGTGCGCATCTTACTGGAAACCTTATCGCCGAGTAATTTTGTGTTGACGAATCCTGAAGTTTTGCAACTCACCCGCCATGAGCGTGGCAAAAATTTACTGACTGGACTCGAGCATTGGCTAGATGATCTGAATCAATGGAGCGCCTATGGTCATGTCAGCAAGGTGATGAATAATCACTACCTAGTCGGCGACAATATTGCCTATACGCCCGGAGAGGTGATTTTTGAAAATACCATCATGCAACTCATTCAATACCATCCCACCACACCACAAGTGTACGCGAAACCCCTGTTACTGGTTGGCTCCTGGATCAACAAATACTACCTCATGGATTTGCGCGCCAATAATTCATTGGTCAAATATCTTGTTGATCAGGGCTATACGGTATTTATGATTTCATGGGTTAATGCCACGAGTGAACAACAGTCCTATGGTTTTGCGGATTATGTGACAGAAGGGGTCGTTAAAGCCATTGACGAGGTGTGCGCAGCCTGTAATGTTAAACAAATCAATATTGCTGGTAATTGTCTCGGTGGCACCCTCGTGGGTGCGAGTCTTGCTTATCTCACCGCAACCAATCAAGCAGACAAAATTCATTGTGCCAGCTTTTTGGCGAGTTTGTTTGATTTTAGTGAAGCCGGTGATTGGCTGTATCTTGCAGGTCCCGATCAAGTGCGCTG
This sequence comes from Legionellales bacterium, assembly GCA_002709565.1. Classification (GTDB taxonomy): domain Bacteria; phylum Pseudomonadota; class Gammaproteobacteria; order UBA1113; family UBA1113. Next base: position 44,032 of record PAPY01000031.1, on the reverse strand, counting down.
GTACCAAAAAACCATGGCCAAGACAGGGTATTTTGACGGACGTAAAATGCTAACGGCCTTTAATCTGCGTAATACCAATGATACTATCTGGCCCTTCTTTATTCATCATTACCTGAAAGGCAAACGGGCTAGCCGGTTTGATCTATTACATTGGTCGGAAGATGTTACCCATATCCCCCAAAAATTATTTTTATTTCATATGCGCGAATTGCTACAACACAACCAGCTATATCAGGCAGGGGGTATCGACATTACAGCGAAGCCCATTGACCTCCGTTGTATTCAACAACCCTGTTATTACTTAGGCTTAAAAGACGATGATTTATCGCCTTGGCAAGGCAGCTACCGTAGTGCGCAATTGTTAAGGGGTAATACTCGCTTTGTTTTAGGTAATGGTGATCACATCGGTGGCTTCATTAATCCGCCGCGACGCAAGCAATTAGGTTTTTACGTGAATAACGATATACAGCTTGATGCAAGTACTTGGCTCAAACACGCCGAACACCACCCAGGCTCATGGTGGGAAGATTGGCAAACCTGGTTAAATCAACACAGCGGGAAGCCAGTTACTCCCCGTCAAATCTTGACGTCTATTGAGCCGGCACCAGGGCGTTATAGTCAGAGAACAATCCACAACTAGGCTAATCAGGATCGCTGCCGGGGTCAGGATCAGGATCAGAACCGGGACCAGAGCCAATGCTACCACCGCCTTTGCCTGAGCCATGTTTATGCTCAGCAAAACGCTTACCTTTAGCCGCCGTTTCATGTTTTTTCTGCGCAGCAGTTTGCACCCCTTTACCAACCTTGCCAGCCGTACCACCAATAGACTCCGATGTGCCTTTGCTGGCTTGCTCGCCCGCACCTTGGGCCGCTTGTTTAAAGCCTTGCATATCTTGCTCAGCCCCATAGGCGCCCGCGTATTGGTCATGTTGGCCAATCCAGCGCATGACTCTATCAGGTACCATATGGATAAGACCAAAACATTTTTGGATGACGGTGAGGAGTACGAGTGCGTAAACCCCTAACAGCATCGACATCCCTACAATACTGATATCAAATGCACCTTTATTCTCAAATCCACCCGTGAGCATCAAAAATGCGACATTCACCAACGATACAGCAGCAAACATGAGCAGATACGCAGCAAATAAACCAATAATCATTAATGGCGGACGCAAGAAGACATTGATCAGCAGATAAATCCCTGGCTCCGCCTTACCGTACACTTCATGTTGTCCTTCGGGGTGCAATATGCCCAGCGCCAGAATGGGGGCTGCTGCCATGGCCTCTATCACCAAAATAAACCATCCCACGGCACCCACCGTAAAGATAATAAAGGGCATCAAAGGAACATAATAGGCAAGCATACCCGCTGACGGAAATATCACTGCCGCACTCATCGTGACGAGCGGCATAAATATCATCAAGCCCGTTTGCGCCATATAGGAAAACGGCATCATACAAGAATCTATAAAGGCAAGAGCACCCGCTCCAACCACAATACCACCGAAAGCTAACCACGCAATTTCAATACCTGAAATCATCTGTGTTCCTAGAGCGTGCAATTCTGCAATCGGATTAAACTCAAAGTTCCCAGCAAGCAGATTATCCATATCTTTCGCCTGAGCTTTAAGATATTTCTTCCACGCACTAAAAGCTGGATTAAAGATTGAGTACAAAATACTATTGACACCGCTAGGGGACGTAATATCAATATCAATCTGGGTATGACTCGGATCAACGTTGCTAGTTTGAAATTTCTCAGCGGCATTATAGACAGTAATAATGTCATTATCTTGGCCAAAAATATTAATTAACTTACCGGTATTGGGTCCATTCACTGGAAATGCGTAGGCTGCCTCCCTGGATTGATCAATGGATTGCGTGATCTGAAGAAAATAGGATCCAGCAAAAATCCAACCGACTTGAATTGCCTGATTAACAAAATCATCTCGGGTGCAACTCCATTTTCCCGAAGTCGGATCAAACATATTACTAAAGACAGGCATACAGCGCATACTCCCTGTACCATACTGCATGCTCGCCCTTCGTTGAGCCTCTTGTTGTTGCAGATAATAGTTATTAGCCGCATTGCGAATCAACTGAATAATGGTATTGGCATTTGGCTCACTAGGATAGTCATCGACAAACATCTTGCCAGGTATCGCCAACTGCTGCACCGTGGCAATTATAGCATTATTTGTGCTCTGATCAGCTGGTGACAGAGGCTCGCTACTTGTTGGTAATTTAAGCAAGACGGAACCACAAGTCCCCTGACCGCTACCGGTAAATTGCATGAGTATCGTGTAGTTACTGATAGAACTCGACGCTTGGGCATTTGTTCTGCCATACTGTTGGTTAACATACTTTGCTCCCTCATAAGCACACACCCAGTTAGAGAAGGCTTTACCTGCAAGCTGGAAAAATGTACTAGGTGTTTGCGTGGTTGAGATATTTCCTCCAGTCCCAATATAGTCTAGAGTATTACTCCAGATATAATTTGCTGCACCCACACCTTGTAGCACAACGTACATGACCATGACTTGAATTACTGCATAACCACCGGCTTTGACAGGAAGTAATAATCCAAAACCCACCGCCGAGCGTAACGGGATCCATACGGAGTTCCATTTTTTACCGAGCATTTCACCGTCATGAGAGGTATTCACCGTTGATACGATGAGACTGTAAATGATAATAATACCGCCCAGCACAAGTACCGCACTGTTAAAATACGAAAATGCTTCTTTGAGTAATTGGGAACCCCCTCCACTTAAGACATTGCCTACAGTACCGAAAATAGTATTGAGATAAATACGGGAGACATCGGTCAAGGGGATATCGAACATGGATTGGGCACTGGCGCTGCCGCTGGCGAGTAATAAGACGAGACCAAGCAGTTTACGCATTGCCACCCCCAAGATTGCCATACCACCAATCCTTGAAGTTGCAGCCTAAGCGTTTAGATTTGATTTGGAAATGCCAGAAGTGATAACGAAAAGCGGTGGCGAAAGAGACCAGGGCTAAGGTAGTCCCCACCAAAAAGCTGCGTAATGCCCCCTCCCACGCCAAAAACACCGAATAGCAAAGAATGGCTAAACCAAGCCCCGCAAAGGCCAAGAACAAATTAAATAATGCTTTTGATTTTGCTTGGGCTTCAGCCTCAGTCAGACCTAGGCGTTTGAGGGCCTCTTGATAAGATTCCTCCCGTTCAGACTCAGAGACGTCAAAGATTATTTTTGCGCTATCAGCAAGCGACTGGCTCGAGCCTTTGATAGAGCGATACCCCATCCATGAGGGGACATCGACAAAAGACTTGAATGTCCAGCGAAAACCACGGCCGATACTGCGAAAAACACCCATATTGATTTACCTCGAAGTTGTCTTCCTTGAGAAGGGTTACATCTGGACCATAATAACCTGTTCATTAGTTAAGAATCAACCAATGAGTACCCACGCGAAGAGTGCTGTTATTGTCATTAGCTCTCACTGAACCAATCTTCGCCTGAGCAAGACCGAGAATAACGCCTGTTTTGCCAACCAACATTAACGCCGACTTAACTCACTTAAAATGTTGATAGTTTCTTCGCGTCTCCTATTGATTCTGCGGATTAAGCCGGATATAGTTTGAACAATGTCTTATCATTGCGAGGGCAATTATGCCTGATTTAAGTCACGAAGCTGTCCATCAATTCTGGAAAGAATACCACGACCCCATGATTTATCGGGTAGTGGCCTTCATGGAGGGGGTTGAGAATTGGACTTTGGATGGCGATGCCGCACTCGAAACTTCCCTTGCCAAGCTGGGTGAGCAACTGGACCAAGCCGGTAACTACGAACTAGGCCGGGAAGATATCTTCATTAAAATTTGCTGTAACGTAAAATCGGGCCGGGCACTGCGCTTACTCCAGAGCCTCGACACCGCTCACCCTGGCGCTGCCTCAAAATTACTCATTCATGCAGAAGAAATTAGCGAAAGCAGTGATGACGAACCTGGTCTATTCTTAAGACGTAATATTGTTTTTGAACGTTTACGTTTATTAGCCAGGGTGTTTGCCCCTGAGCGCTTTGATATCGTCTTAAAAGCATTGGAGGGAGAGGATGCGTAAATTATTGCTAGGCCAGCGGTTCCCGCTGAACTTCTCGCGATGGGGGTTTCCAAAGGGGGAAATCGCGATTTTCCCCCTTTGGTCGCCATACGTGCGGCTTTGCCGCGCTGGCGATAGTACTTGGGAAGCAATTCTCCGCTTTCAGCGGGAATTGCTGTTGCTAGGCTCAAGTACGCTACTGCTACTGCTATCACAAACAGCCTTCGCCGATGTTGCCACTGAGCAAGCCAATCGATTGAATGAAATCAACCAAGCTGTTCAATCAGCTAACACTGCGACCAACAATATCAAAGTGTATCAACAGCAATACGACAACTACCTCAACCAGCTGCCTGACCCAACACCGGTGGCGCCGGGACAACAACAAGCGAATACCCAACCCACACCGCCCCAATTTCAGCTGCCAGCGACCACCGAACAAGCACAGCAACAGCAAGAAGTACCACAAACTGAACAACAACCGATTATCAGCGGGTTTGGCGATGATGCGGGCAACAACAACAGTGGCAGCGGTACGTCGAATTGGGATTATGGGTTTTAATAAACGTTTTTTTTAGGAGCATACGATGAAACAAACACTTAAACTCTCATTAGTGGCATTTACCGCCAGCGCCAGTCTACTCATCATGCCGGCTGCTCGCGCTGATGACTGCTGTAAGCAAACGGTCACAACCATTAATAACATTTATAGTTATCTAACCGATAATATTGGCAAAAAATACCTCAAACCGCTTGTAACAACTGAGCTGTCTTATGGCACTGAAACAAAAAGTAACTCTGTTGCAGCTAAAGCCCCAGAGTGGGTCAATGAAGATGCGGCTAAAACCACGGATATTACCTCTACGCAATTAATCACCGGCAAAAATTCCGCCCAGATTGTCAACGCATTAGCATCTATTGTGCCCCAGGCAGATGAAAAAAATCTCGCTGACTACTACCCTTATATTTCCTACGCATCCATTGCTAACAATATGGCTATCGAACCTTCTGACTTTAATTTTTGGTCATTTGTGACGAATCCCCAACAAGCGAAACAAAACCTCAAAAATTCGCCCATGAGTCAAGCACAACTCTTTTTACAATTACTGGCTGGTAACAGTAATGCCGTACAACCCCTGGATACTAATGCCCTGGATCCCAAAAACTATGATGGTGAGATTATTCCTCAAACGGTGCTGAAATACCAAGCGGGGCTTGGTACCTTAGCTGCGACTAGCTCCGTCGGACTCAATACCTTTGCCACCCAAATTGCTGAGCGCAAAGTCCAAAAAGATCTGGGCGCTAAGTCTGGTTTTAGTGGCGATATGAGCCCTCTGCAATTAGCCGCAAAGAAAGCATCATACCGCTTGGAGTCTGATCAAATTCAAAACACTATCAACAAGGCTACCCCAAAAGATTTACAAGTTCAGACATACATTCTATTGGCTGAAATCAATCAAGCCATGTTCGAGAACCGCATGCAGCTAGAACAATTGAATGCCAACATGGCTGCCGTTGAGTTACAAATGGTACAAGGGCAGAAGTTCGGCCTGCAAACCACGCAACGTATGGGTAAACAAGCCCAACAGCGACAGCAGTAGTTGAAAAAAGCTCAAAATCACCGAGTGTGAGAAGAGCATCAAAACCGGACGTCATCCCGGGCCGGATTGCGGCTTCATAAAAGCAGCAATCCGTAACCCGGGACCTCTTAAACACGCAGCCCACCTCAAACAAAATCCCTTATATTTTTCGTAAAATGACATAATCTCAGAAATATGAAAATATTTTTTTCTTTAAAATCAATTAGTTACAACACCAAAACCTAAAGGATTGACAAATGTCAATTCCTTAGGTTAGGATAGCTCCCAAAAGGATCGACAAATGTTAATCCTTTTGGGTGGATATTTGGGAGCTCAATTATGCCTTTATTTACTGGTAGAGAACTAGAAATGCGTCGCTTATGCGACTTATTAGACAAAAAATCTGCAAGTTTAATTATTATCAAAGGCCGCCGGCGTATTGGTAAAAGCCGATTGCTGGAAGAGTTCAGCAAAAAAATGAAACGGACTATTTCCCTCACTGGCTTGCCTGTTAGCGCAGAAACAACCGCGCAATCACAGCGTGATGAATTTTGCAGGCAGTGTAACCTTGAATTAAATACTCGCTATGAGAGCCATGGTGACTGGGGCGATATATTTTGGAATCTAGCACAACAGACCCAAAAAGGACAAGTCCTGATAATTTTTGATGAAATCACATGGATGGGCTCGCTTGATCCTAATTTTCTCGGCAAACTTAAAATTGCCTGGGATCAATATTTCTCTAAAAATCCGAAATTAATATTAGCATTAAGTGGCTCCGTTTCTGCTTGGATTGAAGAGAATATTCTATGCAGTACCGGTTTTCTTGGACGCGAATCATTAACATTAACATTGCGAGAATTGCCTCTCAGTGTTTGTAAAGAATTTTGGAACGCTTATGGCATTCAAGCGACACCTTATGAAATGCTCCGTTATCTCTCAATTTCTGGTGGTATTCCACGCTATCTAGAGGAACTAAAGCCTAAATTATCTGCTGAAGAAAATATTCGTAGAGTAGCATTTATAGAGGGTGGGATCTTGTACGGTGAATTTGACAAAATATTTTCTGATTTATTTTCTAGTCGTAATGAACTTTATAAGAATATAGTCAAAGCCCTTGCATCAGGTCCAAAGACCCAAGGAGAAATAGCCCAACTACTTAACTATAGTCACCAAAGTGAAGTTGGCGAATACTTAGATATTCTCGAAAAATCAGGTTTCATCAGCCGTGACTTCACATGGAACATCAATAAAGCGAGCGAATCAAGTCTCAGTCTCTATCGACTCAGTGACAATTACTCTCGTTTTTACTTAAAATATATTGAGCCGAACAAGTCTAAAATTAAACGCGGTGCTTTTGATACTATCTCGATGACGTCACTACCCGCTTGGGATAGCATCATGGGATTACAAGTTGAGAATCTCCTGTTGAGTAACCACAAAAAAATTAAATCTCTACTCAATATTCCTTTAACCGATGTTGAAATTGACGGACCATTCTTCCAGCGTAAAACGAAACGCAATCCAGGCTGTCAAATTGATTATATGATCCAAACTAGTGCCTGCACTCTTTACGTTTGTGAAATCAAATTTTCTCGCAATCTTATTGGTATGCAAATTGTTGAAGAAATGAAAGTGAAAATTAATAACCTCAAAACCCCCAAGCGGTTCTTTTGTAGACCTGTACTAATCCATGTCAATGGTGTTTCAGACGAAGTCTATGATAGTCAGTATTTCTCGCATATTGTTGATGTAGCAGAGTTATTTGATTAAGGCTATCTCTATAAATTAGCGACTTGTCCTAAATCGAGGCGCAAGGGTCTCGAGGAGCGGAGTTTACAAATAGTAAATAAGCACCGCCTTCCTACGCTAAAGCTCTAGCAAGACAAGCAGAAACCGTTGCAACGACGAGTTAGGGCAAGTGAGCATTTTATAGAGGTGGCCTTAAGAATACTTCAAACAAAACCGGCTAAGCTCTTGCAAATACTGATTCACCGCTTTGTTAGCCGCGATGACGCCACCGTAAGGGGTGTTGGTGGGGGCAGGTTCGATGATATCAAAGTGTTTGGTCGCGATAACTCTCAAACTCTTGGCATCCACTAAACGGGCTTGAACCTCCAGTTCAATTTGCGACGGAATATGACTGAACTCTTGTTGTAGCTTAATCAAATCCGTATCCAAACGCAGCGTGGCATTGCCACTGAACGGTGAGGCAACAACGGCGTGATAATGGTTGGTGTCTTGTAATGCGGATACCATCAGCGGTTTTAGCATTTCGCTCGGACGTGCGGTCCAGCGATTATTGGCAAAATAGCTCACTTGAAACGGCGCACTGGTATAGGCCATCTTGTTCGTTGCAAACGTCGCAGTTGCTGTGGGGCTGGTGACTAATAATGTCTTTGCCGTGCGGGGTTTTTGCGCCACAGTAGGGGTTGCATTGAGACTGTAAGTACTCACCGGTGGGGTTTTGACCGGGCCCATGCACGCTGTGAGGACAACACTTGCAAGCGTTAAACTGGCAACAGCGGGAATTGACGAACCGGTAATACGTAGTAGGTGTTTCATCTTATCGTTCTCCCGGTCCTGGTGGCAGCGGTTCTCGACCACGAATTAAGACTGATGGATTCTCATCTAACTGTTGACTCACGCCCTTGAGGTTTAACATCACCGCACCAAAATCACTGACCGCATTCACCGCCGGCGGTAATAACTGATCATTGACGGTTTTCACCGCCACATCCACATTGGTCATCGTGCTATCGAGCTTAGTACTAGCAGTTGATAATTTATGGGATAAATCTTGGAATGACTGAGCAGTCTTATCAATACTGGTCATTAAGGCGGGTAGTTTTTTGCTGGCCGTGGCCGTGTTATCCATGGTGGTCTGGGTATCTGCAAGGATTTGGTCAAAGCGCTCGTTATTCTTCTGCAGGTTATCGGTAATGCTTTGGATATTCTCTAAGGACTCGGTTAAATGTTCGGCATTCTCTTGCGAGAGTATGCGCTCTAAGCCTTGGCTGATGTCACTGACATTGCTGGTTAATTTGTCCAGTGCCTGATCTAGACGAAACATGAGCGACGGGGACGTCTTGATGATAGGGTACTTTTCGCCTTTGAGTAACGGGATCTTAGGTGAGTCAGGTTTGCCGCCTTTTAGCTCCATATAACCTATTCCCGTTAAGCCTTGAGTATTGAGAATAGCTCGCGTATCCAACGACACCGGGACATCTTTTTCGACGGCAAGCACAAGCTTGACTTCTTCGGGGTGCTTTTTGCGCAAACCAATAGACTCAACAAAACCAACATTGACGCCATTATACTTCACGGGTGATTTCACCGATAACCCAGATACGGATTCGTTGGAATACACGAGAAAATAATCATAATCCTTTTGCCCAAGCCCCACCGACAACCACACAGCGATGACAAACGCTGCCGCCAATGCCAAAATGACAAAAAATCCAACAATAGTGTAATTGACCCGTGACTCCACTAATCCTCCTTGTGCACCGGATCAGCCAAGTGAGCACGTGGATTACTGAAATAAGCCTTGATGGTCGGCTGTTCGGATTTGACTAAGGTCTCCATTGGCTCCACTGCTAATACTTGCCTATCTCCCAAAAAGGCAACCCTATCGGTCACCCGCCACAACGTATCCAAGTCGTGGGTCACAATGACGATGGTTAACCCTAACGCCGATTGTAGATCGAGAATTAATTCATCCAAGGCACTGGCACTTTCTGGATCAAGCCCCGCGGTGGGCTCATCGAGAAACAATATTTGCGGGTCCATCACCATGGCCCGGGCTAATGCCGCACGTTTAAGCATACCACCACTTAACTCCGCAGGGAATTTTTGCAGTGACTCAACCGGAAAGCGGGCGAGGGCAATCTTCACTCGGGCGATTTCTTCCTGGAGACTCTTTGACAAGTGGGTGAATTCCCGCAGCGGGAAACAGACATTCTCCAATACCGTGAGGGAAGTGAATAACGCCCCTTGTTGGAACATCACCCCCCATTGGTGGCTTAATCGACTCATGGTATAGGGACTGGCGCCGATGACCTCCTGGTCCAGCACTTTAATAGATCCCTGCGCTTGTTTATGCAGGGCAAGAATTGCCCGCAATAGGGTGGTTTTGCCCGCACCACTGCCACCAACGATGGCGAGGATCTCCCCTTTGCGCACCGTGAGGTTGCAGTCTTCATGAACAATCGTGTCAGCAAAGCCAGTGGTTAAATGCTCAATCTCAATGACATTAGGCGCGTCACTCATCTACACCCCCATGACACTGAACAAAATCGAGAATGCGGCATCGGCAACAATGATAAGAAAAATCGACTGCACCACACTGGTGGTGGTGTGGCGCCCCACACTTTCAGCGTCATTCTTGACCTGAAAGCCCTGAAAACAACCAATGCTGGCAATTATCATGGCGAACACCGGGGTCTTCACCATCCCCACTAAATAGGTCGATAACTTGATGGATTTTTGGAAGTGGCTCAAAAAATCTTCAAAGCCAATGCCAAACAAAATCTTTGACATCAACATACCCCCAGCGATACCAGCAATATTGGCAATCACTGTGAGCAGCGGCAAGGCAATCAGCAGGGCAAATACTTTGGGCAGTACTAAAATTTCCCGTGATGATAGTCCCATGGTTTGCAGGGCATCCACTTCTTGGTTTAATTTCATGGTCCCCAATTGGGCGGTATAAGCTGATCCCGTGCGACCAGCAACAATGACCGCCGTCAATAATGGCCCAAATTCCCGCAGCATCGCCAAGCCCAGCAAATCCACCAAAAAGATATCGGCGCCATAATTCTTGAGTTCTGTACCCATTTGGTATGCCAATACAATACCAATCAAAAATGACAACAGTGCAACAATGGGAATTGCTTGATAACCGGTAGTTTGAATCAAGGCAAACAAGGCACGCCAACGAATGCGGCGGGGATCTTTTAACCAGACAAGAAAATAAATAAACACTTCGCCAAAGAAACGCAGCATATTTTGGGCCTGATGCAGCGCACCAATAGTTAATTTGCCCACAAAGGCAAAACCTGACAAATGGGGGGTTGGCGGAATCGGTGTCTCAGCACCAGGCTGTTCAGTAACAATAGTCAACAAGTGCTCTGCTTCGAAGCTAAACCCGGACATCTCTACAGTGCTACCTTGGGCTTCGAGCATGGCAATGGTTTTTTGCAGCAACCATGCCCCTACCGTATCCATAATGGTCACATCACTGCCATCGATCAATAAATGTTCTGGGGCGTTGGATTTGAGGCGCTCGAGTTGTTTTGCCAGGCTATTGCCCGCGTCACGGGTCCAAGCACCATGGCAGTGAAGGGTATTGTCTGTCAGTGAATAGGCTGCGTCCATTCAGTTATTAAAACACTTTTTGCCTGTGAAAACACCCGATCTAAAGTGTGAGAGTTGGTGCAATAGGAGGCGACACGTCGCAGCTGTCTATAGGTTTAAAGTCACCTCGTCTAAACATGCTCAGATATTCATGTTCATTATCTTCGTTCACAGCAGCTACGTCGCCACCAACACCAAATACAATTTTTCCACCTGCTTTAACCCCCTCATAAAGCTTGTCACATTGTTCATTGGTTAATACACAAGCATCAGGATGTGAACTATCAAATCCATAGTGAGCATTAAACATCTCCGCTTGAGCTCGCAAATCACGAGCAAAATCTTCACGGGTTTCAATTACTATAACTCCGGGGCCTCCGGGGCGGGTTTCCATTGAGAATTCTTCCATACGCGCACGGCGCTCCACATCGGTTAATACCTCTGGCTCACCGCTTTTTGGTGAAATAAAGATACCTTTACCTTCATCGGCGGCTTTTTTCACAAGCTTCGCGCATTTTTTATCATCATCTAAGTCAATATAGTTTTTGTCGCCTTTTTTGGCGCCATTGGCGCTGTTAATGGCCGCTGCTTGTTGTTTGAGATTATCAATGGCCTCTTTCCTGATGATTTCACGCTTGCCTTCTTCATAGCCCTTGTCCCAATAGCGTTGGAACCAGCCCTCATCCATAAAGAACCCTAATTCCCACCACTGTTGGCCTGGTTGTATAGCATAAATCATGTTGCCTTTGAGTGGCATGGCATATTGGGATGAAAATCCTAGGGGCGAGTCAGTACTGCCCTGCACTGGATTCCCCTCAGCATCTTGTCCAACGGGATTTTTACTGTCTGCTTTTTTGTTTTTGCCTTTGCCGGCAGCTTCTTCGACAAGGTCATCTGATCCGGAAGCCTTTTTAGCGGCCTCTTCACGCTCTTTGAGTTCTTTTGCTCTTTTTTGAGCATTTTCAGCGCCTTCTCTGGCTTGTTTTTTTGAGTCTTCTACTGGTTTGGGTGCAGGTCGTCGGGGTTTACGGGCACCTCCATCGAATTCTTGTACAATGCCGTCAATTTTCACGCCGTCGTCATACCCGTAATCCTTATATAGCTGATTTCTGAGTTCGTCATAATCCTTATTGGCTTTATTGTTCGCCTGATCAACAGCATCTGGGATACGTCCTTTGGCCTTTGCCTGCTTCCATGCGGCATTACATCGATCTTTTTCTTGCTTAGCCCGCCACAGGTCTTCCGCTGCATCAACAATGTCTCCGGCCATCAGTCACCTCTCAATTTCATCAACATAACGGGGTATTCAACCTCTATATTAAAGTCTAGCCCAGTTATTAAACCAATAATAGGGCGATAGTAGGGTATATCTATTAACGCTATCTTAACGACACCGACATAAATCCCCTTAAAATCAAGGGTTTTAGCCATTGTCACCGGTGTGTAGCCAATCGAGGTATTGTCTAACCCCTTGTTCTACTGTACAAAATTCCTTGTCATAGCCAGCATCACGTAAAGCACTGATATCGGCCTGGGTAAAGCTCTGATAATGGCCTTTGAGCTGTTCGGGGAAGGGAATATAGTCGATTTTGCCCTTACGGTGCCAATCAATCACCGCATTGGCCACATCGTTGAAGCTCTGAGAGCGGCCAGTACCGACGTTGAAAATGCCGCTGACCTTGGGATTGTCATAAAACCACAGATTCACATCCACCACATCGTCAACAAAGACGAAATCCCGCACTTGCTCGCCATTGCCGTAGCCATCACAGCCTTCGAATAGTTTGACGACACCATCAGTATGGATTTGGTTATTGAAGTGAAATGCCACACTGGCCATTTTGCCCTTGTGGAATTCTCGCGGTCCGTAGACATTGAAGTAACGCATGCCCGCCACTTGGCTCTTGGCGGTAGGGAGAATGCGTCTAACGTATTGATCAAACTGGAATTTTGAGTAGCCATAGACATTTAAAGGCGCTTCATTGGCGGGGTCTTCAACAAAGGTGGTATTGGCCCCGTAAGTCGCGGCACTGGAGGCATAGATATAGGGTATTTGGCGCTCAAGGCAGAAATGCAGCAACACTTTGGAGTATTCGTAGTTATTCTGCATCATGTAGCGACCATCCCACTCCGTGGTATCAGAACAGGCCCCCTCGTGGAAAATCACCTCAATTGGCGCCGAAAAGTCGCCATCTGCTTCGATAATCGCTAAAAAGTCGTCTTTGTCCATATAGTCCATGATGTCGCAATCAACGATATTCTTGTATTGGATACCTTCAGACAAGTCGTCCACCACCAAGATATCGGTATGGCCTTGGCGATTGAGGGCTTTGACGATATTGCTGCCGATAAAACCGGCGCCACCAGTGACGATTTTCATGAATTAACTCCTATGGTTAGCAAACAGGATCGGCCTCTTTTGATAAAATTTGTTCAACGATATCGGTGGTTGAGAGACCATCGATATACTGCAAGGATAATACCTCACCGCCATTAGCGAGTACATGCTCGGACCCAGCGATTTGATCAACTTGCCAATCACCGCCTTTGACCAAGATATCCGGCAAAATGTGGCCGATGATCCGCTCCGGCGTGTCTTCGGTAAACGGCACTACCCAATCTACCGCACCCAATCCGGCCAAGACCGCCATGCGATTCTCCAAAGGATTGATGGGACGCTGTGGACCTTTAAGTCGTTTGACCGAGGCATCATCATTCATGGCAACGATAAGTAAATCACCGAGCGCTTTGGCTTCTTCGAGATAGGCCACATGACCGGGATGCAGGATATCAAAACAGCCATTGGTCATGACAATCCGTTTGCCCTGCTCTTGGGCTTGGCGCACGATGGCGGCTAGTTTATCTTCGCCAAGCACACCCTTATCATCGATTTGCTCGCCTAGGAGGGCTTCTTTGAGTTCATAGAGTTCAGCTGTAGCCGTACCCAATTTGCCCACCACAATCCCGGCGGCAGCATTGGCCAAGGTCACACTGTGTTGCAGAGTCTCACCGGCAGCAAGACCTGCCGCCAACACCCCAATCACGGTATCACCGGCACCGGTGACATCATACACTTCCTGGGCTTTAGTGGGTTGGTGGAAAGGGGGGTGGTCTTTCTGTAGTAAGGTCATGCCCTTCTCACCGCGGGTCACCAATAACGCACTGATGTCATGTTCTGCCATCAGGGCCAGGCCTTTGGTGATAATCGTCTCTTCATCGGGGCAGCGGCCGACAACGGCTTCGAATTCTTTGAGATTGGGGGTAATGACACTGGCACCACGATAAACGCTAAAATCGTTGGTCTTGGGATCTATCAACACCGGTACCTTACGCTCCCGGGCTGCTTGGATAAGCCCTTGGATATCGGTCAACGTACCTTTGCCATAGTCTGATAATATCAGTGCACCTGCGGTAGTCATCTCTTGGATGCACTCGGCCATTAAAGCTGAGGTATCGATAACGTCATGGGGTTCTTCAAAATCGAGCCGAATCAGCTGTTGCTGGGTGCTGACGACCCGCAGCTTCGCAACTGTAGGAATTTGGCTGGATTTGAGAATGTGCTTGGCAATTCTGCCGTCTGTTAGTTTTGCGTCGAGAGAGCGGCCTGCGGCATCATCACCACAGACGGAGAAGAGACTCGCCTGGGCCCCAAGGGCCGTGATATTCAACGCCACATTACCCGCACCACCAGGGCGTTCTTCGATATCGCGGATATGGACCACCGGTACCGGCGCCTCGGGGGAAATCCGCCCGGTATTGCCATACCAGTACCTATCCAGCATCACATCACCGTAAACCAGGACCCGCGCACGGGAAAAATCAGGGACTAGGGTTGTCATCGAATCATCACTCTGTCTTTCATAAGGAGGCTGATTCTACCATAGTTTGCTAGAAATGGATAAAAACTGATAAATTTTTGTCCTTATTGTACCTCAGCCGCCCGCACCCAGGAATTAGTAGGTAATTCCTTTCTGTTTCAGATAGTTAATGATAACTTGAGCGCTCTCCTCGGGACTGAGTTCAGTCGTATCAATAATAAGCTCGGGTGACTCAGGTTCCTCATAGGGGCTATTGATCCCGGTGAAGTCTTCAATTACCCCGGCCCGGGCTTTTTTGTACAAGCCTTCTGTATCGCGCTGTTCCGCAACCTCGAGTGGCGTTTTGACATAGATCTCAACAAATTGCTCATCGCCGATAAGGGTTCTTGCCATTTGCCGTTCCGCCGCAAAAGGCGAAATAAACGACACCAGACATATTAAACCCGCCTCCGACATCAAATCAGCAACTTCAGCAATTCGGCGAATGTTTTCAACTCGATTGGCTTCACTAAAACCTAAATCCCGATTCAGGCCACGGCGAATATTGTCACCATCAAGCAACATCGTGTGTATGCCTTGCTGATTCATTTTTAATTCTACCAAATTGGCGATAGTCGATTTACCGGCACAGAACAAACCAGTTAACCATAAGATCGCCGGCTTGTGAGGCTTGATTCCTGAGCGGGCTTGTTTATCTACTAACAAGGGTTGCGATTTAACATTCGCCAAGTGGCTCTCACTGGACTGGATAAAACCTGCCGCCACTGTCGCGTTAGTAGCCCTGTCAATTAAAATAAAGCTCCCGAGTCCAGGATTTGTTCGATAGGGCGCAAAAGCAATCGCTCTGTTGAGCAATATTTCACAACAACCTATTTCATTCAGTGATAAGTCCTCGGCAGCTTCATGAACCAAGCTATGAATGTTAACTCGGTAGGTTGGTTTGCTCGGTGTACACAATGCATGGGTTGTCCCTTGGCGCAGTAAGTATTGTCGACCGGGAATAAATGGCTTTTCTGACATCCATAAGATTTCAGCCGTGAATTCATCACTCACATGGCAGTGTGAGTCTTGTGTCACAAACACATCGCCCCGCGAAACATCAATCTCTTCTGTGAGTACGCAAGTAATGGATTGCCCCGCTTGTGCCTCGGTTAAATCACCATCGTAAGTAACAATACGTTCAACGGTTGCATGTCTATTGCTGGGTAAAATACTAATTGCATCCCCTGGGTGCAGATTGCCAGAAGCCACTCTTCCGGTAAAACCGCGAAAGTCCAAATTGGGGCGATTAACCCATTGTATCGGCATCGTAAATGGCAATGATTGTGTTGCCGCATTGATTTGTACCGTCTCTAAGTAGCTCATCAAACTTGGCCCTTCGTACCAAGGCATATTGCTAGATGCAGTCACTAAATTATCGCCTTGCAATGCCGATAACGGAATGGCATGAATATTTTCTACATTCAATGACTCAGCAAAGGCCAAATAATCTTGCCAAATTTCACTAAAACGCGCCTCGCTATACTCCACCAAATCCATTTTGTTGACGGCCAACACAATATGTTTTATGCCCAACAAGTGCGCGATATAACTATGGCGTTTAGTTTGTGGTAACACGCCTTTGCGTGCATCAATCATCACCACCGCCAAATCAGCATGGGATGCACCGGTTGCCATATTGCGGGTATATTGTTCATGTCCAGGGGTGTCGATAACAATAAATTTGCGTTTGTCCGTCGAAAAATAACGATACGCAACATCGATAGTGATCCCTTGCTCGCGTTCAGCACTTAAACCATCCACCAATAACGCAAAATCCAAACCCTCACCAGTGGTGCCGAACTTTTTGCTATCTTTATGCAAAGCACTTAATTGATCGTCATAAATCATTTTTGATTCATAGAGCAGACGCCCAATTAAGGTAGACTTACCATCATCCACAGAACCACAGGTCAGAAATCGCAATAAGGATTTATTGTTCTGTGATTTGAGGTAATCATCAATGTCAGTTTGCGCTGGTAATGCATCGGTTGTAAACACTAGAAATACCCCTCTTGTTTTTTCTGCTCCATTGATGCATTGGCATCATTATCAATAACACGTCCTTGTCGCTCAGAGGATGTGCTTAATAACATTTCTTCGATAATCATCGGGATAGTACTAGCTTGTGACTCGATAGCACCGGTTAAGGGATAACACCCTAAGGTACGAAAACGTACCCTGCGCATTTGTGCTTGTTCGTCGGCTTGTAATGGCATACGTTCATCATCCACCATGATGAGTGTACCGTCACGCTCTACCACCGGGCGTTCTTCGGCAAGATACAAGGGTACAATAGGAATATTTTCTTGATAGATATACTGCCAAATATCTAACTCTGTCCAATTCGATAACGGAAAAACGCGAATGCTTTCCCCCTTGTGTTTGTAGGCATTGTAAAGGCCCCATAATTCGGGACGTTGATTCTTGGGGTCCCAACGATGATGTTTGTCGCGGAACGAAAATACGCGCTCTTTAGCGCGGGATTTTTCTTCATCCCGACGGGCTCCACCAAACACCGCATCAAATTGGTATTTGTCTAGCGCTTGCTTAAGCGCTTCGGTTTTCATCACCCGAGTATGATGTTCCGAGCCATGACTAAATGGTCCAATACCTTCAGCCACCCCCTCAGGGTTGGTATGCACCAACAACTCAAGGCCTAAATCCTTCGCCGTATTATCACGAAACTGGATCATTTCGCGGAACTTCCAGGTTGTATCAACATGAACCAAGGGGAAAGGGGGCTTAGCAGGATAAAATGCCTTCATGGCTAAGTGCAGCATGACAGAACTATCTTTGCCGATAGAGTACAACATCGCCGGACGTTCGGCTTGGGCCACAACTTCGCGCATGATATGGATACTCTCGTCCTCGAGTTTTTGTAAGTGGCTTCTCGTCACGGGCACATCTCCAATAAAAAGGCATTAATATAACTCAAAAGAGGGGGGATATTATGAACAACTCTGCTAGGTAATGCAAAGCATCCTTGCGGTTACATACTGACCAATGCTTTGTCTTTCTTTGCTTACAAATCTTGCAATACAGTGCCGGCCATGGGTAGAATGCTCCCTCTTTAGATTTAATGCGGGAGTCAGCAACATGCAGGCACATGGTGGTCAGTTAAAGGACAGTTTCCTTTCTATCGCAGAAGTAGAAGACTGGAAACCTGCATTACAAGAAATGCCATCCTGGTATTTAACCGACTGGCAACTCTGCGACATCAAGCTGCTAATGAGTGGCGGCTTCTCCCCCCTCGACGGTTTCCTGACCAAAGCTGATTATGGGTCCGTCCTAACCGATATGCGTTTAACCAATGGTCTATTCTGGCCAATGCCAGTGACACTGGATGTGACGGCAGTATTTGCCAAGGACATAACCATTGACAGTTACATAGCACTACGCAATCAAGAAGGCCTCCTACTCGCCATCATGCAGGTCAGTGATTGTTGGCAACCCGATAAGGTCCGTGAAGCACAGCATCTTTATGGCACTACCGATGAAAGCCACCCCGGCGTTTTTCGTCTCAATCACTATACCGGCGATACTTATGTCGGCGGCAAACTACTCAGTGTACAATTGCCGAAGACACCTGATTTCATTGAGTTACGCAACACACCCCATGAATTACAAACTTATTTTACAATGATTGGCGCACAAAGGGTCGTAGGATTTCATACGTGCAGACCCATTCATCAAACCGATTATGACTTAACGACCAAAATAGCTAATGAACTCGATGCACTATTATTGATTCAACCCGGTGTTGGCATCAGCGCTACTACTGATATCGATCATTACACCCGGGTAAAATGCTACAAGCAAGCACTCAAACATTATCCACAACATAGTGCGCTATTAAGTCTATTGCCATTGGCGGTGCGCATGGCCGGTGCCCGAGAAGCACTCTGGCATGCCATCATTCGCAAAAATTACGGCTGTAGTGATTTTATTATTGATGAGCAAACGCTTGCTGGTGAAGAAAAAACACAAATTGCATCATTACTGCAACAGTATAACGATGAGTTAGGCATTAACGTTATCCTCGTCAAGCGCAGCAAGACTGAAAGCACTAATACACAAATTAGCGAAAGAGAACTTAAGCAGCGTCTGGAGACAGGTCAAGATATTCCTGAATGGTTTTCATTCCCTGAAGTCATCGATATCTTACGGGAACGCTTCCCGCCCAAACGCCGCCAAGGATTTTGTCTATTCCTCACCGGGCTATCCGGCGCAGGCAAATCCACCATTGCTAAATTACTAAAATCAAAATTAATGGAAAACACGGGCCGTCCGGTGACATTACTGGATGGTGATTTAGTCCGATTAAATTTATCCAAGGGTCTTGGCTTCTCGAGAGAAGATAGGGATGCTAATGTAAAACGCATCGGTTTTGTGGCATCTGAGATCACAAAGAATCATGGCATCGCTATCTGTGCCCCTATCGCACCGTATGCCGATACCCGACGTTATGTCAGAGAGCACATCGAACAATACGGTGGTTTTATTGAAGTTTATCTATCAACACCGCTCGCCGCCTGTGAGGAGCGAGATCCGAAAGGTCTCTACCGTAAGGCACGAGCCGGCCTGATTAAAGACTTCACTGGTATCGATGATCCTTACGAAGCACCTATCAAACCAGAGTTACAAATAGACACCAGCACCGTAACACCGCTAGAAGCTGTCGACACGGTGATTAACACCCTAGTACATATGGGATATATTGACGCGATTGAAACTGAAACCCCTATCACAAATCATATTAAATCAGCGGCCATACTCGGTAGTCTTAGTTCACCGCTGAATGAATTATAAAGGAGACAACAAATAATGAGCCAATCTCGAAAAATCAGTGTTATTAAAGCCATCAGTTGGCGAACTTTCGCCACACTAACAACGATTGTTATTAGCTATATCGTCGTGCGCAAAGTCAGTTTTGCTATTACGATTGGCTCACTTGAAGTTATTGTTAAGATATTTCTCTATTACTTGCATGAGCGGGCATGGTTTAAAATCAGCAATTGGCTCAATTCCGATAACATCTTTAAACGCAACCTCGCAAAACCAGAGGCCCAATAAAACACGTGGATGCAAGCCAAACAAAAACCCTCACGTCAACGTTGTCATGCTATCTCAAGCAGGCAAGGCATTCACAATTACTCAAAAAGGCCTCCGGCATTACCCTAGGTTATATCATTGCACAATTGCTCTTGATCTTGAGTACTCCGATTTTGACGCGCTTGTACCCACCAGACGCCTTTGCGCAACTGGGTTATGTCATGGCATTTGCGGCGCTGTTGCTACCGGCAGCTAGTTTACGCTTAGAGTTTGCAATTCCCTTAACCGAAAACGAGCAACAAGCATCTTGCTTATTGTTGGTTAGCGGACTGATTGTCATTGCCTCAAGTTTTGTTATCACCGGCCTATTATGGTTGTTTCATGATCTGTTAAATGCCTATTTAGCGATTGACAGCACCATGCTGTATTGCTTGTTTGGGATCTTTATCCTGCAAGGAATTTGCCAAATTCTGCGTTTACACTGTATTCATCAAGACAGGGTTGGTTTGGTGGCCCACGGCAAAATCATTCAAAATATCACGATGATCGCGGCACAGTTAGCATTGATTTTTGTTATTCCCCAAGCAGCCATCGCTCTAATTGCAGGCTATTTGATTGGCTTAGTGTGTAACGCCTTATACTTAATGTACAAAGCACTGGGTAATGTCGAATTCTCGAAGGCAGCGCTTAAACTCGGTCCCAGTTTGCTAAAGAAATATTATAAATTTCCACTCCACTCCAGTTGGACGTCAGTATTGGACTCGGCGGCCGCTTGGGTCCCGGTATTCTTTATCGGTATACTGTTCGGCCAAACCTATGCTGGGATTTATTTTCTAGTGAATCGGGTTTTTCAAATACCGACGGGCTTACTTGCAACAGTCTTATCACAATTACTGCTAAAACGTTTTGCTGATTGCTTTCGCGCCCAGCAATCTTTGCAACCCTTGGTCAAAAAAAGTTTTTTACTGCTCGGGAGCATGGGTGGAGCATACCTGATAGGTATGTATGCCATTGCACCCTTCTTACCCTGGCTGTTTGGTGCTAATTGGAATCACAGCAGTCTCGTCTTAGCAATTATTGCTCCGGCCATTGTTGCGGCGTTTTGCGTCTCTCCTCTCACCAATATCTTCGGCGTCGTGGGCCGCAATGAAATTTGCTCATTGTGGCAAATTCTCTATTTAGTAATGACTGCTGGCGCCATTGGAATAGGGTATTTGAGTGGAAATTTTATAATATTCTTGTGCGCACTCGCCATTGCTTGGGTTTTGAGTTACATCATTTACGGTATCTTGGTTTACGGAGTGGCAAAGGTGTAAATTATGATAGAGGTAACAGACTCATCGCAAGCTATCCACAAAAATACCGGCTCATTTAGAGACCCTATGGGATATATCTATGAAGGAAATGATAGAATATACCGCTTTGTCCAAGAAGCTGGCCGCGAGCAATATGAAACAATCCCACCATCTGTGTACCAGCAGGCAATCGAAAAAAATTTTCTCATTCCAACCAAAGAATTAGAGCGCGAGGAGTGGCCTTCACAAGAAGCCAATACGGCATACATATTAGAGCATGAGCGAGTACCTTATGTTTCTTATCCTTATGAATGGTGCTTCTATCAATTAAAAGACGCGGCACTGCATCATATTGATTTCCAATTGTATCTATTGCAAAACGACGTCGTCTTAAAAGATGCCAGTGCTTATAACATTCAATTCATTGGTGCGAAACCAGTATTCATTGACTTATTATCGTTAGCGTCCTACCAACAAGGCGAATACTGGCTGGGCTATCGTCAGTTTTGTACGCAATTTCTCAATCCCTTATTATTACGATCTATTTTAGGCATTACCCATAACAGTTGGTTCCGTGGCAACCTTGAAGGCGTGCCAACATCTGATATTGCGCTGATGTTACCATTGCGCAAAAAATTCAACTGGAAAATCTTCACCCATATCTTGCTACAGAACTACTTTGACAAAGTAGCCATCAAGAATGAAGACAACGCAATGACCAAAGCAAGCAGCCAAAAAGGCTTTTCTAAACTTGCTTATGAAGGTCTACTGAGACAAATGCGCAAATGGGTGAGTCGCCTCGAGCCTAAAGGCAACAGTAAGACTTACTGGGGTAGATATGCTCATACCAACATCTACGATAGCGATGAAGCTATCAAGAAAAAACAATTTATTGCCGAATTTACAAGTACAATCAAACCTGAGCTATTAATCGACTTAGGCTGTAATACGGGTGACTATTCCATAATTTCCCTCGAGCATGGGGCCGAGTCTGTGGTTGGCTTTGACTTTGATCAAACTTCTTTGGAGCTTGCCTATCAACGGTCGAAAACCTTGGCTAAGCCATTTTTGCCATTATTCCTCGATGCAGCGAATCCTAGCCCTGCCCAGGGCTGGTTACAATCCGAACGCTGTGGATTCAATAAGCGTGCTAAAGCAGACGCGATGATTGCTTTAGCTTTCATTCATCATTTAGCCGTTGCGAAAAATATCCCTTTAGCTCAGCTAGTTCAGTGGTTATTGAATATAGCTCCTCAGGGTATTATTGAGTTCATTCCTAAAGAAGACATCACTGTTATCAAAATGCTTGCACTACGTAAAGATATTTTTGCTGATTATAATCAAGATAATTTTGAATTAATACTCAGCCAACATACAAAAATCATCAAAAAAGAAATCATCACTAAGAGTGGAAGAACACTCTATTGGCATCAAAAAAATGAGCTAGCGAGCTAATAATGAATCGACAAGCAGATACTGATACCACAAGCAATTTGAGTAAAAGAAAATACCGTCCTGACATTGATGGCCTGAGGGCGATTGCCGTTATATTAGTATTGTTGTATCATCTTGGGACAACATTTACGCCCGCTGGATTTTTGGGTGTTGATATTTTTTTCGTTATCTCTGGCTTCCTTATCACCGATCATATTTACTTGAATTCCATAAAAAAGCAATTTACGATAAGAAACTTTTATTTGAAGCGAATCCGGCGTATCTCACCAGCATTAATAGTGATGGCCATGGCGACAACCATAGCTGCATACTTTATATTATTGCCCGAAGATCTAATAAACTATGCTGGCTCACTAATTGCCACTTTATCTTCACTGGCTAATTTTTATTTTTGGCAATTCATCAATATCGGTTATTTTTCTACTGATGCCTCCGTACTACCACTGCTACATACATGGTCACTAGGTGTCGAGGAACAATTCTATCTTGTTTGGCCTCTCCTCCTTATAAGCCTGGGTAAGCTATTAACACGCAAACTTTTGTTAATAGCAATAATTATATTGACACTTGCATCCTTGATGACGTATGTCATGTACCAAAGCAATGGCCAACTCGTTTACTACTCACCCTTGACGCGGGCATTTGAATTGCTGATTGGTGCTACATTAGCCATTGGGCAATATCAAATATCTTTGCATAGACACCGTATTATCGATCATTTACTATCTCTAATCGGCCTCGCTGCAATTATTTATTCAACTTGCATATTAACTGCAGCAGCATATCCTAGTCTTTATATTTTGCTGCCAACTATAGGTTCAGCATTAGTTATAGCCACAGGTAAAAACCATGCTATAGGAAATAAAATATTAAGCTGCAAACCTCTTGTATTTGTCGGTTTAATCTCATATTCCCTCTACCTATGGCATTGGCCTATTATCGCATATGTATCATATCTGGGTGTCCCTATTGGACTTGCTGTAGGAAGCAGCATTGTAATAATCTCACTCTTTCTCGCCATAATGAGCTGGAGGTATATCGAACAACCATTCCGGTTTAAAATTCAGTTTAACCTAACCAAATCCTTTATTTTACTTTGGATAATTCCAATCATTATGTCTGTTTGTTTTTATTACACTATAAAAAAACATCCCCATCTCGGTTTTAATCAGGTAACCACTACCGCCCAACAAATTATCGATAACGAATATTTTGGATTTATCAAGAGCAGTAGTAAGTGTCATACTGACCAGCAACACCCTTCACGATTAGGCAAACAAGATGAATGCTCATTTGGTGATAGAGACAGGAAAAAAATAGACGTATTGCTTACTGGAGATTCACATGCCATGTCTGAAATGGGTATGCTGAATGTGTTTTTAAAACAGCTACATCTCAAAGGCTATGTTGCAACACAGAGCAGTTCACCATTCTTATTGGTCACTCTAGTTAAGCCAACTAATCTAGCACACGACCTAAATAAACGCTCAGACACAATAAAAAAATTAATCAAAAATAACAAATACCAGTATGTCATTCTTGGCGGTGCCTGGCAGTCTAAAGGCTACACTTTCGAAACAATAACAGATCACAATTATCTTAGTGTTTTGAAGACAGGCTTAGAAAATAGCATCCAATATATTATTGCTAATGGTGCAACTCCAGTTATAGTCTATGATTTTCCACCTCTTTTTAGCACTACAATTCATTGTGGTGTGACCAAAGTTTCTGTCATAGACTGCTCTAATCAATATGAACAAGTTATGGCATACCAAGCAAAAACTCGCGAAGTTATCTCAGACTTAGGAGTCAAATATCCACAAGTTATTTTGATAGACCCAAATCAAATTATTTGTGATTCAAAAAAATGTTATTCAGCTTTTGACGGGGTTCCGCTATACTTCACAGGGAAGTTGAGCAGCCATCTAAACTATGGCGGATCAACTATAATCGGTGAGCGATACCTACAAAAATATGGTAATCCATTGTCACACAACCAATATTAACCCAGAGCTTTGCTATGGCTTTACAAGCCCATATACAACTTAGGCACAGCGTTAATGATTTTTAGAGCTTCACTGCAATCAAAACCAATAATATTGGCATATTCCTGGATTGACTCGTAACGCGGGGTATTATCTTGCTTCGCCATACGCAAGCCATCCTCTCGGGTAATAAGACCATCACGGATTTGGTTACTTCGGAATGTGTCATTTTCGCTAAAGCCTGCGATCGTATAATAGATGTAGTTATAAAACGCGGCTGTGCCATCACCAATACGCCAACTTGAATCAGTATCACCGGCAAATTCCCAATCATATTCACGGCGCAATGTCTCGGTCATGACCTTTTCGTCCCATGGAATATAATTAAAGAACTGCAGATAATTACTTCTATCCACCATGAATGAGGCATAAAATCCAACGGCGCTATCGAGCATTGAGGCGTTGATGTAAGCTGGGTTGCGCATAAATTGTTTGAGATAGTAGGTGAAAATCTTTAACTTATCTTTGCGAGACATCTGAAAATACCATTTGCCCGCTTCATCTAAACCACAAAAGCCTGTTTTAAAGCCGGTTTTTTCGAACTGGTTAGCACAAAAAAATACTAATTCAGTATCCGTCTTCTGGCGAATTTCAACGGGGTAAGTAATATATTGCTTATCGCCAGCCATGAACAATGGCACCATACCCAACTCCGGTTTCTTTAACCAGGCAAGCACATTTTTACGGATATATTTACGTTTTTTGGTGATATCTGCGGAAACAAGAATATGCTCTATGCCTAATTTTGCACATAAGCGCGACTGATTGCGGCGGGCAAGATCCGTCACCATGCCCCAGTCATAGGTATAAGCCACAGGCTTCATACCAAGTTCAGTGACTATATAATGCAAGCCGTAGGAACTATCCCGTCCACCACTAAAGGCAACAATGCAATCAGGACGACCATTGAAATTTCGAAACGGCTCGACTCGCTCTTGTAATGCAGAAAGACCAAGTTGCTGGGTTTTTTGGTGATAACGACAAAATTGACAAACACCCTCATCATCAAATTGAATCATCGGCATCGTCTCAGGCAAAATACATTTACTACAACGGCGCATATTATCGCGGGCTGTCTCTGCTTCATAAGACGTATCAAAGACCTGACTCACTGGTATTAATATCTCAGGAGCAAAAGCCTTGTGTTCAGATTGCTCGACGGAGAAAAAACTTGCCTCAAGTGAGTTTGTGTTAATAACACAAGCTTGATTCGCTGCTAACTGTTGTACGTGGGTAGGAGATAACTGTTCTGGAAACTGCTTGACAATCGTATCAATAATGAATTTCTCAGAGGCAAAAAACAAAATATCATTTTCGATATCGTTATAGATATACAAAGAACCATTGTTGGTGGCTAATAATAAATAAGGCATATCGTTGAATACACAAGCAATGGATGTCATACCAACTATTTCAGCATAGGTCTTTTGCACTGCAGTCGTTAAGTCATTCGTTTCATTGAGGTATTTTCGTAATAAATAACAGATAATTTCAGAGTCCAGGTGAGTTAATGAGCTCGTCTCATCTTTATATTTATCCCAGAGAGCATCAATATTCACAACAATACCGTTATGCACAGTGACGATACCATCTCTAATAATAGGCTGGTTGTTTTCATTTATACCTTGCACGCCGTTAGTTACCAGACGCGAATGACCAAATAAACAGAGCGGGGTTGCTATGCGGCCATCTTTATAACTACTGCTAAGGGCTTTATTAAATAAGAGCCTATATTCTTTGCTTTTGAGTAGGTCTTTAGCCGAACTAGCGGCTTTATAGACGTCAATATGGTCTGAACGCAGACAAACCCCTGCTGCTTCTTTGCCGCGGGATTCAGAGAGCAAAAACAGTTTCTGCCAAAGTTTCGTTAATTGTGACTCATCAAAATTGGCTTTGTTGCCGATGATGATACCAAAAATTCCACACATAACTACCTCAATTAGTATCTATAAATTTCTCGAGCCATAGCTCAACGCCAACGAGTTGCCATAATGTATAGTCATCCGTCAGCTTACGTTGATAATTTTTGGCTACTTTATGGATAAACTTGCCATTAAATAAATCTCGATTTGAAAGCGAGCTAAGCTTATCATGAACAAAATCATGCAATGTATTGTGGATCCAATAATCCATCGGTAAATCAAAGCCTTTTTTGCTCATTTTAAGGCACGATGGATGAATATATTTCTGGGCTAGTTGTCGTAAAATATATTTACCAACATGGCCTTGCATCTTAAGCCTGGCTGGGATCTTAAAGGCAAGCTCAACAAAATTATGATCGAGAAATGGGAATCGCCCTTCAATGGAAAACGCCATGGTAAATTGGTCGACGCGATAAGTATGATGATTACCAATATAATTTTTTACATACATATAACACATGGCTTCAATATGACTGCCAAATGTTTTGTCTTGAGGAATATAAAGATCACGGATGGTCTCAAGGGAACATAAGCCCTGCACTGAGCCTACGTTAAATAGTTTGTTCTTTTGGAAAGATGACATATTATTCATTAAGGCACCATGCAGGTCGCCAACGCCGCGCATAGCCTTGAGATCCATGGTCCGCTCTAAACGCGGATATGCCATCTTCGCACATTTCAAGAGCGGATAGAGTAACTTCA
This sequence comes from Legionellales bacterium, assembly GCA_002709565.1. GTDB lineage: Bacteria > Pseudomonadota > Gammaproteobacteria > UBA1113 > UBA1113. The sequence continues at coordinate 16,675 of PAPY01000031.1, read as the reverse complement.
AGAAGCGATGGTACTTGGCAATATGAAAGGTTTGATAACCCGCAAATAATTCATCACCACCGAGGCCATTCAATACTACTTTGACATTATTGTCCGCTACAAGCTTAGAAATAATATAATTCGGTGATAATGAGAAGAAGGGCTCTTCGTAGGATGCCACTGTTTCATCAATATAATTTAGCACGGACTCTGGCTCAACAATCGAAATGATATGATCGATATCATACATACTGGCTGTCGCTTTCGCTTGTTCAAGCTCATTGAACGCTTCAGCCTGTTTGCCTGAATAGCCAAGAGTAAAGGCTTTGATGTGGGGATGATGTTCGGCAGCGATTGCTGATACTGTCGTTGAATCAATGCCACCGCTCATAAAGGTTCCCACAGGCACATCACTGTGAAGGCGGTATTTAATTGATTCATGTAATGCTTCATCTAATAAAGCCACAGCCTGTGCTTCACTCAGCGAGTTATCAACCTGGTTAATCGGTATATCCCAGTATTGTTGAATTGTGTATTGCCCTGTTGCTGGGGTAAGCTTAAGCCAATGGCCTGCTTCGAGAGACTTGACGTTTTTGAAGGTGGTCATGGGCCGGGGTGCCGCCCCATAGCTCATGGCATGATACAAGCCTTGAATGTCCAAGTCAGCATGATAATATCCCGACGCAATGATGGTCTTAATATCAGACGCAAAAATAAACTTATTATCGTTAATGGTATAGAAAAGAGGTTTGATACCAATTCTGTCTCTGGCAAAAAATACTGTCTTGGCCTCATTGTCCCAAATAGCAAAGGCAAACATGCCATTAAACATTTGTAGCGCTTGCTCACCCCAGCGCAAATAGGCATGTAGGACAACCTCCGTATCACAGTTAGAATAGAGCGTCACACCTTCAGCTCTTAAACTATCAGCTAATTCACCGTAATTGTAAACTTCACCGTTATACACAATCCAATAGCGCCCTGAACTATCACTCATGGGTTGGTGGCCAGTACCATGCAGATCAACAATCGATAAACGGCGATGGGCAAAAAAAGCATCGGCTAATTGATTATTTTTAGTCGTAATAGAATCTGTTGGCCGATATGCATCGGGTATGTCATTAGTGGATGCGGTTTCATTGCCATAGAGAACGCCGACAGGTTGTTGGGATTGCTGAGTAATAATATACCCTTCATCATCAGGTCCGCGATGACGCATTGCTGTTGCCATTGCCGCAATAGCAGATGCCCCATGGAATCCCTGATGATTAAGGCCAATTATTCCCGCAATACCGCACATAGCTATTACCGCTGCAAATCACGGTTATAATCTGAGTCCATCCACATGGCGAAAAAGCCTGACTGCAACCCAGTAATGGTCGTAAACATTAACGCTAGCGCCGTCATTTGCGGTACATAGCCGTCTTTGATCCAACGAAATATTAAATCAACACCGAAGCCTAGGCTAACCACTGCCAATAATAATCCGAGCACATAGAAAAATACCAATGGGTGGAAATCACGGATAATGTATTTTTCTTTCATACGCCAGAAGAACAGTTTTACCAACAACCAACCAATGGAAAAAATTACTTTGCGAACTTTGATACCTGAGTACTCACCCACATTATAAACGGGATGGGTCTTAACATCTTTGACCTTGAAGTTATAGACATTCAAACGCACCAGCAAGTCATTAGGCTGCCCGTAGCGTTTGTACATGTTGTCCCAATCAATGGTATGTAACGCTTCTTTGTTGATTGCGGTGTAGCCTGTTTGTGAGTCTGTCACATGCCAATAACCGGAAACAATTTTAGTCAGTAAGGTTAAAGCTGAATTACCAAAATAGCGAACTTTCGGAATATTCTTGTAGGATTCACCGGTAGTTAAGCGATTTGCCTTAGAGTAATCTGCTTCACCCGTTACCACCGGCTCCAGAATTGCTGGCAAATCGACGGGATCCATTTGTCCATCGCCGGCCATTACTACGGCTACATCCACTTCATTGTCCCGCGCCCACTTATAGCCAGTGGCAATAGCACCACCAACACCTTGATTCTGCTCATGTTCTATCAGAGTGACCCGAGGATGATTCGCCTGATATGATCTGACGACATCAGAGGTTTTGTCCTGGCTGGCATCGTTAACAATGATGATATTATCAACATAGTCCGGCATAGTGGTTATCACTTTACCAATCTGGGTTTCTTCATTGTGGCAAGGCACCACCACACAAACTGTTTTATTTTTGAACATCACTGGCTCCTAACTATAGCTTTTTTAACCACTGACTGACTAAAAAAAGCGCTGACTCCTAAAATGGCCTTAGTATATCATTAACCACGGCCTACAAATAATTATTTTGCCGAAGCAACCATGAATTCTCCTGGCTTATTATGGGAGGGTCGTATGTATTCTAATTGTACGTATATCTCCCTCAGTGTCGGATATTCATTTTCTAGGTTTTGTTGCTGCTCTGCTGACAAACTAAAGTCTATATGAATGTCCTCGTTGCTTAATGCAACTATCGACGTTGCTGAGATAGGTTTGCTGTGTTCGTTGGCTAATCTACCATACCATCGCACACGAACAATACCTTCCCCCCGCAAGATTAACACCTTATGAATATTCACTTCAGGGTAAGATAACGCTATGGGCGGCGTAGTAATAAAATATTTCTGGCTATCTTCAGGAAAAATTGTAATAAAATTATGATCATTTTTAGATACTGCTGACCAATGGCTAAACCACTGATATATTGTATTGGCATTATTATTTTTAAGCGTCGATACTACTGGTACTAGTGCAGCATGAATTAAATTCCTTTGATAAAGCCCCCAGCCTCGATCTATTAGTGCTTGCTTTTGAGGGTCATTAAAGTAATTATGCGACTCGTCAACATACGTTATTTCCTCAAGTTTAATATTTTTTAAAAGGATCTTTCCTGGACCCATGAATGACAAGGAAAAATCATAGTGATAAGGGCTTGGATCAGTAGCAAACTGGAATAATAGTGGCTTCATCTTGCTATCATTCCGTAGCGTGAAGGAAGGGATAGATTGAATGCTCTGAGAGTAACCTGATTTATGATAAAACTGATTGCCAAAATTTAGCATTCCTAATCCATTAATACTAGCAGACAAGTGATAGCGTTTGCCTGAAGCGATAACAGCATTACTCAACGGCGAACATCCTACAGTCGGCTTTGTAGAAATGCTATGAAGGGTGCTACTCTGTCTCAGAAAGTCTGATGGATGTGATAAAAATAAACCGCCCGATATATCTTGTGAAATATTTCCAAGATCCTCAGCCGTCCAGCCTAGCGGCTCATGGCGGCCATTAAACATCTCGAAGTTGGAATTAACTAATGGGACCAATTTAGTCATATAAGCCAACGGTTTAAAATGAAGACGATATAACTGCCCACCTTTACTGGCAGCTACCAATTCGCTATAAGCTGGATCCGCTAATAAATCTTGTAACTTTGACTGCGTAATATAAATTTGGCCATAACTTGGCACCAGGATATAGGTCACGCCTAAATCATGCAGAAAATTAAGCACATCACTTTTTGTGCGTGCTGTATACAAGGGCACCAGTCTTTCATCAGTACGATAAACAAAGGGCGTGTTAGCAAAATATGCTGTTTGGCCATTCGTAAATGAAAGCAATTTATCATTTGCTGTGGCAACATGATTGTATTCACGCAACAACTGATAGAGTGGCATGCCATAAGCTGCCTTTGCAAAATCATCATCGAGTAAGGTGTGCGGCGTTAAATTAACCGACTTCACATCTGCACCGACGAGAGGCGTTGCGAAGAATAAGCTTAGTAGGGTGAAGCAAGCAATTATTTTGCGCCAGTTCTTTGTAAAATAGCGTCTACAAAGGACGACCAAAATCCAACTTGCAGCAATTGCCGCAAGCGGTTGTGCTGTCAACATATAACGGAAATTAATAATGAAATCCGTTCGGCCGATTATAATAGAGAAGATGATCATACTGACATAGCCCAGTGCAACCAAGACAGAGACTGCAACAGTTACATCTTCGTGATTGTCAAACTTGAGGCCTTTATTACGCCATAACGTCTTTAAAAATGATTTGTTTACTAGCAGTAACCCAAAAGGCAATATGGCATAACATAAACCATACCAGATATAACCCGTAAACAACGGCAAGAAACCATTCAGCCATTTTTGTTTAGTTGTCGCAATACCTTGGTTAATTTCATTAATTTGGTTGTAAAATAATGATGGGATCTCTCTAACCGATGTACTATCCTGAATTAATCCGCCAAATACCGAGAAATTAATACTGTAGCGCAACAGAACAAATATTAAACCTACGCTGATCAGAATCGCGCAGTTACGTAATTTCGTCCACAAGGATACATCCTGGGCATGGAGGAAATAGATAACAAGAAATATTGGAATAGCCAATAGACCAAGAGAGTGGGTGAATAAACATATTCCTAAAAAAATCCCAGTAACTATGCCAGACCGCCACTGGGGCCTCATTATTAGGTACGGCACAACCATGAAGAAGGCAAAAAAGCCATATAGTCTTACAGCCTCAATTTGATGTTGAATAAAACCATGCAGCAAAGTTGGTGTTGCTAAATAAAAAAGACCTGCAACAATTGCTATTGTTTTGTTCTTTGGTCGTAGTAAGCCAACAATCGTGATAAATGTTATCAAGGCAAAAAACGGAGAAATAATTCGTGCTAGACCGAAATGATCAGCGGTTCCTTGAATTAAATACATCCATAAGAGAGAGCCTGCATAGGCCAAGGGATGCGTATATGGTGCAATGAATCCACCAAATGCTTCACCATTAACGATAGGGTACATGCCTACCGACATATGTTGATAAAAAATCTTTGCTGTAACCGCATATTCAATAGGATCATTTGCGGTAAATGGTAAAAAGATACTCGCAAAAAACATGCCTGCAATAACGATCAAGGCACAGCTATAAAGCAATAGGTAAAGTTTATTCTCGCGGATGTCTCCAAACAGTCCGGCAAAAAAACGTCGCAAATAGGACATAAAATCCATCATATAACGATATAAAAAGACCAGTGGCAGAATAAAAATAATATTTATTGCCACAATATAGCCCCAAGCCGAAAGACCCGGAACAAAATACATCAGCATGACTAACAGCCAAACAATCAATAATGGTCCCGTTCCTAGGCTTAATAAGAAAAACCGTTGCTTGTCTTGATCTGACTTCAGCCTGAGAAATTGACAAGCCCAAGCATACACGCTAAGTGGGCTTAAAATAAAGGTAAAAATACACTGGAGTAAAATTAATAAAATAGGGTAATAGGATGTCTCAATCATTGTCGTTTAACTTTCCGCTTGTTCTCTAAAGCCATTGTTATTAGAACCGACATAATTTGGGATCTGTCGGTGAATAACGCCAAAATTTAATAGTACTAAGATAAAATAAGATAGCATCATCATGCATGATAATAATACAATCGTGTATTCTGCTTTGGTGAATCCGGCTAATAGGTTCGCTGGAATAAATGCTGCCAGGATCAGTACTATATAGATACTGCTCCAGGCCAAATTCAAACCTTGCTTTTTGAGCACTGCCAAATTCTGTGAAGCAGCTATCACCACAAAACGCATCATCATCGCGAAGGCCATGATTTGGGCATAGACACCCGCATGATACCATTTGGCACCAAAGACAAAACCGAATATCGGCCCACCCCAAATTGCAGCAATGGTAATCGGAACGATAGTAATCAAACTGAGTCCCACTAGCATTTTCTTGTAGAATGTTTTTAGTTGAAGGGGGTGGTTACGCACAATCCGATTACCCTCACCAATATAAAGTTGAATAATCGCATTACTGATCAAATCTAATGGGCTAAAAGCTTGGTAAGCTAATGCATAAAGGGCTGCCACAGCGGGGTCAAAGCTTATCGCAAAAAGTATGGTCGGGAGATAGTTCGATAAATTCAATAAGAATAACGATGACGTTGTATGGCTAAAAAAAGCCTTATTGGATTGCAGCACACTGAAATATTGTGTTGCTTGTCCTTGACGCAATAACTTTCGTTGCTCACCGTCTAACTTCATGAGCAGATAAATATCGGATATTAACCAACTCAATACGCCACCAATGATTAATACATCTGGGTGTGGATATAAATAACCAACCCCAACCTGAACAAAGACAATAACTGGAGCTTGTAAAAACCGAGCTTTACCTACCTGGTTAAAACGCCGTATTCGAGTAAACCAATACAGCAAGCAATTCCTGAGACCAATAGCAACAGCGCCAAAAACAATGAGCCATTGATAATGACTAAGCGCCGTTAAATTAAGTGTTTCCCAGACAGCGGTATAGTTGCTTATCAGCAACAGGATCGAAATAACAATGGTTACCAATAATAAATTAATAATTGATACCCAAAATAGTGTCGCGCCTTCTTCATCCGAACTTGGGTTGGGGATCAATAACTCACAGCCCAAAGAAACAACACCGTTAAGGATATAAATAACCGCTGCATACACAGCATAGACACCAAAGGCTTCAGGGGTGAAGATACGGCTAACAAAAGGGATCCCCAGAAACATGATGATCTGCGAGATAGCCGTCCAGCCTACGACCGTCGCCGCTTGGTGGCTAAACTTGTCTGTGTTGCGAAATAAATCGATGACTTTATCCCGGTATCGCTTCATTGATATCTAACCGCCTTTTTCTAATACTGTTCCCAGCAAATGCCGTAGATCAGAGAGCTTGATATTACTGTTGACTTGGCTCGCCCCATGCCTAGAAAAAGTCTTATGCACGCGCTTAACAATGGCTTTAGGGTTACGCGGTGGTAATGTCCAGGCAGCAAAACACTCAGGGAATAACCAGCGGTATAAGACATTCTCACTGTACTGGTTATTAAAACTAACCGGTTTATCAAGGACAAATATGTCAAAAATATTCTGCACCATATTAAGCCCAGCAACTGTCGTTAAATAGGTCGTGCCCCATACTTTTGGATTGATCTCAAGTAGATAGTATTTGCCATCAGGGGTTTTAACAAAATCAAACAGAGCGAGTCCATTCCAATGTGTTGCTTTGATCAATTGGGTTGCTAATCCTGCCATTTCAGGCTCATTGGTGGTTAAGTTGATGATGCCACCACCGCCAAAATCATGCAGGGTCATCACCCGCTGTTGTGTCATTAACATTGAAACATCACCATTCTTAGCAGACAAACAAACATCATGCAATGTTCCGGTAATACGCTCTTGCACCATATAAGAGGGTTGCTCCGTGCCATCAATGGCAGCGTAGCCCGTTAACTTGTCGATATTAGCGATTAACTCATCATAAGTATCGAAGAAACAGACACCATGAGAGGCAAATGATATCCGTGGTTTCGCCACCACAGGAAACGTAAGTTTGGCAATTTGTTGCCGAGTCGTTTCATCATCTTTTAATAAAATTGACTTTGGCACTGGAAGACCAATCTCTTCACAGAGTTGATAGGTATGCCATTTATCGGTTAACTTGGAAAATATTTCATACTTTTCAACCAATGCCTTGGCAGAAGTTGCTGATTCAATCGCGTCTTTATTAAATGAGAGATAGTTGGTAGTACTTGTGCCCGTGGCAATCACAGCGTCAATACTATTTTCATTGATGACCCTAATAATATCATTCTTAAATGATTCACTATTTTGGTTTGGATGCTCATAGGTGACTAGTTTTGCCAAGCGTTTGCTGGCTAAAAGTTTGTTAGGTTTAATAACGCCGCGTTTTCGAGTATGGGCACCAATAAGTTCATAAGACTTATCGAGGCTATTGATGACAGCCAATGCATTACGACTGAAACAATTTAAAATCAATATTTTCACGTTTTACTCCTAACTGATTGTGCTTGCGGACTGGCTAAACTTTCATATAACTTGTAGAGTTTTTGTGCTTCTTGTTCCCAGCTATAATGCTGGCTAACATAATCTTTAGCCTGAGCACCCATTTGTTGAGCCATACTTTCATCAGCTAATAATTGATTAAGTGCTTCACATATTGAATCAATGCTATGGGGATCAACACAAAAACCGAGCTTATTTTTTTCGACAATATCTATCCATTGTTGATAATCAGATGCTATGACTGGAATACCTGACGCCATATACTCGTATAGCTTAATGGGTTGGTAGTGCTGGGTAAATGTTTGCAGCAATAGACCTACTAAAGATTGGCTGATAATCGCGATTGCTTGATCATGGGGGATATAGCCTAGCCACTCAACATTCTCCCACCCCGGCATTGCTTTGCACTCAGCAAATAATATCTCGTCATGAAAATTTCCACCTAGCACCAATTTAATATTCGCGCGATGACATGCCTCAATGGCCTGCTTGATACCCCGAGTTCGAGTAATAGTGCCTAGATAACAAGCTTGTCGTTTTTTGAGCCCTGGTTGGCTTGGATAAAGTGCCAACTCCGGATAATTATTGATTGCGATGGTATTTTTATTGTAAGGATAGAATATTTCCGTCATCGGCTCACAAGCAGGCACCACTGCGCTGCAAAAGCGTGATAAAGTCTTTTCGACTAAATCAACCATTGTCGCAATAATTGAGCGAAAAACTTTAGGGATCCATACTTTGGAGCGAATATCTTTGGCTAAATCCTCATGGACATCATAAATCACTTTTTTCCGTCTTAAGCGCAAAGCAATGACATAGGGGAGCAATTCAGGATCATGGAAGTGATAAATATCAGCATTGACTTTTACTGCTGCTCGATAAACTCGCCATGCGCCAATAGTTATACGCTGCCAACGTTTCTGGGGCATAGACACGCCGGTATCAACATAGTGTATTGAAGGAAATATTTTTGTAAGCTTTTCGTGGTGATGTGTTACCAACGTCACATCATCAAAATATTGGCTCAGTGAGTTCACTTCTTTATGAGCGACTCTTGTATCATCAGGCCGGTGACTGGAACTAAAGTGGCATATCTTAGGCATTGGATAAAAACTCCTTTTCCCACAGTGCCACTGAATACAGACGCCATAATTGTCTATCATCGACTTTATGGCCTTGCTTCGTCAGTTTACCTTTATCACAATAATCGTCCAGTAATGGCGATTCCATCACCGCCGCGTACATTGCTGGTCGTAGTTGCTTAAGCCAAATACGCTCGGGTGCTTCATAGGCTATTTTATTCTTGCGCCAAATGATGCCATCGGGAAGTTGCTTATCAAACATTGCTCGCAGCAGCCATTTAGTCCAACCATGACGTAGCTTTACGTTTTGTGGTAATGATAAACACAATTCCACCAAACGATGGTCCAAATAGGGCACTCGGTCTTCTACAGAGAATGCCATCGAATTCTTGTCAGCAAAACGTAATAGGGCCGGCAAATTCGTTGCCATGAGTTCTAGTTTTTGCAGTTCAAAGCATGATCTCTTGCTACTCATTGCATAGTGATACAGATAATCTGGCTTCTGGATCCCTTTAGTATTGAGGTATTTGGCTCGCATATTCATATAGCGCTGGCGTAATTTAGGGAACAGGCTACCTGCCGTATAATAAGCGAGCCGTTTTATTGACAGTTTATCATTATTTGCCAAGCATAGACGTAGATCACTGAAAGATGAAATAGCTTGGCTCGTTCGCAGTAAACGCAAGACTTCCAAGACAATGTAACGTTCATAGCCAAGGAAGACTTCATCAGCCCCTTGGCCATCAAGCACAACCTTAATGCCAGACTCATGCACACGCTTCATCAAAAAATACTGCATGATGATAGACGGCGTACTAAAGGGTTCTTCTTGAGCATGTACAACGTTGGGAAGTTCTCGTACCACATCATCATAATTAGGTGTGATTTTAACCCAATCTATTTTCGTATCATCTGCAACTTTCTCTGCATAGGGCAGCTCACTGTTATTTGAGTCTTCTGAAATTGCCGTGAATGCAGTAAATGGTGCCGTAGAATGATCGAGTACTAATTTGGTAATAACAGAGCTGTCTAGGCCGCCACTCAGTGATACCGCAACCGGCACATCAGCAACACGTTGATAATCGATGCTTGATTGCAGTAATGCTTTAGCCTTAGCGAGCGCTTCCTGGGGATCAACATCTAATGGCTGGCTTTTGATATCATAATAAGTAGTAATCGTGGCTTGTTGAGTGGCTGTATTATAGCGAAGATTACACCCACCAGGCAGCTTATGAATATCCGCAAAAAAAGTCGACTCGGCATCCTCACATTCGCCATAAACTAGAAAGCTCGCTACCCGTTTGGCACTGGCTTTAACCTGTTTGAGGAGTGGCAGTAACGCTTTTATCTCTGAAGCAAAGGCATAACACTCACTGGTCTCGATATAATAGAGCGGCTTCACTCCAAAACGGTCACGTGAGATAAACAGTTGGTTTGATTCCGCATCAAAAATAGCAAAAGCCCAAATGCCATTGAACCGTTCGACACAGTCACTGCCCCATTGCTTATAGGCAAGCAAGATAACCTCTGTATCAGACGTTGTGACAAACTGATGTCCTAAGCCAATGAGTTCATCACGCAGCTCATGATGATTGTAAATCTCACCATTGTAACTAATCGTATATCGGCCACAGGTTGTTACCAGTGGCTGGTTTGAGCGGTCAGAGATGTCGATAATCTTTAAGCGACGATGGCCGAGCCAAACGGTACCCTTTTGGAAAACACCTTCACTTTCAGGGCCTCGGTGTTTGATCTTGCTCAGTAAAGCTCGAATTGTATCTGAGTAATCGTTATTGGTTTTTGCACTAATGCCTACGATGCCACACATATCAATTCTCAGTTATTTGGTTTTTATCATAAAAAACTTGGTCAAAATACCTAAGCATACGCAGCTCTAAAGGTACATGTTGCTGTAATTTTTTGATATCAGCATGATTAAATTCACCTAATGCAAGTTTGATAGCAAAATACGGCTCTACCCAATCCCGGGTATAGATAAAACTCGATAAGCGTGGATTAATTTCAAGTAAATAGCCATCAATGAATTGAAAACCCACATTATAGGACAATTTGACATGTTGTAAGATTTCGCGAATTACTTTATCCAGCTCAGGGCGTTCACAATGTCCACCATTAGTAATCACGCCGCCGCGGGCTTTTTCGCGGGTTTTGTGGGTAATCAACAAAGGCTCTCCAGCATCTGCAATCACCATACTATCAATCTCTTCACCCTCGAGCACTTCCATGATAACAAGTGTTGGAAATTCTTCTTCCTTGTTAAAAATTTCAGTGAACTCTTGTAACGATATGTATTTTGATTCTGGCTTATAATTAAGCAATAGTTCTCTTCGTGAGATAGTTTCGGTTAAAATTCTAAACCCGCGACTGCCTTTGGATTGTGGTGGTTTGAAGCAGAGCTCCCTATTTGGATACCCCATGGCCTGACACGCCTCGATGAACATTTCAAGACTACTCACTACCCGAAACTCGGGGATCTTTACAATAGCGCTATCTTGGAATGCTTCGTAGATTGCCTGCTTGTTGTTGGCAATAGCAAGCGCTGCTGGTTCAGACGCTAACACTTTAATGCCTTGTTCTTCGAATAGCGTCTTTGCCTTTGCAATGACTTCTATTTCAAAACTTGAACTCACTACCAGACAATCAATGTTTTCTTGATCACAGACAGTCAGCAAACTATCTATATATGCATTATCCTCAGCAGAGGGAATTTGATAAAATCCATCAGCCAAGAATTGACCGATGGATTCTTTCTCAGCATCAACGCCAATGACTCGAACTTGACGTTCTGCAATGGACTTTAGGTAACGAATACAGGTTGATGCGCCAGGACAACCTGCCGCCGTTAAAAGAACATTAATCGGCTTTAAGATTGTCATCAAATCATCCATCTCACAACTTCAAATGCTTCGGCATAACCACCCTCCAGCTGCGTACCACGAGTTAATGCAAGAGCACGAATACTTTCTTCATTAAGGTAGGTTCTGCGCATCTGCGATTCATAACACAGTAAGGCCTGGACTTTTTTATCGATATGATGCTTATCTAGTTTAACAAAGCATTGCGTGGCAAAAGAAATGTTATTCCATGGCTCTTCATAACAGAGAATTGACTGGCGTTTAAAACAACGCAATGTCTCGTTAGCAATAGTTTGATGGTCTTGATGGATATCATGAAGAGATGGTGTCAATATCAAGTCTGGTTTGATTTGCTCTCGGATGGTGATCATATCATCAAGAATATCTTGTCTAAACTCCGCCATACGTCGTGTTGGATAATCAAACAATATTAAATTTTCCTGGAGGATACCTAATACTTCTGTGGCTGCTTTAACTTCTTTAATTAGCGTATCTCTAGGCGCACCCTCAGGCAGTGAGATTTGTGCACTCGAAAACGCCACATAATGAACATTAAGTCCTTGCTCAATGGCTAAAGCAATTAGTCCGCCACAGCCAATCTCACCATCATCGGTATGTGGCGCTAACACTAACACATTGTTGATGTTATATTTACCAAACATTATCTTTTACTATCCCATGCTAATTCGACTATCTGATTGTTGTCCAAATGAATTTTATTCAGTAAGTTAAGATTATTATTCTGTGCTAACGACATGGCACTGCGGATCCAGTTGCCATGGCCAAATACCAGCATCTGTTCGCAGTTACCATACTTTTGAAAGAAATCATTCACTCTTTGCTTTAGTGCAACTAGTGGCTCTCCTAACACGATAGACTCTGGAGAATCAAACCAGCTATCGCTATGTGCAGCAATAAGCTCTGATTTTTTACGGCCTTCAAACGCACCAAAATTTAGTTCATTTAGTAAAGGCTCAATCGTTGGTGCTTCATAGTCATAAGCACGCGCAGTTTGTTGCGTTCTTACTAGCGCGCTAGCAAAGACATGTTCGAAATCACCGTACTTATCTGCTAGCTGTTTTTTGTTGGCAATTATCTGTTCCTTTGACTCAGATGAAATCTCTGCTAAGGCAATATCTTTGCTGCCCTGTAGCACACCTTTCATATTCCATTGGGTCGGCAAATGTCTTATCATCACAATATTCAAATGTATCACCTCAGTACATCATGGTCGTATCGTTATAATATTTGAATTCCAGCAAATTATTTGAAGGGTCTATCAAAAAGAAAGTCCGATGTTCTTCTTGCCGCCCTTCAAAACGCACAAAATCATCTTTAAAAAAAGTAGCATCATTACTCTTCGCATTTGCAAGTAATTCCTCAAAATCATCTTTGTCAGCAAAAGTTATGCCAAAATGCCGAGGATACATCTTTGGTGCTTCATCAATTTGATCTGGCGCCAAGTGGCAAACAACCTGGTCACCAAAAAAATTCAGTGTAATCCTATCATCATAGCGCCGGGCTAATTCACAACCTAATTGATCAACATAAAATTCTTTTGCCTTATCTAAATCCGCACAGGGTATGGCTAAATGAAACACTTGGCTGGTTTTTCTCATGAGTTCTCTCCTTTGTTATCAAATTGCAATAAGGTATCGCTGCGCAAACCTAGCCGCAATGTTTCTAATGGGATAATATCTTGAAACGCGATATTCGCTAAATTAACATTACTGCCTATAAGCGCTATAAAATAGTGCTGTAAAGCTTTATTGGGTGCTTCAAAGATCAATTGTTCACTGGTAATGCCAGACATAAGAATATCGTCAATAAAATCTGTCTTTAAATTGCCTTCGGCATCACAAAGCCCACTCTTACCTGACTCCCGAGCTTCAGTAATGACTTTGACAGCACCCGCATTCAAGTCTTCTTTTATGTATTCAATCCATTCAGCAGCCGTTAGTTGTTCTGAACTCTGGCATTCTTTATAACCAACTTCACTGAACACCTGGTAGTCTCCAGCTAATTGTTGAATAACACTGGCTTTTTCTTGATTCGAGATTGGAATAGTGCCATTTGAAATCTCGATTGTGGTAATGGCATAGCTATCAATCACCTTTAGAAGGTTATCTAATTTTTTTTGCGAATAGGCTTTTTCAAAAAAAGTCCCTCCCAAAAAGACATCAATACCTGCATCTTTCGCCAGTTGTATTTTTTTATCGAAATCTCTAGTGATATAACTCGTACACCAGCCAAATTTAATATAATCGATGAGTTGACCATGGCTGATAATGACATCTTGATAAAACTCGGTACTATAGCCATTATCGATGAGTACGGTTAACCCTTTGCTGCGGGGTTTGATGTCGCGGGATGGTAACTCTAAAAAATCAAACATGTTCATCACTCTTTTCCGTTGCGCGTGTGTGTAAACCACACTCTAGTTTCTCAAAGCCACTCCAACGTCCTGCACGCTCAGCTTCATCGGCTTCAACCGCACGGGTACAAGGCCAACAGCCAATACTTTTAAAACCGCGCTGATACAATGGGTGAGTGGGGATCTTATTGTCGTTGATAAAACTATTCACTTGCTCCAATGTCCAATTGGCCAGAGGATTAATTTTGATGAGATTAAATTTATCATCCCACTCAACAATGCCTGCTGCTGCTCGCTGGGGAGTTTGTTCGCGGCGAATACTGCTTATCCAGGCAGGTTTACCAGCAAGGGCATTCTGCAACGGACGTACTTTCCTATCGAAACAACATTGATTAGGATCCATCTCATAGACTTTGCCGCCGTACTTGGCTTCATACTCTTCGGTGGTTGTTGATGCTTTGACTAAGGTGATATCAAAGCCATAGGTGTCTTTGATCGCTTCTTGCATACGCAAGGTTTCAGGGAACTGATAACCGGTATCCAGGTTGATAATGGTTAAGTTAGCCTTGAGCTCATGGAGCATATGAATAATGACCATGCCTTCCAAACCGTAGGACGTTGCCATTATTAAGTCCGCACCGAACTGCCCCGTTGCCCAACCTAGAATGTCCTGTGGCTGGCTTGCTTCTAAATCAAGGCTGATTGCTGGGAGTTGGCCACGTTCAATACCACAATCCTGGCTATTTGACATAAATATGCTCACTCTTTTGGGGTGGACAAATACTGGCCACATTAATCGGTTTTTCGGAGCCAGATGGTACCATATTGCACATAGTTATCCTACCTAGTACAACCTCAATATGCTATTATTTGCGCATTAAGCGAATCAGCCTTTTGGCACAATTTGTCGCAAAATCATGACCATAAGAGACCGCGAGACTTGGCAACGAATATGCCCAGCGCTCAGGGTGGGTTTGAATAATCAATGAATGCTGGTTGGTGCCGACAAAATTAATCAGTTCTTCGGTTGTCCCCATAGCAGGTGCGAGTGCTTGGGACGTGGTTACTCTGTCTCGCAAATTCGTCGCATCACTGCCCCAAGAACGACCCGTATCGGTCACATAGGCAACTTTGTCATAATCGATGGATAGATAGGGCTCGCCAATGATCCCTAGCGCTTTAAAATCATACTCCTGCCACAAATCCCGATTATCGTAGGGTGACAAAGGACTACCGTGCATGCAAATAGTTTTGATATCAACAATACTGCGCAACTGTTCTAGCTCTGCATTAAACAAAGCATGGGCTGCCTTCACATCACCTTTGGTTTTTGCCAGGGTTTCATAATGGAATCCCACTTCGTGGCCTAGATTTGCAATTTCTTCAACTAACGTTGGCTTGAAAGTATATGGCACTCGAAAATAGTAAGTTGCTTTGACACCTAAGCGTGCTTCTAAGCGCGCCATGTTGAGTGCATTCTTAATGCGTCTATCAACATCATGACGCAAAATAATGGTATTTGTTGCTGGCTGCTGACATTCAAAAAAAACCTGCATGGTGATAATGTCATGCTTTGTCGCCTGGCAAGCTTCGAGTAATCGTTGGTATTTGCTTAAGGTAAAATCCACGTAGACTCCTTGATTATCGGCTAATATCTACCATATCCTGGCCATCTAACCAATGATGGTGATGACTGGTATCATAGATATCCCACTCTTCTCGGGTAAAATTCTCAGCATCAGTCATGGTTAAGATCCAATAGAGAAACAAAGCACAGGTCGCGGGCGGAATAAGCTTATTGTATTCTTTGAGATCTTGAAAATCTTTCAGCGCGGGAAAAACCGCTTCATCAAGTTGACGAATTCTGTCTTGGATAGGTGTGTCTACTACGCCTGGGCGCACACTGCCAATACCGATATTAAAGCTCTGCAATTCTTCCCGCAAACATTGAAACAACATATAAAAAGCAGCCTTTGATGTGCAATACGCACCCCAACCATGAATAGGGCGGTGGGCTGCACCACTGGAAATATGCAAAATGCGCCCGCCTGCTAACTGTGGCAGCAAGGCTTGAGTCAAAAATAAAGGCGCTTCAACATTGATAGCCATATGGGCTCGCCAGTCATGTAAATCAACATCTCGTAATTCCGCCACTGGTTCCAACACGCCGGCATTATGAACGAGATAATCAATATTGGAATATTTACTAATAACACTAGCAATAGCATCGCGATTTTCTGGTTTACTGACATCTGCGGGAATGATTTGTACCCGCTTAGGATAATGGTTCTTGAGTTGCTGCAAGGGTTGCTCGCGGCGGCCAATAGCGATGACAGTATGGTCATTTTCTGCCATTAATACACTCAAGGCACGACCTATACCCGAACCTGCACCGGTTACCACAGAAACTTTACTCATATTCACTCTCCCAAGCGTTTCGAGTCGACATCGATGGCTCATTATACGGGT
>PAPY01000030.1 GCA_002709565.1 Legionellales bacterium | reverse complement strand
TGATTGCACCGATTGCGATGGATGAAGGTTTACGCTTTGCGATTCGTGAAGGTGGCCGGACCGTGGGTGCTGGTGTTGTTGCTAAAGTTGTTGAGTAATCGAGATGGATAAGAAGCAAAGAATTCGTATACGTTTGAAGTCGTTTGATCATCGTCTAATTGAACAATCGGCGAAAGAGATTGTGGAAACCGCAAAGCGAACTGGCGCCCAGATGAAAGGCCCAATTCCTTTACCAACCCGCATGGAAAAATTTACCGTATTGATTTCACCGCACGTCAACAAAGACGCGCGGGATCAATACGAAATTAGAACGCACAAGCGCTTGCTAGATATCGTTGACCCTACAGACAAAACTGTGGATGCGTTAATGAAACTAGATTTAGCCGCAGGTGTTGATGTGCAAATCAGTATTGATAGTGTGGAATAACACAGAAGTTTTGAGGAAATAAGAAAATGGCACTAGGTCTCGTCGGGCGAAAATGCGGAATGACTCAAATCTTCACTGAAGATGGCAATGCTATTCCAGTGACAGTTGTTGAAGTTGAGCCAAATCGCATCACCCAAATCAAATCCGTAGACACAGACGGTTACCAAGCTGTGCAAGTTACCACCGGTACTCGCCGTGCTACACGCGTGACTAAGCCCCAGGCTGGGCATTTCGCGAAAGCAAAAGTCGAAGCGGGCCGTGGTTTATGGGAGTTTAGACTGGATGATGCAGCTAGCGATACTGAGTTAGCCGTTGGTGGTGAGCTGACAGTGAGTATATTCAGTGAAGGCCAAATCGTTGATGTGACGGGTGTCACCAAAGGTAAAGGTTTTGCCGGTGTTGTTAAACGCCACAACTTCTCTACCCAGGATGCCACTCACGGTAACTCATTATCACACCGTGCGCCGGGTTCGATTGGTCAAAACCAATCCCCAGGTAAAGTCTTCAAAGGCAAGAAGATGGCAGGTCAAATGGGTAACAAACGCCGCACTGTCCAAAATCAAGAAATCGTTCGGGTTGATGCGGAGCGTAACTTGTTATTAATCAGAGGCGCCATCCCAGGTGCGCCTAACAGCGATGTGGTTATCAATCCCGCTGTTAAGCACAGAACCGTTGAGGAGAAAAAATAATGGAACTACAAATTAAAGTTCCCGGTAAAGCGAAAGCAAGCGGCTCAGTCGAAGTATCCGATGCTATTTTTGCTCGCGAATATAACGAAGGGTTAATTCACCAAGTGGTGACGAGTGTCATGACTAATCAGCGTCAAGGCACCAAAGCGCAAAAAAACCGCTCTGCAGTGAGTGGTGGTGGCGCTAAACCATGGCGTCAAAAAGGCACAGGTCGTGCCCGCGCAGGAACGACTCGTAGTCCTATCTGGCGCAAAGGTGGTGTAACTTTCGCGGCTAAGCCTCGCAAGTTCGACAACAAAATTAACAAAAAAATGTACCGCGGCGCTATGCAATCCATCTTGGCAGAATTGGTACGCCAAGAGCGCTTGGTTGTTGTTGAAGACTTCACAGTTGCAGAAGCGAAAACCAAACTAGCCGCTGCAGCGCTGAAATCCTTAGAGCTTGAAAATGTATTGATTGTTACAGAAGCTATTGACATGAATTTGTTCATGGCTGCACGTAACATCCCACGTGTGTCTGTAGCAACAGTTGATGACATTGATCCTGTGAGTTTGATTGCCCATGAGAATGTCTTAATGACGGTTGCAGCCGTGAAGAAACTTGAGGAGAACTTAGGATGAATCAAGAACGCATCATGAATGTTTTGTTGGCGCCTCATGTTTCTGAGAAAGCGTCGATCATGAGTGACGCTCATCGTCAGTATGCCTTTAAAGTAGCGACTGACGCTGACAAGACCGAAATCAAAAAAGCCGTTGAGCAATTGTTCAAGGTTACTGTTACTGGCGTACAGGTCACTAACGTAAAAGCCAAGAACAAGCGTTATGGCAAAATTGCAGGGAAACGTAAAGCCTGGAAAAAAGCTTATGTGACTCTTGCTGAAGGCCAAGATATTAATTTTGTAGTGAAAGATTAAGGTGAGCAACCATGCCAGTAGTTAAGTTAAAACCAACATCACCAGGACAACGGCACGTTAAGAAGCTCGTCAACAAAGAGCGCCATAAAGGTAAACCTTATCGTCAATTGTTAGAGCCGAAGAAAAAAACCGGCGGCCGTAATAATTTAGGCCGTATTACTACCCGTCATCGGGGTGGTGGTCATAAACAACAATACCGTATTATTGACTTTAAGCGTAACAAAGACGATATCCCTGCTCGTGTGGAACGTATTGAATACGATCCTAACCGTACAGCTGATATTGCCTTGTTACTTTATAAAGACGGTGAGCGCCGCTATGTTATCGCGCCACGTCATCTTAAAGTTGGCGACGAAGTTGTTTCAGGTATGCATGTACCTATCAAGGTCGGTAATGTTATGCCCATGCGTAATATGCCGGTGGGTACCGTGATTCACTGTATTGAAATGAAACCAGGAAAAGGCGCGCAAATCGCGCGTAGTGCTGGTGCTTCAGTACAATTGCTAGCACGTGAAGGTGATTATGTCACTTTGCGTTTACGCTCCGGTGAAATGCGCAAAATCCCTGCGGATTGTCGTGCAACTATCGGTGAAGTGGGTAATGAAGATCATAACTTGATTTCATTAGGTAAAGCGGGTGCTTCACGTCGTCGTGGTCGTAGACCTACGGTGCGTGGTGTAGCGATGAACCCTGTTGATCACCCAATGGGTGGTGGTGAAGGTCGTACTTCGGGTGGCCGTCATCCGGTGAGTCCATGGGGTATGCCGACGAAAGGTTACAAGACCCGTAAGAATAAGCGAACGCAAAAGTATATTGTTCGTTCGCGTCACAAGTCTAAATAATTGAGAGGATAGTAAGGTGCCACGTTCAGTTAAGAAAGGTCCATACATATTTCACAAGTTGCTAAAAAAAGTTTTAGCAGCCATAAAAGGTAACGACAAGCGACCCATTAAAACATGGTCGCGAGGTTCTATGATTATTCCGGATATGGTAGGCCTAACTATCGCTGTCCACAATGGTAAAACCTTTGTGCCTCTGTTTGTAACAGAAAACATGGTCGGTCATAAACTCGGTGAGTTTGCGCCAACCCGTCTGTTCAAGATGCACTCTGGCGACCGTAAAAAATAAGGGGAAATGTGATGGAAGTAGCAGCTAAATTACGTTTTGCACGCATATCGCCACAAAAGGCGCGTCTGGTTGCCGATCAAATTCGCGGTTTGCCAGTGGATAAAGCGTTAGATGAATTGACCTTTAGCGTCAAAAAAGCATCTAACATGATCAGAAAATTACTCGAATCTGCCATTGCTAATGCTGAGCATAACAGCGGTGCAGATATCGACGAACTACGAGTATCTAAAGTATTCGTAGATGAAGGTCCGACCATGAAACGTCTTAAGCCACGGGCCAAAGGTCGATCTGACAGAATTTTAAAACGTACCAGTCATATCACTGTGATGGTGTCTGACGAAAGTGCAGTGGGGAGTCAATAATGGGTCAAAAAGTACATCCAACCGGTATACGTCTGGGTATCACTGAAGACTGGCAGTCTATTTGGTACGCTGAAGGTAATTATGCCGACAATCTATTTGCTGACATCAAGGTACGTGAGTATCTTCACAAAGAATTAGCTGAAGCTGCAGTAAGTCATATTCGCATTGAACGACCAGCGAAGAATGCGCGCATTACTATTTTTGCCGCGCGTCCTGGTGTGATTATTGGTCAGCGTGGTAAAGGCGTTGAAAAATTGCGTTCTCAAGTGTCCAAAATCATGGGTGTGCCGGTTCATTTGAACATCGAAGAAATTCGCAAACCAGAGTTAGATGCTTATCTTGTTGCGGATTCAGTGGCAAAACAATTAGAGCAACGGGTAATGTTCCGTCGCGCTATGAAGCGTGCTGTGAGTAGTGCAATGCGTGCTGGTGCCCAAGGCGTTAAGATCTGCGTGGGTGGCCGTCTTGGCGGAGCTGAAATTGCACGTAGTGAATGGTATCGTGAAGGCCGTGTTCCGTTACACACGTTCCGCGCCGATATTGACTATGGCGTTGCTGAAGCTCATACCACTTACGGGGTTATTGGTGTTAAGGTTTGGATCTTCAAAGGTGAGAAGGTCGGCAAACCCCAAGAAAAACAACAGCCAGAAGCTGCTGCTGAGCAAGCTGAAGGCGAATAGGAGTTTATCGACATGTTACAGCCAAAACGATATCGAGGAAAAGTACAAAAAGGCCGTAACCGCGGTGTTGCATCACGAGGTAACAAAGTTAGCTTTGGTACATTCGGGCTTAAAGCAACCACACGTGGTCGTTTGACAGCACGTCAAATTGAAGCGGCTCGTCGAGCCATGACCCGTCACATTAAACGGGGTGGTAAGATTTGGATCCGTGTATTCCCGGACAAACCGATTACCAAAAAGCCTTTAGAAGTTCGTCAAGGTAAAGGTAAGGGGAGTATCGAGTACTGGGTGGCTTTAGTTCAGCCAGGCCGTATGCTGTTCGAAATGGAAGGGGTATCGGAAGAGTTAGCCCGTGAGGCATTTGCCCTTGCTGCAGCTAAATTACCCATTAAGACCACATTTGAAGTTGAAACGGTGTTGTAATGAAAGCGAATGAATTAAGAGAAAAATCAGTTGATGAGTTAACTGGAGAGTTACAAGCGTTGATGCAAGAGCAGTTTAACCTGCGCATGCAACATGGTAGCGGTCAGCAAGTCCGCCCGCACTTGTTCCAGCGTGTCCGTAAGGATATTGCTCGCATCCAAACCATCATCAGCGAAAAACGTCGAGAAGGTAGTACATCATGAGTGAGCAAACTGAAACTAAGCAGAGTAATCGGCGGGTTCTAGTTGGCACTGTTGTCAGTGACAAGATGGACAAGTCTATTGTGGTTGAAGTGGTACGCCAAGTTCGCCATAAACTCTACAAAAAATACATCAAACGGGCGAAAAAATTTCATGCCCATGATGAAACCAACCAGTGTGGTCAGGGTGATACGGTCAAAATCGAAGAGTGTCGTCCATTATCCAAGACGAAGAGCTGGATGTTGAAAGAAATCATCGAGAAAGCGAAGTAATCGTAACTCCTTGATTAATATGGATTTTTACCAAAGCGGCTGATTAGTAAATAGCCGCTTTTCCCGCCAACAAGGACCACGTCGGCGGTAGGCAGACAAGGCTTTGCGTCCTAACAAAGCTGTGTTATACTGCCGCGCCTTTCAAGGAAAGATCCGGTATATGAGCAGATATTATGGTTATCGTGATATCTCTTTATCTACCACAACAACGCGAAACCGGTAGGGTTATAAAAGGCTTACACAGGTCGCGCATCCAGGGCTCAGTGCCTGTCTGCGTATGTTCCTGTCAATAAAGCCAAAGAGAAGAAGTTTGGAGAGAATACTGTGATACAGATGCAATCAATGCTCGATGTAGCTGATAACAGCGGCGCCCGCCAGGTGATGTGTATCAAGGTCTTAAAAGGCCGTTACGCAAGCATCGGTGACGTCATCAAAATTAGCGTTAAAGAAGCTATCCCACGGGGTAAAGTCAAAAAAGGCGACGTACTATACGCTGTTATTGTACGAACCAAAAAAGGCGTTCGCCGTAATGATGGCTCTGTCATCCGCTTCGACAACAATGCTGCGGTGCTATTGAATGCCCAATACCAACCTATTGGTACACGTATTTTTGGTCCAGTAACCCGTGAATTACGCGCTGCCTACATGAAGATTATTTCATTAGCAGCAGAAGTACTTTAAGAATAGGCGAGAGAGACATGCAAAAACTCAAAAAAGGCGATGAAGTTGTCGTAACCGCAGGCAAAGACAAAGGGCGCCGTGGCGCTGTGCTTTCGATTATGCGACGCAAAGTAGGCAACAAAACCGTATCTCGCGTACTGGTTGATGGCGTGAATATGATGAAGAAACATATGCGCGGCAATCCTAATACTGGCGAGAAAGGCGGTATTGTTGAAAAGGCTGCACCGTTGGATATTTCAAATGTTGCGGTTTGGAACCCGATGACGCAAAAAGGCGACAGAGTGGGTATCAAGCAACTCGAAAATGGCAAAAGAGCGCGTTATTTCAAATCGAATGGCGAATTAGTAGATATCAGTGAAGCGTAATTTAGGGTGTAACGATGGCTAATTTAAAACAAACATTTAAAGACACAGTTGTTAAAAAGCTTATGCAGCAGTTTGGCTATAAATCTGTGATGCAAGTGCCTCAAATCACTAAAATCACTCTAAACATGGGTGTTGGTGAAGCGGTAAATGACAAAAAAACATTAACCCATGCAATGGCCGATTTGGATTTGATCGCGGGACAAAAATCCGTCCCCACCAAAGCACGTCGATCTGTGGCTGGCTTCAAAATTCGTGAAGGTTGGCCGATAGGTTGTAAAGTCACCTTACGTGATGAGCGTATGTATGATTTTCTTGAGCGTTTGATCAATATCGCAATCCCACGTATCCGCGACTTCCGTGGTTTAAACCCTAAATCATTCGACGGTCGTGGTAACTTTAGTATGGGTATCCAAGAACAAATCGTATTCCCAGAGATTGATTACGACAAAATTGACGCACTTCGTGGTATGGATATTACTATCACCACCAGCGCGAATTCTGATGAGGAAGGCCGTGCGCTCTTGAAAGCATTCAACTTCCCATTTAAAGACATTGAGGGGCAAAAATAATGGCAAAGCAGTCTATTATCGAACGTGAAAAGAAACGCACGAAGCTAGTCAACAAATACGCGCCAAAGCGGGACGCTATTCGTACTGAGCTTAAGAGCTTATACGCGAAGTTGAACAACGACAATGAAGACTTCGATACAATTGTTGCCCGCATTGATGAGTTACAAACCGCCTTGGACAAGATGCCTAACAATGCGAGCCCTAAGCGTCAACGTAATCGTTGTCGGTTAACGGGTCGTCCTCGGGGTGTTTATCGTAAGTTTCAACTTAGCCGGAGCATGTTGCGTAAATACGCAATGATGGGATTCATTCCCGGTCTCGTGAAGTCTAGCTGGTAAGAATAAGCAGGAGAATCGTTAATCATGAGTATGCAAGACCCAATCGCTGATATGCTTACCCGCATCCGCAATGCGCAAGCGGTAAGTAAATCTACGGTGAGTATCCCGTCTTCTAAGATCAAAGTCGCAATTGCGAAAGTCTTCAAAGAAGAAGGTTACATTCAAGATTTCAAGATCACAGGCGAAGAAAAGAAACCTGTGCTTGAGATTTTATTAAAGTACCACCTTGGTAAACCGGTCATTGAAAAATTACAGCGGGTTAGCCGCCCAGCACTTCGTACCTATAAGGGTGTGAATGATTTACCGAAAGTTATCGGTGGACTCGGTACCGCTGTTGTTTCTACCTCTAAAGGGGTGATGACGGATAAATCTGCTCGTGCTGCCAATGTTGGCGGTGAAGTATTGTGCGTAGTTTGGTAGGAGAAGAATAATGGCATCACGTATTGCAAAAAAGCCTATTGAATTACCAAAAGGTGTTGAGTTCAAATTGACGGGCTCTGAAATCAACGTTAAAGGTCCTAAGGGCTCGTTGAATCATGAGTTGCCACGTTCCGTTAGCTTGGCGCAAAACGATAATGTTTTGCAGGTTGAGCCTAAAAACGGTGGCAAAGAAGCGAATATGATGGCGGGTACAACCCGTGCCATCGTCAACAATATGGTCGTAGGCGTGAGTGATGGCTTCGAGAAAAAGCTTACTCTCATCGGCGTTGGTTACCGTGCACAGGTAAAAGGAAAATCATTGAATTTAACCTTGGGTTTTTCTCATCCGGTTGATCATGCTATTCCAGAAGGTATTACCATTGAATGTCCAAGTCAGACTGAAATTGTGGTGAAAGGTGCTAATAAGCAACAAGTCGGCCAAGTCGCTGCTGAAATTCGTGCTTATCGTCCACCTGAGCCTTACAAAGGCAAAGGGGTTCGATATGCTGATGAACACGTTATTCGTAAAGAAACTAAGAAGTAATTAGGATAAAACGATGGCAGATAAACAAACTAAAGAAAAAGCACTGGGTCGAGTTCGACGTAGTCGCAATAGTGGTGGGCAGATCAAGAAGCTTCAAGCGCGTGATCCTGAGTTATTACGTTTATGTGTGCACCGCACGCTGAACCATATCTATGCCCAGTTGATCAAGTATGATGCCTTGAAACGTCATTCAACCGTTATCGTTTCTGCATCTACGACTGAATCTGATGTCAAAGCTAAGTGCAAAAGCACTGGTAACATCGATGCGGCGAAGGTGGTTGGTTCTGTATTAGCAGAGCGCGCCAAAAAAGCCGGCGTTAATAAGATTGCATTCGACCGCCATGGCTTTAAATACCATGGTCGCGTTAAAGCATTGGCTGAAGCAGCTCGTGAAGCTGGCTTACAATTTTAGAGGGTAGGGCATTATGTCAACAAGTTTTAGTACAGATACAAAATCCGATGGCATGCAAGAAGTCCTCGTCAATGTAAGACGGGTAGCCAAGGTTGTTAAAGGTGGTCGTATCTTCGGCTTCTCTGCGGCGGTTGTCGTCGGTGATGGCCAAGGCCGAGTTGGTTTTGGTACCGGTAAAGCCCGTGAAGTGCCCGTTGCCATCCAAAAAGCCCTCGAAGACGCACGTCGCAATATGGTCTATATCCAATTAAATGGCGATACGGTTTTTTATGAAACCACAGGCCGTCATGGTGCGAGTAAAGTTTTCATGAAACCAGCGTCTGAAGGTACTGGTATTATTGCCGGTGCTGCAATGCGTGCGGTATTTGAAGTTGTGGGTGTCAAAAATATTCTGTCTAAATCGATGGGATCGACCAATCCTATTAATGTGATCAGGGCAACCTTGAATGCACTAACGACAATGAGTACGCCAGAAATGATTGCCGAAAAACGCGGCAAATCCATTGCGGAAATTATGGGTGAATAACATGACAGCAAAGAAAGAACTGAAAGTAACATTGCGTAAAAGTACTAATGGTTGCGTCGAAAAACAAAAAGCCTGCGTACGCGGCTTGGGTTTACGTCGTATGAACCATACAGTAACCGTTGAAGATACCCCTAGTAACCGCGGTATGATCAACAAAGTGAATTTTCTCTTACAGGTTGAGGAGATCTGAACATGCGATTAAATACAATTAAACCTGCTGAAGGTTCCAAAAAGGCCCCTAAGCGCCGTGGCCGCGGTTGGAGTTCTGGTCTTGGTAAAACCTCTTGTCGAGGTGTCAAAGGCCAAAAAGCTCGCGGTAAAGGTAAAGTTGCTGCGGGTTTTGAAGGTGGTCAAATGCCTTTACAACGCCGAATTCCTAAATTGGGTTTTACCTCCTGGAAACGTAAAGTCACAGCAGAAGTGCGTTTACATGAACTAGCCAGTTTTCCGGCTAATTCCGAGGTCGATTTAGCGGCCCTCAAAAAAGCAGGTGTAATTTCTGGCCGCTCACAATTTGCAAAAGTGATTGCTCGAGGTGAGTTGTCTCATGCAGTTAACCTTAAAGGCATTAAAGCAACTAAGGGAGCCATTGCTGCAATTGAAGCTGCAGGTGGCAAGGTAGAGGCGTAAGGGGTTTCAATGGCAACAACACCTAATCCAGGAGCGATGTTTCAACAAGGCGGTTTAAAAGAGCTTAAGCAGCGCTTACTCTTTGTGTTGTTAGCGATCTTAGTGTATCGCATCGGTGC
Organism: Legionellales bacterium; assembly: GCA_002709565.1. GTDB lineage: Bacteria > Pseudomonadota > Gammaproteobacteria > UBA1113 > UBA1113. The sequence continues at coordinate 117,857 of PAPY01000030.1, read as the reverse complement.
CCACATTCCGGTACCGGGCTTGAACCCAGACCGGTTGGCAGAGTTATTCAGTCAACAGTCAAATACCATCATTGGGTATTTGAATATGTTCTCAGGGGGCGCGTTGAAGCGTCTAACGGTATTTGCCCTTGGGGTAATGCCTTATATTTCGGCCTCGATTATCATCCAGTTATTTTCTGTGGTGTCGCCGAAGCTTGAAGCCCTCAAAAAAGAAGGCGAAGCAGGACGCAGGAAGATTAATCGCTACACCCGTTATGGGACCTTAGTGTTAGCGTTATTCCAAGCCTTGGGGATGTCAAAATATTTGGCAAGCCAAGGGGTTGCTCTTAATCCATCATTTGGGTTTTATTTTGTAGCAACACTCACTCTAGCCTGTGGCACGATGTTTTTGATGTGGCTAGGGGAGCAAATGACAGAACGCGGTGTGGGTAATGGCATCTCGTTATTGATTTTTGCCGGTATTGTGTCTGGTTTTCCCGCGGCGATTGCCCGGTCACTGGAACAAGTCCGACAAGGGCAAATGCAGCCCATAGCCATTATTTTGGTGTTAGTGGCTGTACTATGTGTGACTGGCTTTGTGGTGTTTATGGAACGGGCGCAGCGTCGGATCACGGTAAATTATGCCAAGCGTCAGCAGGGGCGTAAGCTCTATGCCGCGCAAAGCAGCCATTTGCCGCTAAAGATTAATATGTCTGGGGTGATACCACCGATTTTTGCATCGAGTATCATCATTTTTCCCAGCACTTTGGCCACCTGGTTTGGTAAGGGCCAAGGGATGTCCTGGTTAGGTGATATTGGCTTAGCCATGCAACCGGGACAGCCACTGTATCTCTTAGTATTTACAGTCGCAATTATATTTTTCTGCTTTTTTTATACGGCATTGGTATTTAACCCCCGTGATACAGCAGATAACTTAAAAAAATCAGGGGCGTTCATTCCAGGCATTAGACCGGGTGAGCAAACCGCTAAGTATATCGATACCGTAATGTCGCGTTTGACACTGGTGGGTTCGATTTACTTGGTTGGAGTGGCTTTATTGCCTGAATTCTTGATTATGACGTGGCATGTGCCGTTTTATTTCGGTGGAACGTCATTATTGATTATCGTGGTAGTGATTATGGACTTTATGGCGCAAATTCAAGCCCATTTAATGTCCAACCAATATGAGTCACTGCTGAAGAAGGCGAACCTTAAGGGTTCAAATCCAGGAACTGGGTTGTTACGTTAACCATGCTGTTAGGAGTTTTGAGATGAAAGTAAGAGCATCTGTTAAGAAAATATGCCGGAGCTGCAAGATTATTCGCCGCAGGGGTGTGGTTCGCGTGATTTGCAAGGATCCGAAGCATAAACAGCGCCAAGGCTAAGGCTTAGGCACAAAATAGCGAAATTTGGGCCTATTCAGCTGCGGCTGGCTGAGTAGATACTTGATTTTTAACTGATAGCGCGTTATTCTACGCTGCTTTTTTTAGTAGCGGCTTGGAATGACCAAACGACGATTAATTTGAGGAGTCGATAGAGTATGTATCGTATTGCTGGCGTTAATATTCCGCCTAACAAACATATCAGCATCGCTTTGACCGCCATTTACGGCGTTGGCCGAAGCCGGGCTTTGGCTGTCTGTAACAAATTAGCGATTGACCCAGCCACTAAGGCGAAAGATGTGCCTGACACTGAAGTTGAGAAGATCCGTACTGAACTGGGTAATGGCGAGTATCTATTAGAAGGTGATCTTAGACGTCAAATTGCGACGAATATCAAGCGGTTGAAAGACATCGGTTGTTATCGTGGTGTGCGACACCGTCGTGGCTTGCCTTTACGTGGCCAGCGGACTAAGACGAATGCTCGTACCCGTAAGGGGCCGAAGAAATCCATGGCTAAAAAGAAATAAGACACAGGAATTAGACGATTATGGCATTGGCAAGTAACAAACAGCAACGTGTAACACCAAGTTCTTCCAAGAAGCGCGGCAAGAAAAAAGTCACCGATGGTGCGGTCCATATCCAGGCCTCATTTAACAATACCATCGTTACTTTTACTGATTTACAAGGTAATACCTTAACCTGGGCAACAGCCGGTGGTTCAGGTTTCCGTGGTTCCCGTAAGAGTACCCCGTTCGCAGCTCAGGTGGCCGCGGAACGTGCTGGTAGCGTCGCGAAGAACGACTTCGGTATGCAAACCGTCAAGGTTTTCGTCAAAGGTCCTGGACCTGGTCGTGAATCTGCGATTCGAGCCCTTATCGGCCTTGGTTTCAAAATTATTGAAATCACCGATTCTACAGGTATTCCACACAACGGTTGTCGTCCACCGAAAGAGCGCCGAGTATAAGCGAGGAGAACACTAACAATGGCAAAGTACACTGGACCTAAATGTAAATTATCACGCCGCGAAGGCACTGATTTAATGCTGAAAAGCTCTCTGCGCTCGCTGGAATCTAAGTGTAAAGCAGACACACCTCCAGGGCAGCATGCAAAGCGTCGTGGCCGTCTTTCAACTTACGGCACCATGTTACGTGAAAAACAAAAACTTCGTCGTATGTACGGCATGTTGGAGAAGCAATTCCGTAGCTATTATGCCAAAGCCGCTAAAGCAAAAGGCTCTACCGGCCAAAACCTCATTCAATTGCTTGAGCGCCGTCTTGATAATGTTGTTTATCGTATGGGCTTTGCTAGCACGCGTGCGGAAGCACGCCAATTGGTAAACCACGGTGCTATTCTTGTGAATGGTCAGCGTGTGACAATTCCGTCTTACTTGGTTTCTGAAAATGACGAAATCGAAGTACGTGAAAAGAGCAAAAAACAATTACGCATCAAAGCCGCCATTGAGACAGCGCAACAAGTGGGTTTTGTTGACTGGATCAATGTCGATACAAGCGGGCTCAAAGGTGTCTTTAAGTACATTCCGCCTCGTGATGAAGTGCAACTTGATATTAATGAAAATCTGGTTGTCGAGTATTATTCTCGATAATAGTTTAACCGTAACCCGGAGAACCCTATGGCAAGTGCTGTAACTGAATTTTTAACCCCACAAAACATCGACGTTGATGTTTTGGATAAGCACCGTTCACGCGTCACTTTGCAACCGTTGGAGCGTGGTTTCGGTCATACGTTGGGTAATGCGCTACGTCGTATTCTTTTGTCCTCTATGCCAGGTGCGGCCATCACTGATGTGCAGATTGATGGTGTGCTTCATGAGTACAGCACCAAAGATGGCGTGCAAGAAGACATTATCGATATTCTGTTAAACCTCAAAGGTGTCGCTTTTATTCTGCACGAGCGGGATGAAGTGAACTTACGCCTCAGCAAAAAGGGCCCAGGTCCTGTGACTGCAGCTGACTTCCAGCTTGAGCACGATGTTGAGGTGGCGAATCCGGATTACCAGATTGCAACTTTGGACACCAACGGTACGCTTGATATGGTAGTGACAGTTAAGCGTGGTCGTGGTTACCAGCCTGTTGCTCAGCGTTATAGCGCGGACGAAGAAGACGAAGAGAGCGGCAGCGACAGACCTATTGGTCATCTTCAATTAGACGCGACGTTTAGTCCAGTAAACCGTGTCAGCTATGTGGTTGAAAGTGCCCGGGTAGAGCAACGCACAAATATGGACAAACTGGTTATCGAATTAGAGACAGATGGTACGTTAGATCCTGAAGACGCTATTCGTCGTTCTGCGACTATTTTGCAACAGCAATTAGCGGCGTTTGTTGATCTCAAACAAGGCATGAGCGGTCAGCAAGAGTCTCAAGAAGAGCAGATTGATCCGGCATTGCTACGCCCTATCGAAGACTTAGAGTTGACGGTACGTTCAACCAACTGTCTCAAAGCAGAAAACATTTACTACGTGGGTGATTTAATTCAACGCAGCGAAAACGAATTGCTAAAAACCCCGAACCTGGGTAAAAAATCACTGACTGAAATCAAAACCGTACTGGCTTCACAATCGTTGTCTTTAGGCACACGATTAGAGAATTGGCCGCCGTCTTATTTAGAGCAGCGTGGCAAATCAGAGCCGGAAGAGCAACAATAACGTTATAGAGACGAAGGAATACAACCATGCGACATCGTAAAAGTGGTAGACATTTAAACCGTACTAGCAGTCACCGTAAAGCTATGTTCCAAAATATGGCGAACTCGCTGCTACGTCACGGTGTGATCAAAACAACCTTGCCCAAAGCTAAAGACTTACGCCGTGTGGTTGAGCCTTTGATTACTCTCGCTAAAGAAGACTCTGTGGCTAAGCGTCGTTTAGCCTTCGATCGCTTACGGGACAAAGAAATCGTAGGCAAGCTTTTTTCGGATATCGGCCCACGTTACAAAGAACGTCCTGGTGGTTACACGCGCATCCTTAAATGTGGTTTCCGCCATGGTGATGCTGCCCCTATGGCTTATATCGAGCTGGTTGATAGACCTGAAGTTAGCGAAGAATAAAATTTTTTGTGTTATTCTAAAAACCGCTTGCAACGATGTTGCAGGCGGTTTTTTTATGTCTAGACAAGGAGAGCCAGAATGAGCCCACAAGACGCCAACAAAGCCTTACTCCGCGAGGCCTTTCAAGAAGTTATGGTTAACCCAGATGCGGATGAAACCATTATCGCAAAGTATATGAGTAAGGATTATCGCCAAAATGTCGATGGCTTGAGCTTCGATTATGAAGGATTTGTCCAGCACATGGTGGCACAAAAGCAAGTCATCAAAGAAGCTTCCGTGGAGTTTGAACACATGGTGGCAGAAGGGGACAAGGTTTGTACTGTCCATCATATTCATGCAGTCAAAGATGATGGCAACGAAATCAAAGGCAAAGTGGTGGCTCTATTTCAATTCAAAGACAACAAAATCATACTCTGTGATGAGCTCACCCACCTCGTTGAGGGTAGCGAAGAAGACCGGGACTTAGGGTCGAGGACATAGCAAACCTGACCAAATTGCAGTGTCTTGAGAATTTTCCTAAATATCTTTATCGCGTGTGTTAGACATTTTTATTCTCTATTTGTTTTTTGCGTTTTGGCGCTCTAGCCTTCGTAGGCAGGTTGGCGTCTTGGAGTTTTCGGCCTAGCTCATCATCTTGGGCAATGAGCAGCAAATCATCTTCAAGTCCAAGACAAGCGAGGACCTGGGCGTAAGCACCGAAAGTCACGCTGGGTTTACCACGCTCTATAGCGCTCAGTGTATTACGTGAAATGCCAGCCCGCTCGGTAATTTGAGTTGTCGATAGCCGGCGGCGTAATCTTGCAAGGCGGATATTTTCGCCAATTTGCTCAAGTTTACGCTGCAGTTTCGGTAATATGACCTTAGCTTGTCTACCCATGATAATGCTCAATATTTTAAGCAAAATAAGCTTTATTGCTTATAGTATTGAGCATTATGGTCTAGTATTTGTGCGAAAACAAGCCTGTCTAGGAATATGCTGGATAATCAATAAGGTAGGGGAATTGGGTTCGAGGACTTAATAATAGCTTCGTTTAAGTTGGTACAGATGACAAACCGGTCCCGGTTCACGAATTGCTGCGTCGATGACGCAGCAATTCGGGTCGGGTTATGGAATTAAAACGGAATATCGTCATCAAAATTATCATCTGCAGCCGGACCCGCGGTTGCAGGGGCTGGGCTTGCGGCACTGCTGCCGGCTGCAGCAGGGGCGAAGTCAGTGGTTGCACCGCCACGGCTGTCGAGCATTTGTAATTCGTTGCCGATGATTTCAGTGGTGTAGCGATCGTTGCCGTTTTGGTCAGTCCATTTGCGAGTCTGGATGCGACCTTCGATGTAGACTTTAGAACCTTTACGTAAGTACTCACCAGCAATTTCCGCTAAACGACGGTATAACACGATGCGGTGCCACTCGGTACGTTCTTGTTGTTCGCCGGTTTCGCGGTCTTTCCAACTTTCGCTAGTCGCCACAGACAGGTTAGTGACAGCGGTATTGTTGGGGGTGTAACGCACTTCAGGATCAGCGCCTAAGTTACCGATGATAATTGCTTTGTTAATGCCTCTTGCCATAATATTCGACTCCTCAATAATTTCGTCTTTTGGCTCATGCCTTTGTTGCACGCACTATCTTCACTCAGTCATTTAACACCAGTAAACTCCTTCGTAAAGAAGTACGTGCGCCTCGGCCTGAACCAAAATACTCATTCTTGATCGACCTTTCGATCAAGTTCTGCATTTGTAGTTAACGGCATCGCCGTGCAAAATTGCCAATTATGCCGTATAACGGTTAACTAATTCCAGTAAGTTATCTTTATCGAGGACTCGCTTGTCGACTTTCAAGTAGACAATGCCGTCGTCGGATTGGATCAGCGCTTCATGGATCCCAGCGAGCTGCATTAAATGCTGGTTGAGTTGGCTTGCCTGCTCTTGTGTGATTTGACCCAATTTGATCATATAAGTCGTCACCTGTTTGGGCTTCTTCATCGTGCTGGCAAGGCATAACCATACTAAGGCCAAACTTGCACAGAACAGAAAGACGCCGACCACATGGTGTAAGCCATATAACCAACCACCGACAGTACCACCGATAAAAATACCGAAAAACTGTGAACATGAGTATACGCCCATGGCGGTGCCTTTGCTACCGGCGGGGGCAATTTTGGCGATTAATGAAGGTAGGCTCGCTTCCAGCAAGGTGAAGGCTGTCATAAAAATATACAAACACACACCGATACCCCAGACAGAATTGTGCAATAGGCTGAGTCCAAGTTGGGCAACAGCGAGGGTAGCGATGGCACCGAGGAATACCGGTTTCATTTTGTATTTTTTCTCGGCAATGATGATGAAAGGCACCATGGAGAAAAACGCTAAAGCAAAGATGGGCAAGTAAAATGCCCACTGTGTACTCTCTGCCATGCCGGCCATATCTTTGAGGGCCACTGGAATCACCACAAAGCTCGCAGTTAATATGCCATGCAAGGCAAAGATCCCAACATCTAAACGCAACAATTCTGGCTGGCGTAAGATACGCCCTAATTGGGCCGGCTCCACCTCGGCATCGCGATGGAACATGGCTTGCTCGGGGGCGGGGACGGCAATATAGAGCATTAATATCCCCACAAGTGCCAAACCAGCCGTTAACCAAAATATCCCATTGACGCCGAACAAGTTGTTAAGAATAGGCCCCCCCACCATGGCTAGCGAAAATGACAAGCCAATCACCATGCCGATGACTGCCATGGCTTTGGTGCGGTGCTCCTCACGGGTTAAATCAGCTAATAGGGCAATCAAGGTACTTCCCACAGCGCCAGCACCTTGCAGTGCGCGACCAATGATGACGCCGGTAATGCTATGGCTTGATGCCGCAATCACGCTACCAATGGCAAATAGCAATAGCCCAATGGTAATGATGCGCTTACGGCCAAATTTGTCGGAACTCATGCCGAAGGGTATTTGGAATATAGCTTGGGTTAAGCCATACACGCCCAAAGCAAGACCGATCAATACAGGTGTTGCGCCGGTCAAGTCATGGGCGTAGAGGGCGAACACCGGCAAAATCATAAATAAACCTAACATGCGGAAGGCATAAATGCTGGCAAGGGAAAAAGCCGCTCGAGCTTCAAAAGCGGACATGTTGTCGTGTTCTAGTTTCATGGCTACCTGCAGTTGCATCGGTCAATTTTCCGCGTATTATACGACATCAATACAACAAATAACTAGGGCAAAATCTGCCCGCAACAGGTAAATCTGATGGACACAATCGAAATTCGTGGGGCACGTACCCACAATCTTAAGAACGTGGATCTGAGTATTCCACGGGATAAACTTATCGTTATCACCGGTCTATCGGGTTCTGGCAAGTCCTCGTTAGCGTTTGATACCCTTTATGCGGAAGGTCAACGCCGTTATGTCGAGTCACTGTCAGCCTATGCCCGGCAATTCTTATCCATGATGGAAAAACCCGATGTCGAGACCATCGAAGGCTTATCTCCAGCGATTTCTATCGAACAAAAAGCCGCATCCCATAATCCTCGCTCCACTGTTGGCACGATTACAGAAATTTACGATTATTTGCGACTTCTCTATGCCCGGGTTGGCCAACCCCGTTGCCCCACTCATCAACATGCCCTAGAGGCACAAACCGTCAGTCAAATGGTGGACCAAATCTTAGCCTTACCGGAAGAAACCAAGGTGATGGTATTAGCTCCCATCGTCAAAGAGCGCAAAGGGGAACACGTACAAGTGTTTCAACAATTGTTGAGTGACGGTTATATCCGTGCGCGGGTGGATGGTGACGTCGTTGAGTTAGATGATCCCCCTAAATTAGCGCTCCGCAAAAAACACACCATCGAAGTCATTATTGATAGGCTCAAAGTCCGTGATGATATTCAATTACGTTTGTCAGAGTCTATTGAGACTGCGTTGAATTTAGCGGAAGGAATTGCGCAAATTGCTTTTATGGATGGTGACCGAGACGATATCGTGTTCTCGGCAAAATACGCCTGCCCTGATTGTGGTTACAGTTTGACTGAATTAGAGCCCCGTTTATTTTCGTTTAATAGTCCTATTGGTGCATGTCCCAGTTGTGACGGGTTAGGGGTGATGCAATTCTTCGACCAAGAGCGCATTGTCCATGATACCAGTTACAGTTTAGCTGAAGGTGCTATTCGTGGTTGGGATAGGCGTAATGGTTATTATTTCAATATGCTGCAATCCCTGTCTAAGCATTATGACTTTTCGATTGATACGCCGTTTGAAGAATTACCGGAGGATATTCAAGATATCTTACTCTATGGCTCTGATGGCGAAAAAATCGAATTCCGTTATGTCACTAGCAAAGGCCGCAGCTTCAAACGCAAACATGCGTTTGAGGGAGTCGTTAACACCATGGACCGGCGCTACCGCGAAACAGAATCCAATGTCGTGCGTGAAGAGTTAGCGAAATACTTATCCACCAGTCCTTGTGATAAATGTGACGGTCAACGTCTGCGGACTGAGGCGCGCCATGTGTTTGTTAAAGATGAAAATATTTCTGCCGTGACAGGGTGGTCTATAGAACATGCATTGGGATTTTTTGAAAAGCTGACACTCCCTGGCCACAAAGGCGAGATTGCTGCGAAGATCCAAAAAGAAATCGTCGACCGTTTAAGCTTTTTGGTCAATGTGGGGTTGGATTATTTAACCTTGAATCGCAGTGCTGAGACGCTTTCTGGTGGTGAAGCGCAACGTATTCGTTTGGCTAGCCAAATCGGTGCGGGCCTTGTTGGGGTGATGTATATTCTCGATGAACCATCGATCGGTTTACATCAACGGGATAATGGCCGTCTATTGAAGACCCTGACGCATCTGCGCGATATTGGTAATACCGTCATCGTAGTCGAACACGATGAAGAGGCTATCTTGAGTGCGGATCATATTATTGATATAGGTCCTGGCGCGGGTGTTCACGGTGGTACGATAGTGGCCCAAGGTAAACCAGCGGACATTAAGAAAGCCAAAAAATCCATCACCGGCCAATACCTATCAGGTAAACGCACCATTGCCGTACCCGAAGAACGTATGGAAATGAACAAACGGGAAGTATTACGCATTAAAGGCGCGACGGCCAATAACTTAAAGAATGTCGATGTCACCATTCCTGTCGGTTTGATGACCTGCGTCACCGGCGTGTCCGGCTCCGGTAAATCAAGTCTAATCAATGACACCCTGTATCCGATGGCTGCAAAAGAGCTTAATGGCGCGGTGAATGTGCAACCCGCACCTCACAAAGCCATTAATGGTTTAGGGTATTTTGACAAAGTCATTGATATCGACCAAAGTCCCATTGGGCGCACGCCGCGCTCTAACCCGGCAACCTATACTGGCATGTTTACCCATATCCGTGAACTGTTTGCCGCAACGCCAGAAGCGCGCTCACGAGGTTACAAAGTCGGGCGCTTTAGTTTCAATGTCAAAGGTGGGCGTTGTGAAGCTTGTAGCGGTGATGGCTTAATTAAAGTTGAGATGCACTTTTTGCCTGATATTTATGTGGTCTGTGATGTGTGTAAAGGCAAACGTTATAACCGCGAAACCCTTGAGATCAAATACAAAGGCAAGAACATCCACGAAGTTCTTGATATGAGTGTGGAAGAGGCATTAGAATTCTTTAACCCGGTACCAGCCATTGCGCGTAAATTACAGACGTTAATGGATGTGGGTTTATCTTATATTTGTTTAGGCCAAAGTGCGACGACATTATCCGGCGGTGAAGCGCAACGCATTAAGCTCGCCAAGGAACTCTCGCGCCGTGATACCGGCAGTACCCTGTATATTCTCGATGAGCCGACCACTGGTTTGCATTTTTATGATATCGAACATTTGCTCGCCGTATTACATCGCCTGCGGGAACGGGGTAATACCATCGTTGTTATCGAGCATAACCTGGATGTCATCAAAACTGCGGATTGGATCATTGATTTAGGCCCTGAAGGGGGTGATAAGGGCGGCACTATCGTTGCCACCGGCACACCAGAGGAAGTTGCTGACCATCCGACCTCATTTACTGGTGAGTTTCTGCGGGAAATGCTATAGTCCGCCCCGAGTTGGCTAGACAATCGCTGTACCTTTGGGTATAGAGGAAAGTCCGGACTCCATAGGGTAGAGTGCCAGGTAACGCCTGGGGGGCGCGAGCCTACGGCAAGTGCAACAGAAAGTATACCGCCGGCCTAGCCGGTAAGGGTGAAATGGTGCGGTAAGAGCGCACCGCGTTGCTGGTAACAGTAGCGGCGAGGTAAACCCCACTCGGAGCAAGACCAAATAGGGATCCAATGGTGTGACCCGCACTGGATCCGGGTTGGTTGCTTGAGGTGTGTGGCGACGCACATCCCAGTTGAATGATTGTCCACGACAGAATCCGGCTTACCGGCCAGCTCGTTTCATGCCCGCTAAAACAAAAATCACCTTAACCCGTTGATTATAGGGCGTTGATCAAAATGAAGGCAGCTCTTTAAGGAAGTCTTAATCATATTGCTATATGCTACTCGCCATTCGAGTTGGCCCATAATATAGTGTAAAAATGCCTGAAGTCATCAAACAAATCAATCTTGGACCAGATGCTTACTTTGAGCAGGCTGACATTGATCTATTGACGGTGTTATTGCATCAGAGTGCCAAACGAGCCACAACTGTTGTTTATAACAAAGATCAACGCCACGAGCAGCAAGGTCGACGGCTTAAGTTTGAGCGCTATAAACCGCTTGGCGGAAGATTTCAAAAGCGAGGCAACAAGAATAAGGCTGAGTTTGAATTCGGTTTATTGTATGCCGATGATAAGTTGCGAAGTGATCTTGGCATTGAAGATATATCAACATTGCGTTTGCGCTTGACTCATACATTAGCCCTGGCACGCACTAATGCTGATGGTAGTCAGGTGTACTGTGTCTATGACCATGAGAATCCTTTAGGAGAAGGGGCGGACGGCAAAGTATTTGATGTCTTATGGACGATTGCCGTGCCGCCGCCGGATAGTGAAGAGAGTGTTCTGGTCAATAAAGCAGAAGGGCTTGTGTTTAAGGTGGCTAGAACAGACGTCACGGATAATCTTTACGAAAGTAAAGAGCAAGATAAAGCGGCAAGAAAAAAGAAAATAGAACGTGCGGTTAATGAAGTCTTTAACACTAACCTCATCAATGAACTATCTAATGAAGAGGCACACCAGGCAATTATTAATCGCTCTGAAGCAGAGCTGGAGATGACTAACTTAGCTGTTATGAAGCACCCTGAATACGTGTCTCATGACTCCCATGACATTAAGGTTCGCTCACTACAAAAGAAAATAAATGGCATTACGTTAGAGCGGTGGTTACAACAAAATACCCTTGAGTCTGTGAGTATGCGTGAACGGCTACAGTTGATGCGAAGCTTATATAGAGCGGCTAAAAGATGTCACGGACTAGGACTGGTCCATCGCGACCTTAAACCAGACAACCTGATAATTAATGGTGATAGTATTGAAATAGTTGACTTAGGCGTCAGCAAATGGAAAGGAAGCCGAAATACAGTTATGCACCTGCCTCACCAACCACTAGAAGCAAGTCAGAGAGGCGAGGCTGTACAGGAGTCGATTGATATTTTCAGTCTGGGTATTATGTGTTATCAAATTGCTTACATGGATCTTGAGGTTGCCCCAGAGAGCATGCGAGTCGCAGCTATAGAGCGTGATGGTGAGTTTGCGCTGTTGGGTAGACATTTTATTCAAAATCATCAGCACAATATTTTTGATTCTAATGATGAGATTGATCGAAAAATCGCAGCATTTTTACAAAAAAATGTCGAGCTTGAGCGTCATAACCGTACAGCATCTGATGATGATGCTATTGCCATGCTTGATGAAATTCTTGCCTATTATGACGACGAACCTGAATCTATTTTAGGGACAGTTGCTGATACTTTATTTGAGGAACAGGCGGTTGAGCCAACGGAGTCAATGGAGCCAGGGCAAGCTGCGGAACATGCTCGGATGAGTGAAGTCAGTATGAGTAGGGATGCAACAGGAGATAATGGCTCATCAGGCAGGGGTGAAGGCGATGATGATGATTTAGCGAGCTTGGTCGATGAAACTGGAAGCCAGGACCATGACACAGATGATCCGCTGGCCGAAGTACGGAATACAGCAGGCTTTATTAACTTTGATCCGGATAAGACAGAATTTACCGATAAAGATAAAGCCTTATTAACGGCATTGTTGAAACCGGGTAGTCACGTTCATGGCGCAAAGACGGAAGGTATAGAAACTTATAAAAACGACACTATTGTAGATCACTTAGGTAAGCGCCCTAAATATGAACGCTGGAAACCTGTAGCACGGGAAAAAGACCGAAGAGAAGGGGCTGTTTCTAAAGAAAGGCTGACGTTTGGATTTTCGGCATTAGACGAACAGGCTAAAAGTGCTTTGAGTAAGATTGAGGGTTTACCTAGTATTGCCGATCTCCGCATCAGCCTCAGTCACTCCATGGTATTAACCAGAGTCAATGACGATGGCAGTGTCATTTATCATGTCTACGATCATGTAAACCCCGTCGGTAATGGTAACATGGGTAAAGTATTCAACGTGTTGTGGGAGATTAAAGTTCCTGCACATGTCGATGAACTAATCGCAATTGATAAGCCCGAAAAACCACAGGTGCTGAAAGTCGTGACAGATGCAGAATCTGATGATGGCTTGGTGCGAGGCTGTAATGAAGTTTACTATGCGGATGAGTATCATGATTTACAAGATGAGCAACGGCACCAAGCTATCGTTACTGCCCCGAATCAAGAAAAGCTGGAAAACAACAAGAAATCAGAGTTGAAGGCCAAGGATGGTGAAGATGCCAGTAAATATGTCAAAAAATATATCCATACCAATGCAGGTCAGCGTAAAGTGCGTTCGATACAGACTAAACAGAACGGTGAGCAGCTGCTTAAGTGGATAAACAGCGATGATTGTAAACAAGCTTCAATTTTAGAGCAGCTCGGTGTTATCGATAATATGCTCGAAGCACTATTGCCTTGTGAGAACAAAAAATTCTCTCATCGGGATATTAAGCCTGAAAACCTATTGAAAGCGCTAAATAAAATTAACCTTGTTGATTTTGGGTTGAGCCAAATGTTTGATGAGTTCTCTAAATGTGGTACGCCACTTTATTTGGCCCCTGAGAATCACAGTATTAACTGTAAGGTCCAAATCACCACAGATATCTTCAGCGTCGGTATTATCAGCTATATGTTGTTATTCAGAGGGAAAAAAGTTAATAACAAACATCGCCTTGCTTATCCTGCTGTGATGGGGGATTTCTTATTGCAAAATTGTTATCAAGTTAATGAAGGACCACTCAAAGGGCTTGACCTTATTAGCGAAGCAGAACTGAAACAAACCGCTTTTATCGGCGACAATGACATTGATGATCTGATTGTTGCGTTTTTACAAAAGCTCACCGCGAAAAAACCTAAGCATCGTTATCAATCTATTATTGATGCGAGAGATGATTTAAAGAATATCAAAGATAAAATCGAAGCGTTAACGAGTCAGTACGACAGCGTTAAGAGCGACTTAGCAACCCAAGCGAGTCAATTTACAGGTTCAGACACACCAGCCCTAAGAACCTTGGGCCGTGATATTTCTGCAATGACGGCAGCTGCAGATGTCCTAGTTACTAATACACCTGGCAAAAAAGCAAACGTCACTGCCCAACTTATAAAAATGCGCGATTACATCCACAATTCCGATGAACCCCATTTGCGGGATTTGGCATTTGAAGGGGCTAAGATGTTTCCATCAAACAACGCATTTGGCAAGAAATGCTTAGCCGTCTGTTATGGTATCGCAGCCCTTGGTTTCTTGGGTTATGCTATCGCAACGGGCGGAACAGGGCTAATTGTCTTGGCCGGTCTCGCTGTGGCCCATGCTGTTTTCACTAATTACCTGACATTGAAGAAGCCCAGCTTGTTTTTCACCGCTGCAGAGGCTTCCAAGCGTACTAAAACAGCATTGGAGGACTTAGGCTGTAAGTTCCCCGAGGACTTAGGCTGTGAGTTCCCGTCCCAGGCTCCGGCTAATGTCGGCTAGTTATGGCCATATAGCCCCAAAAAACCCGCAAATTAACCCCAAAACCCCCTTGTTATTAACCCCCTTATTGGTTTAAAATGCCCCGTCCTAAAAAGTAGGAAAAATTGTACAGAAATTTACCTCGAAAGAAGAAGGTTAGGAGTTATAAATGTTAAGCAAAACCGACAAAGCAAATGTCGTCAAAGAAAACCAATCAAAACAAGGAGATACAGGTTCTCCGCAGGTGCAAATCGCCCTGTTAACGGCGCGTATTAAAGACTTACAAGGCCATTTTGACCAATTCAAGAAAGACAACCACTCTCGTCGTGGTTTGATGAAAATGGTGGCACAACGCCGTAAGTTGATGAAATATCTCAAGAAAAAAGATTTAACTGCTTATCGCGAATTACTACAAAAGCTCGGTATTCGCGGCTAATTTGTTGCCCAGCTGGATTGCCAGCTGGGCCCCATTTCCCCTGAGAGCCAACCTAAATGCGCCTCTCACCTTACTGTTAAAGGAACCAATCAATGAATATAGTTAAGAAATCATTTCCCTATGGCAATCAAACCGTCACCCTCGAAACCGGTGGTATCGCCCGTCAAGCTTCTGGTGCGGTTAAAGTCAGCATGGGAGACACTGTCGTCCTCGTAACTGCGGTCGGTAAACAAGAATCTGAAGAAGGGCGGGACTTTTTCCCGTTGACTGTGAATTACCAAGAGCGGGTCTATGCTGCTGGTCGTATTCCTGGGGGCTACTTCAAGCGTGAAGGTCGGCCAACAGAAGCAGAGACCTTGATCTCTCGTTTGATTGACCGTCCTATTCGTCCGCTGTTTGCTGATGGCTTCAAGAACGAAGTCCAAGTCATCGCGACGGTGATGTCGGTTGACCCGGATATCTGCCCTGATATTGCGGCTCTCTTGGGTGCCTCTGCGGCATTGGCGATTTCTGGTATGCCATTCAACGGTCCTATCGGTGCTGCTCGGGTGGGTTACAAAGACGGTCAATACCTCTTAAACCCAACTTACTCTGACTTAGCAACCTCAGCTCTAGATTTAGTGGTCGCTGGTACCCAAGATGCGGTATTGATGGTGGAGTCTGAAGCGCAAGAATTACCTGAAGCCACCATGTTAGGTGCGGTAGTTTTCGGTCATGAACAAATGCAAATTGCTATTCAAGCCATCAAAGAGCTTGCGGATGAAGCGGGCAAACCAAAATGGGATTGGCAAGCACCTGCGGCGAATGTTGACATGCAAAATACCGTTGCGGGCTTGGTTGAATCTGATCTACGGGAAGCGTACAAATTGCACGAAAAGCAAAAACGTTACGGCCGTATTGGTGAATTGCGTGACAAAGTTATCAACCACATCAGTAGCAATGCCGCTGAGGGTGATGCAGATAAACAAGTCGCAGAAGCTGAGAAAGCCTTTGTTAAACTCGAAAAAAGCATCGTGCGTGGTCAAATCCTTGCCGGCCAACCCCGTATCGATGGTCGTGATACCCGTACAGTACGTCCTATTCATGTGCAAACTAGCGTGTTACCCCGTACCCATGGTTCTGCTATCTTTACCCGCGGCGAAACCCAAGCTGTGGTGGTTGCAACGCTAGGCACTGAGCGTGATGCGCAAATCATTGATGCCCTCGAAGGTGAGCGTAAAGATCCGTTCATGTTGCACTATAACTTCCCGCCGTACTCTGTGGGTGAAGTGGGCTTCATGAGTGGTCCTAAGCGTCGTGAAATCGGTCATGGTCGTCTAGCACGTCGTGGTATCGCTGCGGTGTTGCCTGATTTTGCTGATTACCCTTATTCTATTCGTGTCGTCTCTGAAATTACTGAATCTAACGGTTCAAGTTCCATGGCGACGGTTTGTGGTACCAGCTTGTCGTTGATGGATGCGGGTGTACCCATCAAAGCGCCAGTGGCAGGTATTGCTATGGGCTTGGTAAAAGACGACGACAAGTTCGCGGTCTTGAGTGATATTCTTGGTGATGAAGATCACCTTGGTGATATGGACTTTAAAGTCGCTGGTACTGCCAATGGTGTGACAGCGCTACAAATGGATATCAAGATTGAAGGTATCACCCAGCAAATTATGGAAGTGGCCCTTGAGCAAGCACGCGAAGGTCGCAACCATATTCTTGGTATCATGAATCAAGAATTACAAGCACCTCGTTCTGATGTTTCGAAATATGCGCCGCGCATTGTTAGCGTACACATCAAACCCGAAAAGATTAAAGACGTCATTGGTAAAGGTGGTGCGACCATTAAAGGCATCATCGAAGAAACCGGCGTTAGCATTGATATCAGCGATGATGGTGAAGTTAAGATTGCCTCTAATGACAGTGATGCGACTAGCCGTGCTATTGAGATTATTGAATCCTTAACAGCAGATGTTGAGATTGGCAAAATCTACGACGGTAAAGTCACGCGCATCATGGACTTCGGTGCCTTTGTCAGTGTTTTACCCGGCAAAGAAGGCTTAGTTCATATCTCGCAAATTACCCAAGAGCGTGTTGAACAAGTCACTGACCATCTACAAGAAGGTCAAGAAGTCAAAGTTAAAGTGCTCGAGATCGACCGCCAAGGCCGTATCCGCTTGAGCATGAAAGAAGTCGAAAACGCGGTTTCTTAAAATTTTTCATTAACAGTTGTGTCGCAGAGCGACACAACTGTTAATACGAAAAATTTTACCCCGGAGGCCATTCCATGCTGCGACCGCCGAGTAAATGCAAGTGAATATGATAGATCACTTGCCCGCCACCGGCGTTACAATTCCAGATCAAACGATAACCGTCTCCGGCAATACTGAGCTCATTGGCTAAGTGTTTGGCGGTTTGAACCATATGCCCAATAACCTGGGTATCATCAGCGGTTAAATCATTGAGGGTGGCGATGTGCTTGATGGGGATGATGAGCTTGTGGACGGGGGCTTTGGGATAAATATCATCAAAGGCAATCACTAAGTCATCTTGGTAGATAATGGTTGCTGGTGCTTCTTCACTGGCAACCTGACAAAATAAACAATCCATGGGATCTCCTTGCAATTTCCGTTCTATTCTAGCGCAAATTTTGTTAGGATCACACCATTGTAACCAAGAGATAAGCGAACAACCCATGCAAAAACTCGAACAACTGTATGCCACACTGATTGAACAAATTGGCGAAGATCCCACTCGTGAAGGTTTGGTCCGTACTCCTCATCGGGCGGCAAAGGCGCTGGGCTTTTTGACCCAGGGTTATCAGCAGAATTTAGACGATATCGTCAATGGGGCGGTGTTTACTTCAGATACTGACGAAATGGTGGTGGTCAAAAATATCGAGCTCTATTCCATGTGTGAACATCATCTGTTGCCGTTTGTGGGTAAGTGTCATGTTGCCTATTTGCCAACGGGAAAAGTACTGGGATTATCCAAAGTCGCTCGCATTGTTGATTTGTATGCCCGTCGGTTACAAATTCAAGAGCAACTCACTAAGGAAATAGCCCAAGCCATGCAAGAGGTGACGGGGGCGTCTGGGGTTGGCGTGATTATTGAGGCCAAGCATCTTTGTATGATGATGCGAGGGGTGGAGAAACAAAACTCTGTTATGAGTACTTCTTGTATGTTGGGTTCGTTTCGCGATCAACAAGCCACCCGCCATGAATTTTTGAGCCTTGTGCGCAGCAACACGGAGTTATAACCATGGCACTCAATACCGAAAAGGACGTCGCATTAGTCTGTACCGGCACCACGCTAGCGGATGAGCAACAGGTTAAAGCCATCCAACGTATGTGTCAATCCTACGGCTTACAAGGGGTTTATCAACATGATACCTACCAAGGTTTGCCGGCCACACAGCGGGCAGAAATCCTTTTAGGCTATTTGCTCAATGATAATATTGGCACGATATGGAGTTTGCGGGGTGGGGAAGGCAGTGCTGATCTATTGCCATATTTACAAGCCTATGACAGTGCTTTAAAGCAAACCACACCTAAAGTCTTGATAGGATTTAGTGATTTTACCCCGTTATTGGTTTATTTTGCTGATCGTTATCAATGGCCCTGTGTACACGGTCCTGGGTTATTACAGATAGTCGAGAACAAAATAGACCCGGCATCGATTGAGCGGAGTTTTGACTATTTGTTACGGGACAAGGCCATTGTCATTGATGATTTAGCACCGTTGAATACGGCGGCAAAAGACAATACAACTATTAAGGCGACCATCACTGGCGGCAATTTAAGTTTGGTGCATTTGAGTTTAAAAGACAGTTGGGAAATTCAAACCGCGGGCAAAATTGTGTTAATCGAAGAAGTAGCAGAACGACCCCACAAAGTCAGTCGAACTTTGAAGCATTTGCAACGGATAGGTTTTTTCACTGACGCAAAAACCATAATCTTCGGTGATGTGTTTGCCAATACTTGGGGGGCAGATGCAGCAGAACAAGCCAAAACCCGTGAAGCATTACAACGGGCGTTGGTGCAGTTTGCTCAAGGCTTGGCTATGCCTGTGTTACAAACTGCTCGCGTTGGCCATGGTACCCAGAATTGCCCCATCAGCTTCAGCACCCAGGCGACGTTGCAGACCGGGGTGGGAGGGCATTTAACCGTGCCGGCGCTTGCTTTTTAGCCATATCTCCGTGATAATGCGTCCCTCTTTAACAACACTTATGGTTTGCAGCTATGAATGACATTGTTAACATTTCCGGCTATAAATTCGCCGAACTGGATAACCTCCAGGACTATCAGCGCCTATTCAAGGACAAATGCAAGGCTTTGGGCCTCATGGGCACGGTATTATTGACGCCAGAGGGCTCTAATCATCTACTTGCAGGCAGTCGCGAGGCTACGGATGCCTATCGGGCATTCCTTGAGACGGACCCTAATTTTGCGGGTATCGTATTCAAACAAAGCTATTCTGACCGTATTCCTTTTCGCCGTCTGCGCGTTCGGGTGAAGAAAGAAGCCATCACTACCGGTAGACCAGAAGTTAATCCTGGCAAATTCACCGGGCCTCATATTTCCGCTGCAACCTTGAAGCAATGGTACGACGAGGGTAAGGATATGTTTATTCTCGATACTCGCAATGATTATGAAATCAAATTCGGTACCTTTGATGGTGCGGTTGATTTGGATATTCAGGAATTCAGCGCTTTTGATGAGGCGATAGACAAGCTTGACCCTGCCATTAAAGACAAGCCGGTAGTTATGTTCTGTACTGGCGGGATCCGTTGCGAGAAGGCTTCGCCCATTATGATGGAGAAGGGCTTCAAAGAAGTATATCAACTGGATGGCGGGATTTTAAAATATTTCGAAGAATGTGGGGGTGAGCATTATCACGGTGATTGTTATGTTTTTGACGGTCGAGTAGCCTTAAAGACAGATCTGAGCGTGTCAAATTATGGCCAATGTCAGAAGTGTCAAAATCCCATTGAATTAACTGAGGGGCAAATTCCCCACTACATGAAGGCTGAACATTGCGGTCATTGTGCTGCGGTCCAATGATGGCAATGTTGGTGTTAACGAATCAATAACAAAGGTAATACTATGAATTTAGAGAAAGTAACTCCTGGCAAAAGTGCCCCCGAATCTTGTAATGTCATCATCGAGATCCCCGCTCGTAGTGGCCCGGTGAAATACGAAGTAGACAAAGAAACCGGCGCGCTTATTGTTGACCGTTTTATGGCGACAGCGATGTTTTACCCTTGTAACTATGGTTATATACCCAAGACGCTTTCTGACGATGGCGATCCGGTGGATGTCTTAGTTATCACCCCGGTACCGTTGATTTCTGGTGCGGTTATTGAGGCTCGTCCTATTGGGGTGTTGAAGATGACTGATGAGAAGGGCGAAGATGCCAAAGTCTTAGCCGTGCCTGTTGAAAGTCTCTCACCTGAATACAAGAACGTGCGTACTCCAGATGATGTGCCAACCTACCTGTTGACTTCAATTTCCCATTTCTTTGAGCATTACAAAGATCTTGAGGAGGGCAAATGGGTCAAGATAGAAGGCTGGGCTGGGGTTGATGAAGCACAGCACGAAATCCGCTCTAGCATGGCGCGTTACGAAGAAACATGTAAAACCCCGGCCTAACATAGCCAAAATCATCGGGTGAGTGAACAGCACTAAGCTCGCCCACCATCTTGGCAAATCAGCGACAACTCCTCCCCAAAAAAGTTATCGCTGCATATAAATAATTATAATCAGCGATAACTTCTTGCGAAAAAAGTTATCGCTGATTATAATTGTCTATAATCAGCGATAACTTTATGAGTTGGGGCAAAGATGGGTGTACAGAATATTATAGGGCGGCGCTTGGAACTGGCGTTTTTGGACCAAATTTGGCAGTCAAAAGAAGCCGAGTTTGTCGCTGTCTATGGCCGTAGACGAGTAGGCAAGACCCATCTTATACGAGAGTACTTTTCCAATAAAGGTGTTTACTTTGAGTTAACTGGGATTAAAGATGGTGCTATGGGGGACCAACTATTAAACTACACTCAAAGTCTTGCCGATACGTTTTATTCTGGTGTCGCTTTACAACCACCTGCGTCTTGGCGTGAAGCATTTAACCGCCTAACGGATGAAATTGCTAAACAGTCGCCACGCAAAAAGATAACGATATTTTTAGATGAATTACCGTGGCTGGCGAGCAAGCGTTCTCGCTTTATTCAGAATCTTGATTATTTTTGGAATACTCGTTGGTCACGCATGCCTAATTTGAAATTGATTGTTTGTGGTTCTGCAGCGTCATGGATGTTGGACAATTTAATTAATGCAAAAGGTGGCCTGTATAACCGCTTGACCAATACGCTATTATTGCAACCTTATGATTTGTCGCAAACAAAAGAATTTTTGGCTGCCCGACAGATTAAGCTCAGCCATAAACAGATACTTGACACATATATGATAACGGGTGGTATCCCACATTATTTGAAACAAATTAAAAAATCCAAATCGGCAGTCCAGAATATCAATGACATGTGCTTTAAGCAGGATGGTTTATTGTATGATGAGTTTAATCGTTTATTTGCCTCGCTGTTTGAGAATGCAGAACTTAATTTAAATATTGTTCGTGAGATTGCTAAAGCTCGCTATGGCTTATCGATTCAGACACTGAGTCAACGGTTGGGTAAAAAAACAGGCGGCACTTTCACCAAGCGACTGTCAGAGTTAGAAGCGGCAGGTTTTATCCAAAAGTACTTACCCTATGGCCGTAGTAAGCGTGATCAATACTACCGCGTAATTGATGAGTATACGTATTTTTATTTGAACTGGGTGGAGCCTTACAAGGAACAGTCTGTGAGGGATACAAAAGCCAACTATTGGCATTTAGCAGCGAAGTCGCCGCAGTGGCGCAGCTGGTCGGGTTATACCTTTGAGAGCATTTGCCAGAAGCATATCCATAAAATTCGCCAAGCCCTTAATCTCATGGACATCCATTGCCAAATGGGGCACTGGCAGTACAGCCCGATAGCGGGAAGTAATGACAATGGGGCTCAGATTGATCTATTAATAGCTCGTGATGATGGTATTGTCAGCTTGTGTGAAATTAAATACAGCAATAATAAGCTGCAGATTGATAAGAAAATAGCAAAAAATTTACTCAATAAGATCGACGTTTACCAGAAACAATTTCCAGATGCGGTGCAGGTTTCGGTCGTGTTG
Source organism: Legionellales bacterium (assembly GCA_002709565.1). Classification (GTDB taxonomy): domain Bacteria; phylum Pseudomonadota; class Gammaproteobacteria; order UBA1113; family UBA1113. Next base: position 95,732 of record PAPY01000030.1, on the reverse strand, counting down.
GTTTCTACGATGGGTATAAAGGCCAATGTTTGGTCTGACGAAATTATAGACAGCGTGATTGAGTTAGAGGATTTGTTTTAGACCTATCTACACCTATCTATATATGGTGGCCGTGGTTAGTGCTGATTAAGATGAGGCTGTAAAAATTTTAAGCTATCTATTGTCCCCTCAAAAAAGTTTGTAAGAATCATTGCAAAAACTGGCAACCTCTTGTTATTAAACTATAATCAGAATATTATTGGGAGCGCTTTTTGGGAATGGATTGAATTATGAAATCAAATTTATATAAAGCTATCATGTTGGTAGGTGGTGTTGTTCTTTCAACATCTGCCATGGCGAATGGTCTTGAAGATGCTGTTCAACAAGCAATTACAACTAATCCTAACATCATGGGTGCCAAGGCTGCTGAGCATGCTGCCCAAAAAGAAGTCCAGCAAGCCAAAGGTGGATATTTGCCTCGGGTTGATATGGAGGCTGGTATCGGTAAGGAGCAAAGTGATAACCCTGCTACCCGCGCCGCAGGCCAAACTAAGCGCACCTTGACACGTCAAGAGAGTGCAATTGTTGCTAGCCAATTATTGTTTGATGGTGGCAATGTGAGCAATACGGTTCGCCAACGCAAGTCCGATCTCAGTGTCCGTAAATTCCAAATCAATGAAACCCAAGAATCATTAGCATTTGATGCTGCTGAAGCCTATTTGAACGTGAAGCGTAACCGTGAATTAGTGGCTGTAGCGGTTTCAGATGTCAAAGCTCACCAACGAACCCTCGAGAAAGTCCGTAAACGGTTAACTGCTGGTGCTGGTCGTAAATCCGAACTAGAATTAGCGGATGGCCGTTTAGCCCGTTCGCGCTCTAGACTGCAATTATCCCGTGGTCGTTTGGCAGATGCTTATGATACCTATTTCAAAGTTGTCGGCCATAGTGCGCCACAGCAAATGACATTACCGCGCTTGCCTCATGTTCCTGCAAGTCTCAAAGAAGCACAAAAAATTGGTATCGACCATAATCCAACAATTGGTGCAACAGACTCGCGCCTCGAAGCCAGCAAGGCAGCTGTCGGTGTGGCGAAGTCTGCTTATTACCCGACCTTCAGAGCTGACTTAGGCGCAACTTTCCAGAATGACTTGGATGGTGTCAAGGGCCACAATAATGATGCTGAAGCTATGGTGCGCATGACCTATAACGTCTTTAATGGTGGTAGCGACATGGCTGGTGTAGATGCTGCACATGCACGGGAAAGTGAAGCGCGGCACGAAACAGCGAATATTCGTCGCGATGTTACCGAAGATGTGGCATTGTCTTGGAATAATCTACAAGCGGCTAAACGCAGCATCCCTTACTTAAAGCGTCATATGGATAAGAGTAATAAAGTACTCGAAGCTTATGGTAAACAATTCCAGTTGGGCCAACGTACCCTGTTTGACTTATTGAATGCTGAGACTGAGTATTTTAATGCAAAATCTGACTATATTGATGGTTTGTATGACAAACGTATCGGTACTTATCGATTATTGGCAAGCATGGGTATTTTGACTAGCACGCTGTACAACCATAACCACAATATCGTGGCGCAGCGTCCAGCGAATGTGAAGTCTAATGTTCACTACCCTAATGCTTCTGCAAATCAAGTAAATGCCATGAATTTCCCACAGGCTGCTCATACCGGGGCGGCATCGTTTGCAAAAGCAGATAGTGACAGTAAGACGACATTAGCTAAAGCAGATAACAAGACTACTGCGACAGCGGCTAAGTCCAAAGACACCAAGACAGCAGCTAAGTCCAAAGACACCAAGACAGCGGCTAAGTCCAAAGATACCAAGACAGCAGCTAAGTCCAAAGACACCAAGACTGCTGCAAAAGCAGACGAGAAGTCGACGAAAGTAGCAGCAAATGATTCCCCTGGAGAGATCAAAACTGCAAAAGCAGATGAGAAGAAGCATTTCTTCGGTGGGCTTCCTAACCCATTTGCGAGTAAGTCTGACAAAGCCTAGTATTCAAACAATATAACCTATCATCAATACCACCTTCGGGTGGTATTTTTTTGTGAACTGCAATTTAATCTTAGCGGCTCCTGCTAGGCTTCCCGTCTCTAACGGTAATTTCTGACTAAATGTCTTGATTAACCTATCTTTGTAAAAATCTCGTCTATACTCAAAAGTAACGTATCTATTTATAACTGATTGAAATATAACCAAAAAAGATAAGCGAGGTTACGATGGCGGAAGCCATGGACGAAGCACACATCAAGCAACATGAGTATCATGATCCTTTACTAGAATGTTTGGTGTTGATCTCAAAGATGAAGCAGCAACCCTGTTCGGCTGAAGCTTTGCGCGCCGGTTTACCATTAGTCAATAATCGCTTGACACCGGACTTGTTCATCCGGGCTGCTGAACGTGGCGGTTTTATTGCTCGATATGCTGAACGTCCACTCCGTAATATTTCACCGTTAGTGTTACCAGCAGTGATAATGACAAAAGATGGTGGGGCATGTGTACTCACTAAACTCAAAAAAAATAAAGCCTGTGTCGTATTTCCTGAAACAGAAGGCGGCGTTAATACGATTTCATTAAAAGAACTAGAAGAGCAATATTCTGGGTTTATCTTCTTAGTACAAGTCAAAGAAGAATTTGAAAAACGTGCTGAACAAGATGATATCATCAAAAAACCCCGTCTCTGGTTCTGGGGTACGCTGTGGAAGTTTAGAAATTACTATGGTCAAGTGATCTTCGCGTCGTTTTTCGTTAACTTGTTTGCAGTAGCATCCCCATTATTTATTATGAATGTTTACGATAGAGTTGTACCGAATAATGCTATCGAGACATTATGGGTATTAGCCATTGGTGTGACGATTGTATTCGGATTTGATTTTATCCTAAAGACACTACGGAGTTACTTTATCGATTTCGCCAGCAAAAAAGTTGATATTTTATTAGGGAGCCGGTTATTTGAGCAAGCCCTGGGGATTCGAATGGAGCATAGAGCGGCGTCAACTGGCGTGCAAGCAATGCATCTACGAGATTTTGAGACGGTTAGGGATTTCTTTACTTCTGCAACCATAGCGGGGCTTGTGGACTTGCCCTTTGTGTTTCTGTTTATTGCCTTGATTTATTTTATTGGTGGTTTTATCGCTATCGTGCCGTTAATCACGGCGCCTTTTATTATTATCAGTGCGATATTGATTAGTATCCCCTTGAACCACCTTGTGAATGATGCATATGTTGGGGGTGCGCAGAAGCATGCCATTATGATTGAGTCACTCAATAATATCGATGTCATTAAAAGTTTAACGGCAGAAGGACAAATATTAAGTCGCTGGGAAAAATTCGTGGCGATGACTGCAGATGCAGGGCTTAAGACGCGCTTTTACTCCGCTTTAGCCACGAATATTACTACGGTGACAGTATTGTTAACGAGTGTGTTTGTTGTGATCACCGGGGTTTATCTGATCCAGGCTAATGAGTTAACGGTGGGTGGCTTGATTGCCTGTACTATCCTCAGTACTCGGGCATTATCGCCTTTGGGTCAAATCACTGCGTTATTGACGCGTTATCAGATGACCAAGGTTTCGCTTGCTGCATTAAATACCTTGATGGAGTTGCCACAAGAACGACCTACAACCCAGAAGTTTTTACACCGACCCACGCTTAAAGGTGAAATTGTTTTTGATGATGTGAGTTTCCGTTATCCCGATACCGAGAATGATTTACTCAAGGGGGTTTCATTCCGCATTAACCCCCACGAAAAAGTCGCTTTAGTTGGTAATATGGGATCGGGTAAAACAACGATTTTTAATTTAATTATGGGATTTTACCAACCCACGAATGGGGCTATCAAAATTGACGGGACTGATATTTCGCAGATTGATCCAGCTGATCTACGTCGTAACCTGGGTTATGTGCAACAAGAGCCAAAAGTATTTTTTGGTAGTGTTCGAGATAATATCGCTGTGCGAGCACCATGGGTTGATGATACCGAAATTTTAAGGGCGGCTCAGGCAGCGGGTGCGTATAATTTTATTGGGGCGATGCCGAATGGATTTGATGCTTTGATAGGTGAGAATGGCGTGGGTCTTTCGGGCGGTCAGATCCAAACAATTACGGTGGCGCGGGCTTTATTGATGTCACCGAGTATTATGCTTTTTGATGAGCCTAGCAGTTCAATGGACAATAGCACAGAAGCTGCTTTTGTGAAGAATATGCAAGAGACCTTAAAAGATAAAACAGCCATCTTAGTGACACATAAGATCCCGCTATTACAAATTGTTAGCCGAATTTTGGTATTGCAGCATGGTAAAATTATTGCTGATGGTCCAAAGGATAAGGTACTGGAGTTTTTACAACAGGTGCGCAATGAAAGAAGCAATCAAGAGCAAGCTGAAGACGATAGCCAATAAGTTTGCTGAAACAAAAAACAAACTTGATATCAATGTTGAGCGTTCAAGTCTCAAGGATGAAGACTTGCCGTACCTTGACGACAAAAAACTCGCAATCTTAAACGAATCTTCATTTTGGGCTAATGCACTGTTGTATGCGATTGGTGCTTTTATCATTGTTGCGATTATTTGGGCGAAGTATGCTATCATCGATGAAACGACCAATGCAATGGGAAAAGTCATACCTTCGTCTCAAGTCCAAGTGATCCAAAACCTCGAAGGGGGCATTTTATCTGAGATCTTGGTCAGTGAAGGTGATGTCGTAGAAAAAGGCCAAGTCCTATTGCGGATTGATGATACTCGTTTTGCGTCATCGTACCGTGAAGCACGCTCACGATATCTGGCTTTGTTAGCGACGACATCACGGTTACGGGCAGAGTCTCTCGGCAAAGATAAAGTTGAATACCCCAAAGTTGTTGAGCAAGAAGCACCGGAAGTTGTCAAAAGTGAGGATAAACTTTTTGAATTTAACCAAGATCAATTAGCCAGCAATCTCAAAACCCTCGAAAAAAGCTATGAACTTGCGGTCAAAGAATTAGATATTACCAAACCCTTGGTGGATGAAGGTTTGATGTCACAACTTGAGTTATTGCGCTTGCAGCGCGAGGTGAATGACTTAGAAGGTAAGATTGAGAGCGAAAAAGACCGATTCCGCACCGATGCACGGACTAAGTTTAACGAAAAAGACGCAGAATTATCGGCGCTGTCGGAATCAATTTTGGCGATGGAAGACAGGATGGTTCGAACCACAATCAAGTCACCAGTGAAAGGTACCGTCAAAAAAATCAATATTTCTACGATTGGAGGTGTTATTAAACCAGGAATGGATATTATGGAGATTGTGCCGTTTGAAGATACCCTGTTAATTGAAGCAAAAGTTAAGCCATCAGATATTGCTTTTATCCATCCTGGTCAAGAGGCTATCGTCAAAGTTTCTGCTTATGACTTTTCGATTTATGGTAGTTTGCCTGGAACCGTTGAATATATCAGTGCTGACACCATTGAAGAAGACGAAAATCGGCGCGAGGAGGAGTTCTACAAGATTTTGGTCCGTACTCAAAAGAATGCGCTGGGTACAGAAGAAAAGCCATTACCGATAATTCCCGGGATGGTGGTGACTGTGGATATTCTCACTGGCAAAAAATCAGTGCTAGATTATATATTGAAACCTTTCTTAAAAGCGAAAGAACGTGCTCTGAGGGAACGATAATGTCAATAATGACTGACTATGACAAAGAAAACAAAGCCTTGACCCTGACTATCAGTGGGGACTTTGATGCATCTAAGGCGAGCACGTTTCGTGAAAACTATGAGGGCTTCCCTGAACAAATTACGCAATATATTATCAATATGGAACAAGTTCGTTATATGGATAGTACTGCACTGGGGATGCTTTTGGCCCTTAGGGAATGTGCTGCAAAGCGGGGGGCTGATGTGCACATCATCAATATGAATGATGTGGTACTGGAGATCTTCCGGGTGCTCAATTTTCACAAATTATTTACACCAGAATATAACCGAGATTCTTATAAAGTAGACTGGGTCGCGAAGGCCGAGCAATAGCTTTCTTTTCGATGCAATTCCCACTAGAATCGATAAGTTATGAATTATTCAGGGTACTCTATGATATTCAAAAAGCCATTAAATGAACAGTCCCCTTTACGTAAAGCGGTAACCAATGCCTACCATATGGACGAGACTGAAGCCGTCCAAGCCCTCTTAAAGCAAGCGAGCCTTTCTAAGGCTGCCCAAGACCGTATTGCCGCTGTCGCCACAGACTTAGTCGAGAAAGTCCGCCGCCAGCGTTTGGGCAAAGGCGGCTTAGATGCATTCTTGACCCAGTATGATTTATCCAGTGAAGAGGGCATTGCGTTGATGTGTTTGGCGGAAGCCCTGTTGCGGGTTCCGGACAAAGAGACTATCGACAAGCTCATCAAAGACAAGCTCTCGGCCGCTGATTGGGAAGAACATGCGGGCAAGAGTGAATCGATGTTCGTCAATGCTGCCACTTGGGGCTTGATGTTAACGGGGAAAGTGTTTACCTGGAATGAATTACACAGCAAAACGCTCGGCAGTGCACTCAAGAAGATTGCTGGTCGCAGTGGTGAGCCGGTGCTGCGTAAATCTGTTAGTTACGCCATGAAAGTTTTAGGTCGGCAATTCGTTATGGGACGGACAATTAATGAAGCCCTGACTCGCGCCAAGGAATTAGAAGACAAAGGCTACAGCTACTCCTACGATATGCTCGGTGAGGCTGCGCGTACTGCAGAGGATGCAGAAGTCTATTTTAAAGCATATATTGAAGCCATTGAAGCCATTGGCCAACAGGCCAAAGGTGATAGACCGGAACATAATCCTGGTGTCTCAGTGAAGCTTTCGGCCCTGCACCCCCGTTATGAGTTTGCCCAATACCACAAGGCAGTCCCGGCCATTAGCGCTAAAGTATTAACCTTGGCTCAGTTAGCCAAGCGCCATAATATCAATTTAACCATTGATGCCGAAGAAGCCCATTGTTTAGATTTATCGTTAGATATTATCGAGCAGGTTTTCAGTGATGCCTCACTAGACGGCTGGCAAGGTTTTGGTTTAGCGGTACAGTCTTATCAAAAGCGTGCGCCGGCGGTCATCGATTGGTTAGTGGATTTAGCCCGCCGATATGAGCGGCGTATTATGGTGCGTTTGATCAAAGGGGCTTATTGGGATACGGAAATTAAACTCAGCCAAGAGAATGGCTATGATGGCTATCCCGTGTTTACCCGCAAGTCATCGACCGATGTATCCTTTATAGCTTGCGCCAAAAAGATTTTAGATGCGGGTGAGGTGTTTTTTCCGCAATTTGCTACTCACAACGCCAATAGTGTGGCGACAGTCTTAGAGCTCGCAGGCAGGCGGCGGGATTTTGAATTTCAGTGTTTACATGGAATGGGACAGAGCCTCTACGACAGTGTGGTTGGGGAAGGGGACTATAATATCCCCTGTCGAATCTACGCGCCAGTAGGTAGCCATGAAGACTTGTTAGGCTATTTAGTGCGACGCTTATTGGAGAATGGTGCCAATACCTCATTCGTCAATCGTATTGTCGATGAAAAACTCCCTATCGAGGATATCATTGCTGATCCGGTTGTTAAAACAGCAAAGCTCACCCATATCCCTCATCCCAGCATTCCACTACCAGAAGCACTGTACGGTGATTTGCGCCGCAATTCTCGCGGTTTGGATTTAACCAATATTGCGTTACTCGAAGAGTTACATGACAAGTTAGAGCAAGCCTGCAAAAACCAATGGCAAGGTGGCCCCGTTATCAACGGCCAACTGCAGACAGAAACTATGCGCCCCGCCCATGATTCCAGTAACCATTCCCGCACTATTGGCCAAGTCAGTGATGCAGACAGTAAACTATTAAAGCGTGCAATTGACTCAGCCTTTGCGGCTCAAGTTGCGTGGAATCAAACACCCGTGGTTGAGCGGGCAGCGTGTCTAGAGAAGGCAGCTGATTTATTAGAAGCCCGTAGTGCTGAGTTTATGGCGGTAGCAATACGTGAAGCGGGTAAGACTGTCGCTGATGCCGTCGCTGAAATTCGCGAAGCCGTGGATTTTTGTCGTTACTATGCGGCTATAGCTAAGCAAGAAATGACACAGGCGAAAGTCATGCCAGGCCCTACGGGTGAGTTTAATCAATTGACCCTGCATGGGCGAGGCGTTATCGCCTGTATTAGCCCGTGGAATTTTCCCCTGGCTATCTTTATGGGACAAGTGGTTGCCGCTTTGGTCACGGGCAATACCGTAGTGGCTAAGCCTGCCGAACAAACGCCGATTATTGCCACCATGGCGGTGCAATTACTGCTTGAAGCCGGTGTGCCCGGTGAGGCCTTGCAATTAGTACCGGGGCCTGGAGAAACTATCGGCGCAGGGCTTGTGAATGATTCACGCATTGCGGGTGTGATGTTCACTGGCTCGACCCAGACAGCCCGTTTAATCAATCAAAGTCTCGCTGCTCGTGAAGGTCCTATTGTGCCTTTCATCGCTGAGACCGGCGGCCAAAATTGTATGATAATGGATTCCACTGCACTGCCGGAGCAAGCGGTATTAGATGTTATTCAATCTGCCTTTGGCAGTGCTGGGCAACGTTGTTCAGCTCTCAGAGTGTTGTTTGTGCAAGACGATGTAGCAGATGGTTTCATTACCATGCTGAAAGGTGCGATGGCAGAATTAACTGTCGGCGACCCCAGCTTTTTGGCCACTGATGTTGGTCCTGTCATTGATAAAGATGCATTAACGATGCTAAAAACCCATCGTGACGCGATGGCGCAGGAAGGCATACTATTAGCCGAAGCACCGTTGAATGGCACCGTGAACGGCAATTACTTTGCCCCGGTTGTCTTTGAAATTAAAACATTGGCGCAATTACCTCGTGAAGTCTTTGGTCCCATCTTGCATGTCATTCGTTACCAAGCCCAGGATTTGGATAATGTCATTGAAGCGATTAACAATACCGGCTACGGTCTTACTCTCGGGATTCATAGTCGAATTGATGAGACGGTGGATTATATCCAGGCGCGGGTTAAAGTAGGTAATGCCTATGTTAATCGCACCATGATTGGTGCAGTAGTTGGTGTACAACCCTTTGGTGGTGAAGGGCTCTCGGGCACTGGCCCCAAAGCGGGCGGGCCTCACTATCTCTTCCGCCTGTGCACCGAACGTACCCTCTCCGTGGACACTACCGCTGCCGGCGGTAATGCCTCGTTGATGTCGCTGGGGGATTAAGCGAATATAAGATTATGTCCACTGCTTTAAAGATATGGAATCGGGCAAAATGGTTTGAATGAAGGCATCAGTTTTTGCCGCAGTGGATGTTGTTACGAGAATATCTATTTTTTGATCGCCAATGCGGTGTTTGATTTCGCCAAGAATTTCTGGTTTATGGTAGATGATTTCACTTCTGGCAGTTGATTCGGCGACAATGAGTAACAAGTCAATATCACCACCTTTCTTTGCATCGTCAACCCTGCTGCCAAAAAGCTTTAATTCGGCAGTGATCTTTATGTAGGGTGACAATACTGAGATAATGGCATCGATTTCGTCGGGTGTTAATCGCATAATTAGCTCGCAATCACTTTGGCGACATCAAGCAATTTTTGGTACTTAGACATGGTATTTCCTTCAACAGGTTACTATCACCCCTAAATTTATCTTCACTGGATATAAATAACGCTGAGATCTTAAACGAGTGGGTGTTTAAGATCCAGCAATATGGAGAAAATAAACATTATCTAGCTGGACGAGGGCCAGGAGCTCTGGGCGCTTTAGTATCGAGATCGACAACTTTGCCGTTTGAGGCTTCATAGATGGGGCCAGTTGAGCCGACATTCCTAGGTAGCTTCTCAGCAACTTCGCCGACTGCCCACATACCCGCAATATTACTGGCTTGAAAAGCATCAACAGGTGCTTGCTCTGCTGGGGCGTGTTTTCGTTCTTCAGGTTGACGATGGAATGTGCCTAAATGGCCACCCATTAATTCAGCTTGGCTGGTTGGCTTTTTCGGGTCACTCATGGTTTTAGTCCTTAATTGCTGTTTATATTAATGATTTTAAGTTGCTGTCCGCGATTGAATAAATTGTCATGCTTTTCATCCAATTCGAACTCCAATAAACAAAAATCCCCAGTACTGGGGTAATTTTGTGGGTAATTCTGGCGTACGTTGCTGGGTAATTCAGCAATGAGATCCGCTGTGGTCTGGTGCGGATAACGTTCTAGCATACTGCGAATTTTGCCCAAGTCACGGTGGGCAGTGATTTCAGTAGTGTGTGGTTTTGAGCCGTGCTCGCCAAAGATCTTGTTACGAAGACGGGCATTGTCGGCAAGCTTCTCTAATAGCTCGTCACGGTCCATATGTTTGGCATTCTGGGGGATCTCCACGATCATCAGGAATCCCTTGCCTTCCTCTTGTCGTTTACCGGTGAGTTTCATAACATCTCCATAGGTGTTCAATTTTTATTACTTGCATGGGTTAAGTTTAGGCAAGCAATCTTAAAATAGCATTAAGCAGCGATTTTTGCTGAACAATAGATACTATTATATTTTTTTTCTAATGAATGCAAGACCTTAGGGCAGTTTATTTGTCCATAGCGCCCGGTAGGGGCCACTGATGGTGCCGGCCGAGGGAGTCTTCGGTCAGGATAAAGCGCTTATCGGGGCTAAAACTCACCCCCAGGACGTTAACGATGGTGGGGCGCCAAAAGGCTTTTTTCGGCATTACCCAGGAATCCAGTAATTCTCCCGTTTGGACGTTCCACAGGGCCAGGGTTTGTGGTTTGCACCCTGCTGCCAGCAAGCTCTCATCAGGGGAAAAACGGGCACTGGCGAGGGTCTTAGGTGGGCCTTCCAATTCCCGTAGCAATTTGCCGTCTTCCACATGCCATATCTTAATAGCTGTATTCTCGCCGCTGGTCATGGCGTAGGTGCCAAGACGGGAGATTGCAACAAGATTCACGGGGGTGTCATGCTCAATAATGTTTAATAATTGGCCTGTCTTGGGGTCCCAAATCTTCGCTGTGCCATCCAGCGAGCCAGTAATAGCAAATTCACCATGGCGTGATAGGCCAACGCTAGTGACTTTATCGTTATGTTGAAAGGTTTGCAGGGTGTTGCCGGTACGCAGGTCGACATAAATCGCCGTATTATTATCCAGCGCTATCAAGCCATGACGGCCATTATTGGAGAGAGCGACATCGATGATATTGCCTGGCAACTCGAAGGAGTTATAGAGATTACCTGTATTCAGTCCCCACAGGCTCACAGAATGCTTGCCAGCGGTCAGGGCATAGGTATCATCCGGTGAGATAGCAGAGTCAATCACAGAGATTTGGTGGGTCTGATGGTCCAAGGTGTGGGCGGTACTGTTTTTTTTCAGATCCCAAATTTCCACACTGTGAGGGGAGGTGGCAACCAAGGCATATTCGCCACTGGGTGAGATTGCTGCGGTATGCACGTGGTCATCGCTGTGCTTAAAGGAATTGGCCGGGTGGCTACCACTGCCACAAGCCAATAGGACAGCGCAGCTCAGCCCGAGTAATAGAGCAGAGACGAAAAGCCGATGTTCATTTACGAACCGCCGTATCATTGCTGTCATCATAGAATGGTTACCTGTGGCCACATTTTAAGCATAGTTCGTTTGCCGGTGAAATCAAGAATTATGCCAATTTAGGCGGTTTTTTTTCATGATGGCTGAGAATTTTTTGGGTTAATCGTGTTAACATGTCGGGCTATAGTTTCGAAGGAGAGTCCTGTGCACGACGGTGGTGGCATCGTATTTTCAATATTTCTGATCTTTGCGGGGGCGGCTATCTTGTCCACCCTGGCATTATATACCCGCCAATCCCTGTTAGTGGTGTATATGTTGTTGGGCATCATCCTAGGGCCTTGGGGCTTAGGCTTGGTCTCCGATTCCGAAATGATTAAACAAACCGGTGAGATTGGGATCATCTTCTTATTGTTCCTGTTAGGCTTGAACCTGCACCCCCAAAACCTCTGGCATATGTTACGTAAAGTAACCTGGATTGCGCTGATCAGTTCGGTGGTGTTTATTGCCTTAGGTTATGTCGTTGGCCGGGCTTTTGGTTTTAACAATACCGAAGCTGTTGTGATTGGTGCTGCGATGATGTTTTCCAGTACCATTATTGGCTTGAAGCTATTACCAACCACGATTCTTCACCACCAGCATACCGGTGAAGTAATGATCAGTATCTTGCTGATGCAAGATTTAATTGCCATTGTGACATTATTACTGCTACATGGGGCGGGGAGTAATGGTCTACATATCGGTGATATAGTGACGATTGTTGTGGCCTTTCCGGGGTTATTGCTGTTTGCCTTTTTGATGGAGCGTTACGTACTCGTTAAATTACTTTCACGTTTTGACCAAGTGCAGGAATACGTGTTTTTGCTATCAATTGCATGGTGTTTGGGGATGGCAAAGCTTGCTAGTTTGTTGGGATTATCGGACGAAATCGGTGCTTTTATTGCTGGGGTTGCTATCGCGGCGAGTCCTATTGCTCTTTATATCTCTGAGAGTTTGAAACCGCTGCGGGATTTTTTCTTGGTGTTGTTTTTCTTTTCCATCGGAGCGAGTTTCAATCTGCAATTCTTAAATGTCGTGTTGGTGCCGGCATTGATCTTAGGTGTATTAATGTTGGTTTTCAAACCTGTCGTGTTCCAAGTACTATTGCATCGGGCCAAAGAAGACAAAAAAGTCGCCTGGGAAGTGGGCTTTCGTTTAGGTCAAATCAGTGAGTTTTCTTTATTAGTTGCTTATCTTGCTGCCAGTACAGATTTAATCGGCGAGTCAGCGTCGTATTTGATCCAAGCGACGACGATTATCACGTTTGTGGTGTCATCGTATTTCGTTGTCCTAAAATACCCCACGCCATTAGCCTTAACGGAGAAAATGCGCCGTGACTGAGTTTGTACTGGAGCCAGAGGCTGGCGTGATGCCAGCAGCGCGGTATATTCCGACCACCAACTACAATGAGCGCCCTGAAGGCGCCGTGGTTTCGCTGATTGTCGTGCACAGCATCAGTTTGCCACCAGGGGAATTCGGTGGTGACGATATTATCAAGCTCTTCACCAATTGTTTGCCCCCCGATGGCCACCCTTATTATCTTGGTATCGTGGGGACGCCGGTATCTGCCCATTTATTGATTGATAGGGCCGGGGAGCTAACCCAGTTTGTGCCATTTGAGAAGCGTGCCTGGCATGCGGGGGTGTCGGAATTCCAAGGTCAGCGGGAATGTAATGATTATTCTATTGGGATTGAACTGGAGGGCACAGGGGATGTTGCTTATGAGGACGTGCAATACCAGCGTCTCGCAAAGATTTGTGCAGAACTAATGCAGCAATACCCGGATATTACCCCTGAGCGTATCGTTGCCCACAGCGATGTGGCGCCGGGACGAAAAACGGACCCAGGCCCGACCTTTGATTGGCAGTATTTTCGCCAGCTTCTGAGTAAGGCGGATTGATCCTTAGAATCTGCGCCAAAAAGTCTCCCCCAGCGTCCGCCGCTGAGAAGCTGCAACCGCTTCCCAAGTATTATCGCCTGTGCCGCCAAGCTGCACGGGCGGCGCTCAAAGGGGAGAACCACGATTCTCCCCTTTGAGAATTCCCCATCGTGAGAAGAGAGGCAGTGTTCTACTCCTAAGCAAAAAAACTGGCAAGAACTAATGAAAAGTCTCCCATAATCAATAGGATATGCTATATTACACAATTGCGGTGCTTCAAAAATGAAGCCTTCGCTTATTCAGTTTTTAGATATGGATGGTTGCTATGACGTTAATCGCTGTACTCATCGCCCTCGCTCTTGATCGGTATGTGAGCATGCTCGCAAAATTCCGTTGTTATCATTGGCTGGGCTGTTACTTCCACCTTGCACACAAATATCTGGCTAAAGCCAAAATCACCAACCGTCTGACGACGATTATATTAGCGGTTATACCGCTAGTGGTTGTGGTGGTATTGCTGCAGTGCTTATTTGCCTGTTTTTGGTATGGAATAGTTGGAATGATTTTCAATATTCTGATCCTGTTTTATTGTTTGGGCTCAACCACTTTGTTTGACCCCAATGCAAAGCCTGCCAAGGTTGCACAAGCCGCTACGGGAGGCCAGGGGGCTAAACAAAGCCAAGCTGCCGCGGGAGGCCAAGGGGCTAAACAAGGCCAAGCTGACACTGGGCTCAAAACTGCTGATGCTGTATTATGGGCTGCCAACGTGCGTTTCTTTGCGATAATCTTTTGGTTTGTTATTTTTGGTGCCGTTGGTGCGTTGGTGTATCGTTTAGTGTTATTGCTACAAGATGATGGTGAATCAGCCGCTGCGAAGAAGCACCTCAAACTCGTGCAAGATTATGCCGATTGGATCCCGGTGCGTTTGTTAGGTTTAGGGTTTGCCTTAGTAGGTAATTTTGCCAAATGCTTCACCGCCTGGGTCAAAGGCGTACTAAGTTGGCCCAGCAACAATGAAGCTTTCCTCAAAGCCTGCGGTGCTGGCGCGATGGATGTCGGCGGCAACGGCAACAAAGTTGAAGATGCTGCTTACATGGTTGACCGCACGCTCATCGTGTTCTTGGTCGTATTAGCCTTGATGACCTTGGCCGCTTGGATAAGCTAACACGTTTATTTTTATGACTTCAAAGAAACCCGCCGCCGGCGGGTTTTTTTGTGGGCTTTCGTCTATAGCTGAAATCTATCGACGAATCGTTTCATCGAAATAGGTACTTTCTACCCATGAAGACTTCATCAGTCGGTGATAGTCTGCCACCTGAAAATAATTTAAACAACCGTGCTTAATTTTACCAGTATGTATTGAAATTTGACGAATCAGCGGTTACTATCTGCGCGCGCAGTAATCAATGAATAATTAATAGACATTTCTGGGAGGGTATCAAAGCCAACTAGAAATGCACGTGTGACAAAATAATAAATTAGGGGGTCGTATGATACCGAACGACAGACAGGTTGTGCCAGCAACTGCTACACAGTCAGCCCAATCAGCACAAGCTGCTGAAAAAGTTAAACGTGAGAACCAAACAATGGTAAGTCAAGGTGCTTTTTGGCTCAAGATGGGATATGGGGCTTATAGAGCAGTAACAGCATTAACACCCAGTAAAATGGCTCAAGAAGCCTATAATGTCGTTGCTATTCCGCTTGCCGAAAAGACAGGGAGCAAAGCACTTGTTAAGGCAGCAGAGCTTGGTGGGCATGCAATTGGGTTTTGTGCCTGTCCCATTACCTTTGTAGCTACACACGGAATACAGTTCGGTGCAAAATATAGTTATGGTATGGCAAAAGAGTATGTACCTGATGAATATAAAAAAGAGCAGTGGTTTAGAGAGCTTAATGATGCAGTTGAGCAAGTTGCAATACCGCTAGGAAGTTCGTATGCAGGGGGGGCTGCAAAAGATCACCTCGAGAGTAATTATGGTATCACCGCGTCAGTGACATTTGGTTCTGCATCAGATAAACCATATGGTCAAGTTCCAGAGCAACTTAAAGATTGGGTTAGTCAAAAAGCAGCACCGCCACCCTCGCCGCCACCACTGCCTGGGAAATCTACAGCAGGGATGTGGGATCGTGTACGCTCTGATGTGCCCAATGGCAGTGCAGATAATATATCGAGATTTTTCTACCATAAACCACAGGACACCGAAGGAAGTGGGGCAACATCATCAAAAGCAACCAGTGATACACCTCCTAAAACTTCATCAGCGGGTCAATCGACAGATAGGACCACAGCAGGAAATGAGCAAGCTGGGGTACAACGTCGCGAAGTTGGTTCACGTAGTGAACCTTCAACCTGTGATCAACTAAAAGATGGGTTAAAGAATTGTGTGGGTGCTGGTGTTGATGAAGCGATAAAAAATCCTCTTACAGAGCAAAAAATCAATGAACAATTCGATCAAATTTATGCAAATAGCGCGGATTCATTGTTTTATGCTGTTATGTCAGAACCAGAGATATACAAAGAAGTACAAGAAGAATTTGTCGGCAAATTCAGCTGGAGTGAAGCTATTCAGCTATATCGAAATAGATTAGTAGATATATCGCTACAACGATGTTTCTGGGACAAGGTTCCCAACGTGGGACAATTAGCTACTCTAGAAGGTAGCGAGGCATTTAAATCGAAGTTTGAATACTGTAACTTGATGAAAAAAAGGGGGACTTGGCCAACAAGCTTAGAAGAGATGGCCATCGCAGATATGGTTAAACGGCGCTTGGTAATTGAGGTTATTGGGGATAAAGATAAAACAGCGCTAAAAGTAACGTTGAATACTAAGGGAGAAAGAGTTATCAGAACAGAGGTCTTTAACTCGGATTGTGAAAAAGAAATTTTTCTACAATTAAAAAATGGTTATTACAGTCTTCAAGAAAAATCCACCCCGCGACCAATTCATGAAGACCAATATCAACCCGCAAGAAATAGACGATAGAGAGGTGAAAAATGCCAGGAAATAATGAAGGTCAACAAACCAGCCAGCAGCAAAGCAGTACTACTGACCGTAAGATTACGACAGTATCTGATGTTGGAAATGTGATAGGTAATTATGCTTATGACAATCCATGGACTGCTGGCATAGGAGCAATATTGGCTGTTGTTGGAACAGCATGGGGTGTAAAGACATGGATTGACTATGCTGCTGAAAAAAAGAGTATTGAAGGGCGTGCTAAAGATGCTGAAGAGGCAGAAAAGAAACGCCAAGAACGTGACGAAGAAATAATAAAGAGACATAAGGAAGAAGCTGAGAAAGAAGCAAAAGCAATGAAAATTCAGCAGCAACAAACTGAAGAAGCGAGACTGGCAAAAGAACAAGGTTACCAACAACAAATTGAAGTTTATAGTTATAAAAATATGCAACTGATTACAGCGGTAGTAGAGCAAAGAACTACAATTGCGCAGCTAAGGGCAGAAGTATCAGAACTGAAACAGCATTCTGGTGCTCCTAGCATGAGTGAGGCGCAAACATCAGGAGCTGTATTTTCAGACTGTGATGAAGAATATGATGAAATTCTTAATGCTGATATGTTAGATGATGATCATCAGGGGCAGCTTGAAATTTACTTGAAAAATCGCCTGGCTGAAACAGAAGACAGCCGTCCAGTTATGCATCGCAGACACTCAATGAGCGATTTTTCTTCATATGTTGAATCCGCTAGGACTGAAACTGAAGGCAACCAAGTTATTAGTCGTCGATACTCAATGATTGATTTAACGGAACTTACCTTGCTGTCAACTAGAAATACCGTGCGTGAAATACAGGATCTAGAGGTCAAGTCTTTGAGCTTGAGACGATAAATTTAAGGAATATATAATGCCCAAGCGTACACCTTTTATCTTAACCTCGTCAGATTTACAGGTCACTGAGCTCACAGAGATTTATGACGGAGCTAAGAAGATAGCTGAAGTTGATTATATTAATGGTGAACTTCGTCTGACGATATGTACAAAGAGTCCTGTCGCAATTAATTGCCAACTAAAGGCAAGGTCAATTAAAGTAGACGCGAGGGGGCCTCTAATTATCAACCGTTCCTTAATAGCTGATGACAAAATTTCTATTTCAACCAGTGATAAAGTTATCATTAACAGGAATATTAGCTCAAGAAAGTTAGCATTATCAGGCAATAACTCAGGCGCTGGTAATATCATATTCAAGGTAAATAGAAATACAATCGCTGTCAATGATTTAGTATTGGAAGATAAGGTTAAGTTTACAGCGCAAGGGCAAGATTATGATGCGGCGATAAGAGTCAGTAACTCAGCAACAGTACAAAAACACTCTTCTATGGTCCTAGATGATGCTTCTTGTAGTGTTAATCGATTACATAACAAGGGCACGATAGAGGCTATTCAGTCTAACCTCGCATGCCACCACTTTGATCAGGCTGGCTCTGCTAATTTCGAAAATTCAACGATATCCATTACTGAGGACTATATCCAATCTGACACAGCTGAATCATCACGTTGTTTCGGTTCAAATTTCAAAGCAAATGTAATGAAACAGCAGCAGGGAGAAATTAGCTTTTCAGAAAGTAGCGTCGGCCTCAATATGTTGGATGTTGCTGCTGGTACATTGAGTGCAAGTAAAAGCTCACGAATCAGTGTTACCGAAGCTATAAATATTCAATCTGAAGCACATTTGAAACTGTCGCAGAAGGCGCATTGTACAGCTGGACATGATATTAGTGTACAAGGTACGATAACAACTAGCAAAGCGAAACTCCAGGCCTCATCGATTAGAAGCACTGAATCTGCACAGGTAAATCTTGAAAAAACAAAATTAACGGCTAATCATGATATCTCATTAGATGGTCGTGTGAGCATGAATGGGGTTGTCGCAGAAAGTGACACTTATGAACTGCATGGACAACTGGAGACTGTTTCAAATGCAGTTGTTAAAGCGAAGATAGCAAGGATGACACGTGTGACGGGTATCGCCCGTAAATTACATGTCTTAGCTGAACGGTTAGAGCTTGCAAGCTTGCCACCAAGAAAAAAGCAGAACGTTTCACAAGATGAAAAAGATAAGTCAGATCAAGCTCCTCAACAAAAGGAAGAGTATGAATGGCCTCCATTTACAATAGAGAATAGTATATTTATTGTAGATGGCATTCAGCAACGAAATCGTACCAAATTAGATGTCTGCTTGATTCACGATAAAACCAACTCAGGCAAATTTCATCATCATATCGATGGTGAAATGGAGATGATGGGGTGTGTTTTACAGAGCCAGTACAATCTTGAGCGAGGTTTATTTGGTGTCATGAGAGCTACTGGCTCATTCATACGCTGTAATAATCTACGTTCATCTGGGCCTATTGAGTCTAAGCGCACTGCGCTAGCCTGTGAAAACCTGTCGCTTGATAAAAGTAAACTTTACATAACTGCTGCACCAGATATACAAAGGCTCGTTTCGCGATATAAGTTTCTTATTGGGCGTGCTCGAAAAATTTTCCCAACGCAGAAATTTACTGACTTAATTGATCCTGAGCAAGAGTCGCTGACGGTTGCAGGTAGTGCCTTGGTTTCTAATGAGTCTGTGTTATTAATGCAAGGACGTGCTCGAGCTAGTTTAGATACGCTTTTAGTACAAGGGGACGTATCCCTATATTCGTCACAATTATACAGTGATACTGCTGATGTAGCTTATGCTGCATCACTTACTGCACAAAGTGGCTCTGTAGCCAAGCTAGGGCGACTTGATAATCGAGGTGAAACGGGGATCATTCAAGGTAGCCATCTTGTTACTCATACCACCCATCACTCTGGTAAACTTACAATCAGTGACAAATCACAGTACACGGTAAATAAACAACACAAGGCCACGCCACGATCACAAACGAGCCTTCAGAAGCATTCTCGTACTAAGGTTGAACGCTGGGATGAGCATGGCAAGCTCGATGTTGAGGCGAGCATTCTTGCTGCTAATGATTTTGTCACACAATTTGGTTCAGATATCAAGCTAGAAGGTGCGGAAGTTGACTTGCAGACGCTAGTTCATTCTGGATTGATTCGAATTGTTGATGCGGTCAATCTAAAAGTCAAAGATACGTTCAAAGCTGAGCGATTCAGTAGGATTCAAGGTGATGCCCTCTATTGTGATATTAATCGATCTGAAATAGCTGAAATGGCTACCATTGATATCATTAATGACATCATTTATAAAGGCAACTTCATTACCAATTTAGGCTATATCCGTGGTGGTCAAGCGGAGAAGACCCGAGTATTTTTCGGGATAGATAATGATTTTATTAATTATAGTATCATTGAGGGTACATCCATTACGATTCATGCACCTGTTGTTTATTCAACCATGATGATCAATGGCCATGAATCGTTATTGATACGCTGTCTTATGTATGTTAACACAGGCCTTCGTGGTCAAGGCGATGCGGATATCAAAGGTGCGGTAACGTTTGAGTTATTGCCCCATATTCCTACTCAATTACCAGACCCCAAACGCTTGGCTAACGTCAAAGCTATTGCAGAAATTACGAGTGAAGTAGCAAAGTATTTTGCACCTGCCTTCAAACACTCCATCACTGTAACTAAGATGAGCTTTTCTGGCTTGAAATGGCTATATGAAGGTGATGCTTGGGGTAAGTTAAAAAGAGCCTGGGCAGTGAATTATAAACACATGACCAAAAAAGACTCGGCGTGGATCGAGTACGGTGAGTCAATGTTAGAAGAGTTACGTAAGCTATTCCCAGAAGAGATACGAACTCATCAAATGATCGACTATTTCTGGACAGCAAAAGGCTGTGTCGATTCGATTAGGAAATTTAAAGATGAGTGCAGTGAGGCGGCAAAAGAACATGCGTGGTCTGATAATGCTGATGAACGTAAGGGATTAGGTGCGTTATTTAATAAAGATACAATGACCGATGCTAAGGATTGGGTACGTGAGCACATACCAACAATGGAACAATTAGGTGAGTTATCGTCTTTTTCTTCTGATAGAGCTGGAGGACAAGATGGTTCAGGCGCCGATGTTCTTAGTAATATAAGCGACGATGCTGCGAACGGCATCCACGATTATTTTCCTAAGATGCCAAGTGCTGCTGACGTAAGTGAATGGTTTGAGGGACGCTTCCCAACAGCAGAACAACTCGGTGAACTATTACCTTTTGCAGATGGAGAGAAGTGGGCTAGTAGTTGTTCTGACATATTAGATGATCCATTGGAGTCGCTGTATAGTTGTGCCCAAGCTGCTCGAGATAACTTACCGTCTTTAGAAGAGTTAGGTATTACAGCTGCCTTTGATTATGGCAAAAAGTTTGCTGTTGATAATCCAGATCTTTTCTTGAAATCAGTACTGCAACCTATGTTCCGCCAGTGCTCATTTGAGAGCGCACTGCACGTCAATGGGCCATTTGCTGGTGGTATCAATGATTCACGCTCAACGTATTTTAGTCTCAATCTGGGCCCGCAATTAGCTGCTTACAATACTGACCATGCTCAACATCACTATGGTCTTGGTGGAAACTATGCATTAGTAAATGATATCAGCGCCGAGGAAGTTCACCACAGTGATATGGTGGGCTTGCTTGATTTCAGATTACAAGCGGACAGAGCCTATGGCTATGGTGAGTGCACGGTTGGTGGGGCTCGTATCCAAGTCAATATCAAAGAAGACTGGGTTGGTAGTGTTACCGTTAGTGGCGGCAATGGTATTGAAAATAATCGCAGTAATATCTACGTGGCAGAGCCCGATGAGCAACTTATTTTTGATGTCAATAACGCTGCAGTTAGCGGGCAAACCTATTGTCCTATCAGCTCAATGCGCGCGCGTGACTCTATTTTCCAATTCACGACATTTCATGCAAAAAGTGGCTTTAGTGCTACGACCTATGGTGAGACACTTATCAGTGGGGATAATGTTACGCTTGAAGAAGGCACATCACTAGAGGTGAATGGCACAGCCATGGTCAGTGCCAAAGAACATTTACACCATGAAGGCCATATCCAAGATGCGACTACTGAAACACCTAAAGCTGTGGTTATGTTGGAAGGAGAAACTCTTGCACTCAAGGGCACTGCTAAAGTTGGAACGATTGTCGTCAAAGGTAAGGGGGTAGATTCTCATGACTTTCTTGCTGGACGCAATGGGTGGGGAGAGAAATACCAAGCATTCCAGATGGTTAAAGCTGCATTTCCAGAGGGAACTAACATAACTTTTGATAAAGTATTCTATGATAAAGTCTCTGGCCGCGGATGTATGATTGGTATCGAGGCAGATGAAATAACAGTTGATTACGGTGACAGCAAGAAGAAGTTTATAATAAATCATGGTTTAGACTTAACAAGCCGTAAAGGCAATATCATCATTAAAAATGACATTGGGATAGTCGGCATGCTCTATTTTGATAGTGCCGGTGACTTTGTCTACAACGGTGACATCAATGTATGGGGAGTCATAGGCACAGCAGTCGGAAAACACCTTAATCTTGGTGGCGCCTTAAATACCAACTATGATGTTCTCATTTCAGCGAGTGAGCATGGAATTGTTGACAAGCATTCGGGTGAAGCAAATAAGTATGTTCGAGATAATCAACAACAGCTCTTGCAGGTCGATGCCTTCCGAGACCAAAAAGCACGTACCGATATTACCATGGGAAAGCATGAAGCAATTATTTACAGCCGCCATGGCGATGTAATGTTACATGTGCCTAAGGATGTTGAAGGTCACATCGGGATCTATGGTGGTAAGATTCTAGCAGGTGGCCAAGTTGGGATTATTGCAAGAAAGTCCAATTTAGTCATTATTCATGGCGAGCGAAAATATTTCGATGATAAGGGAATGGCTCGAACCGCATTTGATGGTGGCGTTATTCAAGCAGGTTACTATTCAGATGGTACGCTACAGGAGGAAAACGATTTAGCGTTTGAAGTTTATGATATAGATATGCAAGGTGGAGCGAAATTGCTTGCCTACGGCGATATTGACGGTATGATACATTCTGACTCACCTGAAGCTATAAATGCAATGGCTTTCGCCGCAGAATATATTAGTTATTCAAAGACTAAAGGTGGGAAGTCTCTGTGGCGAAAATTTGTTGAAGGCCAAAAGCGCCAAACAATATTAACTGATCAGGATTTAGGAATTCCAACAGTTCAATCAGTCAGTGGAGGTGAAGTTAACATAGATGCGGCTAATGGTGGCGCTAAGTTAGTTGGTTTACAGGCATTAGGTAATGTGCAAATTAAGGGTAAAAAAGACATCGTAACAGAAGACTTCGTGACTGAGTCAAGGAAAATTAAACGAAAATGGAAACAGCATTTTGGTGTAGGCGCGCAGAGCCGTCGACATAGCTTTACTTCTAATCCTCATCGTAATGAGCCTGCGAGCTGGATAAAAGAAAAGTCAACAACTGTACAAAAAACGGGGGTGGGTGTAACTATTGTCACACCTAAAGGGGGTAAAAGTAGCGTCATATCAACTGATGGTAATGTTGATGCCACTGCATTGGTGGCAGCATCGATGGATCCAACGGATTCATCGGCTAAGGATTATGATTTTGAAATTAGCGCTGGCAAGAAAATAGAACTACGTAAACCAAAATATAATAATAAATTCAAACGTAAAGGTGTTACCATTGATTATGATTACACTGGCAAAGCCTTAATGGACGCTTGGCATTATCGCAGTTGGGAAAAGTTACTCGACCTAGATCCTACACTCAGGACTCTTTATAATCTTATTCAATCGATCAAAAAAGTTAAAGGTGGTAATAATTGGGCAATCGCTGAGATAATCGCAGAACTTGCTAGGTTAGGCATTGACGGATTCAATACACTGGAAGCTATCAGTAAAGGTATTAACGATGGCAGTATTGTCAAAGAATTACTGAAGTCAAAGGGCATTAAATTCGATAAAATACCAATTAATCCACATGCAACGGTGTTACTGAACTACACAGAAGCCACAGGAAAATTCCAAACCTTAGGGCAAGGAGCTATTGACTGTGGCTATGTGACTCTCGCTGCTGGCGAGGTTATCGAAATAACCGAGGGGTATATTATCTCAACAACCCGTGGTATTACCATCAAAACCCCGAACCTTATTTTGTTGGGTGCAGCTCTTAAACATAGCCTTAAAGAAAAAACCTATACTGCTGCTGTCGGCGTAATGCTAGAGGGCGCACCTATTGTGGGAGGCGGCTTCAAACGTAACAAAGAAAAAGGTAAAACACATGTTAACGTTAATATAACAACGGAAGGTCATCTTGATATTCAGGTTGGTTCTACAAAAATGCGCAATGCCAATGTTAGCGCTAACTCGGCATCGGGCAGTTTTGGTGATACGACAATCACCTCAGATGCTGATACCAAAAAAACAAAACACGAAGGACTATATGTAGATACTAATGGTAAATTTACGCCGAATATAGGCCGTTCACGGTCGGCACGGGTAACAACGCCTTCAGGCATTCATGTTAAAGACGGCTTTGAAAATGTGCTTTTTGGTGATGTTCGTCTACGAGGTAGTGAGATAACCACTGATGGCCAGAATGATTTTGTCGCGCGCAGCATAACAGCAAAAGACGTCAAGGAATTCAATAAAGGCTTTAGCCTTGCTCTATCCGTGAATATGAAGGAATTAATGAGAAAGGCCTCAGGATCTCAACAAGTCAATGTTCAACAACCTACTGCCAGACCAGTGACTCCTGAGTCTGGTGAGCCTATGGCATCATCTGAATCAGAACAGCCTGGTGTGGCTACTATTCAGTGTGTAGCAACAAGGAAGGTTTCCCCTGAATCCCCTTATGTACCACCCATTCCAACAATAACAGTCAATTTAGGTATTCGCTATCAGAAGAGTACCTTACACAGTGTTATCTCAGGAGAAAAGGGCACTTCAATTCAAGCCAACAAAGTAAGTGGTACTATTGCCCAGGGTGATGGCCGTGAAGTACATCAAGATATCGAACTTGATCTTAACATAGCCATACCTCTAATAGACAAAGATCGTGTCAAACAAGCTTGTGAAACTATTAAAAAAGCATTAGCTGGTGCTACAGGACAAGCGGTTACCCTATCTCAAGAACAAGCAATTGAGAGCTCACTAACTGATTACTACGATGACATAGAAAAGATTGTCGCAAAAGTTGAAGAAAATTGTCGTATGATTGAACTTCCATTTAGTGATTCATCAGATACGCTTGAAGCTGAATCGACGCCAGGTGAGCTTGGCAAGCATCCAGAGTGGACAGAAGAGGCTACGGACGTATTAAATAGTGAAAATAAAATAGATAGTCATCCAATAGTGCCTATCCTACAACAATCAGATGTATCACCAGAGCTAGTTGATACTAATGAATACAGTGGTTTAGATATTCTATCAGCCGGTGATAGAGCATTTGTAGAGGCACGTCAACACGAGGATAACACTCCCGCGTCGCGCTTAGATTCAAGATTTCGTGGGGCTCTCAGAGATTTGTCCCAGGGTCTTGGCGGCGACCTTCCACTCGGCAAATGCATCGGTGTTTATGCTTTAGCAAATGATGAAGAAAAGAAAGCGTTATATATTTCTTTATTATCCATTGCAGGGACCTTATCTAACTCAGAGATATCAGCCTCACAAGCTGTGCGATTAGTTGATGATGCCTTACGCGCTCCTATAGCATTTAACGATAATTATCTTACGCGAATAGTTGATGAAATTATTATTTTCGATGAGGCAACGCGTGAATATAATTGGCTCGATAAATTGACATTCCATCACGCACAGACAACACCAGGTAAAATTGGGAAGTTTATCTCCTATTTCGATATGGATGACCTTAGCAGGCGAGAATTTGAATTACGTGAGGAAGTTGCACTAAGTAGGCTCTCAGAATCTGAAACAGAGCTTACTAAATATTTCTGGGGGCTTTACCACCTTGCCAACGAGCTTCCATTATTTAGCGCTTTAGGTCATGCAAATAATCCGCTTGTATTTGGTGCTCATAGTTGCTTGATAAGTACGCTTGATTATTGGAATAATTACTATGCAATGACGCCTTCAGATGAGCGTAATGTTAAAGACTTTTTCAGCCAATACGGGACATCTATTCTCGATGCTACTGGAAAAGGTCTTGCCCTGGATATGATAATGGCACCTTTTAGATATGGACGAATGCTACCGATTAAGTTCGGTTCAGAAACCTTAAACATGTTGCAACGCTCAGCGATTGAAGTACCCGTTCTAATTGGTGCCTCTTCTATTATCCATGAAGGAAAGTGGCCATCACTGAGTGAGTTTACGAATAGCGCTGCAATTCTTGCTACGATGAACATCGCTTTTCATGGTATTAACTATGGGTATATGCGCCATATAGCGCGAAATCAGATGCTGCGACAACAGCGCATTGTGAGACAATGTCTTGGTGAGCCTCAAGAAAGCACAGGAGCGAGTTTGGCCAAACGTGATATCAAGCCAATTCAATCTTACTCTGGTCAACCAGAAGCCGTCAATGAAGCAGTACCTTCCAGGACAAAGCCAGCTTCGATACAGCTTAAGAAGATTCCTATGCTGAATAATACTGGCAATGAAGTGCTTCTTCGCTATGAGAGTAATGATTTTCATTGCTACTCAAATGCTTCACCTGAGCTATTAGAAGAAATAGCATTTCACATAAAGAATAGTACTGGCGCAGAACTAAAGCCATTGGAGGATAGACCTCTGTATGGCCATAAGTATGGTCTTAGTGATAATACCGATGTGGTTATACTTGTCAGGCCAAAGGGTTCTTTTCCTGAGACATATGCAGATGGAATGGTTTATAGGGCTGCTGATGGTAAACAGTATATTATTCATCAATTCTGTAGTGATGTGCCGATAGAGCAGCAAATGAAAGCAAATTCTGAAAAACCGACAATCTCAAAACATGAAAATTTTCATCGTTTTAGTAAGCTTGGCAATATTGAAAAATTCAATGAAGCTTATCTTGCTAAGCTCGAGGGTAATCCTGAAGCTTTCCAGCCTTTCCAGGAATTTATCGATGCTTGTGATGAAATGCGCCTGAATAATCGAAATTACCCTCATATGTACTCCGATTCCCAGCGTTCTATCATAGAATATGTAATACAGGGTTATTGTAGATCAGGGGAAGCAATACTTGAGCTAAAAGGTATTGGGCAGAGCGAAGTCTTATCTCTATATGATAGAGCTATGATTAAATGTGTTGAGGGTAGTGCTTATACCATTTCTGCAATTCAGAAATATGGTGTTGAAGCGGTTGCTGATGCTATACCTGAAATGACCCGTCTCGTTCTTGATGATGTGGCACAAATCGGCGTATCTAATAGTGCTGCAAAAGTAGATAGCATTCGTTCACATGCACAAAGCAGACGTTTCTTTTCGCATTTTTCAGCCCCTGCTCTAGAGGCGGCTACGTCCATTAGTGATATTAATCCTTCACTCAATAGGCAACGTGTTCTCAGTGCGCTAACTGTGGATCCAACTAAGAGTGACTTAGATAATATGTCAATTTCACACGGTACTAAACAAAAGTATGTCAGTAGTGTTTTAGAAGGTCCTGAGAATATTGGCTCTGGTGGTGGAGGTAAAGGACTCTATGTTGCGCCAAAAGGCTATGAACAAGTTGCTGAGGAATATGCAGGGCCACGGACGAATAGTGCGGTTCCAGCTAGTGAGCGAGGCGTAGTGATGAAAGGCGTTATATCCAGCCCCGATGACAAACCGCTTCGACATGCACGTATTCGCATCGCGAGTAGGGTACGTACATCTGAAGTTAATTATGAGAAAGGCATCTTTCCTTTTGACTGGGCAAAAGACAAAGCATTGCAACGATTCATGCACGAGAACTTTGATGTCATTGAAATCATAGGTGCAGAATCAGCTGGATATGCTATTTCAGACAGATTTTTTGTGATACATGAGAGCGCAGGGCCAAATGCAATCAACTGGACTTCACATTCAGCTTCCCAACTGGCCAATACGCCAGGTAAACCATCCAGTATACTAAGTCAGCCAAAAACTCAAGCGAGGCCTGGTAAATACACTGTTAGTGAGCATGGCAAGCAAACGCTACAAAATCCAACGCTAACTCGCACGTTCCAAGCTGCAACCAAGCCAAATGCACAACAACAAGCTGAAACTATAACCCCGCTTCACAGTCGTACGGTCCATGCATTCCCAGATATTGTGAATGTTGAGCAGCTAACGGCTAAATATGGTTTACAAGATGCACCTCCGTTGTATATGAATCGCATCACCTATGATATCGTTGATTTATCAAAATCCCCGCCAATTGAACAGCTAACGTCTGAAGAGGTAATGGCGCGTTCTTATAATGGTAAAACAGAAAAAGAGAAGTTCATCTACGTTATTCGCGCTGATGGAAAGCTTGTGATATCTTCCCGATACAGTAAGCCAATAAAAATTGAAAATGGAGGTATTTTTCGTGATTATTCTCGTAATGGTATGACTAGGGCTGAACCTATTACTCACGACGGGGTGGTTTATAGTTGTTTTGTAGATACTAATACAGGTACTAAATATTTATTTAATCGACTAACACATAGAGCTGAATGGCGATTTGAGCAGATTAAACATCCAGACCTTGCAATTTCATCATCTACACACGAGACTGATGCAACTCGCCCAATTTTCTTCGGTGGAGAAGTTTATGTGCATAATGGTGTGATCTCTCATGTTCGAGGCGGTATCAATAACAAAACCGGTCATTATCGCAATGCAACAAGATTGAAGCATGTGAGAGAAGCTCAGCGGTCATTCATTGAAAATATTTTTCGTGAGGCAGGATTTGATGTTGATATCGATACGGTTCAATTTCCAGAGCGAGTCCCAACAAGCGGTCATCCTTATGCTCCTCGCTCAATCAATATGAATGTTAGACCAGAGTCTTCTCAACCAACAACTGAACTGCCTAAAACAAATGGCACTAAACAGAAGCCACCAACAATGGGCTCTTCATTAGCTATTAGTGGCATTGCAGCGATCGGTTTACAAGCAGTAAAAAGCACAACATTATCATCAGCTGAATCTGACTCCAAGGTAGCTGAGCCCCAAACGTCACTTCCTGCTCCAGCCTCGAGTGGGCCATTACCCGAAACAACTCAAAGACATCAACTACCTAAGCGAGAAATTCCTGGGCTCAATGTGCTTTCGATGGCTCAATCGCCACCTTTGAAGCCGATTGATATGACGCCAGAGGCATTACATGAGTGCTTCATTCAAGCTAAACCGCCACAAGCGCCTGATGTCACGTTAGACTTGATTCGTTATGCAGAAGGTTATAATGCAATTTTTGCTAATAAGAAATACCATACGCCACATCCTAAGATCTTTGAAATGGTTTATGGTTACGCTAATGAGCCTTTCAATCAACAGCAACGTCGAGAACCGCTAGTTAACGATGTATCTTACCTAACTCCCCAACAGTTTAGAAATGTTGCTCGTGGCCAGCAAAGATATGGCGGTGTTTTAACCGCTGATTGGCAGCTTACCTTATTTGAAGCTCGTTCATCTGAAGGCATAAGAGTCAATCATGGCGCAGCAGCAAATGGTAAACCTGTCATAATGGCATTTGAAATTACTGTTTTATGCCGATCACTTCCAAGTGCGCAACCAAAGATTGATACCATCTATATGGTATCGCCCGATAGCGGTCATTATAGACCGGTGATCGATGACTCGATGTATAACATTTTGCTAGATGTTTTCACTCATAATGGCTTTTCTGGTGACAATATTAATATCGTTACAGATAGTCATGTAGGCAGCAGTTACTCAAACGCGGCAAAATCTCCGGCACGGGCCTTTCAAGGTTTTGCTGCTCGAAAAGCAGCGGGTCAAGATCCTTCTGTTACACACTATTCAAGTTTAAAATCTCACCCGCCAAGGCAGGTTATCTCGCAAGCTGCAGATGAATTAATCAGTTCGACATCCCGTGATAGGCAGTCAGCCCAATCATCAGCAAGCATCGTGTCTCCAGCTTCCTCGGACATGTCTGTACCAAAACGTCAGAGACCGCATGCAACGGCTACGCGACCAGCGCAAGGCTTTTTTAAAGCGCCTGTTCCTGCTGATAGGAGTCTGTCATCTGATAATAAGGGTCCAGCACAACCGACAACAAGAGATACTTCCTCAGCCCCCTTGGATAAGCCTGTATCAAAACGTAAGATGCCTTCCACGGCTAATGTTGCTTCAGTGAGTGGGACATCGAAAACCAAAAAGTCTGACCCACGATTCAAGGAGCTAAAGCGGCTATTCAGCTATGATATTGTTAAGCCAGATCCGGTATCACAGCCATCGTCAACTAGCTCCTCACAAGACGCTGCTCCCCCTCCCTTCTTTGCTGACCCTCAGCCATTTCAGAGAGTAGTCGCTGTTGAGCCGCATCCTGGGTTAATTCGTGCGGACTTCACACAAAAACTTGGCAACTGTCTATTCGATGCGCTTGAGCCACATCTAGAATTTAACTTTAGAGAGCGTGATCTTCGAAACCGCGTTGTAGACTATATCGAAGCACATCCGGAGCTGTATGAAAACCAAGCTGTTGGTGGTGAACCCGTGAGATTTGGAAATGGCCAATACGGTGTTGAAGTGCAAAGTTTTGAGCACTTTGTCGACCTACTACGGCAACCAGAGGCCTGGGCTGGTGAGATAGTATTATCTGCTTTAAGTGAAATGACAGGTAGACAAATAGCGATTCATCATAAGGGTCGTATCGGAATTGGCCGAACTATTGAGGATGTCATAACTCCATATAACCACAATCCACTAACTAGCCCAATCTTTGTAACCTATAATCGTAGGCACTACCAAAGCTTGATTCAGAATGCTGAAATAGATGGCAATCTATTATTAGCACAACTGCAAGACCTTCATGATAGAGTGCATTCACCTGATAGACAACAGTCACCAGGGGCTTCTGGAAGATGATAACCAGGTATCTGATATGCTATAAAAAAGTGATGGGTGAGACCTGCACTACAGTCTAATGTCTATATAACTAGTCGGAAATTTTTGCTAGTAACATTAGCCTATTGACCCTTACTAGGATCTGAATAATACAACTTCCCAATCAAATGGGCGCTGAGCGGATTAGTTATGGCAACAAAGAATATCAATAAGATGATTTCGGTTAAGCTGTGAAGATTTTCCAGTTGTATGCCAACCCCTAATAGAATCAATCCGCAACCGAGGGTGCCGGCTTTGGTGGCGGCATGCATCTTGAGGTAAATATCCGGCATCCGCCATAAGCCAATGGTTGCAATCAAGATAAAGAGAGCCCCAATAAGAATCATACTATTACCGATAAGTGATATCATTGTGATGTCTCCTTGTCGTCATCAGATAAGTGCTGAAAGTAGGCGACAACCCCAAGAAACATGATCAAGGCTAATGTGAGACATAGATCAATAAAGACCGGCTTGGCAAATACTAATGCCCATAGCGCAACACCTGCCAGGAGGATATTGGTTAATACCTCGAGAGCCACAAGTTTCAATAGTACAGAGTCAAATTTAACAAGCGATGCTAAAGCTATTAGCGTTGCTAGTGCCAATATTGAAATAGCTGTATATAACGGGAGTATACTAAAGTGGGTCATGTCTTAATACCTTCATTACCAGGGGTTCCATTTGTTTTTTGACGGTTTTAATAAATTTTTCTTCATTTTGACCAAACATTACGTGCATTATCAGTGCATGGTTATCTTCTTCAAGCTCTACAGCTAGTGTGCCTGGTGTTAGTGAAATAATATTAGCTAATAGACTGACTTGTGCTGCAGATTGACAATCAAGGGGGAGCTTGATGATGACAGACTGACTTCGCTTCTTAGGGGTTATAACTTCCCAAGCAACTTCAATACTAGAGATGAGTAGTTCATAAATAACATATATCAGCAAATACACTAATGCAAATGGATTTAAGCTAAAACTTAACTTGCCTGGGATCACTAGTTGTTGTATGACTATCGCAACAATGATACCGCATGCAATATTTATAATACTAAAGCTATTACTGATCCCGCACCAAATTACCAATAATAATATTGCCCCCCAAAATCTTCTCATCTTTAGCCTCCTAATATCAAATTAATGACATGGGTTGTATCAGTGAGTTGTGCTGCAATTCGCTCTAACACCGGAAATATGACGATCGGCAACAGGCCTATCACGACAGCTGGAATTGATAATCCAATAAGTGAAATAGTTTGACGAGTCGTGAGTTGAAATGGCTTGCTGGCAATGTTAGCCGTCTCATTCGCTTGGCAAAAACCATAACGCCAGATTTTAATCATCGAATACAGCGTCAATAAGCTAACAATAATCGCAAATATGACTGCAGCATAATGTTGGGTTGTAAAACTGACAATAAGAACCAACAATTTAGCCCAAAAACCCGACAGTGGCGGTATCCCCGCCAAAGACATGGCGGCAATGAAACAAATGAGTCCCAATAGTGGACACGCCTTAAGGAGCTCAGCTACCCGTCCGAGATCATCAGTGCCACAGTGCTGTTCAATGATCCCAGCTACCATGATCAGAGTGGATTTGACAAAAACATTATGGATCAAGAAGTACAATGCCGCGACGATCGCCAACTGGCTGGGAATGAAAATAGCCAACAGGATGTAGCCGAGCTGGCTAATAATATGAAACGAAAGTATCGATCGCATTCGGTGTTCATTGGCTGCACCAAACACGCCAAAGACCATCGTGCAGCAGGCGAGAGCGATGAACAATGATTGCAAAGGTTGCGCCTGTAGGGGAGGCCATAACCAGACTAAACGTAGAATCACCAACATGATGACTTTAGTCACAAAACTGGATAATAGCAGTGTGGCTGATGAGCTAGTATTGGGATAAGCTTCGGGTAACCAAAAATATAGCGGGAAAATAGCACCTTTAATGCCTAAACCTAATAGTAATAATGCCATGGCAGAAATACAAAGTGCACTATTGTCTTGATGAATACTTTCGGCAATCGCAGCCATATTAAGTTGACCAGTGCTCGCATATAATAGGCCGATAGCGATGAGTAGTAGTAGGGTGCCCGTAATATTAATGGTTGCATAGTGCAATATAGGTTTTGTATTGTCTTTGATATCACTGCGCAGAATAATAAACGCACTGACAAGAATGACTTCGCACCAGACATAAAGATTAAATATATCCACCGTAGCGAGAGCACCGGTAATGCCCAACATTAATAGCCAGTAACCACAGTACAGGTAACACTGACTACGCCCAACCCGATGGTCCCCTAAACTAAAGTAATTAATCACAAGACCAATGAACGAAAATACCAGCAGCATAAATTTAGTGAGGGTGTCAAATAGCAAGGTAATGCCGAATGGTGCTGGCCAACTCGCCATGGTGATGACTTTCGTCCTATCAAATCCCAAAAACAGCAGACCGGTTATTACCAGGCTCAAAGTACACAGTAGCAATTGATAATAGCCAACCCGGGGATGTTGCTCTTGAGTCGTAAAAAATAACATCACGATTATGGCAATGATAGGGAGAATGAATAATGCAGTGATGGGTAATAGTTGGCTCATGGCTTGTTCACCACTTTAATGAGCACGTATAAAAAAACCAATAAGCCAAAACTGATGACGATAGCAGTTAAGATAAGCGCCTGAGGTAATGGATTAGAGAGGCCGATTTTGGCGGTGCTTGAAACAAAGGCTGGGGCAATACCCTCAAGTCCTCCTGAGTACAATAATATGATATTAATAATATTACCCAGTAAGGTTATACCAAAGACACGCCGCCATAAGCTATCGTCTAAGATAAGATACAAACTAGTGGCAAGTAATATCCCGCAGGTGAGTTCAACCATATGCTTCTATCTCCAGTTTATCGAAGATACAAAGAAATCCGCCTAACACTGCCAAGAAGACGCCGGTATCGAACACTAACGGTGTGCCTAATTTAATCGTTGTGCGGCCAATAGTGACGGTTTGCCAAAGACCCGTTAAAGGATCTAAGCCGATCACTAATGGCAGAGTAATACTCAGTATAAACAACACGATGCCGGTAGCAATGAAATACCGATAACGACCTATCAGGAACTCAGGCAGCTGTTTAAATGCCAACAAATAAAAAATAACACCGATACTGGCCACCAATGCCCCAATAAAGCCGCCGCCAGGGTAATTATGCCCTCGCAATAAAAATTGGATCGACAATACTGACGTGATTTGCAAAATAAGATAGCAGAAATTCTTAAGTATTATCGACATGAGATTGACCCCTGGTAGTTAATACCTGTTTTAGTAGCAAAGAGACACCGATAGCGGTAGCTACAATAACAATAGCCTCAGCAAAGGTATCTAATGATCGAAAATCCACCAGAATTACATTAACAATATTTCTGCCATGGGCCAGCAATAAACTATTATCGATATAATAATTTTGTAACTTGGCGTCAACGTTGATAGAACGTGTCGCTAACATAAGCTCAGTGACGACCATGCCAAATAACAATGCAATCACACCATTGATAATACGGTTTGATTTATTGGTTTTAACGGCTTTAAGATCAACTCGGCGCAGTACAAGCAGCAGAATAATAACACTGAGCACTTCTACCAATAGTTGAGCAATGGCAACATCAACAGCTCCTTTAGTGACAAAGAACAAACTCAGCCCCAGCCCCAATAAACTAAGACTTATCAGGTTATAAAGAAAACGGCATGAGAGCAATAAACTTAAACTACACATGATAAGTAGGCTGCAAATGAGAAGGTTGCTAGTCGCCTGATGGTTAGCGACAGCATGCACCTGAATGAGATGTCCTGAAATAATGGTTGCGAGCAAGAGTACGGCAATGCTACTAACGATAATGCGTAAGTGATTTGTTATTGTTTGTCCCTGGGTGAGTCGGGTTAATTGGCGTCCTAGTTGCAAGACTAACGTTAAGCTCGCCTCGAAGTACTTATCCAAAGGGATATGACCAAATTTCACCTTACTGAATTTACGCAACAGGATATACAGTAGTAGGCAGACTATGCCACCGAATACCGTCATGAGACTTAATAAATAACTCGCACTTGAATTAGGATCCAGATAGCTAGCGGTTGAGGTGGGTAAGATGGCTTTAACCGTGGGACTAATAATTATTCCCATGTCTTGTGAGATCAAGGTGATGATAATAATGAGTGTCGCCAATATCAGGGGGCTCACCAGTCCCAAGGATAATTTGCTGGGTGATTTAATCTCGGCTGCGGGACGCTTGAAGAAATAAAACAAACACCGAAAGCTTGCCGCCGCAATCAGCATACTACTGAGAATGCTCACCGTCATTAATACATATGAGACCGTGTCAGTTGACAGTTTTGCTTTAAAGATCATTTCTTTGACGGTGAATCCAAAGAATGGCGGTAACCCTGCCATGGCGCCAAAGGTAACGATGGCAATGAGGGCAAAAAGCCAGTTGCGTCTGCCTATGCCGGCTAGTTGTTGTAATTCACGGGTGTGGTAACGCTTTTCGAGTACACCGGCTAACATGAAGGCACCGGCTTTGTAGATAGCATGAAACACCAAAAAAATACTGAACGCTTCAATAGTAACCGCATTACTGCCGCCTAATAGATATACCATCGCTCCGAGGGCAAAGACGGTGGAATAGGCGAGTACGGCTTTTAGATCATCTTGGAAAAGACTGGCGAGGCTGGCGAGCACCATAGTGATAGTACCAATGGCGGTGAGTGCACAATACCAGAGCTCGAGGGAATGAAAGAGTGGATGAAAACGGGCAAGTAAATAAATTCCGGCATTCACCATCGTGGCTGAGTGTAAATAAGCACTGACAGGTGCGGGGGCTTGCATTGCACCGGTGAGCCAGAAATAAAACGGAAATTGTGCGGACTTGGTGATGACGCCCGCTAAGATTAACCACAAGCACAGATGTAAATTCTGTTGTTGGCCAATAGTCATACTGTGGCTCATGATTTGGCTAATTTCCCAGGTTGCAAACAGACTGTGTAACTCAATGAAACCTACCAGCATCACTAGGCTCCCCAGTACACTGATAAATAGGCTATTGAAAGCCGCTTGATTACTGGCGTGGCTGGCGGTATTGAACTGGATCAATAAATATGACGAGATAGACGTCAGCTCCCAGAACACAAACAGCGCTATCAAATTATCGGCCAAGACCAGGCCAAGCATGCTAACCGCAAATAATTGCAACAATGCGGCGAGCCTTTTGTATTTTGCTGGATCAGCCTGACTGTATATCTTAGTGAATAGAAAAACGATTATACCAATTCCGCTGATAAGCGCGGTGAAGAGTTTACTTAAACCATCGAGATGGTAACTAAACTGAATATCTAGCGAGGGTACCCACATGATGGGGACGGTGGTGAACGGTGCGATGACCTTGATGGACCATAGTAATAGAATGGCCCAATAGGTATACAACAGTACGGAAGTGATAGGGCTCCTGCGCCAAGCAAGGATTGCGCTAAGGACAAAACCAATGAGGAGATAGCAGGAAATATTCATAAAACGCGGGTGTTATCCTTAACAGGGTGACTGTTAAAGGATTATTTCAGTGGTGATTTTGGCTGTCAAGGGCAGTAACAGATAATGGCGTGGGTTGATAGAGTCTCCCTACGCGCGATGCGTGATTTTTGCGGTAAACTGAGACAGCCTCCCTACGCACCTGCGGTGCTTCGGGAGGCCAGGGGCTACGCCCCTGGTACGATGAATCGCATTAACAATGAAAAAATAGTCAGTGCAGCCAATGATGAGGCATAGAGTCCAAAGAACCATAACCATTGACGAATACGTGGGTGTAGGGCTAACAGCTTCTTCATTAGTAACTTCCTCCTCCGTGAGCTGCGGTTACTTTGCCTTTAAAGACATGATATTGGTAGAAAGTATAGCCTACTAATGTCGGTAGTAAAATCGCGAGGCCCACTAAAATGAAGATTTGTGCCTTAAGTGGTGCAGCGGCATCCCAAACCGTGACCATCCGTGGGATGAGGTAAGGCCAAACTGAGATCCCAAAGCCAATATAGGGTAATAGGAACAGTAAAATAGAGACTTTGAAGGGGGCGGCGTCTTGCTGTTTGCGCAGACAATGCCATAAATAGATAAAGGTTAGACCGGTAATGATGGGCAGAGGCGCCAAATAGAAGACATTGGGCAGACTGAACCAACGGGCTTGCACGTCAGGGTCGACAAATGGCGTCCAGAGGCTCAAGCCCACCATGAATAAAGCAACCACCCACATAATGCATTTTGCCACGCGGTACATTTTGGCGCGTAAATCACCAGTGGTTTTGCCGATCAGCCAATTTGCCCCTAACAGAACGTAACCACTGATGACGGCAAAGCCTGTACAAACACTGAACGGTGTGAACCAATGGTAATAGTGTGCTGACAAGGTATGGACATCGCCATCACCATAACCCTGGACAAAGGTTCCCAAGACTAAGCCTTGGCAAAAGGCTGCCATTAAGGAGCCGAGGCTAAAACAAGTATTCCAGATGGGTTTGCTTTTATCGGCTTTGAACAAAAATTCAAACGACACCCCACGTAATACCAACGACATCAACATCACCATCAACGGCAGATAGAGCGTTGGCAAAAGCGTGCTATAGACAATCGGAAAGGCGCCGTACAAGGTTGCACCGCCCAACACAAGCCAGGTTTCATTACCATCCCAAATCGGGACGATGGTATTGAGCATCACATTGCGGTCTTGGGGATTTTTGATAAAGGGGAACATCATGCCGATACCCAAATCAAATCCATCAAGAAAGACGTACATAAAGATACTAAAGCCAACAATGGCCGCCAGTATAAAAGTAATTACGTGATTTTCCATAATGCTACTCTCCTCTGGTCATATACTGGAAGGCGTGATGTTCCTGTTCGTGCGCCTTTTCGAGTTCTTCAGGTCCTTTGCGGATAGATTTGAAGAGATAATAAAGGAAAAAGCAAAATACCGAGGTATAGATAGTCACGATCAATGCCAATGAAATACCCACGTGGAGTGCGGGTACATCGGAAGCACCCTCAGCAGTACGCATCAAGTTATATACGACCCAGGGTTGGCGTCCTGTCTCAGCGGTAAACCAGCCAGACACGGTACCAATGAACCCTAACGGCGTGGCAAAGACACAGGCCCAGTTGAACCAACGGGTATCATACAGTCGGCCCTTTTTGCGCAACCACAAAGAATACCAAGCCAGGAATAAGAACACTAAAGCAACGCCCACCATAATTCTAAAACCAAAGAACGTTGGGAACACCAAAGGTCGGTCTTCTTTTGGTACAGAATCAAGCCCCACCAATTCGCCATCGAGTTTGTGGGTGTTTATCAATGCCGCACCATGGGGAATTTTGACGGCAAATAAATTCTTTTCAGCATCGGGGTCGGGAATAGCAAATAATAACAAGGGTGCGCCTTTTTGGGTTTGCCAAACACCTTCGATGGCGGCAGTTTTGATAGGTTGATTTTGATGGACTTCAAGCCCTACCGTATCACCGACAAAGATTTGTAAAGGGACTAAGACAACTGCAGCACCCAGGGCGTAGGAGAAGCCTTTTTTGGCAAGTTCGAGGTGTCGGCCTTTCAGTAAATACCAAGCAGAAACACCGGCAATAAAGAAACTGGCTGTGACATAGGATGCCATTAACATATGAATAAAGCGGGGCACAAAGGACGGATTGAATATTACTCCCATCCACGTGTCAACGAGGAACTTACCATCTTCGAGGTGGAAGCCTGCAGGGGTTTGCATCCAAGAGTTCGCCGCCATGATCCACATGGCAGACAATGCTGTACCAAACATCATCATGAAGTTGGCAACAAAGTGCATGCGCGGGCTGACCCGGTCCCAGCCAAATAACAGGATACCCAGGAATCCAGCTTCGAGGAAAAAGGCACTCAAGACTTCATAGACAAACAGCGATCCTAGCACTTCGCCGATGGCATTAGTGAAATTACCGAAGTTAGTGCCGAGTTCATAAGACATCACCACACCAGAGACTACCCCCATCCCAAAGGCCAGGGCAAAAATCTTACACCAGAATTTGCACAGTTTCAGAAAAACAGGATTTTTGGTCTTCAGCCACATGGCTTCTAAGACAAAAATAAACAGCGCCAAGCCAATATTAAGGCTAGGGAAAATAATATGAAAAGACAGGGTGAACGCCATTTGAATGCGGGAAAGGATGACTGTAAGGGGATCCATCGACAACTCCATCGTCCGTTAGTACTAGATGTAGTATTTTGTCTTTATTATTGGGGAGATGCAAGTCTCAACCAGCAACTTCGAATTTACTTAGAAGAAGGTTACTAGCTATTGCCCCAGCGTTGGCATGATGCGTCGCATAAAATCTCCGAACAGTGGCACAGTGAATGCGACGGTGCCATATTCTGGGCTGTAGATCATGCCCTTCTTGATGAGTTTTGATCGCACAGGTCCCGTCTGTTGGATCTTTAGCCCTAAGATCTCTGCAATCTTGCTGGTTGAGATTGAGCGCTTATTCACTTCGGCCATTGCTCTCAAAAATCGTCGCTCACTCGGTGATAGTCTGTCAAACCTGACTCGAAAAAAGTTATTATCAAGGCGTGAAATGACGTCAGGGGTTGCGTCATTAATATCTTTTAGCGTAATAGGTGATTGTTTGGCATGGTTCCACACTTGATAACCCCATTCCTGAACAAAATAGGGATAGCCCTCCGTTAAGCGATAGATTTCATTGATTGCTTCAGGCTCGAAGGCACCAAAATGCCTTTTGACGGGTTCTTGTAGTGCTTGTTCTACATCATCCGCTGAGAGAGCACCAATTTGAGGAAACTGAAAAAGCCGCTCAGCATAGGTTTTAGCTTCTCCAGCTAATCCAGGCAAGATTGGTAGCCCTGCAGCGACTAATACTATAGGCAATAGACGTTGTTGCATGCGATGTAAGGCAATGATAAGAGCACTGAGTTCTTTGCTGCTAAAATATTGAATCTCATCAATGAGGATAGCAATCGCCGTATTTTTTTCTTCAGCGGCTTCAGCAACTGCAATGAATAAATTCGTTAGATCAGCTTCAAGATCGCCACTGTCTGCAACGCCTATCTCAGGCTCTATATCAAGTCTAATTTCTATATCACCCGCTTTCGCCTTAAATTTAATGGTATTAATGAAACTGCGTAGTACAGCAAGCCCACGTCTTACTTTGTGGCCGGCACCTGCAAGCTTATCCAGTTGATACAGTAATTGACGTAAGGGGGGAATGAGCATTTCGGCGAGGGATTTGTCTTCATGGGCCTCAAATAAAATAGTCTTATAGTTAGCCTTTTCAGCAAATCTTTCTAGCTCATTGAGAAGCACCGTTTTTCCTACACCCCGTAAGCCCGTCAATATGATGCTTTTTTCGGCAAGTTTTTGTTTGACCCGGGCATAGAGGATATTGCCTTGGTTCAAGAGTGATTCTCGACCAACCAGTTCAGGAGGAGGGGAGCCTGCCCCTGGGGAGAAAGGGTTTTGGATAGGATCCATCTTTTGTGCCTCGATATTGTTGAAGATTGACTAACTTATACC
Source organism: Legionellales bacterium (assembly GCA_002709565.1). Taxonomy (GTDB): domain Bacteria; phylum Pseudomonadota; class Gammaproteobacteria; order UBA1113; family UBA1113. The sequence continues at coordinate 55,715 of PAPY01000030.1, read as the reverse complement.
TAGTTATACTAGGTTATACCCGGTTATACCTAAAATCAAGTATAAGTGGTTATAACCTAGTATAACTTGGTAGATCTTACTGCGAAATAGTAGTCGAAAGGTTATCTTCTTTAACGGTTTTTTTCGAGTTCACAAGAATAAGCGCAATAAAATCAAGGCGTTAGCCCGGTTTGACTGATGCAGTACTAAATCTGGTGTGTTTTAAATCGCCGTATCTGGATCGTTGGAGCGAAGCTAACCTGTTTTTTGGGCTTATTTCGATGTCTTCTAGCCGCATAAGGAGATTTTAGGATGCCACGTGGCGCTGGTTTCTCGGTGCTGCCTGTCTGTAGTTGTCTTCGTCGTGCAGCGAAAAATCCTTGCATTTCTAGCCGCCTTGTCCGCATTGCCATTTTAGGATCCAAATAGTCATCGCAATGATCGTGAGGGTATTTATTGTGAAATGTGCGAGGGATCTCGCGCCGGCGCTTTACAGTGATCTTGCGAATCCTCAGTCGCTCGGGGTGGTCATCAGGGATAGACAAATTGTTGCTGAGGCGAATATAGCGAATAGCGAGATTGTGGCTGAGGGATTTTGTTAAGGCAGCAATGCCGCTCTCACTGATCCAACAGTTTGACAAGTCTAGGTGGGTTATTCGAGTATTTTTCATGAGTGCTATTGCAAGTTTACCAGTGTTTTCCGTACCGAGGTATTTGCCACTCAGGTTTAGCCATTTTCGCGGATAGGTATTGTCAGCTATTTGTTGACAAAGGTTGGCGAATCCCTTTGGTTGCCGCTTTAGCCTGGCGAGTATTCTCACACGCCGGTTAAGTTCCTGCTCATCATCAGCATCATTGTAAGTCGGACGATTGTTAAGCCGCTCCACTGCTTCGCGATTATATTTTAGGGGCTCATAGAGATGTTTTGGAAAGTGCTGCCCATATCGCTCATCATCGATATATTGTAATGTCACATTTACCGTTAGCGCATGTGTTAGGGCACGAATACCCTCCTCGCAGATGTCGTTTTTGCTAAGATCGATGAATGCTAATGTCGTATTGGCCATTAGCATATTGGCGACAGCAATCAGTTCGTCTGTGCTAATATTGCAGTTTTTTAGGGAGAGTTTAGTTAATCTTGTATTAGTTTTGAGTGCTTTTGCAAGTTGAATTAAGTCATTCTCATATTCAAAAACTTTGGCGTCACTGAGATCAAGTTCTGTTTCAGTATGGTCATTTCTCGCGATGCGGTCACATAGTATTTTCAACTGTTTAGGCATGATAACCTCTGAATGATTTCTGTGGAGTATCCGTGTAAGGGGCAATTGCAGTGGCGTTGGATGCTTGTTCACTTAGCTCGTGGTCATGTGTTTTTATGCGCTTGGGCGCTTGTTCACTTGGCTCATGATTATCTGAGGTTTTGCGTTTACCGGTTAGTGGATTACTACTGAGAACAGGTTCGTCATGTTCTGAATCATTATCTGAACTGCTATCGATAGATGGAAAGGCAAAACCGTTTCTTTGAGCATCTTCAACAGTATTATACCAGGCTACTAACTGATATTCGCCAGTTTTGAGCGATAAGCTTCGTGTTTCTCTAGAAGACGTACTGCTATGCGCAATGATTTTTGTTGTGTCTTGCTGGCTAGATTCAACGGCAGATTGTGTGCTCTCTCGCTGTAACGATGCATATTTGATATTGGCTTGAGCGCGCAAATCTTCACTGGCTGCGCAGAGATTAGCGACTTGAAAATAGTGGCCTGCAGCATATTCGACGTTATTACGCAAGCGATAATAATTGCCCAGTGTTAAATGAATTTTTGCCAAGGTGATATCCAGCGCATACTCTGCATCGAGGGCTTCTAGTAGGTGATTTTTACCTTGGCTTGGATTATTCGCTAACAAGCAGAGTCGCCCGAGCTCAAATTTTATTTCAGCCCACTCATTGGTACCTTCGACAACGAGTGTGAGTGTTTTTTTTAATATTTTTTCAGCTGTTCGATAGTTAAGGCCAGCAGCTTGCGCCCGAGCTTGGTGCAGCATGATAAAAGGAATCAAGCCTCTAGGGGTAGTATCATCAATAGAGATTGCGTATTCATCAGGGTCATCGATGGCAATGGCTTTTTGGTGGATAATTTCATTGATAAGAAGTTTTGCCCGAATTGTCATTTCGGGTGGAATATTTCTTGCGCGAGCAATGTTTTTAGCGTTGATTAACGCTGACTCGGGTTCGTCAAGAAATTTGAATTGAACCTCAGCAAGTCGCCAAAGAATAATTGTTTTTGTGTCAATGTCTAAATATCTAGTAGCAAGTGCTTCCTGTAATTTTTTCTTGCCAAAAATAACGTCGCCTCTAAGATAACAGGCAATATAACCTAAGTGTGCCAGGGCAGCAGCGCGAGTATTAGCATCATCGCCGGCAAGTGCAATAGCGCGAAGCGTTTGGGTCATTGCTGGTACATTGTCCTTACGTTTAGTATTAGCCATGCCTTGTTTGAGAGCAGCGATCGCTTGTTCACTACTATATTTGAGTGATTGTGAGGGATGCATAGGATCCTCCGAATGATTACTTATAGCTATTATTTTTCTGGTCACCAATTATCCATATATTTGCCAAAAAGGCAACTGCTAGAGCGTGCATTTTATTGCCGAACATATGGTCCGTCATAAATTAACCAATCATTGCGTCTGAGCGCCCATGGGAGTATGATATCCGCCGGTAAAACAGAGAAGAATTCCTATAAGGAAACCTAACACATGTCCAATACCGTGACACAAGACATCGATCCGCAAGAAACCCGTGAGTGGTTAGAGGCGCTTGATGCTATTATTGAAGATGAAGGGCCAGAGCGGGCCCAATTTCTCCTCCAACAACTGATTTCCGGTGCTGGCCGCAAAGGCCTCAAAGCCGCCGGTACGACCCAAACACCTTATTTAAATACCTTGGATAATGATTTGGACTATCCGGGCAATTTAGAGCTCGAGGAGCGTCTGGCCAATATGATCCGCTGGAATGCGGCGGCAACCGTGGTCAAGGCTACGAAGAAAGCCTCTGAGCTTGGCGGCCATTTATCCAGCTATGCGTCGGCCTGTTTGCTGTATGAAATGGGTTTTAATCATTTTTTCCATGCCGATGATGGCAAGCACGGTGGTGATTTATTGTTCATTCAGGGCCATAGTTCACCGGGGATCTATGCCCGGTCATTCATGGAAGGGCGCCTGAGCGCCGAGCACCTGGATGGTTTTCGTCAAGAGATCCAATGTGATAAGAGCGTCAGTTCTTATCCTCATCCCTGGTTGATGCCAGACTATTGGCAATTCCCGACGGTCTCTATGGGCTTAGGTCCCATGCAGGCGATTTACCAAGCGCGCTTCTTGAAGTATTTGCACAACCGCGGCTTAGCGGACACCTCAGGCCGCAAAGTCTGGATGTTCTGTGGTGATGGTGAAATGGATGAACCTGAGTCATTGGGTGCGTTATCCATTGCCGCGCGGGAGAAGCTGGATAATTTAATTTTTGTGATTAACTGTAATCTCCAACGTCTCGATGGTCCGGTGCGGGGTAACGGCAAAATTATCCAAGAGCTCGAGAGTATTTTTCGTGGTAATGGCTGGAATGTCATTAAAGCCATTTGGGGGTCAGAGTGGGATCCATTATTGGCAAAAGACAGCAATGGTATTTTGCGCCAGCGCATGGAAGAAATGCTGGACGGTGAGTATCAATATTTCCACGGTAAGCCAGGCGCTGAAGCACGGGAAATGTTTTTTGGCAAATCCCCTGAATTACTCAAAATGGTCGAGCATTTGTCCGATGCTGAGATTGAGAATTTACGTTATGCTGGCCATGACCCTGTCAAGATGTACACGGCTTATCACGCAGCAGTGAATCATGAAGGCCAACCGACGGTAGTATTAGCCAAATCCATCAAAGGTTATGGGTTGATTTCCGGCCAAGGGCAGAATACCGCCCATAATACCAAAAAACTCGACAGTGAAGAGTTAAAAGACTTACGTAACCGCTTCAATGTCCCTATCAGCGATAGTGATGCGGAGAAAGCGGGGCTTTGTCACCCTGATCCAAACAGTCCCGAGATGCAATATTTGCATGAACGACGCAAAGCCTTAGGTGGCTACTTGCCAGCCCGACGGCAAAAGTCCCAAGCACTGACCGTGCCGGGCTTAGATGCGTTTGCCAATCATCTTAAAGGCTCGGGGGACCGGGAAATTTCGACCACTATGGCCTATGTCAGGATCTTGAGTACAATCCTCAAAGACAAACAAATTGGCAAACATATTGTGCCTATCGTGCCGGATGAAAGTCGTACTTTTGGTATGGAAGGGTTGTTCCGTCAAATTGGCATTTACTCCACCGAAGGGCAACAGTACAAACCAGTCGATGCTGATCAACTCATGTATTACCGCGAAGACACCAAAGGCCAATACATGCAAGAAGGTATTAACGAAGCCGGTGGTTTTTGTACCTGGTTAGCGGCAGGTACGGCCTACAGTGTCAGTGACTGTCCGATGATTCCGTTTTATATCTATTACTCGATGTTCGGTTTCCAGCGCTTTGGCGATTTTGCCTGGGCGGCTGGGGATATTCGCGCGAAAGGTTTTGTCATCGGTGGTACTGCTGGACGAACCACATTGGCGGGTGAGGGGTTACAACACCAAGACGGTAATAGTCATACCCAAGCGGGGTTAATTCCAAACTGTGTGACGTATGATCCCACTTTCGGTTATGAGTTAGCAGTGATTATCCAAGATGGGTTGCGCCGAATGTATCATGAGCAAGAAGATGTGTTCTACTACATCACCGTCATGAACGAGAATTATCACCACCCCGATATGCCGGAAGGTGTCGAAGACGGCATCGTCAAAGGCATGTACCGTTTCAGTGAAGGGGAAGCCGGTCAGCACAAGGTGCAATTATTGGGTTGCGGTACTATCTTGAATGAAGTCATCAAAGCAGCCGAAGTACTTGCCCGTGATTACAATGTTAGTGCCGATGTTTGGAGTGTGACCAGTTTCAATGAACTGCGCAAAGAAGCCGTCGATGTGGAACGCTGGAACCGGCTCCACCCAGAAGCAACGCCGCGCCGCAGTTACATTACCCAGTGTTTGGACAATACACTTGGGCCTGTGATTGCAGCAACTGATTATGTGCGCGAATTTGCCGACCAAGTGCGAGCATTTGTGCCGCGACCTTATACAGTCCTTGGGACTGATGGTTTTGGTCGTAGTGATACCCGTAAAGAATTGCGGGAATTCTTTGAAGTGGATAGTCGCCACATTGTAGCGGCTACCTTGAAAACCTTAGCCGACGAAAAGGCTATTCCGGTAACGACAGTGGTTGAAGCGATGACAGCATTGCAAATTGACCCTGACAAACCCAATCCAGCAACTGTTTAAGTAGTGGAGAAGAACATTGGCAATTAAAGAAGTAGTAGTACCTGATATTGGCGGCGCCGAAGGGGTGGATGTTATCGAGTTATTAGTCTCCCCCGGTGACACGGTGAATGCGGAAGACTCATTAATCACGCTCGAATCAGACAAAGCCAGTATGGAAATTCCAGCCCCATTTGCAGGTACTGTCAAAGAGATGAAAGTAGCGCTTGGCGACAAAGTCTCTGAAGGGGACGTTATCCTGATGCTGGAAGTCGGTGGTGAAGCTGAAGACCAATCAGAATCAACGGGAGATATGACTGAGGCCAAAAGTGATACGGATGCTGATGCAACGGAACAGCAAGACAAGCAAAGTAACGAGCCGGTGTTACAAGATGTGGTGATCCCTGATATTGGTACCGAAGACGAAGTGGATATCATCGAAGTCAGTGTTAAGCCTGGTGATAAGATCGAGAAAGAAGATCCACTCATTACCCTTGAAGGGGACAAAGCCTCAATGGAAGTGCCATCACCGTTTAGCGGTGAAGTGAAAGACGTGAGTGTAAACGTCGGCGATAAAATCAGTCAGGGCAAATTGATTTTGACTATGCTAGTAAGTGGCGAGGCAGCGCCTGCAGCTAAGCCTAAAGCACCTGCAGCAACCAGTGCGCCAGCTGCCCCAGCAGCACCCGCAGCAGCTAAAGCTGATACGCCAGCTCTACGTAATGCTAGCCCCGCTGTGCGCCGTTATGCTCGGGAATTTGATATTGATATCAGTCAAATCAAAGGCACGGGTCGTAAAGGTCGGGTCACGAAAGATGATTTGATTGGCTATGTTAAAGGCCGAATGCAAGGGGGCGGTTTACCGTCTATGGCGGGACCCAAAGTTGATTTCACCAAGTTCGGTGACGTTGAAACTAAACCCTTATCGAAGATCCAAAAACTCTCCGGTGCTAATTTACACCGCAATTGGGTGAGTATCCCCCATGTAACCCAATTCGATGAAGCGGATATCACCGATATGGAAGCGTTTCGTAAAGAACAAAAAGCCGAAGCTGAGAAGCAAGGCTTCAAGCTTACGCCGTTGGTGTTTATCATGAAAGCCGTGGTAGCCGCCTTGAAAGATCATCCGACATTTAATGCCTCCCTTGATCCGAGTGGCGAGAATTTAATTCTCAAAAAATACTTCCATATCGGTGTCGCGGTGGATACGCCCGATGGTTTAGTGGTTCCCGTTATTCGTGACGTGGATCAGAAAGACTTAATGCAATTAGCGAAAGAACTGGGCGAGATTAGCGAAAAAGCCCGCACCACTGGTTTGTCATTAAAAGAAATGCAAGGCAGTTGCTTTACCATTTCAAGCTTAGGTGGTATTGGCGGTACCGCATTTACGCCTATCGTTAATGCACCGGATGTGGCAATTTTGGGGGTGTCAAAATCTGCTATGAAGCCAGTCTTCAAAGACGGTGAATTTGTGCCACGCTTAATGTTGCCACTCTCTTTGTCCTATGACCATCGTGTTATCGACGGGGCTGAAGGGGCACGCTTTAGTCGGCGCTTAGTCAGTGTACTGTCAGAAATCAGAACATTGTTAATGTGATAATTATTATAACGAGAGGTCACTATGATGATAATAAAGAGAACTCGATGGCTGTTAACCCCAGTCATAGTCAGTGTATTATTAACCGGCTGTATGGCAACTCAAACGGCGCTCAATAAACAATCGTTGGATGTGAAAACCAACATGAGTGACAGTATCTTTTTGCCGCCGGTCGCACCTAATCAAAAAGTCGTCTACTTAAAGCTCCATAATACGTCAGACAAACAAGACGTGAATATTGAGCATTTCTTAGTGTCAGATTTACAAGCCAAAGGCTACAAAGTGACAAATGATCCGAACAAAGCGCATTATATTTTACAAGCCAATATCTTACGGGCCGGTAAAGTTGAACCCAATGGCGCTGATATGGCCGTTGATGGTGCTGTCGGCGGCGGTGTTGCAGGGGCTGCAATCTCTGGTGCGACCGGCGGTAGCGGTGCTGATATAGCGGGTGCTGCCATTGCTGGTGCCGTTGTTGGTACAGTAGCAGATGCAGTGTTTAAAGACATTGGCTATAGTCTCGTGACAGATGTACAAATTTCTGAGCGCAGCGACACCGTGGTACATGAAGAGACCAAACAAGAATTGGCCCAGGGTACGAGCGGAACCACTACCACCAAGGCTAGTAATAATAGTCATTGGAAACAATACCGCACTAAGATTATCAGCAGTGCGGATAAGATGAATTTGAAGTTTAGCGAAGCACAACCTTACCTTGAAAAAGGCTTGGCAAGTTCTATTGCTGGATTATTTTAAACGAACTAATATAGATAGGAGTTAACATGGCAGATTTAGAAACTGAAGTCGTCGTTCTTGGCAGTGGCCCCGGCGGTTACACAGCAGCATTCCGTGCCGCTGATTTAGGCAAAAAAGTTATTCTCATCGAGCGCTTCGATAACATCGGTGGCGTGTGTTTGAATGTGGGTTGTATTCCTTCCAAGGCGCTATTACATGCAGCGAAAGTCATTGACGAAGCCGAAGATATGTCCGCCCATGGAATAAGCTTTGCTAAGCCAACAGTGGACACCAAAAAATTAGTGAGTTGGAAAGACTCTATCATTACCAAATTGACGGGTGGTTTAAAAGCCCTCGCGAAACAACGTAAAGTCACTATCCTTAAAGGCTACGGTAAATTTACTTCTGATAAGACGATTGCCGTGGAAACCGATGCAGGGGTTAAAACGGTCAGCTTTGACAATGTCATCGTTGCTGTGGGCTCTAAGCCTATCAGTTTGCCATTTTTACCCGATGATCCTCGCATTATGGATTCTACCGGCGCACTAAATTTAGAAGATACCAATTGTAATATGTTGGTACTCGGTGGTGGTATTATCGGTCTTGAAATGGCGACCGTGTATCGTGCTCTAGGGGCTAAGATTTCCGTTGTGGAATTAATGGATAGTCTAATGCCTGGTGCTGATAAAGACTTGATTAAGCCATTTCACAAATTTGTGTCTAAACAATACGAAAGCATTATGCTCGAGACCAAAGTCACTGCGGTTGAAGCGAAGCCTGATGGCTTGTGGGTAACCTTTGAAGGGAAAAATGCCCCTGCTGAACCTCAGCGCTATGACCGTATTCTTGCCTCAGTAGGTCGTGCACCCAATGGTAAGTTGATCGATGCAGAAAAAGCCGGCATCAATGTTGATGAGCGTGGCTTCATTGCGGTTGATAAACAAATGCGGACTAACGTGCCCCATATCTTTGCAATCGGTGATGTGGTTGGCCAACCAATGTTAGCTCACAAAGCCGTGGCGGAAGGTCGTGTGGCCGCTGAAGTTATTGCCGACAAAAACCACTTCTTTGATCCAAAATGCATTCCTTCTGTGGCTTATACGGATCCAGAAGTGGCCTGGACCGGTGTTACCGAAACCCAAGCCAAAGAGCAGGGGATTAATTACGGTACGGGTACCTTCCCGTGGATGGCCAGTGGCCGTGCCTTGAGTAATAACCGTACTGAAGGCTTAACCAAAGTGATTTTTGATGAAGACACGAATCGTGTGATCGGTGCGGGTATCGTTGGCCCTAATGCCGGTGAGTTGATTTCTGAAATTAGCTTGGCAATCGAGATGGGTTGTGATGCGGAAGATATCGCTTTAACTATCCACCCACATCCGACCTTGTCTGAGTCAGTTGCTATGGCAACGGAAATCTTCGAAGGCACAATTACTGATTTGTACATGCCCAAAAAACCAAAAAAGCTCAAAGAAGCAGGTTAAGCTAATGGTTGCCACAGTCCGGGCAATGCTTGAAACTGATCTAGATGCCGTCTTAGAAACCGAGACGGCATCTTATTTTGAGCCCTGGACTGAACAAATTTTCCGTGACTGCTTGGGCGTACCGATGTACCAATGTGTGGTGATGGAAGATGCGGGGGAATTTCTCGGTTACTTGATCACTTCAACCGTCGTGGATGAGTGCCATGTGATGAATTTCGCCGTGCATCCAGACAAGCGTAGGCAGGGCTTAGGGCGTCAATTCTTGGCTTATGCCATTGATGAAGCTGAAGCTGCGGGTTGTAAAACCATGTTGTTAGAAGTACGCAAGTCTAGTCTGCCGGCGGTGACACTGTATCAATCCATGGGCTTTGCCATCGTTGGTGAGCGCAAGGATTATTACACGGCCGAGACCGGCCGGGAAGATGCATTATTGTTAACAAAAACATTGAATACCTGATATGACTGATTTAACTGAACAAATAGATATCCGCCGCAGTTTTGCCATCATTTCTCACCCGGATGCGGGTAAGACCACGTTAACCGAGAAGTTGCTGTTATTTGGTGGTGCTATCTCCATGGCAGGCACCGTCAAGGGACGCAAAGCTGCGCGCCATGCAACCTCAGATTGGATGGAGTTGGAGAAGCAGCGGGGGATTTCTGTGACGACCTCGGTCATGCAGTTCCCTTATAAAGATCGCATCGTGAATTTGTTAGATACCCCAGGGCATGAAGACTTTTCTGAAGATACCTATCGCACGCTAACGGCAGTGGATTCTGCCTTAATGGTGATTGACGCGGTAAAAGGGGTTGAGTCACGTACCATTAAACTATTAGAAGTGTGTCGCTTACGTGACACGCCTATCATGACCTTTATTAACAAACTTGACCGCGATAGCCGTGAACCCATTGATTTGCTCGATGAAATTGAAGATGTTCTCGATATTCAGTGTGCTCCCATGACGTGGCCTATTGGTATGGAACGTGAATTTAAAGGGGTTTATCATTTGTATGAAGATGCCGTTTATCTGTATGAGCCCGGTAAGAGTTCTGAAGTCCAAGATGCTGCGCGCATTGAGGGCTTAGACAATCCCAAGATTGATGAGTTATTCGGTGACATGGCGGCTGAATTACGGGAAGAAATTGAACTTGTCAAAGGTGCCTGTGCAGAGTTTTCTATCGATGATTATCTCGCCGGCAAACAAACCCCCGTATTCTTCGGTAGTGCTATTAATAACTTCGGTATTCGTGAATTATTGAATGCCTTCGTTGACTATTCACCAAAACCACTATCACGAGAAACCAAAACCCGCATGGTTGACGCTACTGAAGAAAAGTTCACCGGCTTCGTCTTTAAGATCCAAGCCAATATGGATCCCGCCCATCGTGATAGGATGGCGTTTTTGCGGATTTGTTCGGGTAAATACAGCAATGGCATGAAAGTACGACACTGCCGCATTGGTCGTGATATTCAACTGCGTAATGCATTGACCTTTATGGCAGGGGATAGGAGCCATGTGGATGAAGCATTCTCTGGGGATATCATTGGTATCCACAACCACGGTACCATCCAAATCGGTGATACCTTTACGGTGGGTGAAGAGCTTAAGTATATTGGCATTCCCTACTTTGCGCCGGAACTCTTTCGCCGGGTGCAACTAAAAGATCCCTTGAAGTTAAAAGCCTTACAAAAAGGCTTAATTCAACTCTCCGAAGAAGGGGCTACTCAAGTGTTTCGCCCTTTGGCCAATAATGATTTGATTCTAGGAGCAGTGGGTATTCTTCAATTTGATGTAGTCGTGCATCGCTTGAAACATGAATACAATGTGGATTGCAGTTATGAGAATGTATCAGTCGCCACAGCCCGTTGGGTGGAATGTGATGATGCGAAGATGCTTGAGGAGTTTAAGAAAAAAGCCCATTTAAATCTAGCCTTGGATGGCGCGGACAATCTGACCTATATCGCCCCCAGTATGGTGAATTTAAACCTCACTATCGAGCGTTGGCCAGACATTCGCTTCTTAGCGACGCGGGAGCATTGATAGGCAACTGGTTAATAATTAGTTAATATTACCTTAAGCTAATTCCTGTAGCATCCTCCCCACTTTTGAACAGTATATGAATAAAAAGGCAGGTAAATCATGTTCTTAGAAAATAAAAACAGAGTTCTACATAAAAGGATTACCGATTATTTTCGCGAGCGATACGATACTCAGGCGCCTAATGGCACATCAACGGATCAGCGTGAATTCGCGGATCCAACGGAGTTTTGGCGTCAAAAGCTCAAAACGCATTTTCCAGCTTTTTATAATTCATACGCTGAGACTACGAATGCGGACTTCAAAGCCCTCTATCAAACCGCCTATGAAAACGACTATATTGTTCAAGAAATAGATCCTGTTTCGTGTAAGATAGTTTCAAGCAGGTCATTCACTAAAGACGAAATGAATTTGTTCACAGCTATCAAAGATGGCGATGTTAGGTGGTTAGAGGCGTATAAAAAGAAATATGGAATTGAAAAACTTAAGCAAGCATTGCTGACAACATGTGATATAAATGGATTATCCGGCTTAATGTGGGCCGGCTTTTGTGTCCATCAACTGGTGAAGAATTTTGTTTATAGAACGTTGTCTGATAGTGTTGTTGTTAAGTCTGAGAATATAGATATTTTTAACTTTGCGCATCTTGCAGCAATGCTGAATCAACCAGAAGCTGAATTTGAAGCATTAGCAGAGTTAGATGTTGATATGACGGTGGTTATAGATAGGATAGGTTCACCAATCCAAATTGCAATTCAGTTCAAGCACCATGATGCTTATGCGGCACTGAAGAATCGTTGTGCTACTGTTAGATCTACAGAGGGTACTCTGGATCCTGACCTCGTCAATGCTGCCGTCATTTTTGGTAACACGCCAGTGCTCAGGGAGTTTATCCAGCAAGGACTTGATGTTAATATGCAGCTTGAAGGGTTCCCACTCATTATGCATGCATGTTTCACAAACCAACTCCCAGTTGTTGATGAGTTAATTAAGGCGGGAGCTGATGTTAATCGCCGCGAAAAGTTGAAATATTCAAATAACGGTTCAACAGCATTGCATTGCGTTGCGGAGTTTGGTAGGGTTCAAGCGTGTAGATTGCTGCTTGATGCTGGTGCCGATATAACTCTAAAAAATGAGCATGGCATAACCGCATTAGAAATTGCACAAGCAAATCGTCATCAACAGATTGTTGATTTACTTAATCAACATGCACATAAGCCTACACCTCAAGCGCCAACACCTCAAGCGCCAGATGCTGCACCTCAAGCGCCAGATGCTACACCTCAAGCGCCAGATGCTGCACCGAGTGCTACTGTCGGTTTAGGCCGTCGTCGCTAGTTTTATCCTCTGAATACAATGATACTTAATGGATTAAGTATCATAAATATACTTGTAACTGTATTGACCAGTCACTCCTACGACAGTTTGGACTGTATCTTGTGTGTTCTCATTGGGGTAAAATGATTTCCTAAAATTATTTTAAGGAAATCTCATGAACACACGTATGTATTTGCCGATTATTCTTTCGGTATTAGTTTTTTTACCTATCTCAAGTTTCGCTACAGTTCCCATACTAACAACCGATCAAAAAAATCAATACCAGCAAATGGTATTAACGGAAGTGAACCAATACCGCAAATCTAAAGGACTCAATCCGCTGAAACTCAATTCAGCTATCACCTATCAAGCCAAGCAGCACAGTAACGACATGGCTGCCCACAAGATGCCAGTAGGGCATCAAGACTTTGATAAGCGAGTAGCGCATATTCAAAACCATGTCACAGAATTCGGTGGCGGTGCTGAGAATGTCGCGATTTATAAATCCTCCCCCCACCACGTGGTTGAAGAGTGGCTAAAGAGCCCTGGCCATAAGAGTAACATTGAAGGTCATTATAATCTCACCGGCATTGGTGTCGCCCAAGACGAGAAAGGCTGGATCTACTATACGCAGATCTTTATCGAGGATAGGCAGGCGGCAGTTTAGGGGTAATAGTGATCAGCGCGCAGAGATGTTACTATTTGTGCCTTATCCATTATGTTTTCGCAAACTATGTGGCACTACTAATTACACGCTAGAGTCTTGCCCCAGTTACCAAGGACCCACTGACAATTATACTGGTTCCAGTGATTAGCACAGGTATTTGTGCACATATCCTTATTTTGATTAGCTGTCCCGATTAGTTTATTCACTTTACAACCATGTCTAGCTGTTACGAGATCATAATTTTCAATTTGTTGTTTCATTTCCTTGACATCATTGTCGCAGCTTTCTTCATGACTTGCTGCAGAGCTTAATTGCACAATGCCAAAAAGACCGGCGCTACTAAGGATGACAACAGAGATTAATTTTCTTATATTCATAGCTTTCTACCTTATTTAGAGGATTACTCGTTAGTATAGAATATATTCTGGCTTGATCATGCAAGCGGAGCTAACTTGTTGATTAATCGAAGTCATATTCTTTATTAGACCGTTATTACTCTCCGTAGAAAAACTAAGGACGTCATTACGTCAAGAGTGTTTCTAGTCGTCGAAGCATCTCTCGGTGTTTGGTTTTATCCATTTTTTGGATGTTGAGGAGCTTCCATTTAATGGCTGGGAGTTCCGCCACATTATCAAATGGTAAAAGCTTGAAGTTAGGGGCGCCTTGCTTTAGTGAGATTAAAAATAATCGTTCATTTTCACTGAGAGATTGGTTTATTGTTGTTTGTTGATTTTTTTCTTGTATCGCTTGGGATAGAGTGCGTAGTCCTTTATCGATCGCTTCTAAGCTTTGACTCCTTCCTAGTTGTCCATTTATGAATGTTAAATCAATGTCAACGCTTAATCGTGGCAAGTCTTGTATAAATAAGTTAATGGCAGTCCCTCCTTTGATGGCAAATTCTGACTGATTTGCGATGGCAGGGAGACATTGTAGAAGTAGTCGGACTTGATCAATAAATTTTTGGTCAAACATCAGTAAAATCCTCATAGTATTCACCACTGATTTTAGGTACAGCAAGCATATATTTCTTGATGTAATGCCCACCTTTACCTATCGTGCGCTTTCCTATGCCCAAATTAATTTTTGACTGGTCTATGTGCTTGAAGCAAGGAAGCTGATGATCGTCCACAAGATGCAAGAATAACCGTTTTACTTTAAAAGATAAACAGTCAACCAGTAATCCATTGATTATATTGGACTTTGCTATGAGAGTTTCGTTTGAGAGTTTGCAGACGATGAAAGATCCCGGGCAACACACACTCAGTACTGCATTCCGGAGTGCTTGCCCGGGGGAATGGCGGGGCATTTTTACAAACCCTCAATCCGCTGGATTTGGGATTGGAGCTTGCCGATAGTATTTTCCATCTCGGCAACGCGAGCTTGTTCTTTTTCTACCACCTCTGCAGGGGCTTTAGCGACAAAGCTTTCGTTGCTGAGTTTTTGTTGTGAGCGCTGCAAGTCTTTCTCGAGCTTGGCTACTTCTTTGCCTAAGCGTTCGAGTTCGGCGGATTTGTCGATCAAGTCGGCCATTGGTACATGGATCTCTAATTCACCTACCAAGGCTGTCGCTGATGGTGGTAATTCTGCATTTGCGTCATGCCAGGTGATATCATCCAGTTTTGCTAGGCTCATTAAGAAAGCTTCGTTGCTAGTCAGACGCCCTTTGTCACTCTCATCACCTCTGTGGAGTAGAATGCTCAAGGCTTTGTTCGGCGCGATATTCATTTCACCGCGGATATTACGAATACCAATGATAACGGCTTTGAGCCATTCAATATCGGCGACTGCAGCCGCATCAACCCGGTCTGCCTCATAGTCCGGATAGGCTTGACACATAATAGTATTACCAGACTTGCCTGCAAGTGGCGCTACCCGTTGCCAAATCTCTTCTGTGATAAAAGGCATAATGGGGTGTAGCAAGCGTAACCAAGATTCTAGAACCGTCACCAGGGTATAACGGGTGCCACGCTTTTGCGCATCAGTACTATTACCGGTCATGACGGGTTTGGATAATTCTAAATACCAATCGCAATATTCATTCCAGATGAATTCATAAAGGGCCTGGCACAGTAAATCAAAACGATAATTGGCAAAATGGCCATGGACTTGCTCGATGGTGCTTTGTAGGCGGGATTGGATCCAACGGTCCGCAAGACTGAATTCAAGTTCGTTACTGTTAACACCAGTATCTTGCCCTTCACAATTCATCAATACAAAGCGCGCGGCATTCCAGATCTTATTACAAAAGTTACGATAACCTTCCAGACGGCTGATATCAAAACGGATATCACGGCCGGTGGAAGCCAGCGCACAATAGGTAAAGCGCACTGCATCAGTGCCATGGGCATTAATGCCTTCAGGGAATTCTTTGCGGGTTGCTTTCTCAATCTGTTGCGCCATCTCCGGTTGCATGAGACCTCGGGTGCGTTTCTCGACTAAGTTTTCAAGGTCGATACCATCAATCAAATCAAGCGGATCAATGACGTTGCCTTTACTCTTCGACATTTTGTGGCCGTTGTGATCGCGAATGAGGCCGGTGAAATAGACTTCTTTGAAGGGCGCTTTGCCAGTGAACTTCAAGCCCATCATGATCATCCGTGCAACCCAAAAGAAAATAATATCAAATCCGGTGACCAGTACACTGGTGGGGTAGAAGGCTTGTAAGTCATCGGTTTGTTCTGGCCAACCTAAGGTTGAAAAGGGCCAGAGTGCGGAAGAAAACCAGGTATCTAAGACGTCATTGTCTTGAGTAAGGCTAACATCAGCGGCGAGTTGGTATTTGTCCCGTGCGGCTTGTTCCGTTTCAGCCACATAAATATTGCCATCCGCATCATACCAGGCGGGAATACGGTGTCCCCACCATAATTGGCGGCTGATACACCAGTCTTCGATGTTATACATCCACTGGTAATAGGTCTTGGTCCAATTCTCGGGCGTGAATGTAATGTCACCTTTCTCGACGGCATGGATGGCTGGTTGTGCCAACGGTTTTGTTTTTACAAACCATTGATTAGTGAGGTAGGGCTCTAATGCCACACCAGAGCGGTCGCCACGGGGGACGGTGAGCTTATGGTCGTCAATCTTCTCGAGCAAGCCGAGTTCTTTGAGATCAGCGACAATTTGTTTGCGCGCCTCATAACGGTCGAGGCCACGGTAAGCTTCGGGCACGGCGTCATTGAGTTTTGCTTCAATGGTGAAGATGTTAATCATGGGTAAGTCATGACGTTTACCCAAATCGTAGTCATTGAAATCATGAGCCGGGGTGATTTTGACACAGCCACTACCAAATTCTTGATCCACATAGGTGTCAGCAACAATAGGAATTTTACGGTCACCGAGAGGCAGTTTGATAGTTTTACCCACTAAATGTTGATAGCGGGCATCATCCGGGTGAACGGCAACCGCCGTATCACCAAGCATGGTTTCAGGACGGGTCGTCGCTACAACGAGGTAGTCGCCACTATCAGATATGGGATAACGGATATGCCAGAGGTGGCCATTTTCGTCTTGGTTGACGACTTCCAAATCTGACACTGCCGTGTGCAGTTTGGGATCCCAATTCACTAAGCGTTGACCGCGGTAAATTAAGCCTTCGTCATACAAATCAATAAAGACTTTTTGTACGGCTGCAGACATACCTTCATCCATGGTGAAGCGCTCCCGCTGCCAATCAATGGATGCCCCTAAACGGCGTAATTGTTTGCTAATTCTATCGCCAGATTCATGTTTCCATTGCCAGACTTGGTCGACAAAAGCTTCACGGCCTAAATCGTGACGGGATTTGCCTTGCTGGGCCAATTGTCGCTCCACCACCATTTGCGTGGCGATACCAGCATGGTCAGATCCACCTTGCCATAAGGTATTGCGCCCGCGCATGCGTTGATAACGGATTAAGGCATCCATGATAGAGTCCTGGAAGCCATGCCCCATGTGTAAACTGCCCGTCACATTGGGTGGTGGGATCATTATGCAATAGGGGTTGCCATTGCCGCTAGGGGCAAAGGCACGCTCTTGCTCCCAGCAATCATAGTGTTTTTGTTCAATAGCATTGGGGTCGTAAGTCTTATCCATCATTAATCACTGTGTTGTTGTGGTTTTGGTTAAATCATGTGAATGTAATTCGAAGCCATGAGCACGATAATACTTGTAATGTTCACGGGCTAGGTTTTTGGCATTGTCCTCATTGGGAACAAGCTCAATGACGCGTTTGAATTTAGCGAAAAAATCCTCGCTACGCTGACTGAGGTTCACTAAAATATCATTGAAGCCTTGTGGCGGGTTAAATCCCACTTGTACTGCTGGTGGAGCATTGGGCCCTTCGCCTTGGATATTGTGGGGTACAAAACTGTCATCACGAAAGGTCCAAAGCAATTCATCAATACTGTGGGCTTGGGCTTTGTCATCACAATAAACATAGACACGGTGTTGATGATGATAGGCTTTCTCGATGAGACGACAGGCATAATGCTGACGTCCCATTTCAGAGATTTCTGTCAATAAATAAAAATCAACCCGTGTCATCGTTTGTCCTTAATTATCCATGCTTGAGGATGTACTCAACTAACAAAGGAATTGGCCGGCCACTGGCGCCTTTCTCGTTACCAATGCGCCATGCCGTACCAGCCACATCTAAGTGCGCCCATTTTTGTTTTTTCATGAAGCGACCAAGGTAGCAGGCTGCGGTAATACCACCGCCCCAACGGCTACCAATATTCGCCATGTCAGCAAACTTGCTATCCAGTTCGGCATCGTATTCTTCGCTCATGGGCATATGCCAAGCAGTATCTAATGTTTCTTCACCAGCAGCTACGAGGGCTTTGATGAGTTTGTCATCGTTACCCAATAAGCCAGTGTTATAAGAACCTAATCCGACCACCATGGCTCCGGTTAAGGTGGCAATATCAATGATGGCTTTTGGTTTGTAGCGTTCACTGTAAGTTAAAGCATCGCATAACACTAGGCGGCCTTCAGCATCGGTATTTAGAATTTCAACGGTTTGGCCGGAGAGTGAGGTGACAATATCACCTGGACGTGTTGCTTTTCCGCCAGGCATGTTCTCAGCACTGGCAATGATACCCACTAAGTTAATAGGCAATTGCATTTCCACGGCGGCTACTATAACACCAAAGACAGTTGCTGCACCCATCATGT
The DNA here is from genome assembly GCA_002709565.1 of Legionellales bacterium. Lineage (GTDB taxonomy): Bacteria > Pseudomonadota > Gammaproteobacteria > UBA1113 > UBA1113. The sequence goes on along the minus strand of PAPY01000030.1, from coordinate 37,361 downwards.
CGTATTTCATTTCTTCCATACCGCTGCTGGGCTTAATGGAAATACCCCCGCTATCAAAAGTGATGCCTTTACCGACTAAGACAGTCGGCTTGTCGGACGCTTTTTTGCTGCCTTTGTATTCCATGATAATCATCTTGGCAGGCTCTTGGCTGCCTTGGGCCACCGCCATGAAGGCGCCCATGCCGAGTTTTATCATCTCGGCTTCGCTAAGAACTTTCGTGCTAAGCTTGGCGTGTTTTTTCGCGAGCTCCCGGGCTTGTTTGGCAAAATAGGTGGGCGTGCAAATGTTACCAGGCAAGTCACCTAAGTTCTTGCTGTAATTCATGCCGCTGGCAATGGCGTGGCCTTCTTTGGCGGCAGCTTTTGCGGCTTTTTGATCGCTTTTGCCATTAACAGCAAAGCACAGGGTTTGCATATCAACAGTGTCTTTTTCGGTTTTTAATACATCGCAACGATAATAGGCATTGCCGGCAACGATGGCTGCTTGACGGACTTTCCAGGCCAGGTCTTTGTCTTTGATAATAACGTCTTGTAGGCAGCACACGGCATCTTTTGCTTTGGTGTTGTGGATGTGTTTGAGGGCATTCTCGAGGGCTTTTTTGTAGGCTTTCGGGGTTAGGTCTTTTTCTTTACCGAAGCCAACTAGCAATACCCGAGTGGCAGCAATGCCAGGGACTTTGTGCAAGATTAAAGTTTCGCCGGGCTTGCCGCTGAAATCACCATCTTTGAGGATATCGGATAAATGTTTTTTGCTGACTTTGTCGATATGGGCAGTGTGAGGGGCTAATTTCTGTTTTTCGAATGCGGCGAGCATGAGGCAATCGGTTTTTTGTTGGGTTAAATCAAGTTCTTTAATTGTAAATTTCATAGTGTCTCCTCAATGGTTCGACGGATTGTTAGTCATTTTTTGTAAAGCGCAATGTTGGGTCTGATAGAATTGTTCAGCGGATAGTTGCTGAACAGCCACGATAGCTTATAATGGCCAACAGACGCCGTATAATGGGCGCTTTAATAAAAGGCCTGAATTATACCATTATTTTGTCTCAATGTGATTGTTATAGTGGACCGATTGTGCTCATATTTCGCTATTTTGCTAAAGAAATCTACACAACCCTAGCGGTAGTTTCAGGTGTTTTGGTTTTGATCTTTCTCAGCAACCAACTTGTTCGCTATTTAAGCAGAGCTGCTGCGGGCAAAATGGGCACTGCCGTAGTGGTCAAAATGCTCGCACTCCAGATACCATACCTCTTTGGCTTGCTCTTGCCCTTGGGGTTCTTCATCGCTTTGATGATGTCCTACGGCCGTTTGTACGTTGACAATGAAATGACCGTCTTGAGTGCTTGTGGTTTTAGCCGTAAACAATTAATCAACTATTCCTTGTTGTTATCTATTGTTGTGTTCGTGCTAGTGGCGGTGCTGAATTTCTTTGTCACCCCACGTTTGTTGAATTACGAAGCCCATCTCAAGAATTTATCCCAGGCTGACCAAATTATTCAAACTGTCATGCCAGGGCGCTTTCAAATTGCTGGCGGCGGGCGCATGGTGTTTTATCTCGAAGATATCGATCATGATAAAGGCGAAGTCGAGAATGTCTTCGTTGCGCTTAGGGACAAAAAGAAAACCCCCGATGCGCCTGAGCATTGGAATGTGGCGACCGCAGCTTCAGCACATCAGGAAACAGATCCTGCAACCGGGGATAATTTTATCGTGGCCCAAGATGGGTATCGTTACGATGGCGAGCCCGGTGGGAAAGAATTTAAGATCATTAAGTTCAGGAAGTACGGTTTACGTACCGATTCGCAAGCACCGCAAACCAAGCAGCGTTTTTCCACCGCATCAACTAAGGAATTACTCAAACAATACGAAACAAGCTCCCGTGCTGCAGCTGAATTTCAATGGCGCCTATCGATGCCTCTTTCTATTCCTATTTTAACCTTATTAGGAGTGGCTCTTAGTCGGGTTAAGCCACGTCAAGGACGTTTTGCCCAGTTGCTGCCGGCAATTCTTTTATATACGGTGTACGCCAATATGCTGTTTGTCGCAAGAGACTGGTTAGAAGACGGGATTGTGCCCCGGTATGTTGGTTTGTGGTGGTTACATGGAGCCTTATTATTGGTTGCTCTGTTGTGTTTGATTGACGGCCATACTTGGGCTAAGTGGCGTAGTCGTTGGCACGGTCTTTGGAGACGCTCATCATGAAGATCCTCGATAATTATATCGCCCGTACTATCATTGGCACTACATTGTTAGTGGTCGCGGTTATTGTGGCAATGGACTTTTTTATCCGTCTTGTCGGGGAATTCAATGATGTGGGCAAAGGGGCCTATAACATGACTGAAGCCCTTTATTATGTCGTACTGCTGGTGCCGACGGATGTTTATACTTTTTTCCCTATGGCGGGTTTGATCGGCGGATTGATTGGCTTAGGTCTCTTAGCCTCAAATAGCGAGTTAATCGTGATGCGAGGTGCGGGAATGTCAATCACCCAGATCAGTCGCGCTGTGCTGTATGGTATTTTGATCATGGTATTTGTTGTTACATTGGCGGGAGAATTTTTTGGGCCGCGATTATTGTATCGTGCAGACAGTAACAAAGCCGTCGCCAAAAGTGGCGGCCAGGCCCTCGCAACCCAGCACGGGATTTGGTTACGGGACAGTAATAGTTTTATCCATATCGATACAGTCTTCTCAGGTGGCGAGCTTGCTGGGATAACGCGCTACCAATTGGATGACCAGCATCGCATGACCCGGGCTAGTCATGCGCAATCAGCGGTATACCAGGGTAAACAATGGCGAATGAAAGATATTGCCGAAAGTATTATCGGTCGACAACAAGTCACCACTAACCATGAAGACAATGCGATTTGGGATATGCAATTAAACCCGACGATTCTTAAGGTGGCCCAGGTTGAGCCAGACGAAATGCCTCTCAATAAGCTTTATTCAGTGATTAAATATAACAAACAGAATAATTTAAACACGGCAAAATTTTCGTTGCAGTTTTGGCAACGGATCATTCAGCCATTGTCGACTTGTGTGATGATGCTATTAGCCTTGCCATTTATTTTTGGGCCGTTGCGTACAGCGACTATGGGCTTGCGGATCTTCTCGGGGGTAATTGTTGGTTTTGGTTTTTATATCCTTAATCAATTCTTTGGGCCATTCAGTTTGGTATACCAATTTCCGCCGTTCTTAGCGGCTATCATACCAACTTTGGTTTTTGCCGGTGCAGGATTCTTTTTGATGAAGCGGCGCTAGCTTTCAGCTGTATCGCCGCCATCAAGTAATAAGCGTTCTGATGCTTCGAGATTGGCGGGTGAGCCGTACAGAACTAGCACGTCTCCAGCCCGTAATTGAGTGTCTGGCTCCGGCTCAGGTCCTCGGATACAACCACGGCGCACGGCGGTGACGGTTATATCTTTTGTCTCCAAATGAAATTCACCGAGCTTTTTGCCGATGGCATAGGCATTATCGTGTAAATTTACCACATGCAAGTGCTCTTTGAAGCTTTCGTCACTTTCGAGATCTTCAAGCTCATGACTGGGAAACACTTGCTGGAGAAGGTTATAACGATTTTTACGGATCCCCCGAATACGGTGCATGGCGCGGCTGGCAGGTACACCCATCAATACGAGCACATGGAATGCTAACATGAGACTGGCCTCGAGCGTCTCGGGCACGACTTCTGTTGCCCCCAGTTGTTGTAAGTGCTTTAACTGCGCATCATCACGGGTACGTACCAATATCGGCAAGTTAGGCAATTCTTCCCGCACTTGCGGTAAGATCTTCATCGTTGCATGAATATCTTCAAAACTAATAATTAGAGCATGGGCTCGCTCAAGTCCGGCGGCTTTTAAGATCCCAAGATGAGAAGAGTCACCATAACTCACACGCTCCCCGGCTAATTGTGCGCTTTGTACGCGCAATGGATCCAAGTCCAAAGCAATGTATTCAAAGCCCTCCGTTTCAAGGAAGCGGGTAATGTTCTGTCCCACACGACCATAACCGCAAATGATCACGTGTTTGCTTAAGCCTTTAGCTTCATTCTCGATATCTTGCGTTTGGGTTTCTTGGCAAATTTTGCTAGCGGTGGGTAATAGCCAGCGGCTGATTTGCTCATTGTAGCGAATCAACAAGGGCGATGCAGCCATACTGAAGATTAATGCCCCTAGTACTGCCTGAGTTTGCTCAGGGGATAATACTTCACTGGCAATGGCGATAGTGAGCAAAGCAAAACCAAACTCACCACCTTGGGCAAGCACTAAACCGGTACGTAATGCGGTAGCTTTATCGGCTTTGAATAATAAACTCAGCAATGCAATGATAACGGTTTTGAGGACGATGATAATAAAAAACAAGCCTAAGACTTCGAGCCATAATGACGGTAAGGTTTGCACATTGAGCATCATACCCACGGTAATAAAGAATAAGCCTAACAATACATCGCGGAATGGGCGTATCTCGATTTCAATTTGATGGCGGAATTTAGTTTCACCTAACATCATCCCTGCTAAGAATGCACCTAAGGCTAATGACAGTCCCATTGACTCTGTGAGCCAAGCGGCGCCTAGGGTAACTAAAAGTATGGTCAGGGTAAACAATTCCAAAGAGCGGGTGGCAGCGATTTCGATAAAGAGTGGTCGTAGCAACCAGCGTCCGGCAATGAGGATAAATACCATTACCAGGCTAGCTTTGATAAAAGCAATGACCAGAGGCATTAAGACTGCAGCAGAATCACCGCCAGCACCAAGGCTCGGTACCAATATCAAAAATGGGATCACGGCAATGTCTTGGAATAATAAAATGCCGACAGCGTTGTTGCCGTGGGGGGTATTAATTTCAAGTTGATCCGTTAAGGTCTTAATGCAGATGGCCGTGGAGGACATGGTGATAACACCACCGATGACTAAAGCCCCAGCGACGTTTTCACCAAGGAGTAGGGCAACACCCATGGCAATGAGCGTTGTTATCGCTACTTGCAACCCCCCTAAGCCCAATACAATACGCCGCATAGCAATCAGCTTGGCGAGGGAGAATTCAAGGCCGATAGTGAACATCAAGAATACAACGCCGAACTCTGCCAAGTTATGGCTATAGTCTGGGTTATTGATGAGGGCAAAGCCGAAGGGACCAGTGAGCATACCAACGGCTAGATAACCGAGGACTGGTGACAAATGCAGGCGACGAAACAGCGTGGTGATCATCACCGCGCAGGTTAGTAAGATTAAGATCCCTTCAAGAATGGTATGTTGCATATTTCGATCCTATTTACGATCAAAAGAGCATCCCGGCTCTTGGCAACATGTATCTCATGATTGAGCCGGCTTATGGCTGGCTCAATCAACAAGATGTGATGCTTAAGCTTCGGAGGCTTCTTTTTCTTTGCGTTTTTTAACGGGTGGTTTGTGCATGAACAGAGGGGTTTCACGCTGTGGTAAGCGATCTTGATAGTACTCTGCTAATGCTTGCACCATAACGCCGCAGAAATGGTAACTTTCAGTGACGCGTTTCGTTTCAAAGTCAGGATTCAGTGCCTTGAGGTAAAGTTCTTCACCGTCAAACTGAACTTGCTTAAATTGAACTTTGCCTTGGCCCTTGATATTAACAGCCGCAAAATCATTGTTCGTTGGTTGTAGATTCGGTTCAATAATAAGGATCGTACCCGCAGGGAAGCGTGGTTCCATCGTGTTGTCTTCGAGACGAATAGCAAATGCGTTTTCGCTGACATTAGCTTCCGTTGAAACATACGTTGCAATCTCAGTCTCAAAGATTTTTTGTTGAGGCCATAAGGTTGCTTGCTCCATATTGAGGAGGGGCAATTTGCTCCAGCTGCGGTAGTAGGGATTATGACTACCACTAACACGGTCAGTTGGTAAAGGCTCATCGCCGATCAAATGGCTGATTGAGACATTGAAGAACTTCGCAATTGGGCTCAACGAGCCAACTTTCGGGTTATCGGTTTCACCAGAGGCCATACGGTGGATAACGGGTTGTCCGACATCAGTCTGTCGGGCCAGTTCTGTCACGGTGATCCCTACTTCATTCATCAGGGTTCGTAAAATATTGCTTAAATCAGACATGTTTCCCCCTTGGAGGTGGTCCATCAGTTAATTAGAGTGGGTATTCTACACCCAACTATGTCTGAATGCATCAACCCAATGGAAGTTTTTTTGCTTAATATGAAAAAAAATTTCAAAAACCCTTGCTATAAATTCATTAGGGCATATAATGAAAATGCATTAAATGATTGGTTGTCGCGTTATTGTTAACCAGTTAGCAGCGGTTTCCGTTGAGATATAACGCACACCGTGGCGGTTGAATGTTCTCCTTGGTTCAACACGCCGTTTGTCAACGCTGGTCCATTTGGCTGCGTGAGGTGCAAAACAGTGGTCGTCCATCAGTCCTGTCATTGACACGCTTACGCATCAAGGCCATGGCTCACTATGACACCCTGCTGGTGGGGATGCAATCGAAGGTTGATAGCAGATTACCTGTCCCCAGGTGACTGTAACATCCTTCAACATCCTTACCGGCAGGTTTTTTTGAGGAGGAAGGCAAAGGGAACTCGATGGCGAATGAAATATATTGGCCGTGATAAAGATTCAATACGGGCAATTGAGGAAGTCGTCAATTTATTGGATAAATACGGCAAAAATATTAGCAATAGGCTTCAGGATATTATTAAATCCTATATAATGTCGGGTATTGAGGCCCATGACAAAGAACAAATGCTACTACAAGTTCATAGTTTGGCGCACAAAGCTAGGAGGTACGATATGGTGACTTTAGGTGAAGTTTTAAACGAAGAATTAAGACGCATTGGCCATGAAGAGGGATTAGCAATAGGCCGTCAAGAGGGTCGTCAAGAGGGTAAGCTAGAAATCCTCAAAGCCATCGTCACGCGGCTACTAACAAAACACACAGACATTGCTACTATCCAAGATATTACTGGTGCGACAGAGGCAGAAATCCATCAAATTGCTAATGCAAACGACTAACACGAGTTATTAGCGTCGCAACACCAGCGACGCTTGTTGTCGCTGGGCGTTATCGACAACAAAGCCCCCCATTTGTTGATTGTTATTTTCTATCTGTAATTTGCCATAGCCATAAGCCTGTTGATTCACCTGCCAACGAAAATCCAACTGCTGCCCCTGTAATTGCCCGGTTAATTTGCCGTGGGTACCATCACTGCGATGCCAAGTGCCTGTCACTTGTTGCCCTCGTTGGTATAAGCGTATTTTGCCGTGATTACTCATCCATTCCCCTGTGATATCTGCCAGATGTATGGGGGTGGTGCGATTGAGGTGAAAGGCGATATGATGTTTGGTTCGGTGGTTATAGTAATTACCATCCAATTGGTTCCCATCATGGCTTAATGTTAATGCCCCGTTACCATAGACACGATTGTTATAGATACTGACAAAATGGGCTTGATGACCGTAGATAGAACCTTCTAATAATACCGCTGGTTTATTTGCTACCGTTAGCTTACCGGCAAAACGAGGGCCTTTTTGTTGGATTTGTACGTCCCCCAGGTTTGAGTGCCATTCGCCGGTGATTTTGCTAGTGGGAACATAGGCATAACTTTCTAGGCAGGCCAGTAGCCCAACTATTATCACTATGCTTGTCAGTAAAAAGCGTTTAAGCAAGATTCATACCCTCATCAATAGACAAACCCAAACAACCATAACGGAATTTTTTGTTCGAGACAAAACATGTAATGCATTACAGACTTTTTCGTGATTTATCTGTAATGCATTACATCCTTCGCTATCAGCCAGAATAACACTATGATTTTCATGGATATTATAAAGATAAAAAATGGCCAGAGTGACAGGATTTGAACCTACGACCCGTACCTCTGGAACACAGTGCTCTACCAGGCTTGGCTACACTCTGATGCTTAAAACTTCCGCCGCAAGGTAAAATCTGCCAGGGCACTCAAGGCTTCTTTGAAAGCTGAGTCTGGCACATCAGTGAGGGCGTGTTTTGCCATACCGACTTGTTTTTCGGCAGCTGCGTAAGTGTATTCAATGGCTTGAGTTGATGCAATGACCGCCTGAATATCGGGTAATTTAGTGATGTCGCCAGCCTTTACAGCCGCAACTATCAACGCGCGTTCAGCTTCAGAGCCTTTGTGCATCGCATAGATCAATGGCAATGTGGGTTTGCCTTCTGCTAAATCGTCACCAAGGTTTTTGCCCAAGGTTTCAGCGTCACTGCTGTAATCGAGGACATCGTCAACCAACTGAAATGCACAACCAATTGCCATACCGTATTGGGCCATAGCGTGCTGGGTTTCAATGGATTGTTCGCTGATAACCGCGCCTAAATGACTGGCGGCGGCGAATAGGGTGGCTGTTTTGGCTTTGATAACATCCATATACTGCTCGGTCGTGGTTTCAGGATTATGGCAATTCATCAATTGCAATACTTCACCCTCAGCAATGGTATTCGAGGCATTGGCGAGGATCTCCATTACTCGCAGGCTTTGCACGTTAGCCATCATCTGAAAGGCTCGGGAGAAGAGAAAGTCTCCCACCAAGACACTGGCTTCATTGCCCCAAATAGCATTGGCGGTCTCATGGCCTCGGCGTAATTCTGAAGCATCGACAACGTCATCATGGAGCAGGGTGGCAGTGTGAATGAATTCAGTGATAGCGGCCAAATCGATATGTTTGTCGCCCTGATAACCAAAGGCTCGCGCGCTCAACAGTACCAGCATGGGGCGCACCCGTTTACCGCCACTACGGGTAATATAGTGCCCTAATTGATCAATCAATAGGATATCGGAGGCTAAGTGTTGATTTATTAAATTATCAACGGCTTGCATGTCATCGGCGACGAGCGAACGGATATTTTCGAGATCCATGGGGTTTCCTCTAGTGATCGGGCCCATGCTAGGGGCGTGCGCGATAGATGTCAAGTTTACGCCCCAAGGGCTTCAGCCTACGCTCTACGGGCTTCGGTAGATAAGTCCCCGCAGGCAAGCTAGCCAAAATCTTTAAGAATAGGTTAATAATTTCCCGGTAAAATGCGCCCACATTTTCTTGATTATACTTGATTATAACTATTACAGGAGAAGTTGAGCCATGATGCCAATAGCCCCTCAGAACAGACTGATTGAACATGCGAACCGTTTGATCGATATTATCAATCGCAATTATAGCGACAATCCTAATGTCCAAAAATACATGAAATCCGCCGGTGGTGTGGGTTATATTCCTCCTCTCAATGGCGGTGGGGTATGTTTTGGCTTAACCAACAAGTTCGTGCGAGACCATGCTCATGACAATAAAGAGCAGATTGACCGCCGTATAAAGGCATTTGATCGTAATACAGAGGCTCTCGTTAACATGGAATTTGCGGATAATGAGAAATCATTCATTGTTGGTGATAGAACATTTACTCTCCCGGAAGACTTAGGTTCACCTGAAGTCCAAGAGATGCTTGGCTTCATCAAAGACATTCCTGTTCTCCATGTCGAGCAAACACGAGGTGCCTACTTTGAATCTATTCATGCTGAACGTTCTTTCCAGATTGTAGTCTGGGAAGAAGATATGTCAGTTGCGAAGAAGAAATTAGGAAAGTTCTTATTTGAATACTTTCAACATAATAATCATGTGTACCATGCCATCACGGCCGGTAGCCATATCATCGCGTCGTATTGTCCTGAGAGTATGTTAGGGTTTTATAACTCTAATGATGGCCGTGATAATCCAGGGCGACCAACAGCAAAGCAATGTGAGCAAATAGCTCATAGCATCTTGAGTTCAGTACAAACAACAGAAGAGTATCATGCGGGCAAGCCTGCCAAAGTAATTAACATTGATGAGTATGTCAGTGATCCAGCACGCCATAGTAACTTGATTGCTGAAGAGAAATTTCAGCGAATCATGGAATTAGTGAATGCTGTGGCCAGAAAGCTACAAGAGCCTCGTCCGAATGTTTTTGGGCGCTTACAACGACAAGTCATGTTATATCATGGTTATAAGTTAACATTGGATGCTTTCGTGAAGAACATCAAAATGATTTTAGCAGACCATAGTGTACAGGTAACAGAGTCACCTGAGCTGCTCGAGTTATTAGGGCAGTATATTGCTGCTTCTAAACAGTCTATGGAGGAGCCAGTAGTTTTTCTTAATGAGACAACTACAGTTCAAGATCTTAAAGCAGATAAGCATTATCGAAATTACTTTATACAAAGTATGGTGGCAAATGCAGATGTGGCATTATTAGAGCGCTATATTTATCCTATGATTGATGCCGAACCTGACGCTATAAATGGCCAAGTTAACTCAACAAAACTAGAGATGATAGGGTTGTTGGCAGAATGCTGCGTTATCTATAGTCAGTTTGAATTATTTGATAAAGTTCGTCATGAAAAGTATGGCGCTTTTATTGCGAGTCATAGTGATAACGGCAAGTATGTTTCTCATCAAATGGTTAAACAGATAGCTATGGATTCACAATCCGAAGCATGGCTTAGCTACCTGAGAATATCATCCACTTTTTTTAAAAACCACTTGTATTATATTAGTGATAAGCATCGCCAACTATTACCACATGATGCCCAGGGTATCACCTTAGTTCAACGGGCTGCGTTGAAAAATAATGTTAAAGCATTGGAGTTTATCTTCTTCACTAAACGTCACGGTGAAAAAGTAGAGCGAGGTGTGAATTTGAGTGAAATTTATAAAGATAAAGAAAATAATCTTGATCATCCACTCATGCTTGCCGCGCGGTCAGCTAGCGTCGAAGCATTCGCTTGGTTACTAAATTATATGCTCGACAAAGGCATGGATGTGAATATGACGATGCCAGGCGGCAATCACATTGTCTTTAGCATATTTAATCGAGGTATCGGTGAAGGCCGACGCCGTTATTTATTACAGCGCTTCCTTGAAACTATTTCTCCTGATACAAAAGATCACGCTGGCAAGACTTTACTTGAAAGAGCAATTGAGGAAAGGGATCTTGTGTTAGTTAAAATGCTTATTGAGAAGGATGCTGATGTGAATATCGCTGATGCTGAAGGCAATACGCTACTTCATCGTGTTGCTCGCCGGGGTGACTTTGAGCTGGTTGTCGCCTTAGTCGAAGGTGGTGCGAATGTGGATGCATTGAATAATGAAAATTTACCGGCGGCACAGGTCACGGCATGGGCTGCTTACTCGGAGCATCGTGAGCACTATCAGGGGATGCATGAAACTTATCACTACCTATTAGCGCTAACCGAACAGTCTGCATTAACTCAAGAATTCCTAGTATCATTGATACATTTTAGGTCTGAGCTTCAGCCCTTAAAATACTTCTTGGACAGGGTGGGAATTGATGGCTTGAGAGCAATAGACTCAAGAAAACAAAGCGACCTCACGCAAATGCTAACTGCGCATATCAACAAATACAATGCCATGGCGGACAATGACCCTGCTAAGCCAATCCTAAATGATATGCTACGTAGCGTATTTCTTATGATTGCACCAATTTGGGGGCAGGAGCTATACGTCGCGCCTTGGGCGGTCAAGATAGTTAACCCTTACCTTGAAGGCCTATGTGAGCGTAATCATTTAACCCCCACGGACATTCAATCGTTGCGTGGAATGATGATTCGACAAGTTGCCCAGGGTAATCAAGGTAAGTCTCAAGAAGAACGTCAACAAGCCATACATGACTTTTTTGGAACGATGCCTGAGCAAATAAAAGAGTGTGAGCCGGTAAGTCCAACGTGTCATGATGTCTCTCTCGGCAAGCGCGAGCGTGCACGATTATCATTGCTTAAAGCGAAAGAAGAGAGCAAAATACGTTTATCTGGTTATAAGGAACGTTTCCTAGCCCGCGTGAATGGCAATGGTGCTGCGGCTTCTGCTGAGCCTAGACAGCGTCCCGCCTCAGAGCGTGGTAGCCGTGAAGTGGCTGTTGATGAGGCCCGTCGTGGGATACTTGCTGGTGCCCCAGCACGTCCAAGCACGACATTACCTAATATCAAGCGGTAAACAGGCTTTTGACCAATAAAAACCACCACCATACTCCGGAAATGCCGGTATTTTCCGGAGTATACTACCGGTTTTTCCTAAAATAGCCTTGTTTTCATGAAAAAACGGGACTATACTCCGGAAATGTCAGTATTTTCCGGAGTATAGTCGGTGTTTCCTCGAATTTTGCAATTTGCGCGTCAGCGGAGTTTCTTTCTCTTTGGGGCCCGTAATACTGGTAAAAGTACCCTTATTGATGAACGATTTTCTGAAGAGAACACTCTGTGGCTGGATTTGCTGGACCCCGATCTTGAATACCGCTTTGCCTCAGATCCCAATGCCTTAGCCCAAATCGTTCTGAATTTACCGGCCGAAATTATTTATATTGTCATCGATGAAGTCCAAAAAGTACCGAAGCTCTTGGATGTGGTCCAGAGTCTCATGCGCCAGTGTGATAAGTTTTTTATCATGACGGGCTCTAGTGCTCGCAAGTTGAAGCGTGGCGGGGCTAATTTGCTGGCGGGAAGAGCGTTTGTTTACCATTTATTCCCATTTTCTTATCTGGAACTGAATGGTCATTTCAAATTGTCCCAGGCGCTAGAAACAGGCCTATTACCCGAGGTAATCGCCAGCGAGACACGGGAAGAGCAGGATTTATTCCTCCAAGCTTATGCTCATACCTATCTCAAAGAAGAGATAGCTGGCGAGCAATTAGTGCGTAATCTTGACCCATTCCGTAAATTCTTAGAAGTTGCTGCCCAGGCCAATGGCAAAATTATCAATTTTGCCAATATTGCCCGGGATGTGGGGGTGGATGAGAAGACGGTCCAGAACTATTTCACTATTTTAGAGGATACCTTAATCGGCTTTTACTTGGAGGCCTATCAAAACTCATTCCGTAAGCGCTTGAGTAAAAAGCCAAAATTTTATTTTTTTGATACCGGGGTTGTGCGAGCATTAGCGCGAATGTTGAGTGTGCCTTTGCAGGAATCTACTAGCGGTTATGGCGATGCCTTTGAGCATTTTATCATCTTAGAATGTTATAAGCTCTGCAAATACCTGAATCCGGAATACCGCCTAACCTATCTGAGTACGACAAGTGGGGCTGAAATTGACTTGGTAGTTGAACGGCCGGGCAAGCCTTTATTGCTGATTGAAATCAAAAGCAGTACAGAGCTTAAGCCCGAAGATCTCAGTAAGTTCATCATATTAAGCCAAGAAGTCCCTGATGCTGAGGCGGTGTGCTTTTGTCGGGATCCCTTCGTCAAGCAATTTGAGCACGTTAGAGTCGTGCCTTGGGAGCAAGGAGTGAAGACGTATTTCGCGCAAACCTTACCAGCCCCAGAGTCGAATAACCGGTAGTCTAAGCCAATACCAAAGAAATCTGTCAAATTTCTTGCCCTTAGCCTCGAGAGCCGGTACAATGGCCGCCTTTTTGGAAGTTCGAGCGGAGTAGATAACCATGTACGCTGTCATCAAAAGCGGTGGTAAACAATACAAGGTCAGCAAAGGACAAACTTTGCGCCTAGAAAAATTACCCGAAGAAGTCGGTAAAGCGATTGAAATAGAAGAAGTTTTAATGGTCCATGATGGCAAAAGCCACCAATTCGGTACCCCTTATGTTAAGGGTGCGAAAGTCTTGGCAGAAGTCACTGAACATGGCCGCGGTAAGAAGATTGACGTTGTCAAATTCAAGCGCCGTAAACAATACCTAAAACGTCAGGGTCATCGTCAAGATTATACGGCAGTGACCATTACTGACATCAAAGCGTAAGCGGGGAGAGTAGAATGGCTCATAAGAAAGCAGGCGGTAGTACGCGTAATGGACGCGATTCGAATCCGAAGTACCTGGGTGTGAAACGCTATGGTGATGAATTTGTCAAAGCGGGCAACATCATCGTGCGCCAACGTGGTACCCATTTCCATGCCGGGCTTAATGTCGCTGTTGGTCGTGACCACACGTTATATGCCTTATCCGATGGGTATGTGAAATTTGGCAAACAAGGCGCCAAAAACCGCAAATTTGTCAGCATTGTTCCGAGCAAAGATGAGGAACAGGTTCATTAAGAACTGACTGCATCATAATTGCAAGGAAGCCTCGTTTTTACGGGGCTTTTTTTTCGCCTAGACATTGTTGGGAGAACTATTGGCCGTATGAAATTTGTCGATGAAGCTAAAATCACCGTGCAAGGCGGCAAGGGCGGCGATGGCTGTTTGAGCTTTCGGCGGGAAAAATACGTCGCCAAAGGCGGCCCCGATGGCGGTGATGGCGGTCATGGTGGTAGCGTCTATCTTGAGGGCGATGAAGCCTTGAATACCTTGATTGATTTTCGTTATCAACGCCGCTTTCAAGCGAAGAATGGCCAACCTGGCGCTGGCCGAGAACGTAGTGGGAAGGGTGCGGACGATTTGATTGTCAAAGTTCCCTTAGGCACTACCGTCTTTGATAGCAATACTGATGAATTGATTGGTGATGTGGTTGAACACGGTCAGCGTCTGTGTGTCGCCAAAGGTGGCATCAAAGGTATCGGCAATACCCGCTTTAAGAGCAGTATTAATCGCGCCCCTCGCCAAACCACCAAAGGCACCCTGGGTGAAGTGCGAGATTTGCACTTGGAATTAAAAGTCTTAGCAGACGTGGGCTTGTTGGGTATGCCCAATGCCGGCAAATCTACCCTTATCAGTGCCGTTTCCCAAGCGCGACCGAAGATTGCGGATTATCCCTTTACCACGTTGCATCCCAATCTTGGTGTAGTGCGTGTAGGTAGTCATCGCAGTTTTGTTATCGCTGATATACCCGGTTTGATTGAAGGAGCTGCCGAAGGAGCAGGCTTAGGCATACGCTTTTTGAAACACTTAGCGCGCACCCGAGTGTTGCTGCACGTGATTGATATTGCCCCCATTGATGGCAGCTCGCCTATCGAGACGGCAGAAATTATTTATAACGAATTAAAACGCTACAGTGATGAGTTGGCTAACACTGAACGCTGGTTAGTTTTGAATAAAATTGATTTAATGGATACTGAGGAAATCAATACACGTAAGCAGGCTATTGTTGATGGTCTAGGGTGGCAAGGACCGGTTTATACCATTTCAGCCCTCCAGCCAGATACTGTGAAACAACTCTGTTACGACTTGATGGAACACATGGAGACTCAGCAACTTCAGGAGTCGGGTGCTGATGATGAAGATGACAGATTTTTAGATTAGGAGAAAATAATGCTTTTATTCGGCCAAAAAAAAATAGTCCGTGAAGGTCAACGTAATGTTTTAGCTGTGATGGAGCAACAAGCGCAGTCAACGCCTAAAGATAAAATCGCAATCGCCAAGGCAGGGTTGCGAGCAGTTGTTGCTAATTATCTCAATGTTTTTAATTCAACTAATGCCAATGCTAAAGTGGTGCGTTACATACAGCAATTCTTGCAACAAGACAAAATCGACGAACAGCAGCTGGCCGAAGTGTTTGAAGCAGCAGCTCAGATGTTGATTGCCAATGAGAGTGATAAATTATTGCGATTATTGGATATGACCAGGGCTTATTTTTACGGTAAGCCGGCAGCAGAGTTAAGCAAATGGCTTGACAGAGCAGACAGTGATTCAGACAAGGTGCGCAAGGATGTGGCCTGCGACCCTAGAGGGCAAGGATTTGAGTTCTATATTCCGATGACTTACGAAGAGGCGAGTCCACTGGTAGACCGTCAGTTACTACAAACTGCGCGAACAGTACACGGCGTTCGCGACGATTATGTCAGTCGCTTAGCCAGTGATATTGCTAAGCTCCCAGAACCCCATGTTGTCTATATGTATAAACTTGATGTGTATTATAGTTTTACCCGGTGGCGTGCTAGTACTCAGGGTAAATCACCCGTGAGTCTCGAAGCATTGCAAAACACGGTCAGACATCTTTGCCGAGCATTGGCAAACTTAGCCAGTTTTTTGGTGAATCCATTGGCAGATAATGAATGGGCAATAATATTAGACTTGCGTGAAGCACTTGCCGCGACAACGTCTGCCGAGATGCTAATAACAACCATTAAGCTATGTCGTCAACGGGCCATTGCCATAGACAGCAAGGATTTCCGAGAAGTTTTTGATATTGCTGTGGCTATTATTGACGGTTTACAGACTAGCCAAACCATCATACGCCACATCGAGGATACTGAGACACGAGACCACCTTGAAGACTACAATGCCCAAATGCGTCTCGGGAAAATGGCTTATAGTTCCCTAGAAAAACCGATTGTACGCCCACATATCTTTGCACAATTACCAGAAGTTGCTATTCAGCCAGTGGAACCCTTAGTTAGGGACGACTATACATTGCCAGTGGATCGCGACCGTGAGATGCAACAGATAGCCAGTATGCATAAGCATTACTAGCACGAAGGAACTACCAACCTACATAAAATAATAACGAGGTGAACCATGAAAATAGAAGAGTTATTACAAGAGATAAAAAAAACTAGCGAGCCAACAAAGGATAATAATATGGCCCTAGTGCATGGCTGCTATCTTGCTGTTCAGAGCTATCTACAGCAGAAACCTCGCGGTGACCATATTCATTATGCACAGTATTTACGGTTTAAAATTCGACTGCGTGATATACAAACGGGTGTTAATACTGTCAGTGATCCGTTCGCGACTGAATTAAAGCATGCGATGTTTTATGTGATAGGTAAAGTAAGCGCCAAAAACAGCACGACATTATTGCCGTTGTTGCTGACAGTATACCATGCCGTTACCCAAGATGAGCGTACGGCAGAGCGTTATATTCAAGTGTATAACGCGCACCGTGCACCTGATCCAGTGACTAGCAACGCACCTCATATGAACCTGGTAGTCGATAGGGAACAAGAGTTGCCACTGTTTCCTGACATTCAAACACCTGAGGAAAATGAGCAACTTTGTACTGATCCTGGTGCAGAGCTAGCTGTCTTCGAAAATAGCGGAACTGTCATGGCAGCTTTTAAGCTGCGTTTGTTACAAGCAATGATGCTTGAGGAAGCACAAGAAGCGAGAAAGGCGCGAGGGCGAAGAGAGGCTGATGAGCAAAGCCTCCCCACGAGCGAGAGTGATGCTATTAGAATCAAAGTCATTGATATCGCCTTAATGCATATCTGCACCGAATACTCAGATAACCCAAGTATGGGCTTTACTAAATCTAATCATGGCCTTTTACCTGCTATTGATGTCATCCGGATGATGAAAGACTTGGAGCAAATACAAGGTTACCTTATTGCCGTCCAAAAAGTATTGCAGAACAATAACAGCGACCACTTCCTGCCAATGCTTGAGCCCATTGTTGCTTATGCCCATGGTAGCCAACTGGCCGATATCATGTCGGCGCTAGGAGCTGAGATAGAGACAGCGACAGCTACTGAAGTTCAGGAGCATGAGCCGGGAGACGTTGATGCGGATGCACAAAACCGCATTCGCTTAGTGCAAAGCAAAGATCCCTATGCTTATGGACGTTTGGCAATGATTGTAACCATGAAAAATTACACTGATAAACGGCCTCTTGAGCGATTACAAACAGTGTTTGGTGTTTTTTACAATTATGCTCGGGTTTTAACAGAACGTGATATGGGCTCCTTTGATAACTATCAACGCTATACTGAACAGTTAGCCATATTGCGAACATTTATTCATGAAGAACGTGATGTTACTAAAATTAATTTTTGGTTAAAATTAGTCTATGACCTGAATAACAAAAGCCATACCCATGTCCGGTTGAAGCGGCAGCTACAAGATATGTTGACTTACGTTTGGGGGATCGTCAATGATAAAGATTTGACAGCTGATGATCTAGAACAACTATTACTAGCTGCGCAGCCGACAGAGAGCGAACAAAGAACTTGCTATGGACAATCAAGTTTTGTGGCGAGTTATGCACCGTTATATGCACGGAATTCATCAAGCACTTTTCCGTTGGATTCACAGTTAGTTGATATGACCTCAACAACAGCTTCAAAAACAAGAACAACAAATGAAAGAACTGCGATGAGCTTCAATGACATTGATGAAATGAGTTTACGTTCCTATTCCGATCGAGTCAATGTGGCAATGGGCTTAGAACCTCAGGTACAAGCAGGGTTAGGTCGTATTAATACAGGGATGAAAACTTATAATGGGGCTGAGGTTTACGGTTTAGACCACGAGAGCTTTACAGGTGATTTCGAAGGCGAAAAATTGTCCTTCATCAATATGGCAAATGCCCTCCATGCCGCCCAATTAATGTTTCATGAATACCAACTGCTTAAACCCAATGGCCATATTGTCCAAGTGGAATTAATGAATTTGAAACTACATGCGTTGAGTGAAGAGTTTAAAAAGTCAAGCTCTCTTGATGACAAAGAAGCAATAAGACAACAAGTCTTAACAACGATTGCTGATGCTTGGTCCTATCTCAGTAGCAAAAATGGCAAAAAAAGCTTGGTGCTATTATTACCTTGTGTAACCCATGCCTTTGGTTTGGGGGATTTATCAGATGCTTCGAGTGCAGTAAAGCGGGCGTCACTTGCTGTTAGTCATCACGCGAGTGGCGGTGAGTTTAAAGCATTTTTGAACAGTGCCGGCAAAGTTGATTTATGGATTGAGCGACTGCGGGTCCTAGGTATGGCAACGCCTTATAATCAAGCGATAGAAAGAGCTGCTAGTACTTCGACTCAACCTGAAGACAATCTCGGTAGCATCGATAGTGATGGAACTGTTACCCGGAATGAAGATAGCACTGATATTGCTGAAGTTGAGATGTATACTGATATGCTTAACAAAATCATCGTCATCGTTACAGATGAACGAAACGAGCTTGATTTTACTGATAGGGAGCGTAGCTATGCGCGCTTACTGTTAACAGGCTTGCAGTTACAACGCTTTTTGGCCAACCCACAAGTGCGATTAATTGAGTTAGAGAAATTAGTCCGTGGTGTTATTGTTAAACTGAATAGCATTAACAATCAAGGCTTATTTGAACCCATGCTGGCATTTGTTCTCAATATCAAAGCAAAATCAACAGCGGGTGAATTACCTGATTTTTTCGAGTATCTCTCTAGGGTTAAAATAAATATTGCAGAGCAAATTGATGCGGCTAAAACCAACGCCATGATTGCAGCTAGTACCAAGGGTTTCAGACATGGAGCAGTGCGCTGTCAGAAAGCAGCGCCTTATATCAACTTTAAACGAGATGATACAACGAACAAAATTACCGAGCCTGGCGTAATGTTGGTTGATGAGATTCAACGAGACATCCGTTACAAAGCCCCACTCTGGATGCGTCAGTTAAAAGCCATCCCACGGGGCGTGAGCCTTGATACCAGCGAACAGCGATTAGCGTGTATGAATCAACAATTGCAGCGAGTTTTTGAAATTATCCGTGATAATGCCAAGCTGTTCGATAATGATGCTTCTGCTCATGCCGCAAAAGTAATGGGAGATGTTTTTATTCAGCACAATAGTGCTTCTTTGTCTGTAGAAGAACGTTTCGAACAGCTCACTTCAGTCCTCCTGGCGGCTTATCATTATCTCCGGGAGAATGCTGACGGCATAAACTATTTATTGCCCTTGGTGACGATGTTGGTTATTGATCACTTCGAGGTTAATGCAGCTGACGTTAAACGTGTTGATGAGGAATTGACTAGCGAAGACGAGCTGCCCCTTTTCTGGGTTTATTTAGATAAGGTACGTGCGGCATTCAGTGGCCGAAATTATAAAGGGTTGGGACTAGATAAAGCGCCGGGTATTGATAATGGGTCTCTTGCGCACGATTATTATGGACAAATGGATGCATTGGGTCAACCAACCGAAGCATTAGATGATGAAGGTGGTATGAGTTTAGTGGCGATGTAATTTAATCGCTCAACTTGACTACATTACCCAGAGAGGCCCTTTATTCTACTTATGTACCGAACAATGGTACGGTGTTGTAACTTGTTGATTTTTTCTTCAAATCCTAACTAACCTGGCCTTATTGCGTAAATATTAGGCAGAAAATAGGGTTTTTCCTGGAAAAAAACCACTAGATGAGGTATAAACTAACCCGTCAAAGTAACAATTAAGTGAGTGTATGGCATTCGAGTTAGGTGATGCAAAACAGCAAGTTCAACAAGCATTATCCCCCCAGGATGGTAGCGAACCAGCGCCCCTAGAGCAGCTGATTGCTGCTGTGCGTGTGGCGATTAGCCAATATCGACAGTCTCCCAACCGTGGCCATCTCGTCGCTAATGAAATACTCGCTTATTACCTTGATTTAATTGAACAAGGTAAAATTGTTGGTGAAGTGCCCAATCTGACAGTGCAAGTAGAGACAGAAGAGACAGAAGAAGAGGCAGAAGAAGAGGGCATAACAGTAGCTAGTACTGGCACCATCAGGAAAGCCTATGTTGATTGTAAAGCCTCTAAAACTGACCGTCTAACAGCATTGCTGACTTGCTTTCAGGCCTATCTGCAAGATAACAGTTATTTTTATATTGAACTGCTTGCGCCGGTATTCGAAGAACTCAACATAGAACCCTATGCGAAACCTGATACCGAAGCAAAAGAAGAATTCAGTGCGCTAAAAAAAATCACAACATTACGTGTTCCCGATCGAGTGATCCTTAAAATTCTGGCTGCTCGTGCTGCTATTCATACAGATGATCCCGGTAAGCATCGCCAACTGGTTAGACGCTATTTTCATGAATACAAACTAGCGCTAGAGGGCTACGCATTATTGATACCTAACGCTGATAACTCCATGATGGTGAGTTATTTAGATATCATTGAGAGTAAGCAGCAAGATGATGATTTCATCTCGCAAACCTTTGGACTATTCAACCGACTCGCTGAATCAAAGATATTGCCTGTAAAACAAAAGCAAGCGTTACAACGCTTTCTTGCTAAAGTCATTGAACTAAATGCCATGGACCTTGATGATGACGATAAAAGCAAATACCAACAGGCGATGTTAATTGTTTTCTCTAAGGAAGCAGAGCAGCGTAACTTTAAGCCTCTTAAATATTATCTCCAGCCTGTGGAAGCTTACATAAAGACTAATAAGGTAAAATATGCAGATAGTGCAAAGCTGAAAAATATAGACCTCTCTTATTATGATCATTGTCGCAAAATATTGTTTAATGATATAGGTGAGCGCTATATAAGCACGGTCAAACAGCATAACTTCTTATCGATTCTGCAGGGTGATGATTGGTTTGCCCAGGCAATGGCGAAATTCAGGCTGCTTACTAATGAGGATGATACAAGGTTGCCTGTCAATCAAAAGCAAGCACTACAAAACTTTTTTGCGAAAGTTGATGAGCTTGATAAGATGAACCTTGCAGCTGAGGATAAAGCCAAATACCAATACGCTATGCTAGACGGCTTTTCGCGGGATGTTGAGTACTGTAATTACGTACCCCTCAAATACCATATTCAGCCAGTTGTTAAATATTTAGTTGCCCAGCAGTTATCAACGAACAAACTAAATGTGTCCACCTTAAACTCTCGTGCTAAGTATTTTGAGATGTTATTCCGTGAGACGGGTGAAAGCACGTGGATGTTGAAACTCTCTGCGAATTGGCTGACTAGTTGGGCGGTAGCGTTTTATAAGTTGTTTGCTGGATTAGTCAATAGGTTTAGAGAGACAACAGCTATGAGTGTCGTTGCCAGCCAATGGCAAGTCAGTCTGGCGATGCAAGAAAAAGTAACAAAACCTGTTTATCCGACGGTCGAGATTGAGTTAGATAAGAGTGATGGATTTGCTGAGCAGCATCCAACTGAATCAGATGATTCAGGTGCTGCTTCCAGAAGCTGTAGTTTTAGCGGTGATGAAGAAGAAATTGAAGTTCAAGTTGAAGAAAGAAGTGACAGTGAGGACAACTCTGTTATACCTAGCGATCCCGATAAAGCCTATCGCGTTTCTCGCGGCGCTTTTGCGGCCTTACGGGAATATTTCCAAGATCCTAAGGCTGGACAAATAACCCGGGCAAAAGCCTTATTGATCGCATTGAATGAATTTAAACTGGCTGATTTTGATAACCCTGACAAACAACAAGCGCTCTTTGCGACTGTTGTGGAGTTTTACTTTTATCTTCGCCGCAGTTGTTCTTCCCGATTGACCATCTTGTTACGTCCTGTCGTCGCAGAAATACTGGGTGACGCACCAGAACATGAATGGTATGCCTCTGAAGAACATTGGCACGATTTTTTGAATTATCAGGATACCAAGGAAGGAGGAGGAATTGCCGCATATTGTGTATCAAAATGTCACGGTTTTTTTGCGAAGAGAAAGAATAGTTTAGCCCTCAGTTTAATCAAGGGAATGGCTGATTCTAAGCTTGATAAACTATCAAAAACAAAGGACTCTTCATTTTCCGAAAAGAGAATGAAAGCAGCGGTTTCTATTAATAAATTTGTGGAGCAATTACAGCAGTGTGACCCATCTATCTTAGTGCGCCTAGCACGAGCTCACCTTGAGCCTTACTTGGTTGCCGTTGAGACGAAAGTGAATGCACTAGTTGAGACTTGTGATAGTGAGTCAAAAGAGCAGGCGGAGGGAGCGAAAACTGAAATTATTAAGGTGGTTGAAAAAATTCGCCAGCCAACTGCAACTGATCCTCGGTCAGAAGACCAGAGTTCAGATCTTTCAGAGGACATTATTAAGCTTCTTGATAGTCTTATCAAGCAGGTTAAAGCAGGCTTCGCAAGTCATAGCAAAGAGTTTGAAAGCTTGCTCCCAACCCCAGACTCTTGCCGCCATTTCGTAGGCCAGGCTCGTGTGGGGAATACCCGGCAATTAGGCGTGACTTAACCCCTTGACATCGCCCCAAATCCAGGCATAATGTGCCCCAAATTGAGTCAATCTAGCTTTAATGGGAGAAAAACCTTGGCTAATATTAAATCTGCCATCAAACGGGCAAAACAGAACGAAAAGCGCCGCCAGCACAATGCCAGCATGCGCTCTGAAATGCGTACCTATATTAAGAACGTCTTGAAGGCCGTTGAAGCGGGTAACAAAGCCGCTGCTGAAGCTGCTTACAAGCTTGCTCAGCCTTATATCGACAGAATGGCCAGCAAAGGCATTATCCACAAGAACAATGCTGCTCGCAAAAAGAGCCGTTTGGTGCGTCGTATCGTGGGTATGGGTAGCTAACAGTCACCCTGTTCTCAGCAAAAAGCCGGCTCTGCCGGTTTTTTTGTGCATAAATCACGATAACGGTACCGTCTTGGGCCCTGTTGAGGTAACCTACTAAGCCATGGCAAAACAAAAATCTCTCGCAAAATCAACGGGTTTGGTCTCTTCTATGACCATGACGTCCCGTATTCTTGGCTTCGTCCGGGATATGGTGGTGGCCCATATCTTCGGTGCTGGTATTGCCACTGATGCGTTCTTTGTCGCTTTTAAGATCCCCAATTTCATGCGCCGTTTATTTGCCGAAGGGGCTTTTTCTCAGGCCTTTGTGCCGGTGTTATCGGGTTATCGGGAACAACAAACTCATGCCGAGGCGAGGGACTTCTTGCGCCATATTGCTGGTACCCTGGGGTTGGCCTTGCTGTTAGTTACTATTTTGGCAGAAATCATCACTCCAGGGCTCATTGCCCTGTTTGCCCCTGGGTTCTTGAAAGATCCCACCCGCTTTGCCATGGCCACCGATATGTTGCGGGTGACGTTTCCCTACCTGTTGTTCATTTCATTGACCGCTTTTGCGGGGGCGACGCTCAATAGCTATGGTAATTTCGGTATCCCGGCCTTTACGCCCGTATTATTGAATCTCGCTATGATAGTGGCAGCACTCTATGGCGCACCCCATATGGCCAATCCTATCGAAGCCCTGGCTTGGGGCGTGTGTGTCGCGGGTATTATTCAATTCCTGTTCCAATTGCCCTTTCTCTGGCGTTTGAACTTACTGGTCTGGCCCAAGGTTAATTGGTCCGACCCAGGGGTGAGGCGAGTGTTGACCCTGATGGTGCCCGCGTTATTTGGTGTGTCGGTGGCTCAGGTGAGTTTGTTAATTGATACGGTGTTTGCGTCATTCTTGCCGGCGGGGAGTGTGTCGTGGTTGTATTTCTCCGACCGTTTATCGTCGTTTCCACTGGGCGTTTTTGGTGTCGCTATCGCCACCGTGATATTACCCAGTTTGTCCCGCAAGCATGCCAATAAGTCCCCTGACGCTTATGCCAGCACCTTGGATTGGGCGATTCGCTGTGTGTTATTGATAGGATTGCCTTCGGCCTTGGGCTTGTTGATTTTGTCAGGGCCTTTGTTAGTGAGTTTGTTCCAGTACGGCGAATTCACCCGTCACGATGTGTTAATGGCGCAACGCTCACTGATGGCATTTGCCGTGGGTGTGCCTGGGTTTATGTTCATTAAGGTCTTAGCCTCAGGGTTTTACGCACAACAAAATGTCAAAACCCCGGTGAAATTTGCCGTCGTTGCTATGCTCACCAACATGGTATTGAACTTGGCATTGGTATTTCCATTAGCTCATGCAGGACTGGCGTTAGCGACAGCAATCTCGTCATCATTGAATGCACTGTTGTTATTTTATGGTCTCAAAAAACGTGGCATTTATACCCCACAGTCCGGCTGGTTGAAGTACGCCGGGCGCTTAGCCTTGGCAAATGCAGCAATGGCAGTGGCATTGTGGTGGGGCAGTGACAATGTGGATCAGTGGCTTGCTTGGGATTGGCATACACGAGCATTGCATCTTAGTATGCTAGTGTTTTGTGGTGTGTTTATTTATTTCTTCTGTTTGCATTTGACCGGGCTCAAGGTCAAAGACTTTCGTCATCCGGCCTAGGTGAATGTGATGGAATTAATTCGTGGATTAACCAATTTACGTGAACACCATCGGGGTTGTGTCGCGACGATTGGTAATTTTGATGGGGTGCATCGCGGTCATCAAGATATTTTGCGTCAATTAACTACTGAAGCACGCGAGCGTCAATTGCCTGCCGTGGTTATTATCTTCGAACCCCACGCTAATGAATTTTTTCGCGGTTCTGATGCGTCACCACGCTTAACACGCTTGCGGGAGAAGATCCCTTTACTGGCTGCTTGCGGTGTGGACTATGTATTACTGTTGCCATTCAATCAGCAATTAGCCAATGTCTCGGCTCACGACTTTGTCCAAGATATCTTAGTGCAAGGTTTAGCGGTGCAGCATTTGCTTGTCGGTGATGATTTTCATTTTGGTCATGACCGGCAGGGGGATGTGGCGTACCTTACACAACAAGGGCAAGCCTGTGGTTTTAGCGTGGCGCAAGTGTCTACGATAACCTCCCAAGACGAACGTATCAGTTCCACCGCTATTCGTATGGCATTGTCGGTGGGGGACTTAGCCCGCGCGGAGCAACTCTTAGGCCGGCCCTATGGCATGCATGGTCGAGTGGCCCACGGTGACAAACGGGGTCGGATCATCGGCTTCCCGACGGCGAATATTTATTTGCATCGCCAAGTTTCACCAATCCTCGGTGTGTATGCGGTTAAGGTCTATGGGCTAGACCCAGAGCCTGTATACGGTGTCGCTAATGTCGGTAATCGCCCTACCGTGGATGGCAGCCGCACTCTGTTAGAGATCCATTTGTTCGAATTCGACCAAACCATTTATGGTCACACCCTTCGGGTAGATTTTGTCCATAAATTGCGGGACGAGAAGAAATATGACTCCTTCGATGCCCTCAAAGCCCAAATCTTCAAAGATGCCCAGCAAGCCCGGGAATTGTTTGGCCTGGGGTAGGTGAATCATAAAATGACATTCCTTCCCGGACAGGGAGTAGATAGTTTGTGTTAACCTGCCTGTAAATAGGTTCTTTTTTGTATGAATGTTGCCATAAATCGACATTTGTCATTTTCTGGCTATGTGTTGTTCTTTGTCCTCTTACTTGCGATAATTGGCCGTTTCTCGACAGCTAAAAGGCGAACCCATGGCAGACTATAAAGACACCCTCAATTTACCCAAGACGGATTTCCCGATGAAGGCGAATCTTGCCCAGCGGGAGCCGCAGACGCTGGAGCGTTGGAATGCTATGGACTTGTATGGGAAATTGCGCGAGCACTGCGAGGGGCGGCCGAAATTCATGCTCAATGATGGTCCTCCTTATGCCAATGGTCCCATTCATTTGGGTCATGCTGTCAATAAGACCCTGAAAGATATCGTTGTTAAGTCGAAAACCTTGAGTGGTTTTGATGCTCCCTATGTGCCGGGTTGGGACTGTCATGGTTTGCCTATTGAGTTAGCGGTGGAGAAGAAGCTCGGCAAATCTGGCATGAAGATTTCCCACAAAGACTTTCGTCAAGCTTGTCGTGACTACGCGGCCAAACAAGTGGATATCCAGCGCGAAGCGTTCAAACGCCTCGGTGTGGTCGGGGATTGGGATAAGCCGTATCTGACCATGAATTATAGTTATGAGGCGGATATTATTCGTACCCTTGCCAGAATTATTAAACAAGGCCATTTGCACCGTGGTTACAAACCTGTGCATTGGTGTGTGGATTGTGGTTCGGCGTTGGCAGAAGCAGAAGTGGAATATTACGATAAACGCTCGCCAGCGGTGGATGTCAAATTCACGGTATTAGATGAAGAAGCGATTTGGCAATGTTGTCATCATACGCCGGACAAACGCCTTGATGGCCCTTTGTCAGTGATCATTTGGACTACAACCCCTTGGACCTTGCCAGCGAACCAAGCGGTGGCAGTGAATCCAAAATTAGACTACGCCATTGTGCAGACCGAAGTGGGGGGGCACAAAGAATATTATTGTTTGGCGGAAGCCTTATTGAAGGACACCATGATCCGTTGTGGCGTGAGTGAGTACCGTGTCGTTGCCTATTGTCAGGGTGAAGCACTTGAGGGCTTGCAATTACAGCATCCGTTCTATGACCGGCAAGTGCCTATTGTATTGGGCGACCATGTGACGACAGATGCGGGTACCGGTGCTGTGCACACTGCACCCGGGCATGGTCAAGATGACTATATGATGGCGGTGAAATACCATTTGCCGGTGGATCATGAAGTCATGAGTAATGGTTGCTTTAGCCCTGAGACAGAATATTTTGGCGGCCAACATGTGTTTAAGGCGAATGATGCGGTGGTTGATATCCTTAAGATGAAAGGCACGCTGTTCCATGAGTCAGCACTCGATCACAGTTATCCCCATTGTTGGCGTCACAAAACCCCATTGATTTTCCGCGGTACACCACAATGGTTTATTGGCATGGAACAAGAGGGTTTGCGAGCGGCCGCCCTTGCTGCTATCAAAGACGTGCAATGGGTGCCAGCAACCGGTGAGAATCGCCTAGCGGGTATGATTGAACAACGTCCGGATTGGTGTATTTCCCGGCAGCGAACCTGGGGCACACCATTAACTTTATACATTCACAAACAAACCGCACAAATGCATCCCCGCACCGATGAGTTGATGGAAATGGTTGCTGACAGAGTCGAAGCCGGTGGTATGGAGGCCTGGTTTGAGTTGGATGATAGGGAGTTATTGGGTGATGATATTGAACATTACGAACGGGTTAATGACACCTTGGACGTATGGTTTGATGCTGGGGTGAATTTTGCTAGTGTGTTATTGCGTCGCCCTGAATTAACCTTTCCTGCCGACATGGTGTTAGAAGGCTCTGACCAACACCGTGGTTGGTTCCAGACATCATTATTATCTTCACTAGCAGCAGAGAACCAAGCCCCTTATAAGACTGTGTTGACCCATGGTTTTACCGTCGACAGTGACGGCCGCAAAATGTCAAAATCCTTGGGTAATGTGTTTGCGCCAGAGAAGTTGTTTAATACCTTAGGGGCCGATGTTTTACGGTTATGGGTTGCCTCAACGGATTACCGCGGTGAAATTTCCTTGTCTGATGAGATCTTTAAACGCATTAGTGACACTTATCGTCGAGTGCGTAATACCGCGCGATTTTTGTTGTCGAACTTACACGGTTTTGACCCGGCGCAGGATATGTTGACCAGCCAAGATATGCTCGCACTGGATCAATGGGCAGTAGACCGTGCCCGTGTGGTGCAGGCAGAAATTATTCAGTCTTATGATGACTATAACTTCCATCAAGTCATCCAAAAGATTCATCACTTTTGCGCCATTGATATGGGAAGTTTTTACCTGGATATCATCAAAGATAGACAATATACAACCCAAGCCGACAGTGTGGCGCGCCGTTCGGCACAGACCGCTATGTATCATATTGTTGAAGCCTTAGCTCGTTGGTTGGCGCCAGTGTTAACGTTTACTGCCGAGGAGATTTGGCAATCCATTCCTGGAGAACACGGCGACAGTATTTATTTTGCGACCTGGTATGACGAACTGGCACAGTTGGATGATAAGGCTGAGATGAATGCTGAGTATTGGCAACAAGTGATGACGGTGCGTGATGTGGTAAATAAAGCCTTAGAAGCCCAGCGTAAAGCTGGCACTATCGGTTCACCGCTCGAAGCAGAAGTGACAGTGCATTGCCAAGGTGACATTTATGACAGGTTGGCCCAGCTCGGGGATGAGTTGCGATTTGTGTTTATTACCTCTGAAGCGGCGCTAGTCAAAGCGGATAGCCAGCCGGCGGACACGGAAGTGACAGAGTTAGCTGATTTATGGTTGACGGTGACCAAGTCAAGTCATGAGAAGTGTGAGCGTTGTTGGCATCGTCGTGCAACAGTGGGCAAAGACGCTAAGCACCCAACCCTGTGTAGCCGCTGTGTTGATAATGTTGATGGCAGTGGTGAACAACGGCGGTATGCATAATGGTGGCTGATTTTTTTCGATCGTTGACGCGGCGTTTGCCTTATTTAGTCCTGGCGTTATTCGTGGTATTGCTGGACCAAATTAGCAAATATTTGGCGGTGAAGTTGCTTTCTCCGATTCAGGCGTTGCCGATTGTGCCAGGGCTCAATTTATTCTTGGGTTATAATCATGGCGCAGCTTTTAGTTTTTTGAGTGATGCAGGTGGTTGGCAGCGTTGGTTTTTGGTGGGGGTTTCTGCCATTATCTCGGTGG
Organism: Legionellales bacterium; assembly: GCA_002709565.1. Classification (GTDB taxonomy): domain Bacteria; phylum Pseudomonadota; class Gammaproteobacteria; order UBA1113; family UBA1113. The sequence continues at coordinate 8,404 of PAPY01000030.1, read as the reverse complement.
CTTTGTTAGTCTGGATCTTTAAGCTGGCAGACAAGCGTTATTGGACCGGCATAGCATTGGCCCTGATACTGGGGGGAGCACTAGCGAATCTTTGGGATCGAATAACCCTGGGCTATGTTATCGATTTTATTCAAGTGTACTATCAACAATGGGCTTGGCCGACGTTTAATGTTGGCGACAGTGCTATTTGTGTGGGTGCAGCTATGCTAGTGATTGAATTTATCCGTAAACCGTCTAAATGGTGAGTTATGACAACGATTAATAACAAAAGCAAATTAACCTTACATATCGATATTAAACTCGAGGATGGTTCTGTTGCTGATAGCACTCGGGTGAATGATAAGCCAGCCCGTGTGCAAATGGGTAGTGGTGATTTGAGTGAGGCGTTTGAGGCACAATTACTAGGCTTAGCAGCAGGGGAGACGAAAGAATTTACATTACAACCCGATGAAGCCTTTGGTATGCCATTAGACGAAAACATCCACGTGATGGAACGTTCCCGCTTTCCTGAGAAACTTTACCTCAAAGAAGGGGTCATAGTTGAGTTTGAACAGGCTTTTTCACCGCCCATTCCTGGTCTTATCCGCAAAATTGACGGCGACAGCGTTACTGTCGACTTCAATCATCCACTCTGTGGTCAAGTGCTAAAGATGAAAGTGGAAGTATTGGGGGTGGATTAGGAACTAATAGCTTTGACAAAGTTCACTTACATAGATATTGTTTATCCGTAAGCTTTTAGAGACCCGTGAAAGCGCCTCTTTTAGCAGTTGACCAAGAACCACCATCCGGTGGTTTTTTGGTATCTGTAGACACTGAGACTAGAGTTAACCCCGCCCCTGCTTCTCTAAATAGCACTGATGGTATTCTTCGGCAGGATAGAAGTCGCAGGCCTCGGTGATTTCGGTGACGATAGGGTTCTCAAAGCGGCCTGATGTGCTTAAGTCATTATATTTTTTGGTGAAAAAGGGGAATTTCCAATACTTTCATAGTATTAGAGTGTCAACATACATGAAAATTTAATAAAATAACTTGCAATCTGTTAATTGATTGCCTATAATCTGCTCATGAAGACACTGAAGCAAAAAAAGCCATTTTCCTCTACAAATCCCGAACTCAACTATCGGAGACGAAAGCCATTACCCTTTTCTAGCAAATCTAACAAGCCGTCCTTAGGCAAATCCACGAGGTTAGACAGAGATAAATCTCTACAGCGAGATGCTCTTTATTCATGTATGAAGCCAGGAGTTGTTTATCGGAGAGAAGACCTTTTAGGGTTTTCTAGCAACTTGGATAGGGATCTGAGTCGATTGGTGGCCGAAAATAAACTTAAGAAGCCAGCAACAGGTTTATACTATAAACCTGAAGTTTCACGTTATGGCTTGTTGCCACCAACGAATGAAGCGCTAGTGAAAGCTTTTCTTAAAAAACCATTCTTAATGTATTCATGGAATGATTATAATATGTTAGGATTTGGCTTAACACAGCTTTATAACCGAGTTGTTGTATATAACAGTGAGCGACATGAAGATAAAAAATTTGGTAATAAGATGTTCTCGTTTAAGCGCCCAAGTAATGGTTTCCCTACAAAGTTAACGAAAGAGTTTTTAGTCGTTGACTTATTGAATAATGCTAAGTATTTAACAGAAGATGTGAGTGACCTCATGATGAGGGTTAAAAGAAATCTTGATCGGTTTGATCGAAGATTACTTGCTGATTTAGCAATGAAGTATGGGAAATTAGCGACTAAAAAAAATTTGCTGGCGATGTTAGAGGGTTGATATGTTTTTGCATGAATTACCAGATGTCGAAGAGTTATATCGTATTATCAATGAAGAAACAGGAATAAACGAAAGTATTATTGAGAAAGACTATTGGGTCATGCATGCTCTTTGGGGTTTGCAGCAGCAACATGATTTTGAGCTAAAAGGAGGAACTTCTCTATCAAAAGGATATGATCTTATTGGCCGTTTCAGTGAAGATATCGATGTCCAAGTTCATCCTGAGCCAGAATTGGACGTGCCAACTCGAAAGAATCACAATAAGAAGAAACATATCGTGAGAAGGGAAACGTTCTATGATGATGTCTCAGCTAATTTAGCTATCGATGGGCTGAATTTTGAGCGGGACCGCGATTTTGACGATAAAAAAATGTGGAGTGCGGGAATTCGGGGGTATTACCAATCCTGCTATGAACCACTTGAGGGATTAAAGGAAGGTATTTTGTTCGAGCTCGGCTTTGATAGAACAACCCCTTTTGAGGAGAAAAATATAAGTTCTTGGGCATATGATAGAGCGCTGGCTTCGGGCGAGAATATCATTGACAATCGTGCATTGGGTGTAAAGTGCTATCAGCCTGAATATACATTCGTTGAAAAGCTCCAAACGATTTCGACAAAATATCGCAGATATAAAACTGACCCGAGCTTTGAGCGGGTTAATTTTATTCGTCATTATTATGATGTTTAGATGTTGCTTGGTGAACAAAGAATATTAGATTTCGTTAAAACAGATAAATATGACGAATTTAAACGTGATAAATTTGCAAAGCTCGATGAACTTGAAATCAAAAAAAATCCAGCTTTTTTGCTGTCTGAGCAGGGTGAGCTAGATGAATTTAGCCGCCTATACAATAAGAAGTCAGATATTTATTTTGGCAACCACCCTTCGTTTAAAGAAATCATTGATTTAATAAAAGAACACGCTGGTGAACTGTGATTATTGTCCGTACACCTTAATTAAAGCCTTCCGGCCATTCCTATCCTAGTTGCACTGTGACGAATCCAGGGTGTTTATTATAGGCTTTTTTCATCAATCAATCCCGACCCTGCTTCTCCAAATAACACTGATGGTATTCTTCGGCAGGATAGAACTCGCAGGCCTCGGTGATTTCGGTGACGATAGGGTTCTCAAAGCGGCCTGATGTGCTTAAGTCATTCTTCGCTTTGGTGGCGGCATCCATTTGCATCTTGTCATGGGTAAAAATCGCTGAGCGATACTGGTTGCCGTGATCGGGGCCTTGGGCATTTAGGGTCGTGGGGTCATGATTGGCAAAGAAGATCTGTACTAGTTCGTCATAGCTGATAATGTCAGGGTCGAATTCGAGTTGGACCGCTTCGGCATGTCCGGTTTGGCCGCTGCAGACTTGCTCATAGCTAGGGTTGGGACTATGGCCGCCGGTATAACCAACCTGTGTACGAGTGACTCCTGGTGTCTTTTGGAATAATGCCTCGACACCCCAGAAACAGCCAGCGGCAAAGGTTGCGGTAGTCATAATGTGTTCTCCAGTAACGTCTAGGTTAAAGGCGGCAAGCGTTTGGCTTGCGGCAGTAATTTGTTGATAGTCTCATAAAACCGACATTCCGCACCAGTCTTGCGCATAAAAGGATAAAAATCAAAAAATAGTCAATTAATCACGAATGTCTTCTTGCCAACGTTGGGTGAGGGGGCTAGGCTTCGTTTGGGCAACGTACTGCGATAATATTCGTCGCGCGCTGGGCCAGTGTTGGGTTTCGATGAGACTGCTTAACAGCATTTGATAAAAAATCGTATCTTGGGCATCACTGCCGCCCACTTGTTGTAAGCCATCAGCAATGGGATTGAGTAGCTCTACTACCCGCGGGTAGTCTTGTTTTGCATGGGCGTAGCAGGCTTCAATGAGTGGCAGACCAATCGTATCCCAATAAGTCGCATAAGCGCCAGTTTGTTGTTGACTGTGTCGGGTAAGATTATCCAGCATTGTTTCACACGCGTCATGTTTGCCTGCTCGGGCAAGCCCATACATGTAATGGGCATTCAAAAACGGCACATAATGGTCATTAATATTTTTTTCAAGATAAGGTGCCATGGTTTGCCAATGTTTATCAACGTTGCCACCGGCCATCTCTACTCGCCATAATAATGAAACACCATCCACTTGTACTGGGTTGATTTCCGGCATTGAATTCCAAATCCAATTATTAAAGAAGTCGTCAACTCGGTCAAAATTCAGTTGTTCAATATCAAATAGCGCCCAATGCCAAGCATTATGGGCGAGGATAAAAGGCGCTTTGTTACGCCATGTCTGACTAACGTCACTCAAACGCTTTGCACCCGCTTCTAATTCGCCAAGATTGATATAACTATGGGCCAAGGTGTGGTGGGCCCAGGGTGTATTAGGATCTATTTCTAGGGCTTTTTCTGCGGCCCATTTAGCTAATTCATAATCCCCCGATAATTCCAAGGCAAACGAGTAACAGGCCATGATATGACTGGATTCAGGTATTTTATCCATTAGTGGGGTAATATAATTGAGGTAGCGTTTGCCGTTGTAAGCTTGGCCCATGGCAAAGTAAAAAAACTCATTGACTTTGATTGCGACGAAATCTTCAGGCCATTCTTTCGCATAAGCTTCAAGTAGACTTATACCGTGCCAATAGTCACAGGCTTGCCAGGCTTTAATGACCGTAAAAAACGCTTTTTCCCGAGAATTAGCATTCTTCAACAAACGCTCTGCATTGTTAATGTAAGGAAGTGCTAGGCTCATGGCTTCTTGGGATAGGCCATACAGATAAAACGCGGCGGCGTAACTTTGTAACAAAAAGTTATCTGGGTGTTGCTCGGCGTAAGTGATGATGCTGTCTATTTCTTTATCAAGCCCTATGAGTTGCTCGGTAAAATCATTTACTGCGGCAATGACATCAGCGGAGTCAGTGGTGACCTCAAGTCCACGCGCGTCTTTTTTCATCGTCAGTCTTACCAACAGCCACCAGCGGTACCAGTACCGGTAATGCCTTTTTGTCCGAGATTATTGTAAGTTAAGGTCGCACATTCAGGATCTTGTCCTGCTTGAGCACCGGTAGGTGCTGCCTGAATGTTATAGGCATTAGCCGTGGCATTGGTGATAGATAACGTATAGAAACCTTCTGGAGATGCTGCAGGAATATTCAAGTTGGCCAAAGTTGCACCAGCATAGGTGTTGTTTTCAGTAAAGAAGCGGTCCATCCGATTGGCTAAATCCAGCAAAGCTACCTGGCCATCAGCCCGTCGGCTAGACGCGATATAAGACGTATAAGTAGGGTAGGCGATGGAGGCTAAAATTGCCAAAATAATAAAGACAATAGCTAACTCAATGAGGGTAAACCCTCGACTTAATCGTGCTTTCATGATCCCCCGACTCCAAATTGTAGGTTTGCTTTCATCCAAAGTATAGTTCAATTGGTCCATATCAATTGCTACCCCTTGATTTCTTCAATCATAGCCTTATCTTATTCCTAACATCAACACGTTGAGGTATGCACATGCGAATGGACAAATTGACAACTAAGTTCCAAATGGCCCTGGCAGATGCCCAATCTTTGGCTCTTGGCCGGGATCATCAATTTATCGAACCCGCCCATCTCTTGAAGGCGATGCTGGATCAACAAGGTGGGACGACGCTACACTTGCTGAATCGAGTAGGGGCTAATATCGCTAATTTGCGCAATCAATTAGACATTGCCATTGATGGTTTCAGCGAAGTGTCTGGTGCAGAGGGAGATGTGCATGTCTCGAATGATTTGAATCGTTTATTAAACGTGACTGACAAAATTGCCCAAAAACGCAATGATCAATATATCTCAAGTGAGTTATTTTTATTGGCAGCGTTGGATGACAAGGGCCAGGTGGGGGATATCCTCCGCGCGTCAGGGGTGACCAAAGATGCTTTGGAGAAAGCGATTGACGAACTGCGTGGCGGTGCTAAAGTGAACGACCCTAATGCAGAAGAGCAGCGCCAGGCTTTAGAGAAATATACTATCGATATGACTGAGCGAGCCCAAAGCGGTAAATTAGATCCGGTGATTGGTCGTGACAGTGAGATCCGTCGTACCATACAAGTATTACAGCGTCGCACCAAGAACAATCCTGTGTTGATCGGTGAACCTGGCGTCGGTAAAACCGCTATCGTCGAGGGGCTTGCGCAACGTATTGTCAATGGTGAAGTGCCTGAGAGTTTGAAAGACAAACGGTTGCTATCATTAGATATGGGCGCCTTGATTGCTGGAGCTAAATTTCGTGGTGAATTTGAGGAACGCTTAAAAGCCGTCTTGAATGATCTCTCCAAACAAGAAGGGCAAATTATTCTTTTTATCGATGAATTACATACCATGGTCGGTGCAGGTAAAGCCGAAGGCGCCATGGACGCCGGTAACATGCTCAAGCCAGCCCTTGCGCGTGGGGAATTACACTGTGTTGGTGCTACTACTTTGGATGAATACCGACAGTACATCGAGAAAGACGCTGCCCTTGAGCGACGCTTCCAAAAAGTCTTGGTGGATGAGCCGAGCACTGAAGATACTGTTGCCATTCTACGGGGGCTCAAAGAACGTTATGAAATTCATCACGGGGTAGACATTACTGATCCTGCGATTGTGGCTGCGGTGAAGTTATCCCAGCGGTATATTACAGATAGGAATCTTCCTGATAAAGCCATCGATATTATCGATGAAGCGGCCAGTCAAATTCGGATGGAAATTGATTCTATGCCCGAGGACATGGATAAATTGGAGCGCCGTTTAATTCAATTAAAGATTGAGCAAGAAGCGGTAAAGAAAGAAACTGATGAAGCGTCGAAAAAGCGCTTAGCCAGTCTTGAGCAAGAGATTGAGCAGTTAGAAAAAGAATTTTCAGATTTAGAAGAAATTTGGAAATCCGAAAAAGCGGCTGTACAAGGCACACAGCATATTAAGGAGTCTCTAGATAGGGCTCGGGTTGAGTTGGATACTGCCCGTCGTGCGGGTGACTTAACTCGTATGTCAGAGTTGCAATACGGCCGCATCCCAGAGTTAGAAAAGCAACTCGAAGAAGCGGACAAGACTGAACACCAACCGACGAAATTGCTCCGCAACAAAGTCACGGAAGAAGAAGTCGCCGAAATCGTCTCTAAATGGACTCATATTCCCGTCTCTAAAATGCTCGAAGGGGAGCGGGAGAAACTCTTACGTATGGAAGAAGGCTTGCACCAGCGTGTTATTGGCCAAGAGGAAGCGATCGTTGCTGTGTCTAACGCCATTCGCCGTTCCCGTGCGGGTTTGTCTGATCCCAATAGACCTATCGGCTCGTTTTTATTCTTAGGTCCTACTGGTGTGGGTAAAACAGAACTTTGTAAAGCGTTGGCAGAATTCATGTTTGACAGCGAAGATGCCATGGTGCGCATCGATATGTCAGAGTTTATGGAAAAACATTCCGTGGCCCGTTTAATTGGAGCACCGCCTGGGTATGTGGGCTATGAAGAAGGGGGCTATATTACCGAAGCGGTACGGCGTCGACCTTACTCGGTAATTTTGTTGGATGAAGTCGAAAAAGCCCACCCAGATGTATTTAATATTCTGTTACAAGTTTTGGATGATGGCCGTTTGACTGATGGTCAAGGCCGCACCGTCGATTTTCGTAATACGGTGATTGTCATGACGTCAAATCTTGGCTCTCATATTATTCAGGAATACACCGAAAAAGGCGACCATGCGGGTATGAAGGATGCAGTGATGGCTATCGTTGGTGAGCAGTTCAGACCGGAGTTCATTAACCGTTTAGATGATTGCGTGGTATTTCATCCACTGGCCAGCGAGCAAATTCGTGCAATTGCTGAAATCCAAATACAGCATTTACAGCGTCGTTTAACCGAGAAAGACTTAACCTTAACGGTCAATGATGCGGTGCTCGATCATTTAGCCAAGGCGGGTTATGATCCTGTTTATGGGGCACGACCGTTGAAACGCACTATCCAAGTGCAGCTGGAGAACCCACTGGCTCAGGCTATCCTCAAAGGCGAGTTCGCGCCGGGCAGTGAAATCACGGTGAGCCTCAAGGGGGATGAGTTGCAGTTTAGCTAGCGACACGTGTCTGTTGATACAATTTTCTTGCGAATTGGTTACGGGATATTTCCTATTAAAATCAAGAAACTAATTTATGATCAGCGATCAAGTCCCCAATCTGCTGTGCTTGTCTGTGTAGAAAGCCATGGGTAGCCCATATTGCTGTATGTAGTCATGCACTACCAGGAAATAGCTTTGCATCGTTTCTGTATCAAAAAATCGCAGACCAACAAGCTTGCCTGTTGCGTCATCAATTAGAACCAACAAACAACATTTATCAGCTTGGCCTTCAAACCAGTCATGATGAAGAACCATCGGCTTGGATTAATTCTCCAAATCGCTCTCGGCGTTGCCGTTGTTGGTATACACGTGGTTTACGTTGTCGTATTGGGCGCCAGAGCTCTGCTTTGATCATCAGCTGACGTAACGTTTCAACAATCTTTAGTCGGGTCAAGTCTTGCGCTGCCATCGCTATCGTCTCCTGCTTCATTGATTTGTCCTCCTTGTTAAATCAAACACTTAAGTCTAGGCGGACATTTCTATTTAGCAGAAACCGGACATTTCTATTTTGGCGC
>PAPY01000029.1 GCA_002709565.1 Legionellales bacterium | reverse complement strand
CAGTGAAACTACTTAGCGCCGATGATAGTGTGGGGTCTCCCCATGTGAAAGTAGGACATCGCCGGGTTTTTACAACCTAAAAAGCCTCACTATTACAGTGGGGCTTTTTTTTGCCTCGAATTTAGCGCCATGTGGATTTTTTTGCCGGATTGCTTGCAAAATCAGCCAATAGGACGTACTTTTATAGGAAGAGAAAGCTTAACGAGGGAGTTCAGAATGAAGCGATTTTCTTTATTTTACAGAGCCGTCCTGGCACTTTTGTGTTCAGTGACATTAGTCTTGCTTGCCCCAGCCTCCTACGCTGCTGAAAATGGCAATAAGTCCAATGGGGATGATGGGCAATATAAAGTGAAAGCTGCTAAAGGCGAGATCTCAGAGCTCAAAGAACAGTACTTTCCCCTTGATGGTGCTGCCCAGCTCAAAATCGTATTCCGTTACAAGAATGACAAACTCGTCGGAGTCTATTTATTTAATACCGAAAAAGAACCTTTACAATTAGAGATCTTTGAGCAGACCAAAGTACTTGGCGATAATGATGACTGGTTAATTGAAGCACCTAACGTAGATGAAATACGTTTAAATGTATGTGCCTATGCACCTCATGCAGATGTTGAGTGCGATACTGACGGTGTTGGTAAAGTTTTTCATTTTTCTAAAGGCGATGACGGCTTTTTCATAATGCATTAGTTATCGAGTTTTTTCACCTTCCCAGCCTCCGTGACTTGTAGGGGCTGGGGTTTGATTTCTTAGCTTCTCTATTATCTGGCCAAAATACCCAGAAAACCTGTTCAAAAACGTGACATTTGATGGGTTTTCTGTATAATCCCTCCAACTAGCTTGTTTTTCGGCCTTTCTTCGTGAATTGCCTCTGGGCAATTCTAGGATTTCGTATATTTTTCAAGGGGTTAGTGCTATATCGGACCTATGACAATGGTCGCGTAGCCAGAGAGCCCTGATGGCGAGCAAACGCTACAGCGTCACTGCTCGAAGTAGCAATTATATAAACATTACAGGGTACCAACATGGCACTATCATTCCAGGATCTGCGCTTATCCAGCAGCTTATTATCGTCATTGCATGAATTAGGTTATGAAACACCGACACCGATTCAAGCTGAAAGCATTCCGGTGTTATTAGACGGGCGGGATATATCCGCTCAAGCGCAAACCGGTACGGGTAAAACAGCCGCTTTTGCCTTGCCGATTTTGTCACGCATCGAGCTCGCGAAGAAAGAACCGCAAGCAATCATCATTACACCAACCCGGGAACTTGCTATCCAGGTGGCAGAGGCATTCCAAAGTTATGCCAAACACCTCAAGGGGTTTCATGTGGCACCCATTTATGGTGGACAAGATTACCAAGTGCAATTACGCGCATTAAAACGCGGTGTTCACGTCGTGGTGGGGACACCTGGTCGTGTTATGGATCACTTTCGTCGTGGTTCTTTATCAGCGCAAACAGTCAAAACGGTTGTCTTGGATGAAGCCGATGAAATGCTCAAAATGGGCTTTATCGACGATGTAGAATGGATCTTGCAACAGATACCACATGAGCATCAAACTGCATTATTTTCAGCGACCATGCCTAGTTCTATCCAAACAATCGCTAAGCGTTATTTGAATGATCCTGAACGCATCCAAATCAAACCAACCACACAGAATGTTGGTACGATTGAACAATCCTATATTAGCTTGGCTCGCAATCAAAAGATGGATGTTCTTACTCGATATCTTGAAATTGAGAATGTCACTGCGGCTATCATTTTTGCTAGCACGAAAAACTGTTCACAAGAGGTCGCAGATAAATTACTTGCGCGTGGTTATGGTGCAGCGGCATTAAATGGCGACATGAATCAATCTATGCGCGAAAAAGTCATTGGCCAAATCAAAAAGGGCAGTATCGATATCATTGTGGCGACAGATGTCGCGGCACGGGGTATTGATGTTGATAGAATTACCCATGTCATTAACTATGATATTCCTTATGATGCTGAGTCCTATGTCCATCGTATTGGCCGTACTGGGCGTGCGGGACGTGCTGGTAAAGCATTAATGTTTGTTACCTCACGAGAGCGATACCTCTTGAAAGATATTGAGCGTTCTATCAAACAAAAAATTCAGCAAATAGAGCCACCGACCATTGCGGAAATGAAAGAAAAGCGCACAGAGGCTTTGACTGAGAAAGTCATTAATATCATTGCTAAGAGCAAAAAGCTCGGCCCCTATCAACAACTCGTTCTTGATATCATGGCAAAGAGTAACGACGAGCCTGTTGATATTGCCGCTGCGGTCATGTATTTGATGGAGCAGGCGAATCCGATGCCTACAGAAGAAATCCAAGCAGCGAAACCAGAGTTTGAGCGTAAACATCGCGGCAAACCCAAACGTTTCCGCGGCAAACCCTCAGGCGGGCGCTCTGAGAGCAGAAGCAGGCCATCAGGTGGGCGATCTGAAGGCAGAGGCAAACGTTCCTTTAAAGACAGCAAAGATGGCTATGGCGGTAAACGTAAAACCTTTAAGTCAAATGCGCCAAAGGGGCGGGCTAAATCACGCTCACGGGCAAATTAGGCCTCGTTCATATATATTGTTCTGGTTATGCCAATATTCTGCAAAAATACTTCGTCGTGTGAAACGGCGAGGATTGCACCTTGGTAATTACTAAGTGCTGACTCTATTGCGCGTATTGACGCTATATCCAAATGATTTGTTGGTTCATCCAGAATAATTAATTGGGGCGGATGTTTTGCCATGAGGGTTATTGCAAGCCCAGCTCGCATACGTTCACCGCCGCTCAACGTATCGCTCCGCTTTTCAGCGTCTTTATTTCTAAATTTGAAAGCTGCTAGGGTAGCGTAAGCATCATTTGGAGTACATTCAGGATTAAGTACTAAGAAGTTCTCAACAATGGTCTTCATCGGGTTTAAAAAGCTAACGGTCTGATCAAGATAAGCAGAGACTTCGACACCGCAGTGGATTTTTCCTCTTTGTGGTAACCGTTCTTTGCGGATAAGTTTAATCAAGGTTGATTTCCCGCAACCATTAGGGCCACTAATAGCAACGCGCTCAGGGCCAATAATTTGTAATTCAAAATCCCTAAGTAATGGTTCTGATGCAGGATATTGAAAGCACAGTGTCTCAATTTTGAGAACAATTTTACTGGTTGGCACATGGGTTGCAGCTAAATCAATGGCGATGGCCTCATCAACTTCACGTTTTGCTTTGGCGTCTGCTAACAAGTGCTGAGCATTTTGGAGCTGTTTATCCGCTTGTGTGCGTATTCGGCGGTTAGTATTTTCACTACGGCCTTTTTTAGATTTTATGGCAATTTTATCATAACGGCCTTTGGCGCTGATTTGTGCGCGCTTTTCTTTGCGGCCCCGGGCTTCATTTTGTTGGTGCCGCTCCATACGGGTTTGGGTTGTTTGTTTGGTTTTTGCGAGTGATTCAGAGCGAGCTTGAATTTCATGTGCGATAGCTTGCTGCTTAAGCTGTTTTTGTTCACAATAAAAATCATAATTACCGCCGTAAGTATCGATGCCAAGATTATTGATTTCAATGATACAATCCAGTCTATTCAGGAGTGTCCTGTCATGGCTAATGATAGCCATGCCTTTTGTTGCGTTATCAATATAGTTATATAAGACATCGCGTGCGGTCTTATCCAAATTATTTGTTGGTTCGTCAAATAATAAAAAATCAGCGGGAAAGATCATAGTTTTTGCGAGTAATACTTTCGTTTTCTGACCGCCACTTAACTGTGAGAACGGGGTATTAAGTGAAATAGGCCATAGACCAAATTGAGTCAACGTATCCTCAATGCGTTGTTCAATATTCCACTGATTGGAGGCGAGTTCATAATCGTGCTCATCAATACTGCCGTGACTAATTCGATTGAGAGCAGCCAAAATATCGGTAACACCTAAAACATCACTGACAGTAGCTTGTTCGCCAAATTCATCGTGGCTCTGGGGTACAGTAATAATCGTGCCAAATCGCTGGATTGAGCCAGAATCAGGCGTGAGATCACCTGAGAGCAAGCGCATCAACGTGGTTTTACCAACGCCATTTTTGCCCACAATACCGTACTTGGCATCTGCAAAAGGCAAATTGATCCTAGCAAACGCTACTGGGGTTTGCTCTAAGCGGAAGGTTACATTGTTTAAAAGAATTCGGGTTATACTCGTCATCGTTAATCTCTCCATCAAATGGTTTATCAGCAGATAAGTCATTGAAAAAAAAGATTAATTGCGCACTGGACGAATACCTCTCGGTTGAAATGATGAGGAATCATACAACAACGGGGGATGGAAGTGCAAGTTTTGTCTATACATTAACCGATTTTTAGTCTTGAGTTATATAATCACGATTAAGTTTTGGCTGGATATGGGATAAACTCAGCCAAAACTAGGGTAAAAGTAGTAGTTTTGGCTGAATATGATGTAAACTCAGCCAAAACTAGGGTGAAAACATAAGTTTTGGCTGGATATAGGCTAAATCCAGCCAAGCCCCTTGTTTTTATCTGTTTTGCTGCTAAAATGGCCATTATGAGTATTTTATATGAACGACAATATGAGCAAAAAGAGTTAGAAGCGCTGTGCCACTCTGCGGAGGCGGAGTTTTTGGCGATTTATGGCCGAAGACGTGTCGGCAAGACATTTTTAGTGAGCGAGTATTTTAGCGATAAAGGGATCTACTTTGAAGTCACTGGTATACACAAGGGAGCTCTGTCTGCACAATTAGACAATTTCGCCATAGTATTTTCTGATGTTTTTTATCGAGGAAAAGATAAACCACAACTATCCAGTTGGTATGATGCGTTTACGCTGCTTCGTCAGCAAATCGAAACCGTACCTAAGCAAGAGAAAGTTATTTTATTTTTTGATGAATTGCCTTGGCTTGCCGCATCTAAATCTGAATTTCTTCCTGCCTTAGAACATTGCTGGAATCGCTATTTATCGCGCATGAGTAATGTTATTTTGATTGTTTGTGGTTCTGCAGCGTCGTGGATGATCGATAATATCATCAATAATAAAGGTGGCTTGCATGGTCGATTAAGCAAAGAGATGCATCTGTTTCCCTTTAATTTATCAGAGACAGAAAACTTCCTTAAAGCACGGCATATTGGTTTGCCTCGTAAAGATATATTAGAAATATATATGGCAATGGGAGGGGTTGCAAAGTATTTAACCCAGGCAAAACCCGGTCGCTCAGCTGCGCAAATCATTAATGATGTTTGTTTTAGCCGTAATGGGTATCTTTTTAAAGAATTTGAAAAGCTCTATGCGTCATTATTTGATAATCATGAAAAACATATCGATATTGTCAAACAGTTAGCAACTAAGCGCAAAGGGCTTACTAGGAAGGCTTTATTGGATAAAACGGGCCTTACCAGTGGTGGCACATCGAGCCGAATTTTGCGGGAGTTAGAAGCATCTGGGTTTATCATGAAGGTGCCGTCATATGATGGTAGAGCATCAAATAACTTATATCGGTTAAGTGATGAGTATTCATTGTTCTACTTAGATTGGATTGAAGCAGCTCCAGATACGAGTTTACAAACAATCGAATCTGATTACTGGCTCAAGCAGCGCACAAGCAGGCGTTGGTCGGCATGGTCAGGGTATGTTTTTGAGGATATTTGTTTGAAACATGCAGATAAGATAAAAGCAGCGTTAGGGATCTCAGGAGTCAGCACCACCGTATCCACATGGCAAAATGACAAGGCACAAATTGATTTAGTGATTGAGCGTGCAGATAACTGTATTAATCTGTGTGAAATCAAGTTTTATAATGATGAATTTATCGTCGATAAAGATTATGCCGATAAGTTACAGCAAAAAAAACGCCATTTCCAACAGGCCACCAAAACCAAAAAGGCTTTGTTCACAACCCTTATTACTCCTTATGGCGTGAGGCAGAATCAACACTATCTTGAATCAGTGCAGAGTCAGTTGACAGTGGATGATTTGTTTTAATGATATAAGTTAACCTGGGCTAGGCTAGGTAAAAGCTCCTTGAGTTGCTGGTTAGAAGTATCGGCGGCTAGTTTGGCCTTAGCTCTGGCTATGATGCTAGATGTGGACTACTGCACTGAGCTCTGTTAATATTTTAGCCAGACTGTTTTAGTGGTACAAGAACAATGATTCAATACTCCCAGAAGCTATGGCGCTTTATTGGCTATTTCTTGAAGCCTAACAAAGTATATCTCGGGATCATCCTATTGACAGGCCTCATTTGGGCAACGGAGATCTCGCTGAGCCCGTATTTTTTCAAGTTAATTATTGATGGTGTTTCACAACAAGCTAGCCACCCCGACAAATTGCTAGCAGCGGTTTTAGTGCCTGCGGTGTTATACGCTTCAATGTCGTTATTATTGAATGTTTCGTTTCGGATCTACGATTATGTCAGTATGAAACTAATGATCCGTTTATATACGGACATTACGCTTGCTGTATTTGATTATACAGCGAAGCATTCGTATCGTTTTTTTCAGCAAAATTTTGCTGGTTCAATTGCCAATAAACTTTTGTACCTGCCTCGCGATATTGATGCATTATTACGTTCCCTAACAGATAACTTCATTCCTAAAACACTATCAGTGCTCATAGGTTCAGCTTTGTTGATGTTGGTGCAACCAATATTTTCAGTGATTTTATTGCTTTGGGTGATCGTTTTTGTCGGTAGCACTTGTTATCTTGCACGAACGTCAACCAAGAACTCTATTGCATTTGCTCAATCAGTCAATGCACTTGATGGAAAAATGATTGACAGTATATCGAATATCATAACAGGGAAAATATTTGCGAATCTTCCCCATGAGCATGACAGGATCCGAGGTGTAATAGAGCAGACTAATCATAAGTATAGAGTTGTACAGTTATTTAATCTAAAGTTACACACGCTGCAAGGTCTTGGCGTTACAGTGTTGGTTGCCGCTATGTTGACGGCGTTGATTTACTGTCGTATGCATGAATTAGTTTCAGTGGGTGACTTTGTTTTTGTGTTAAGCTTATCGGCTTCTATCATAATGAACGTGTGGAATTTGGGACAAGATTTAGTGAATTTCACCAAAAATTCTGGTAAGTGTCAAGATGCCTTGAGTCTTATCAATATCGCCCATGAAATTGCAGAATCTCCTGATGTAAAAGCACTCGTTGTAACACAAGGGGAGATTACCTTTAATCATGTCAATTTTGCCTATCATGAAGGCACGCCTATTTTTAACGATTTATCAATTACTATCACGCCCGGACAAAAGGTTGGACTCGTTGGTTTCTCTGGTGGTGGTAAATCAACCTTTGTGAAGTTGATTTTGCGATTGTTTGATATCCAGTCTGGGGCAATCACTATTGATGGGCAGGATATTAAGGATGTTTATCTTGATAGTCTTAGACATCACATTGGTTACATACCCCAAGAAGCCGAATTATTTCACCGGACAGTGTTTGAGAATATTCAATATGGTCGCTTATCAGCGACAAAAGATGAAGTCATAACTGCAGCGAAACAAGCTCACTGCCATGAATTTATCGAAATGCTACCAGAGGGTTATGATGCCTTGGTGGGGGAGCGTGGGGTCAAACTATCAGGAGGGCAGCGTCAACGTATAGCGATTGCCCGGGCAATGTTAAAGCAAGCGCCTATTTTAATTCTTGATGAAGCAACCTCAGCGCTGGATTCCGTGACAGAGCGTTATATACAGGAAAGCCTCCATGACATGATGCAAGGCAAAACAACCATTGTGATTGCTCACCGTCTTTCGACGCTCTTAGAGATGGACAGAATCTTATTATTCAAAGACGGTGAAATTGTCGAAGATGGCACGCTCGATGAACTCAAGCGCAAAGGTGGCCTATTCAGTCAGTTATGGGATATGCAAAGTGGCGGGTATTTTCCGGAGCTGTGAGAATAATCATTAAATTACCCCTTGAGCCTCACCTTACGTGAGGCTTTATGATGGCGGTGTTGTCTTAATTGAGAGTAATAAAATGAGCTTATTAAAAATCGGTGATGTCGCCAAGAGAACAGGCTTAACGGTGCGCGCACTGCATCATTATGATGAAATTGGCCTGCTAAAGGCTTCCCATCGTTCGAATAGCGGTTATCGCCTGTATACGGTGGACGATTTGATGCAGCTACAAAAAATTAAGTCATTGCAGCAATTAGGTTTTTCTCTCGATGATATCGCCCGCCTATTACAGTCTGATGATGAATCGCTGGCGGATATTATTAATAAGCAATTACAAACAGTTACCGATCAATTAAAAGAACAACAGGTGCTCATCCAACGATTGAGTCAGCTTGCCACACTGTTACAGCAAGGTGAATCACCGACGGTTGAGATGTTATTAGATTCATTGAGGTTAACCGTTATGTTTGAGAAATATTACACGAAAGAACAATTGGAAGAACTGGCTGAGCGGCGTGAAGCAATGGGCGATGATGCTATCAATCAAGTCCAAAATGAATGGCAAGAGATTTTTACGCAATTTCAGCTATTACAGCAGGCTGGTGAGCTGGCTTCTTGTGACGCTGCGCAAAAACTCGCGAAACGCAGTCTCGAGCTCGTTGATATGTTTACCGGTGGTGATCCTGAACTTCAGCAATCATTACAAAACATGTATGACACTGAGGGCGGTGAAAATGTTCTTGGCCAGTCTGAAATGGCAGTTGATAAAGTGCTTTTTGCTTATGTATCTGAGGCCATGGCATTGGCTAAGTCGCTGAAGTAAAAGGGTTATGTCTGCTGGGGAAATACTATGGCCTAGCCTGGTAATTTCCCTGGGTGATTGTAGTTAATAGGAGTGATATAATCGATTGCGAGCTTAATCTACTGCGGATAATTAATACGGCACAGCTAACGAGGATCTCTATGTACGGTACAAATATACCAAGCACAAACTTTTCGACCCTTGCATCAGATAGGGCAGCCATTACCACATTAATGGCAGTGAGATTGGTTTCTCAATCACTAGCATCACTACCAATGGAGTTGGTAGTGATGTTAATCGATGCAATCAATCCTTTTGCATATCCAATGTTACACATAAATAATCGTCTACACTTTTCTGCTAACAAAGATAATATATTGCGTGCTGTCTGTGATGAGCTTAATAAACGAACACATCAAAATATCTCGTCACTAGATAAACAGAATTTTTGGTCATTGGCGGTCATGGCGATACAAGCGGGTGTTGAAGAATCTTTACTAACATCCAGTAGAATATTGATGCTAGTAGACTTTGCGCCATCTGATGGTGAGAGTAGGGATGATACCTTTAAAAAGTTAGCTGTACGAAAAAAAGAGGTGCTAGATGATATTACCTGCGAGAATGCAATACTTGGATCCGTTATGGAGAGGAAGCGTACAATAAGCTGTACGTTATCAGCAATTATTAATCCCGGATCAAGTCAATGGTCGCAAAATCGCCATGCTTATTTTATGATTAAGCGAGGATGGTTCGAATGTTCTTCAGGCGCGGGCCAAATGGCAAGAGCAATTGAGATCAAAAGTACAATTGATAGTGAACTTAGCACTTATGATGTTAAGCACAACGAGAGAAGACGAGAGTTGAGTAAAAAGATCAGAGAAGCAAGGAAATTTTGCGGCCACCTTAAATTTTCAGATTGTTGCGGAAGGATATCGGACAAAACAAGAATACATTTTGCTATCCGTGATTTGTGCCCTGTTACACTTGATGGGTTAGCAAGGGAGGAGATTGATTGTTTATACGAGAAAGTCATAAATATCGTCAAAAATGGTGGCCAAGGCTACCCACAACAGACTTATGGTATTCTTCTTCGTTATTAGAATGTGAGCTTTTAGCTTACGGATTTCATCGGGCAAGTCACGCTGAGGCTTAATGATAAATATGGCGGCCGCAGGTTGTCTGCGTAGTTCTTCACAAGATGGCATCAATGCCTTTATCCTCAACGACATTAAGCAGTTTCAATGCCGCACCGCTAGGTTTGCGTTCGCCGCGTTCCCATTGTTTAATAGCAGCAACGCTGACGTTAATGAGCTTAGCAAAGACCGCTTGACTGACACCAATACTATGTCGAAGACATTCTTGCGATTTTGTAATGCTTGCAAACGGCCATCAAGAGTTTTAATCTTAACGTTGGTGCCATCGAGCTTTTCCACTGCAATGGTGTCGGGATCATCAAATACCCATTCAAAACCGGGGCTAACTTCATTCGTAACAAGATAAACTTCCGGATTACGCAGCTGATATTGGCTGCCATACTTCTTGAAGTCATCTTTGTTGACTGGGAATATTTTACGAACAAAAGGGCATTGTACTTTGGGAAAGTCGGATAATGTTTCCATAGGTTCACCTCATCTATATGATGTTATCAATAAATTTAAGTTCCCCTTGGAAAATGCATATTATGCTAATTTATTAACTGAGACTATGCCTATAGGTACCTAATGTCAAGACGTAGGAGTTAATTATCCCCGCAATTGTTGTCCTGAATGAGGTTGTTAATTACTTGGTTTACGTCTGTGCTTGCTATGGGAGCACAGAGTGTTTTCCATAATGCCCAGCCTTTGGCTCGCTGCCATGTCTGTTGATCCAGATTAAGCATGTTACGAAATATTTGTCGAGCATTATCATCGAACAAGTGCCATGCAATCACCAAATCACAGGCGGGATCACCGATAGCCATACAGCCGAAGTCAATGACGGCATGTAACTTGCCTTCTGTTAGCAAAAGATTATCTATCGCTACGTCTCCATGGATCCAGACAGGAGCGTGTTGCCATTTAGACGCAAGGGCAGTCTCCCATATCAGTAATAAAGCCTCTGCTTCTGTTTCTGGTGTATAGGCAGCAATTGCATTTCGGGTATCATTATCATAAAGCGATAGATCACCACCACGGTAAAAATTATCAGGACCTGCTGTAGGCGCGTCAACGGTATCGCAAGCTTGTAAAGCATTAAGAAATTCACTCAATTGTTTAGCAAAGTCATCCATGTCTGCAATTGATGCTTGTCGTGTAGCCGTACCTTTTATCCATTCATAAACAGACCAATGCCAAGGGTAGTCAAATTCGGGTTTTCCCAGGGCGATAGGTTTCGGGATAGTTAACGGTAACTGTGAAGCAAGAGTTGGTAGCCATTGTTGTTCAGTGAATACTTGGTTTGCATACATTTCAGCACTGGGTAAGCGCACTAGCAGCTTATCGCCTAGGCGGAAGGTCTTATTATCCCAGCCTCCAGGCACCATAGGGGTAATGGCAAGGTCAGCCCATTGCGGGAATTGTGAGACAATGAGCTCAGTGACTAAGGTATCTGTTATGGGATGTTTTGACGGGTCTGTCATGATTAAGCCTCCAAAATCAAACTCATTATAGAATCCAATGATGATTAATGCTAGCGATAATTAATCATAGTTTGACTGAGGTAATATGAATGCGGTATCCAGTAGGCAATGCTATCTTATCAATATGACTATGGTATTATTGCTTCAATGATTCAACAAGGTGAGTTATGAATACCAACCAAGATGATATACAGATAAAGTTCTGTGAGGGTGATGAGAATTGGAAATACGCCAAAATAATGCGGCAAAAATATTTTTTCGATAATGTGCCGATGGAGGACCCTTACACGTGGACGTTTAATCATGCTGAACACTTGCATTTTATTCTTTATCATTGCGATGAAAGACTCGGTTATGCCCATATTCAGCTATGGCCTGAAAGGCGAGCAGCAATCCGTATTATTGTGATTAATGAAACCGAACGAAGTAAGTCCTACGGCTCAAGCTTCTTACAAATTATCGAAAATTATTTAGCAACGAGTGGCTATCAGTGCATTCAGGCCGAGTCGCGACGTGAGTCATTACACTTCTACGAAAAAAATGGCTACTCCGCCATGCCATTTAATGATCCAGATGGCCATGAGAGTTGTGAAGAGGATATTCCAGTGGGGAAATATTTGTTAAATTTACAAGCGGACTGATGTATGGCTGTGACCTCATATAGGTTAGAATGCGCTAGGTACAACGTAACTGGAAAACAAAATGAAAAATATCGATATTATTAAAGATTATCAATCTGCCATTTGGGCAGATAAAGACATAACTGCCATTGATAGAGCTTTTGCTAACGATGCAGTGATCCACAGTCCTGTGGAGTCTATGCAAAGTCTTTTAGAGCTGAAGTCAGCAATATCGCAGTGGTATGCTGGCTTCCCTGACTTAGTTGTTCACTGGGATGATCATATTGTCGATGGTGATAAAGTTGTTTCTCGCTGGACTGCAAAGGGTAAGCATGATGGTGAATTCATGGGAATCGCCCCAACTCACCGAGATGTGTACTATACCGGCGCTACATTCTATGAATTACAAGATGGCAAAATCATTCACTATTGGGCTTTTGTCGATATGGAATGTATCAAACGCCAAATTAGTGATGTTAATGGCTAAGTGTATAGACAGTTTTAAGCGAATTCCCCTTGATGTGTAGGAAATATTATGGATGGCGATAAAATAAGACTGACCAAAAGTAGAATTTTCTGTAAACTAATCGTTCAACAGGAGATTCGACACGAAGAGAAGAAAACCGCAGACTAACGTTATAAATGGAAATTCCGTACTAGCCTGTGAGGCTAGGTGTTGTTCCATAGTCAAGACGTTGTCCATCTAACAAAGCGTCTCTTTCTTCCCGGCTCTCAGATAAACCATTAACGCGAAAAGCTTCATCTGCAAGTTGAGGTCGTCTAAAAAGCCCTTGTTCAAGCAATGGTTCTAACTCACTACGTTTTCTATAGTAGTCTCGCTTCAAGTAAGCCACAGCACAGCAAATGGGCAAGGAGCAAAGAGCGCATAGCGTACCTCCAGCTACTAAAAATGCAGCGATTAAAGCAAATGACTGAAGCATTTCCTTTATGTCGATAGGAGCGGTAGTTTCTTGGCTCTGGCTACTTACTTCATTTTGTGTTTCCAAATCATAAGGACAATCACTGTCGAATACACAAGCTATCATTCCTGCAATGATGGCAAGCCCACCCATTGCCCCTAAACATACAAACGCAAGTAGAAATCCGAGACAAAAAAATTGCCTACCAATACTTATTGGGGAGCATATATCATTATCAGATTTTATGTTAACATCTAGCTCCCGCTTTATGGTGCTTACTGTATAAGGGTGAGTTGATTGTGCATCAAGTACTTTTTCTTTTATCCCGGATAATTCCAGAGTGGAAGCAAAAAAAGGTGCTACGGTACCGGAAAGTAAAACCTGTGAACACAATTCACCTTCATCTCTATGGTTTTCTAGTATCACTAAACTGGCGACAATGGGCAGTGCTCGCATAAGTATGTCTGCCTTAATATCACCATCATCTAACTTGAGCTCCTTTATGATGCTCTCAACAAATTTTAAGGCATCTTGTCTGACGATTTGTAGGTTTTGTGCCATTTTTTTTGCATAATAATACTGAGTTGCCTCGTCAATACCTCTTCCATCCAAATAATTTTGAAGATTAAATATGAGCTGTTGATTGAGGACATGAGCGTCGTTAAAAATAGGGTTGAGGTAACATGCGGCGTTTAGAACGTCTCTGAATTGGTGGGGGCGCAGTAGGTTCTCTTTGTCTAACAACATCAACTTACTACTACAGTTCTCGCCTAGCTTCTTAGCTACTTGGTCCGCATAGTGTCTAAGTAAGTATAGATATTTTTCGCTTAGTGCCATATCTGCATTGCTTATGTAATAAGCGCTGGAAAACAAGCAGACATGCGCCATAAATTTGCATGTTTGCCTTAAAGAGAGTCTTGTTTTATAGTCCAGATGATTGATAATCTGAACGATAACCTCGCTCGGAAGCTGGAATATCAACCCATTCTGACCAATGGAGTCCAGGTGGTTTTTTTCGTGAAAAAGCGGCATGAAAAACATCTCCCGGTACTATAATTTCAGATTATGTTTATTACTTCGAAACACCATTGGTAATGGTTAATACTTTCGGATCAATTCATTACTGGGAAAACTAAAAGCATTAATTTGTGTACATAATAAAATATCAGTTTTTTATCATTCTCATTATGCAGATATTTTCCGGCATACTGGCCTGTCACTATTTAACCAAGTTATCATGCATAAAATCGTATGATTGTGACCTAGTCGTGGTTCCATTCTGTTTGTGTATTTAATATCGGCCTCATTATAAACCACAAATTCGTTGATTGAAATGCTTTACCTATCATGTCAATTCGGGTATAAGCATTGTCTCAGTAAAACAGTGATATATCAGGCTATATTATGCTACATTTACTACAGATTTATTTAGGCATAACCTTTAAGAGAAGTCTTCCATGAAACTCTATTTTGTTGCTGGTGCCAGTGGTAGCGGTAAAACAGCGATTCAATCTGATCTGGCTGATGTATTAGGCGGCGATATCAACGTGTATGATTTTGATGATATCGGTGTGCCGGAAGGTGCTGATAACAAGTGGCGT
>PAPY01000028.1 GCA_002709565.1 Legionellales bacterium | reverse complement strand
CGATGACTGGTGAGGTGAAAAGTTGATATAGCAATCTCAACTCAGGATGTTTTGCTAGTCATTAACATGTTATCTACCAACCTGCTGATTCGTAATCAGGCCATCGATTACTAATTTTTTGTGCCCGGAATATTGTTGATACGTCAAGCTAATATGATGGAGTGGTTCTAATTTTTTGCATAATGCTTTATTGATTAAGTCGATACTGTTAGTATTTGGTCTGGATATCTGAAAATCGAGCGGCTTATTGTATATGATGAGCAGTTGCTTGATAGTTAACTGATGGTATTGTATGAAAAAACTAGGTGTTGTTGGCGTTTGTATCGGTGGAGTCGAAGAGTTTTATCCCCATATTGTCAGGAAAATGATAGTTGACACGGGTGATAGCCCACAGTTCATCGTGAATCAACTAGAATTTTCCCAGGTCAATCATGCTTTTGATGAGTTCGCTAAGGGGCGGAGTGATAATCTCATCTCTTTAATTCTGAGCGCTGTTGAACTATTAGTCTCTGCTAATGTGGACTATGTTTTAATTCCAAATAATGCTGCACACGTTGTGATTGATGAAGTTAAAGAAAAATCGCCGATTAAAGTCTTAACGATGTTTGAGGCTGTTGAAGCACATTGTCGGGCTAATCACTATAGTCGCGTGTTAACACTAGGCTCCAAATGGGTTATGGAGCCTGGCAGCTTCCAGATGGCTTTAAAAAATTCAGGTTTACATACAGTCAATATGAATGACAGCGACATTATCCTTATCCATGATGCAATTATGGAGGCTATGCAACATGGCTCGATTCCTCATGATATCGGTAAAGCAATCATTGAGCTCGCACTAGCTGAGCATCAGAGTGAACCCTATGATGCTATTGTCATGGCATGTTCTGATATTGTTAAGTTATTCAAAAATAATGACGTAAGTATTCCCACCATAAATACAATGAAAGTATACGCCGACTACGTTTCGTCATTGATGGTTTAATGAAGCCAACCCCCTGATTCGTAATCAGACCACTTACCTGTAGGGCGACAATGCTTTATAGTTCATGACCAACCAATCAGCACTATATTCAGCCTAAGGATTGAACAATGTTACCAAATGAGAGCCAGTTATCATCATGTCTTAGTGAGGTGCAGAATTTTTTACTTTCCCCACGTTCAGCAGAGGAGCGTTTGCAAACATCTCCACTGTCATTCTGGCAAAGCTTCAAGCATCTCTCTAAGATATCTTTTCCCCGTGTCCTGTCATATACGTTTAGCTTGCAGGTATTTATCGATAACTTATTGATGGTATTGATGAGTAATAGCGAGCAAGAAACTGCGTCTATAGCATTAATATCAGTTTATCTGAATTCTTGTATGATGCTAGGCGTTGCTCCGCTATATTCAATTAGCATTGAGGTCAGTAAATTATTAGGCGCGATTGATGCAGAAAAACAAGGCGATAATAACCAGCAGATAATCGATGAAAAACAAAAAGGGATTATCTCTGCGTTTTGTAATGGACTACTCATGAGCAGTTTTATTTCACTGCCGTTAATTCCTGCGTTCTATTGGTCAGGTTCAGTTTTAACTAATATTTTTAGACAGGATGAAATAGCCGCAAGTCATGCCCAATCATTTTTACGACCTTATGCGTTAGGTGTATTGCCAATGCTGTTTCGAATTTGTTGCCAGCAAGTCTTGTTCAGCTTTCATTATGAAAGACCGACGATGGTAATGGGTATTGTTACGCTATTGCTTGGTGTCGGAATTAGTGCTCTTCTTGGATTTGGGCTACCAGGAATTCAATCACAAGGCTTTTTAGGAGTTTCAGCCGGTAGCATTGTTGAGTCATACTTGACAGCTATTTTTCTTGGGCTCAGCTTAGTATTACTGCCTGAGCTACGAAATATAAACTTTCTACGCATGTTTAACAGTATTGAGGGACGTTGGAGGCAGCTGGGGATGCAGTCGTGGCTAGGAACTACGTTTTTGCTAGGAATGGTATCTGAAGCTGCGTTACCGGTTGTTACTAGTGCTACCGCCGGTGTAATTGGTGTCAATGCTCAAGCAGCGTGGACTTTTGTCATGCAGTTAAATTATTTTTTTGTTGTTCCTACATTTGCATTTAGTCATCAATGCTATCAAGAAGTTAGTCGGCATATAGGCGCTGAATCTTATGAAAATGCTAATCGTTTAGCTAAGTATGGCGTTGCAACGACGCTAATCTATTTGGCACCATTTGCAATCATAATGAGCTTATTACCATGGGTGTTTGATTTCGGTGAGACTGATACCCATCAACTACTATTAGTCTTACTACCATTAATGTCTGTTGGCTTAATGATTGAAAGCGTTCGATATAATATTCTGCAGCAACTCAAACCGTTGGGAAATCAACTCTGCTCTAGTCTGACATCATCAATGTGTTTAGTCATAGGGATGCTAGCCTCTGTAGTTTTTGGTGTGTTGCTAGACTATGGAATATATAGCGTTGCATTTAGTTACACTGCTTGTATTCTTTTGGCAACGATTCTTTTATTTCCTGATTGGCAACAGCGAATAAGGCCTGAGAAGTTGGAAATTATGCAAAACCAAACGGGTAGCTCACAAGGGTGCTGGCCGTGTGGGCAGGAGACTTCTGATATAGAGAGGGAAGGCTTGACTGGTGTTGTTCAAGAAAATGCGGACTATGGCACAGGAAGCTCACAGCGGGCAACAGTGTCAGCTGTAACGCCTTTTTGGCAATCAATGAGTAATACAGGTGAATGGTTGGCAGATGTCTTGAGCTGCTGTAATTCGCCAAGTTATTTTGAAAGTCCACGTCAGGGCAGGTAACTTGTTGATTTGCCTGAAAATATAATTCTGTATATTTTTTATTTTAATAATCGGTCGGAAAACGCTAGAAATTTGTTTTTTAATTTGGTAGTATTTGCACAGACTTGAGCAATTAACTGTCTTTGATGACAGCTAAGCTCATGATTTTAGCACTATTTAGATTAGGAACAGACTAAGGAAATAGGAAATGAAGATGGATGACATGAATTACGGCCTGTGCACCACACCAACGCATAGCTTAGAAGGATTTGTTGAGGATTGGGTTAATACCTACAAAAAACAGCTGCAGAAAATTAGGCTATTTCAGCCTTTGCATCCTAGCACTCTTTCAAAACAACAAAAGACATACTTTGTAAAAGCCTTCTATCACATTCGAGGGCATTTTCATGATTTCTTATGGTTCATGGGAAACCATGCGCCGAGCAAAGAGATGAAATCAATTGTATTAAACAATATCGCCGAAGAGTTTGGCGGGCACTGTTATTCACATGAGCAACTCTATGCAGTTTTTGCGAGTAAACTTGATGTTGATATCGTAGAAGAAATTATTAATTGCGATACTTATGAGCCCTATATTCTTGAATTCAATAAAGGGCATCTTCGTTGGCTAAACTCGCATAATTGGCCAGGTTGTCTTTCAGCATTTGCAGCCTATGAATGTTTAGACAATATTGATTACCCTTACTTAACGGCTTTTGCTCGAAATATGGGGGTACCTGAAGAAGGGCTACCATTCTTTCGGGTACATGAGAAGGTTCAGCATTATCAGTCAATGACGTCTATATTAAATGAAATATGGGATACGCATTCAGATGATGTGATGGAAGGGTTTCATTTTATCGGCGCTCACCAATTGAGCATGTGGAGTAACTTATCATCTCAACTTTTTGATATGGAATAACGCGGAGACACAATTGTGAAGGATTATCTTAAGGACATTGCAAAGGACTCGGGCAGACAGATGCTAGCCTTTGGTATCGTTTTATTTATTAACTATCCTCTTTATTACTTGATTTGGTCGAAGACGACGCCAACGGGTTATGAAAATTTATCACTTCGCCTTTTTGCTAGTGCGCTGTGTTTGCCATTGATTTTCAACGCCCTATGGCCAAAAGATAAAAAGCACTGGTTAGTAGTTTACTGGTGGTTCACGGCCTGTGTGTGTTTACCGTTCTTTTTTACTTTCATGTCACTAGCAAATCAGGGAAGCACATTATGGCTAATGAACTCCGTTTCAGCCGTATTCTTTTTGTTGCTATTGTTTGACGTATTGGCTGCCATTTCAATAATGGCTGTTGGGGTTTTTGCTGGTTTAGTTGCCTATTTCGAGATATTTCCGGCTGTCTTTTCATATCACCCTGGGTTTTTAACGGTTGAATCAATCGTTGCAACCTTCTTGGCTGCTATTGTGATTGGTAGTATCTTCTCTAAGAATAAACAGGTCATTGAAGGGATTAAGCGTCGCACTATTATTGCTGAAAAAAGCAGCCAAGCAAAAAGTGAATTTTTAGCGAATATGAGTCATGATATTAGAACTCCTTTGTCAGGTATTTTCACGACAGCTGAAGCAATGCGCAGCTCACCTGATTTGATGACACCGCAAAATATTGAATTAATCTGTCAGTCAAGCCATCAATTACTGACAATGCTTAATCAGGTCATGGACTTCGTCAATATGGATGATCCTACCCATCTAGGCGTTGAGGAGGCTTTTTCACCAACAACTGTGATTGAAGATCTGGTGACATTATTTAAACCAGCAGCATTTAATCGTAACTTAGTGCTCGAGAGCGATATTTCGAGACAAGTACCAGAGTTTCTGATCGGTTATGGTGAAGCAATTCACCGGACGATATTGAATCTCATAAGTAATGCCATGAAATTTACTAATGAGGGTGGGGTAACTATTTCAGTCGATTTTGACTACAGAACTAAAAGCCACGGTGATCTGGTTGTAAGAGTCAAAGATACAGGACGAGGGATCCCTGCCGATGCCTTAGAAAAAATCTTTCAACGTTTTGAGCGGGTATTACCTACCTATAAAGACAGCAAACTAGGTACAGGCTTAGGTTTAGCAATTGTGCAACGATATATTGACGAGCTTGGAGGGCATGTTAGTTGTCAGAGTGTCGTTGGCAAAGGTTCAACATTTACCTGTGTGTTCCCTTTATCCATCCCTGATGAAGTAGCAGGAAAAATACCACACTATCTTGTCACGGCAGACAAGCTACATTTAGAAGAACCTGTTCCTGCATCAGATGCTGATGAACCAGCAGAAGAGCAGGAGCAAACGTCTGAAAAGATATTAGTTGTTGAGGATAATCCAACTGCAGCTAGGGCCGCATGTATGCTGTTGAAAGGCATAGGTTTTGAGACGGATCATGCGTCTGATGGTAAAACTGCAGTTGAACTAGCGGTATCGAATAACTATTCGATGATTTTTATGGACATTGGTCTACCGGATATTAGTGGGTTTGAGGCTTCGAAGAAGATACGTGATACCGGAGCAACCATGCCGATAGTTGCATTAACCGGGCACGCAAGTTTAGATGAAGCAGAAAGTACCCAAGCAGGTCTAAGTGGATTAATTGTGAAGCCACTATCGGTTCAGGAAGCTAGGGATTCCCTAGCTCACTACCTTGGGTATGATGTATCTGAAAGTGAAACGTCCGATAGTGAAGAATCTTCATCTGGGCTTATCGACTTTGAGCAAGTTACCGAAGCGGTATCAGGTAATGAAACGGTTGCCAGGGAGCTCTTGGAGCTCTTTTATGAGGAGATCCCAACCAATAAGTCCGCTATTGGTAAGTTTCTCGCTACTGGCGATCGCGAGGGGTTAGCCAAGGAGATACATCGTATCAAAGGTGGGGCTTCCTATTGCGGTATACCGGCCATACATGAGCTTCTGACGGATATCTATACACGTCTAAGAGATCTTGTTGAATTAGATGAGATGAAGCCACTTTTCGAGTCCTTATTTGTTGAGTTAGACCGTTATGTCGAGGACTACAAACAACGATTTTTAAAATCATAGCCAAAAACCCACTGCGGGAGATTTGCGGGGATTAGCTGAACGCTGAGGTACACTGAGGAACATGTTTTATGCGATCGCCCTCAAAAAAAACGTTAAAAATCAATGAGCCATAAGTCCCTGTGATGATTTGTAATCAGCCGGTCGTAGGTTCGACTCCTATCGCCAGCTCCAAAAAACCTTTTAAAATCATAAGATTACAGCAACAAAAATTTTTCTTATATATTGTGCCTGTCTAATAAGAGCCAAATTGCCTAATAAAACAGGGTCTTTCCCGCTTGAGGGGGCACCATCACTAACAATAACCCTACGCACGTTGTGCTTCGGATCACGCGCGCAGCACCCTAACACGGGTCCTATAATTTTCAAAATTGCTAAATCCATATGCTCATCGCTGGATCAATTTCATCTTTCGATGGAAACCATGAAATCGTTTTTACTTCCGACAAGCCTGCTGTTTATGCTATATTTAATTTTTTTAAGATGTGTGTTTTACGTATGAAGTCATTAATGTCAGTTGTTATCGATCATCGCGAAGCTTCGACAGAGGTTGCAAGTTTACTATCTAGTCAAGATGACGTTGAGGTGGTCTACGATAATTTGCAAACGGGAGACTATATGATTGATAACCGAATCTTGATTGAGCGAAAGACACTGAATGATCTCGCTACGTCGATTTCAGATGGTCGATTATTTTCGCAAGCGCAGCGACTATCACGCTATGTTAAGTGGAAGGCAATTATCCTTGAAGGAAAACGTATTCGATACGCAATATTGCGGGAGTCATTACAAGGAGCATTAATTACTGTAACAATGAAATTCGGCGTTCCAGTGCTATGGGCTAAAGATCCTAGTGAGACAATTAAGCTAATGCAATTTATGAGAAATCAACTTCATAATGACGCAGTGCCAATCAAAAAAAGATATGGAAGAAAACCCAAAAAATATAACAACCAAGCGTTGTATGTTCTACAAGGTTTACCAGGAATTGGTCCTGAACGAGCTAAACAATTATTACTTTATTTTGGTTCATTGCGAGAGGTGGTAAATGCAGGCATTGATGATCTGCAAAAGATATCGGGGGTTGGGAAAAATACCGCAGAGAAAATACAAAAAGCTTTCCGTGAACGCTACGTGAAAAAATATTCCTGAAATGTCTGCAACGATAGTTGCGACAGGTGTGGCCAATTAATTTCGCGCCGTACACATGCGGCGCCCATCTGTTTTTATTAGTAAACATAACGTTTCGCTCTGACAATAATGGTAGATCAGCCGCAAGCGTTTTAACATAAAGTTTTTTGCGCGACAAAAAACTGATGACACCGAAAAAATATCAAAAAAAATAATTTTTTTTATTCTATTATTATCAATCAGTTACGTTATTTGAAGCAAAAAATAAGGCTTTTTTAGCAAAAACACCTCAAAGTCTTGTTGTTTTTTAAGTCTAAGTCGGTATAATCCTGATCAGTCTTACAGACGAAACGCTCGTGCAGAGTTTGTTGCTCGAGCAGGATAATGATGAAACCGGCAGGGTGGTCAACTCTTTCCCGAACAGTGAGTACTCTTCAATGAGTTAGCATTACTGCCAGAACACGGATAACGGAGAATAAGTTACCATGTATAGTTCAGATACTGACTCACCTATAGCAACCCCTGAGCATTTTACAGCGCATGACGTTAATGAATTGCTTGAACAAAAGTTTAATTTTTCAGCCGACTATTGGCGTGGGAGGCTAGGCCAACTACTGGCTGACGCAATTGACAGACAGGATTTTGCTCTTATAAAAGCGTTAACATTTGTTAGTCCGGATAAGCAGCCACGAAATTATGATTTATTTTCTAAATTTTTACAGTATAAGTTAGAAGAGACGACTATCCATGCACAAATTCATTTTGTACAGGCACAGATTGATTATATTGATGAAGTTCTAAAAAGCTCATTGCCGAGTAATGCATTTGACTATAGGGCTGAAGACACAGCTAGTTATACGTGCATGCAATTCTCAAATGAAGAGCTCAGACCTTGTGCATTGTTTATTAAATCAAAATTTGATGCTGGTGATGGCCCATCAACTGAAGGCGTCTCAGATATAACCTTGCTAAGAGAGCTGTTGCCGAAAAATGTATCACATGCATATATTATCGACCAGGATAATTTATACTATTTTCAATTTGAACGTTCGAGCGCTAAAAAAATCAATATATCGCGGGGAATACATCGTGAGCTTTGTGTTAAGTTTCAGTTAGCGCACTTACCAACGAATCCTGGGCAATTGATTTCTAAAGAATTAACAGCTGAGGACTTGTCATTTATTACGGAAGTTACTCATCATCAAGTTGTTTTGCCGCTATCTGACTCTATGAGTTTTGTGAAGATTCTTAATGAGCACCTTAGCGCTTACCCAAGTTCACCGGTGCTTCGTTCGTTAACTCTATTTGGGTTGAGGTGTGCAATCAATAGCTTTCGTCAAGACATTTTGGCATTCGAGCGAGGGGTCTATTTCTGGGAAGGAAGGCCAGTTAATGTTAAAGAAAAAGATCCACATACTAAGCGTTTTTTGCGATACTTTGAAACCAAAATTTTATTGGAAGGGCTACAACCACTTATATCAAGTGCATTTTTATTAGAGGATTCTCCTTTACGTCGTACTACTGTGGCTACGGATGAGGGCGAAATGACAGTAAGGTCTATTCCTCGGATTACTTCGATTAATGATCTCCAGTTGAAGCGTCGTGAATTGGCGACTAGGCTGCAAACATTAAAGACACATTTGGGTTGTATTGTTGATTTGACTACATCTGCAAATGGTGAAATGAATGAAGTGCTCGATGTGACTTCTTTTCAACATGCGAGTGCTCAGAAATTACAGGAAGTCTTTTTAATTGATTTTTTTACTCAGCAAAAAGTCTTAGCTGCACAGCCAGCTGTTGAGTTAACCGGTGAGCTTGAAGGCAGGTTTCAGGAGCTATTGGCAGCAGTTCTTGATGAGCCATTTGATTGGAATGCACCTGTTTGCCAAGGCGTAACCCCCTTGCAATGGGCGGTTATAAGTGGGCAGCTTGATATTGCTATTCAGCTGGCTCACCAAGATGGGGTTGATATTTCAGCCTTAGGCAGTGGAGGTGAGAATATTTTGACGTTACGTTCGCCTTTAGGTGATACATTGTATGATTACTTACGACGTATAGTTGGCTCAGAAGATGAGTTCGAGATTGAAAAATCATTTAATAAAGTTTCTTTGAGTCGCTTGATGCAAACCTTGGCTGCTCATAGTATTGACACAATTTTGACTGGAATGCTCTTTAACACGCATGGTGAAGAATGGTACGAGAACGTTCGGCTGCTAATGAATCAGCAGGATATGGCTGCAAATCCTCGCCCAGACGTACAGGCGCATATTGAACTCAAGAAGAAACATGATTTGCTACACATACGTAAACTTGTTTACTCGGTATTGGTTAATCTCATAAAAGAACAACGTCTCAAATTTAGGGCCATTCAAAAACAATATTCACCTAACGACAAGATTAAGCCAGATGGCGTGCCTAGTCCTAGTTTACGAGTCATCCAGAAGACTCTTGTGGCTATAGCTGAGGAATCCTTTGAGAGAATACAGCGAAAACTTTACCCTGCAACATCTAATACTATGTATGAACATCATGAAATATGGCTTTATGATGATTTGTACAATCTTAATGATGCTGAGCAGCGAGACGCTTTTTTCCGAGGGCTTCGGCGTATGCTTGTTTCCTTGCAGGTGAGTAATGCCCTGCCTCGACTAGATGCGCTGCCTAAAAACACAACATTGTGGGATTGGGATATGCTGCTGAAAGATAAACTCAGTCAGCTTGAAAGCGAGCTCGAAGTAATCACCACAGAGATGGCTGAAACAGGGGCTAGCCTTCAAGAGGCAGAGGACTCATTGAAGAGGTCACTGGGCGATGATGTTGATGACTCATCAATACCTTCTGTACGTGAAACCGCTATGTGGCTCACAGAAAAACGTCTATTTGCTGAATTTTTAAGTGAGAAGCGAGAGCATGGTTTACCAGATTTTCCAGGGCTACATTTGACGTATGAGCAAAAGCTTGCGGTTTATACTCATTGGCGCTATGACATCAATCGACAAAATGATGCTGGCGAAACCTTGTTACATCTTGTGATGCGTTACCAACACCCTGGCGCGAACTACCATGAAAAGGAGGCTAAACGTCGTGAACTGGTTCGATTCCTGGTTACTGGACATCGAAATTGTGATTTTAGGTTAGGTGTTGAAATTGCTCCTAATAAACCGATGATTAATGCACTGATGCTAACCGCGACAAGCGCTGCGACTTACGAAGAAGCAAAAATGGCCGAAAGGGCAGAAAGACAGGGAGGTTTTGTTGGCGCTGTAGGTTTACTGCAAGATTCTTACGCGAAAACCCGCATTACAATGACTGCTGATGAAGCTTCAGCAAATCCTACAGCAATAGATGGAGAAGAAGATAATCTTGTGATGGCTGAAGAGGCCGCCCCGTCAGAAGCGTCTATGACCACCTCCGAACCACAAGAGTTTGGCAGAACATTGTTGCACTATCTTCATGAATGTGGCGAGATTGATTTGATGATGAATATCATCCTGAAATGCCCCCATTTTAATAAGACAAGCGCGCCGCCATTAGGACAGCCTATTTTAACGGTTACCAACCTAGATGGCACGCCATTACTAAATCAATTTATTATGCAAGACAATGCGCGATATGTGAGAACTTTGCTTGCTTGCCAGGTTCCGGTCAATGATATGGTTAATGAGCAATGTGATTATTATCTCATGACCAGATTTCCAACAGCTTCTGAACTTGAAACCTTAAGACAGGATAGTGAAAGTAACTTTATCTATATTCAAATCGATACTACAGTCTATTTTCAGCGCTGGGATGGAGAAAGACAAAAAGTTATCAACCTTGATAAAAGACAGGCTTGGCAAGTAAGGAAAGTTATTGAGTCTGTATCCGGCACTATACCAGATGATTCAGGTATTATTTGGCCAGATATTTTGTCTCACTTCAAGCTAGAGCGATTTCGCAAAATTATCGGCCATCCTGTTAGCGATGCTAGTTGTGTTTCTGTATGGTCGGCTATTAAAACACTTCCAAGTGCAGAGCGGATGTTATATTACATCCAGTTGGTACGTGCTGCACTATTTGGAAAGTCACCAGTTATATGGGCTCCTGTTCGGAAAGAGAGTTGTAGCACTTTGGCAAGCTACTCTGATGAATGTCGCACAGAATATGAGTGGACAGAAAATCTAAGCCAAACAAAATTAATCGGTGCTTTATACAGGTTTTTACTTGGGGAGAAAAAACTCGCCAGCATTGATGATGCAAGAGGTGAGTTACGTGAGCTGGTTGTTTGCTTGATTAAAGCCCATGAAGAACAAATGGATTTCCATTTGATTTGGGAAATGGAGCACTGGACAGAGCGTGAAGAACATATTTGTACAAAACTTGCTGAGGCTCGTGCAGAAGGGAAAGAAATTGTGAAAAGAGCGGCACGAGAGCTGGGTTTTGCTCAAAATGAGCATGGCAGAATGGATACAAAGATGACACATGAGTATATTGAGAAACTGATTAATGAAGAAAGAAGAGATGCTGCTTTTATAGAGGCTCGGCGTCGTGGAGATGAAGAACACTATCGGGATGAAGAGCGTCGCAGAGGAGATGATCACGGACGTGGAGGCAGAAGAGATGATTCTGAATATGGAAGCGGGAGTGAACAGCATGGCCATCGAGGTGGAGCTGCACCCCACGATAGTCCCACGGATACGCAACCAGTTGTCGGTAGTATAAAATTTCAGCTTGCGGAAGAACGAAAAGCTAGGCAAAAAGATCGCGCTGAGAGAGATATACTACTCAAGAGGATTCAGGAGCTTGAGGGTACACAGATAGGCGGTGTAGACGGCGTACATGTTAGCTCAAACCCTGAGGCTGGTGGTGATAAAGTGGACACTGAGAACGCTTTCGAGCTAGATAGTGCTCAGAGCACTCATAAAGAGCAAGAGGGGAAAAACTCTAGGTTTTTCAAAAGATAGAGTGTTTACCATAAAACTGCCCTATTAGCTCATAAAATGTTAACCTTAGCGGTGTTACAGTGAGCCATCATCCTGTAACCGTCCATCAGTTGGGGTATTCGCGATGGGAGAGACCGTCAATCGCCGCGTAATAGACGCGGAGGCCGCTCAAGCCTACCAAAAAAAAATTGGTCAGGCGCTATTATCGCTGACATCAGGTAAGGCTGAAAGCCCTAGCCAAGGTGACATTGATATATTGAAAAGACTGCCGACCGATCACCCGGGACCGTCTGATATTAATTTATCAGATGTTGATACTGACCTTTCTGAGAGCGTATCAGATACCTCTACCAGCAGCTCTGAATTTTCAGACAGTTCCTCTGAAACGTCAGATATAGGTGATGATACTACTGAATCTGTGCTAAATGACCCTGAGGCAGAAAAAGCGAGGTTACTTGAAAAAGTTGTATGTCCAATATTAGAACAGTATGATGCCGCTCAAGGCTGGAGGCGATGGTGGTTAAGTTGGCGCCACCCCATCAAGCATTATCGCCGTTTGGCAATAGAGCATTATAGTACGAAGGAGCTGGAACTATTCATTTACCAGCCAGAGGGCTTTACTGTTGGTACTCCACGACAATCCTGGTTGTCGACGCAGTTAAGCCAAGAAAGCTCGTCACGATATCATCAAATGAGAGAGCTCATAGATGAGTGGATTACGTTTAGTGATGAAGAGCCAGAATTTCTTGTTAGAGCGCGGCAAGAAAGGCAAATGGTAAGGCGTAGGACTACTGCTCAACAGTGGCTAGCGGCTAACGTCAGTAGCCAGATTGAGGCTTGGACGAAGAGGCACGAATCAAGCCTAGGCCGTCGCTTGAATATGTCATTGGGTACTATTGATGGATGGTCGATTCACAAATCAGAAAATGGTAAGCCCCCGTTACGCGAATATCTATCACAATATGTGATAGATAGAGAGAAGAAAGGGAAGGGGCTTGGTCATTTCTTTGGTTGGCTAATAGGCCGTTTTTGGAATGATTGTGAAACAAAATTACAATTAGTAGCTTTTCATGATAGTCAAGTTGTAAAGAAGACAGGGCTATTTGATAAAAACACGCTAAGTATGCCACGGGGATGTAAAGCTGCAGTACAACAATTACAACAGACTGTGAGTATGCTAGGAGGACATTCAAAAATGTTTACGGAAGGGTTTGAGCAGATTGCACAAGCAGCGGTTAAGATAGCGGCAAATTTCCAGAAAAGAAAAGACTCTGTAACTGGTGGTGCTATTGAAAGGGCAGAATTCACGTCCACTGAAGAGGACGATTCGACTGAGTTGGATGCTGCGTTAATTGACGAACGGATAGCGCTCTTACATGAAGATGAACTAGTCTGTTTCAAAAAAAATATCAATCATGTTCTAGTGGGGACTCATAAACCAGAATGGGTTGAAAAGCAGCTTGTTGCAAAAAGAAAAGCATCTTTAGCCGATATTGAAGATATACAAAAAAAATATTTAAACAAACTTGTAGAACCTCTTAAAGGCCAAGAACGAGAGAGAATTAAGCAATTATTTGACAGTCATAATGCGAAAATTAAAGTATATAAACGATTTGCGCAAGCAGTTTTTCAGTTGCAAAAATACTATGAATTTGAGCTAAGTGCATTGACAGGCTCGTCGCCACCCGAAAATGAAACATTTTCTAGTGTAGTAAAGGGGCAGAAACCGGTGCATGTGGCACAGGAAGAACTAATAAAAAATTTCGACAAGTTGGAAAGCGATTTTATTGAAGAGATTAGTGCTATCACTCTACAGCATCCAAGTTGTGTTCTAGTCAAAAAAGAGTGTCAGGCAGCGTTCAGTGTTCGGCAAGAGCGCGTAAGAGAGATTTTATTGTGCGTGCCGCCTCGACCTGGAGAGAAGGCGGCAGCCATGAATGATACAGATAATTTACGACTTATTCCGGATGAGATTAGATTTCCCCCTGCTAATAGTTTATTGCTGGTTAGAGCTGATAGTCACCTTAATGCACACCATTATGCGACACAGCTATCGCCAGAGAGTACAGTGTTTCAACTTGCTTTTAGACAGGCAACGGATGGTGCTAATGATTTTGAAGTTAATCTGGCATTAAAGACAGAAATTATTAGGCAAGAGACTATGAGACTTCTGTCAGCTCATCAGAAAAATAGAGACACTCAGCTCACCTATTATCCTATTGATAATAATGAGCTTGATGATTTTGTCAGACTTGTTCAAGCATCTAAAGATGAGCTTTATAAACATTATGTTGCTCTAATCGATCGGCAAAATATTTATTGTAAAGAAGAAGATTTTGATAAATCAGCAACTGATCGGGTTAAAGCATTATTTCAGCGAAGTTGGCTAGATAACCATGACCAATGGATGCTATATGTGCGCTTAGTTATGCAGACAGCTGAGAAAGGCTTGAGCGAATTAAAAGAACTAGAAAATGCAGTCAAGAGAGGTGACGTTTCTCTGGCTGAGTTTGAATCATGTGAGCAGAAATATCAGCAGCAGCTGGGATGCTTACAAACACGATACGCCGAGTTACCGCTGTGTGAGCAGATAGGAGTAGGCCAGTACTTAACGTTTATTCTTGAGCGCTGTATTAAGAATTTTCAGGCCGAGCTGATATTTTGCAAAGAAAGATTGCAAAAGCAGTATCGGGATACCTCTGCTAACATGTTTGAGTTACCGAACAATCCCCAAGAGCAGCTCGAAAATTTATTAGAATATATACGTTACTATAGCAATTTTTTCTATCGTGATAATAATTGTAAACAGGCCATGGAATATTATTTGCGTATGGCTATGGCTTTAATTAAAGCTATGTCAGGTACCCGTATAGATGATAGAGAGAGGTTCGAGTCTGCTAAATTGAAACTCAATTCGTATCAAGCAGTTTTTAATGCAGTTGATGCAGCATTAGTATGGCACAATAACGCAGTTAAAGAGCTGCGCCAGCACCAAACACTGACAGATGACGCTAGCATAGAGCAGAAGCAACGATATCTAGACTCATTACAGAACCTTAAAAATGTTGATAATTTTTCCCTTAACGTCCTTTTCTTATTAGTAAAAGAAGGACGTATGGGAAGTGGATTAGAGCTTGAATTTAATCGACTCTGGATTTCTGTACAGGCATTTTTTAAGCAAGCTGAATCGTTGTTTGAAAATGCTAAGGCAAGAGGTCAAGTTGCTAATAGCGAGCGAACACTAATACCTATAGCTCAATCGCAAATATCTCCACAGGAACTAGTATTTAGAGCAATTGATTCATTTTATAGAGAACTGAAACCACTAGCGGGTAAATTACTGCCAGGCGGAGAGGTGTACTTACCCAACGGAACAGGTATTGAGGCTAGACTTGGGTATGCTGCGGATACTATAGAAGACTACACTGCTTTCTCAGCATTTATACAAGAGTTTCGGTTAGCTATTTATCAACTTATGCGCAACCTTTACCGGCCAAACATGTCGATAGAAGCGTTGAATGATGCAATCCATGCACATCCTGTATTTAAGCGATGGTTACGTGTGCTCAAGAAAAATAAACGTGAGATTGCGCGAAAATATCATTCTGATAAGTATGATAAAGCAACAGTAGCAACATATAATCTAGTGAAACTTGAGCGAGAAATGCGGCAAGAGCTAAATGCAGCAATACGAAGCACTGAACAGCAACTGAAATCCAATGCAGATAAGCTGCATCGAGTTAGAGAAAAACTTAAGAATCCGCAAGCAATCAAATATATTGATGACCAGCTAGATGAGGCAAATTTCACAAAGGCGATACTAAAAGAAATTCGCGCATGGTACAAAATGTTTATGGAAGAAGTAAAAGTTAGTGTGCCACAACGATATCAAGAAATGAAGGAGTTAACCGGCGAGATAGAGTCATTCATGCACCAGAGTCTTGAAGCATGGTCACAGGAGCGTTTAGAGTTGCTGGGACAGTTGACGCAAGCAATCGCAGCGCGCGAGCAACTTGCAGAAGGTAGTGAGAGACAGAAGCAACGTGCTGACGCAGCAATTAATACTGCAAATATTCGCTTCAATCGTTCATTTAGTTATGATCTTATTTTTGTAAAAACAGTTGCATCGATGCCTGATAGTGGAGAAGCCTTTAAAAAGTTGCCAGGAGATTCAGATTGTGCTTATGTGTTTATAGCTGATTGGGGAGTTGCGTTTGTTAATAAGCTGACAAGATCTTGGGAAATCATTTCTAGTGCCAATGAGCATCATGATGATGACTATGTAGAAAAAAATATTAAAGCTATGAATGCTGTTATCAAGACACTAAGAATTTCTCTACCAGTCGCTGAAGAAGTTACTGATGAGGGATTGGAGCCAGTTAATGTTGGTTCTCTTGAGGACAGCGCCACACAGAAGGAATACTGCCTTTTAGAACCTAATATTACGACAAGTCGTCTTAATAAGCTCGAAAGCTGCTTGAACTACTCACCTAATGGTGTCAAGCAATCAAATTATATTTTGCAAGTCGTTGCTTTAATGACGGATAATATTTCTGATTTTGATAGCTACTGTGCAGTTCTTCGAGAACAGGCAGATCTTCGGCATCGGTTAAAAAAACGTGCGGGCCCTCGTTTGCTAGAACACTATACGCGTAATGATTTATCATTAGAGGGAAAACCAGTATGCGCCATTAAGTGGATGATTCTTAAGTTACAGGATGTTGCTGATTTTTGTCAACGAAGCGAAGATGAAATACTAGCATATTGTCATCGTTTGTATCCAGAACCACTAACGGTACAAGAAATGAAGATACAGAATGCTAAAGCAAGGAGGAGCTTAGAGAAATTGAGGAAAGAACGTGCGGCAGATCGAGCTGATATTATCAAGATGTTGAAAGATGTCGACAGGCGTATTGAAGAGCTATCCGCTGGCGATCTTGACAATGCTGAAGATAGAGAGCTATTAGATAAACTTCGCACCATTAAATCAGATTTTTCTCACTATCAAGTTAGAGAGGTTGGTTTAGTTAGCCAAGAAGCTCTTGAGACTCAGATTTTCCACGCAGATCATGAGCAGATACCGGAAAAGGGTGTTGATGAACAAGAGGGATTTGCTGAAATGTTGAGAGAAAATGACGAGCGCATATACGAAGTATTATCAGGTAATTATGATTACTCTACAACAAAAAGGCTACTTACCCAGTTCCATGCTTTTAGACTTAAATACTCTCGTTATGCTGGGGATTTTTACGGTAATGCGCCTGTAGGAAGCGTTCAAGCTGACGAAAGAGCTCAAATTGAAGCACAACTTAGCGATAGTAAGCTTATTGAACAAAGTAGACGCATTAGTACATCACCTGCTCGAATTATGGCTCATCGACGAGCACGCTCAAATTCCTTAGCGAGTAGGGTTGAGACGTCTCCGACTTTAGATGAAAGGCCTAAAACCGAACATGAAAGACGGCATTCATTTTCGGGCGGAATAGTATAATTTTTTGGCCTGATGGTATTATTCACAGAATGTGGGTTTTTAATGTATTCTACTAAAATAAAAAAGCATAGCTATTAATAAAATGCTGACTGAATATAACCAAAAATTTTAATAATTATTAGGATTGACATATGGGAAAACTAACTAAATCGGATATAATAGCTGCAATTGCTAGAGTCAATAATAGTCCCGAGAAGGCCAAACCAAGCATAAGAAAATTTGTTGCGACAGTTAATAGTGAGCTTGAGTATTATGTTTCTGATGAAATGGAGCTTTCAATAGAAACTATCGGTCACATTCGTGAAATGGCTGAAAAAATAGCCCATGAGTTAGGCAGGCACTCTAAAAACACTTTGTCGCCACTCATAAGTATTTTACCTAGCTTTGAGCAATGGGTGTATTTGCCACAAGAAATACAATATCATATTACTGACATTATTTTATCGGAGGAACCTTTCCGGTTGTTTGAGTCTTCTATGTCTCTATCATTAGTTTCACGAAGATTTCACTCTTTAGTTGATTCGTTACTTATGACCCAGCGATTCCACGAGCTTGTGAGGGTATGCTTGCATGCTAAATTCCCTAGAATATTTACTGCGGAGTGGTATTACCGAAAAAT
The DNA here is from genome assembly GCA_002709565.1 of Legionellales bacterium. Taxonomy (GTDB): domain Bacteria; phylum Pseudomonadota; class Gammaproteobacteria; order UBA1113; family UBA1113. The sequence goes on along the minus strand of PAPY01000028.1, from coordinate 1,525 downwards.
ACCCTTTACGACACAGCAGAATATTCAATTATTATCGCTTGTTAAGCGAGCGCAGCAGTATTATGGACAGGTAGAGCATGATATTTGTCTTGGTAAAGGAATACTTACACCAAAAAGACTTAGTTTTGAACGCGAAATTGAATTGAGGCATCATGAGCCTACATGCCCTAAATATGGCGAATCATTTTTTTTAGATTCAGATCCGAACATTCTACTCGGTATGATTTATCTATATTTAGCAGACTTTGAAGATACAATAAATGCACGAGTAAAAAGTACAGCGGGATACAATACGTTACTTCAAAAAGCTATTACGCATAGGCGCATGGATGTGGTTTTTTGGTTATTGGGAATGGGTGCAGACCCTAATTTAAAAGCCTCTACTAATTTGAGACTTGACTCGTTACAGGATACACCATTACTAACAGCAGTACTTGCCAAAGGGCAGGCTTATGATATAGCTCATTTATTAGTACAGGTGGGAGCTAAGCCAAACTTAGTATGTGCTTCAAATTGTTCCCCACTACACTATGCGGTAATTAAGACAGAGAGATGTTTAGAAACAGTAAATCTTCTAATAGAAAATGACGCAGATATTAATCTTCAGAATAAACATGGCTATACACCTTTGCACTTAGCAAATAGTGAGGCGATACCTCTATTAACCAATAGGGGTGCAGATGTAAATTGTCGAACCAATTGTGGAGATACTCCGATTTTATCAAAGATTTCTGAGCACCCAAGGGTGACTCTGGCAAGCACTGACGTTATGTCAAGAGAATATCAAGAAAGTTTGAATGAGTGGATATTGTGTATGCATTTACTCTTAATAGCGGGAGCTGAGTTACCGAAACAAAATATGCTTCATGAGTCGTATTGGTTATCTATTACAGAAATACAGGATAAAAATAAACAGCATACACAAGTGGCTAAGCAAGCAGCAAACGTTGCTACATTTTGGGCTGTTAAACGAGAGCTTAGAGCAATTAGTACAAAAAGTGACGGTCTAAGCCTTGAACAATTTCGTTGGGAAACAGAACAACCAGCGGTACAATATATCGCAAGACGAAATACACGTGCTAACTCGACTGTAAGTAGGCGTGCAGAGTATGAGACCGAGGTTATTCAGAGCAAGCGAAAATCTTGTTCATGGTGATGACCTTCACTTTAACATTGTGTTATTAGCAAATAATAATGCACACCATAGGCTTTGAGCGTATATGTTGGTTGTTCAATTAAAAGACCAGGCCAAAGTAATCTACCTCATGCAAATCGATGCTTAATATCATTCGAATATGCAGTAGCGAACTGTCTAACAAAACCCACCCAAGATCACCAAAGATCGCGATAATTCGGGGGTATTCAGAACAAGTACATTAGACAGCAAAACCGGGTTAATGTGTTGATTTTACGAGATTTTTTCATTTTTTGGCAGCTGATTTGTAATCAGCCGGTCGTAGGTTCGACTCCTATCGCCAGCTCCAGTTACTAAACACTATCGAGGTCGCCATCCCTGGCGCGAGAT
>PAPY01000027.1 GCA_002709565.1 Legionellales bacterium | reverse complement strand
TGATTGCACCGATTGCGATGGATGAAGGTTTACGCTTTGCGATTCGTGAAGGTGGCCGGACCGTGGGTGCTGGTGTTGTTGCTAAAGTTGTTGAGTAATTAATAGCGTCATAGCACAAGAAGGCTCGTCTTTTTAGGCGGGCCTTTTGTGCGTTAAACAGTTTTTATGTCACGGAATAAATAGGCTAGTAGCTCAACTGGCAGAGCAGCGGTCTCCAAAACCGCAGGTTGTGGGTTCGAGTCCCTCCTAGCCTGCCATTATTCTGAGGCAATATGACAGGAACACAGATTTAAAGTGAAAGCGATGAGTGTAAGGCAGGAAGAAAACAGTTCAAAAGCAGATATTTTAAAATGGCTAGCGGTGCTAGTTATTTTTGCCCTTGGACTGTATGCCAATTACCACTACAGTGCTGTGGCCTTACCAATCCGGATCATTGGTTGGATTGTGGTATTCGGCGTGATGCTGGGGATAGCCTCTGTCACGACGAAAGGTCGCATAGCAGTGAATTTCGCCAAAGAAGCGCGGGTTGAACTGCGCAAAGTAGTTTGGCCGACACGGCAGGAGACTATGCACACGGCAATGGTAGTGATTGCCATTGTTCTAGTGATGGCACTGATTATGTGGGCTGCTGATACGTTCTTTTTATGGGCGATGGCATGGCTGACCGGACAACGAGGATAAAGCATGACTGAAAAACCAGAAAACACAGACAATCAAGAGGTTATCAAAAGTGAAGGTAAGATGCGTTGGTATGTCGTGCATGCTTACTCTGGTTTTGAGGCGTATGTCAAAGACGCCTTAAAAGAACGGGTAAAGCTCGTCGGTGTTGAAGACAAGTTTGGCGAAATTTTAGTCCCTAAAGAAAAAGTCGTCGAAATGCGCCAGGGACAAAAACGTGAAAGCGAACGAAAATATTTTCCCGGCTATGTGCTCGTGCACATGGTAATGGATGATGAAACTTGGCATTTAGTGCGTAAGTTACCCAAAGTATTAGGATTTATCGGCGGTACCAGTGACCGTCCAGCACCAATTACGGATAAAGAAGCCGCGGCAATTTTGCAGCGTGTGGAAGAAAGCGTTGACAAGCCGAAACCGAAGGTACTCTTCGAGCCTGGCGAAGTCGTACGCGTTATCGATGGGCCATTTGCTGACTTTAATGGCGTTGTCGAAGAAGTTAACTACGAAAAAAGCCGCTTACGGGTGGCTGTATTGATTTTTGGTCGTTCTACACCAGTAGAGTTGGAGTTCGGTCAAGTTGAAAAAGGCTGATTGCCGTCAGCTGTAACATTGGGGAGCCGCGAGGCGTTTGCACCCACTAGGAGACAATAATGGCAAAGAAAGTACAAGCGCAGATTAAACTGCAAATTCCAGCGGGGCAGGCGAATCCTAGTCCTCCCGTTGGTCCAGCCCTCGGGCAACATGGTTTGAATATCATGGATTTCTGTAAAGCGTTTAACGCTAAGACCCAAAGCCTTGAAGCAGGCTTAGTGGTTCCGGTTGTGATCACTGTCTATCAAGACCGAAGTTTTGATTTTGATATGAAATCACCACCTGCGGCGGTATTATTGCTAAAAGCTGCAGGCCTCAAAAAAGGCAGCGGTACGCCAAATACTGAGAAGGTCGGTAAAGTGACCCGGGCGCAGTTGGAAGATATCGTCAACATGAAAGAAAAAGACTTAACAGCTGCTGATATGGATGCTGCTGTTCGCACTATCGCCGGTACTGCTCGCAGTATGGGTATCGAAGTGGAGGGCGTGTAACATGGCCAAATTAACGAAACGGGCAAAAGCCATTGCCGAAAAAGTCGAAATTGGCAAAGTGTATAGTTTTGATGAAGCTGTACAAGTCATTCAAGACGTTGCCAGCAAAAAATTCAAAGAAACCATTGATGTCAGTGTTAATCTTGGAGTTGACCCACGTAAATCTGACCAAGTGGTGCGTGGTGCAACCTTGTTACCTAGCGGTACCGGTAAAGACGTTCGCGTCGCAGTATTTGCCCAAGGTGACAATGCCGAAAAAGCCAAACAAGCCGGTGCGGACATTGTTGGTTTTGAAGATCTAGCGGAAAGCATCAAAGGCGGCAACATGGACTTCGATGTTGTGATTGCCACGCCGGATGCGATGCGTGTGGTTGGTCAATTAGGTCAAGTATTGGGTCCACGTGGCTTAATGCCGAATCCTAAAGTTGGTACTGTAACGCCGGATGTCACCACAGCGGTGAACAACGCCAAAGCGGGTCAAGTTCGTTACCGTACTGACAAAGCTGGTATTATCCATTGCCTCGTAGGCAAAGCAGACTTCACGGTAGACAAGTTAAAAGCCAACGTCGCGGCACTTTTGGCAGATCTCAAAAAAGCCAAGCCTAGCAGCGCGAAAGGCGTTTACATGAAAAAACTTACCTTGTCCTCAACGATGGGACCAGGTTTGCAAGTTGATTTATCAACGATCGATTTCTAGTCATTAATACTTCGGTATTAATGACAATTTTGTACGGCCAGTACAAAGTGGGTATTGCTCACAGAACTGCAGGCTGTCAAAGACCGCTGGTGGGATAGGGCGTTAGCAATATCCCTTAAAATTGCCCGCGTAGACAGTGACTTCGCTACTTAGCAAGTTGCTGTTAACGGCGACTCGGGGAGCCGGGTCCCTTAACTGTGGCGTAGTGCGAGATTTTATCTCAATAACGCTAACGTCATCACGATAGGCAAGATGCTTAGACGGTGACAAGCTTGGCTGATTGGTTCAGCCGAGTGGGGTGTTTTTTAGTTCAGCCCCGTTGTTAGTCTTTCGAGTGAAGAAGTTTATACAAATAAATGACTGAGCGAGAAGAGTGACTGCAACAACAAGCTGAACCAAAAGCGAGGCAATAACCTTGTATTTTGGTTCAGATTGAGGCGCAGGCGCTTTCGAGTGAAGGAGTTTATATAAATAAATGACTGAGCGAGAAGAGTGACTGCAACGAAAAGCTGGACCAAAATACAAGGTTATTTGAGGAGGTTACATGGCTCTAAGACTAGAAGACAAAAAAGCCATCGTTGCTGAATTGTCTGATGTGGCAAAAAACGCTATTTCAGCAGCAGCAGCGGATTATCGTGGCCTTTCTGTGACGCAAATGAACGAACTGCGTGCAACGGCACGTAATTCAGGTGTTTACTTGAAAGTGATTCGTAATACTTTAGCGCGTCGTGCTGTAAAAGACACGGATTTTGCATGTTTAGAAGAGACCTTTGTTGGTCCTGTTCTACTCGCATTTTCCGAGAATGAGCCTAGTGCTGCAGCGCGTCTGTTTAAAGATTTTGCGAAAAGCAATGACAAGCTTGAAGTGACAGCATTAGCTGTGGGTGGCAAGTTGTATGGTGCGAGCGACCTTAACGCAATCGCCAGCCTGCCTACTCGCGACGAAGCGTTGGCACAATTGATGGGTACCATGAAAGCGCCTATCAGCAAGTTTGTTCGAACGATGGCAGAACCACATGCTAAGTTCGTCCGTACCCTGGCTGCTGTTCGTGATAAGAAGCAAGCAGAAGGCTAGTTAACTAACATTTTATACGAGGTAAATTACAATGGCCGTATCAAAAGAAGACATTTTAGAAACGATTTCGCAAATGAGCGTAATGGATATCGTTGAATTAATTGAACAAATGGAAGAAAAATTCGGCGTTTCTGCCGCTGCGGCTGCGATGCCAGTTGCTGCCATGCCAGGTGCTGGTGGTGATGCAGGTGCTGCAGAAGAGAAAACTGAATTTGACGTCGTGATGACTGGTTTTGGTGACAACAAAGTTGCTGTTATTAAAGCTATTCGTGGCATCACAGGGCTCGGCCTTAAAGAAGCGAAAGAGCTTGTTGAAGGTGCGCCAAGCCCAGTTAAAGAAGGTGTTGCTAAGGAAGAAGCAGAAGACGTCAAGAAGCAATTGGAAGAAGCTGGCGCGACTGTTGAAGTCAAATAAGCAGGCTTTGACCCCGGCTGCTCTTGCAGCCAAAAGAATTAGGCTGGTAGCAGACTGTCTGCTGCCGGCCTGTTTCCGCTCCAGGAACAGTAATGTTGTAGCGGAACAAACGAAAACATTGGCTTTGGCTAGATTAAAATTTTCAGATGTGAGGAATTCTCATGCCTAACGCAGTTGCACAAACAGAGTTTGAACAAAGACCACTCCGTTATAATGAATTAACGCGGCCACGTTTAAATTACGGTAAACGTGAAGAAATGATGGAAGTACCCCCATTACTGTTAATTCAGCAAGCTTCCTACGAAGGATTTTTGCAGCGCAATATTATTCCCGGGCAGCGGGATGATATGGGCCTGGAAGGAGCGTTTCGGTCAGTTTTCCCGATTGAAAGCTATTCTGGGAATGCAACCCTAGAGTATGTGAGTTATTCCTTAGGTGAGCCTGCATTCGATGTTAAAGAATGTAAACTGCGGGGCTTAACCTACGCTGTCGCACTACGGGTAAAAGTCCGTTTGACGATTTTTGACAAAGAGTCTGCGGCAGACAACAAAAAAGTCAAAGATATCCGTGAACAAGAAGTCTATATGGGTGAAATTCCGTTAATGACGGATTACGGTACCTTTGTTATCAACGGTACTGAGCGGGTTGTGGTTTCGCAATTACACCGTTCTCCAGGTGTATTTTACGATCATGATCGTGGTAAAACCCACTCTTCCGGTAAAATCCTCTATTCAGCACGGGTTATTCCTTACCGTGGTTCTTGGTTAGATTTTGAATTTGATCCAAAAGACTGTGTCTTTGTCCGTATTGACCGGCGTCGTAAATTACCGGTAACGATTTTGTTACGGGCTTTGGGATATACCACCGAAGAAATTTTATCATTGTTCTTCGAGACGAACACTTATGAAGTCAAATCTGATAAATTTATTTTACACCTTGTGCCTGAGCGCTTACGCGGTGAAATTGCCAGTTTTGATATCACCGGCAAACGCGGCAAAGTGATTGTTGAAGCGGGGCGTCGTATCTCTGCTCGCCATATTAAATTACTCGAAGAAGCTGGCGTTGATAAATTAGACGTACCAGCGGAATATCTCGAGGGTAAAGTATTAGCTAAAAATCTTGTTGATGAAAACACGGGTGATATCGTCCTTGAAGCGAATACTGAAATCACACCGGAAGTGCTGACGCAGTTGCTAGAAAGCAAGTTTAAGTCTTTCGAAGTGCTCTATACCAATGATTTAGACAGAGGTCCTTATATTTCTGATACTTTGCGTATTGATCCGACTCGGAATGAATTAGATGCGCTAGTTGAAATCTACCGCATGATGCGCCCAGGTGAACCACCGACAAAAGATGCAGCTGAAACACTATTCGAGAATCTTTTCTTCACTGAAGAGCGCTATGATTTATCGACAGTAGGTCGGATGAAATTCAATCTACGGGTTGGCCGTAGCGAAATTACAGGCCCTGGTACGTTGGACAAAGAAGATATTCTCGCGGCTATCAAGACTCTAGTTGCTATTCGTAATGGTGAAGGGGATGTGGATGATATCGATCACCTCGGTAACCGCCGTATTCGTAGTGTCGGTGAAATGGCAGAGAATCAATTCCGTGTTGGTTTAGTCCGGGTTGAGCGTGCAGTAAAAGAGCGTTTGAGCTTAGCGGATTCTGAGAACTTAATGCCACAGGATCTTGTCAATGCCAAACCAGTATCCGCTGCGGTCAAAGAATTCTTTGGTTCTAGCCAATTATCGCAATTTATGGATCAGAACAATCCATTGTCTGAAATTACCCATAAGCGACGAATTTCAGCCTTGGGTCCTGGTGGTTTGACGCGGGAACGTGCTGGTTTTGAGGTACGTGACGTACACACCACTCACTATGCGCGTTTATGTCCCATTGAAACCCCTGAGGGACCAAATATTGGTTTGATTAACTCCTTAGCGGCGTATGCTAGACCTAATGATTATGGTTTCTTAGAGAGCCCCTATCTGAAGGTTGAGAACGGCAAAATAACAGACCAAATTCATTACTTATCAGCTATTGAGGAAGGTCACTTCGTTATTGCGCAGGCAAATGCGACCGTGGATAGCAGTGGTAAATTAACCGATGAATTGCTGTCATGTCGAATTGAAAATGAATTTACCTTAACGACGCCGGACAAAGTAGACTATATCGACGTTTCACCGCGTCAGATTGTTTCTGTGGCTGCGTCATTGATACCATTCCTCGAGCACGATGATGCGAACCGTGCGTTGATGGGCTCGAACATGCAACGTCAAGCAGTCCCTACTTTGCGTACTGAGAAACCACTAGTTGGTACCGGTATGGAACGGATTGTTGCAATTGACTCTGGTGTTACCGTGGTTGCTAAACGCGGCGGTGTGGTTGACTCTATTGATGCTTCTCGTATCGTCATTAACGTGAATGATGACGAAGTTAAAGAAGGCGAGAGTGGTGTTGATATTTATTCGTTAACTAAATATACCCGGTCCAACCAAAATACCTGTGTCAACCAGCGTCCTTTGGTCAACAAAGGCCAGCGTGTCTCCAAAGGTTTCGTGTTAGCGGATGGCCCGTCAACGGATATGGGTGAATTAGCCCTTGGGCAAAACTTATTGGTTGCCTTCATGCTTTGGAATGGTTACAACTTTGAGGATTCTATCCTCATTTCTGAGCGGGTGGTGCAAGAAGACCGTTTCACCAGTATCCATATCGAGGAATTAACCTGTGTTGCGCGAGACACTAAGCTGGGCGCAGAAGAAATCACCAGCGATATTCCGAATGTGGGTGAGCATGCACTGTCTAAGCTCGATGACTCTGGTATCGTGTTCATCGGTGCTGAAGTTAATGCCAATGATATTTTAGTGGGTAAAGTCACCCCGAAAGGTGAAACACAGCTAACCCCTGAAGAAAAACTCTTACGCGCTATCTTCGGTGAAAAAGCCTCTGACGTTAAAGATACTTCTTTACGTGTACCAACAGGTATGTCGGGTACGGTTATTGACGTGCAAATCTTTACTCGTGATGGTGTTGACAAAGATCAACGGGCATTGGAAGTTGAGAGTGCTGAGTTAGCCAAGGTCAAAAAAGACATTGATGATGAGCTGCGTATCCACGAACAAAGTATTTATGAGCAAATCAAAAAATTACTCGTGGGTCAGCAAGCCACCAGCGGACCTAATAGCTTGAAGTCTGGCAAAGTGACAGAAGAGTATCTCAAAGAATTGCCCCGTAGCAAATGGTTTGAGATCAACCTCAAAGATGATGCTGCGACCAAGCAATTTGAAGGCTATCATCAACAGCTAGCCAAGGTCCAAAAAGAATTCGAAGACAAACTCGAAGAAAAACGCCTGAAAATCACTCAAGGTGATGATTTAGCACCAGGCGTACTAAAGATCGTAAAAGTCTACATGGCGGTTAAGCGTCGCGTTCAACCAGGTGACAAGATGGCGGGTCGTCACGGTAACAAGGGTGTGATCTCTATGATCGTACCGCAAGAAGACATGCCATATACGGCAGATGGCACGCCTGTTGATATCGTCTTGAATCCACTCGGGGTACCGTCGCGGATGAACATCGGCCAGGTTCTCGAAACGCACTTAGGTTGGGCAGCCAAAGCATTGGGGCTCAATCTTGGTAAGTTGATGGATGCTAATGCCAATGTCAAAGAAATTCGTGACTATGTTGATGAAATCTATCAGCACGGTAGCTCCAATAAATTTAACACTAAAGACTTGTCTGATGATGAAGTGATGTCTGTGGCAACCAATCTTCGCAGTGGGGTGCCGATGGCGAGCCCAGTATTTGATGGTGCAGCAGAGTCTGAAATCAAGCGCATGCTTAGCTTAGCGGGCTTACCTGATTCAGGACAAACGGTGATGTATGACGGCCGTACTGGTAACGCATTTGAGCGTCCAGTGACAGTAGGTTATATGTACATGCTTAAGCTCAACCACTTAGTTGATGACAAGATGCATGCCCGTTCTACCGGTTCTTATAGTCTCGTCACGCAACAACCACTGGGTGGTAAGGCCCAGTTCGGTGGTCAGCGTTTTGGTGAGATGGAGGTCTGGGCCCTTGAAGCATACGGTGCGGCTTACACCTTACAAGAAATGCTAACGGTGAAATCCGACGACGTGAATGGTCGAACTAAGATGTACAAAAACATCGTCGACAACAATCACCAAATGGAAGCCGGTATGCCTGAGTCATTCAATGTCTTGGTGCGAGAGATCAAAGCCTTGGGCTTGGATGTTGAACTAACTAGTTTCTAAAAAATTATGTACCGCGGTTTGACCGCGGTATGGTTTTACGAGCGTTAATGAGAGAGAACGAAATATGCAAACAGCAACTATGCCACCGATGGGAGACTTAATGTCTTACGGACGTCAGCCGATGCATAATGCAACGGAAGTTGATGGTTTACGGATTGGATTAGCGTCACCAGAAATGATACGAGCACAATCATTTGGTGAAGTGACCAAGCCTGAGACGATTAATTACCGTACCTTTAAGCCAGAACGTGATGGTCTGTTCTGTGCCAAGATCTTTGGTCCTATCAAAGATTACGAATGTCTGTGTGGTAAGTACAAACGCTTAAAACACCGTGGTGTTATCTGTGAAAAATGCGGCGTCGAAGTGACTCTCTCAAAAGTTCGTCGTGAACGTATGGGCCATATCGAATTAGCGAGCCCAGTAGCACACATCTGGTTCTTGAAATCATTACCTTCTCGTATTGGTATTTTCTTGGATATGACCTTGCGTGATATTGAGCGGGTGTTATATTTTGAAGCGTTTATTGTGGTTGAGCCGGGCATGACTCATCTCGAGCGTGGACAACTGCTATCGGATGATGAGTACCTTGAAGCTATTGAACAATACGGCGATGAATTTGATGCGCAAATGGGTGCGGAAGCGGTACAACGCTTACTGAATGAAATTAATCTGGATGATGAAATTGCTCGCCTACGTGAAGAGATCCCCAACACTAGCTCTGAAACCAAACTCAAAAAACTCACTAAGCGACTCAAATTGTTGGAAGCATTTTCTGAATCAGGTAACAATCCTAGCTGGATGATCATGAATGTGCTGCCAGTTCTACCACCTGATTTACGTCCATTAGTACCGCTTGATGGTGGTCGTTTTGCAACGTCTGATTTGAATGACTTGTACCGTCGCGTTATTAACCGTAACAACCGTTTGAAGCGTTTGTTGGACTTGAGTGCACCTGACATTATTGTTCGTAACGAAAAACGCATGCTGCAAGAAGCTGTGGATGCCTTATTGGATAATGGTCGTCGCGGTCGTGCGATTACCGGTTCTAATAAGCGACCTTTAAAATCATTAGCAGATATGATTAAAGGTAAACAAGGTCGGTTCCGCCAAAATCTACTGGGTAAACGGGTGGATTATTCTGGCCGTTCAGTCATTGTAGTGGGGCCAACTTTACGTTTGCACCAATGTGGTATCCCGAAAAAAATGGCGCTTGAACTGTTTAAGCCATTTATTTTCAGTAAGTTACAGTTCCGTGGTTTAGCGACTACCATTAAAGCCGCAAAAAAAATGGTCGAGCGAGAGATCCCTGAAGTATGGGATATTCTGGAAGAAGTTATTCGTGAACATCCGGTACTATTGAACCGTGCACCAACACTTCACCGTTTGGGTATACAAGCGTTCGAGCCTGTATTGATTGAAGGTAAAGCGATTCAATTGCATCCCTTGGTGTGTACAGCTTATAACGCTGACTTTGACGGTGACCAAATGGCGGTCCACATTCCATTGACCATTGAAGCGCAGTTGGAGTCACGGGCGTTGATGATGTCTACCAACAACATCTTATCGCCAGCTAACGGTGAGCCAATCATCGTACCAACGCAAGATATCGTGTTGGGTTTGTACTATATGACCCGGGAAAAAATTAATGCCCCCGGTGAAGGCAAAGTGTTTGCTGATCTAAGTGAAGTACACCGCGCTTACGAAACGGGCTCTGTGAGTTTGCATGCGCGTATTAAAGCTCGTGTTAATTACACAGATATTAATGAAGATGGCAGCAAAAATACGTACACCAAGCTAGTGGATACTACGGTTGGTCGAGTACTTTTGTCAGATATTTTACCCGAAGGTTTGTCGTTCGATTTAATCAATACTGCACTGAACAAAAAACGCATTTCAGCATTAGTAAGCCAGTGCTATCACGAAGTAGGTCTCAAAGAAACTGTTATTTTTGCTGATCACTTGATGTATACCGGCTTCTCTTACGCGACGCGTTCTGGTACGTCTATTGGTATTAATGACCTCGAGATTCCTGACGAAAAGGCCTCTATCATTAGCGGGGCTGAGGATCTTGTTAAGGAAATTGAACAGCAATATGCCTCTGGTCTTTTGACCCATGGTGAGCGTTACAATAAAGTCGTTGATATCTGGTCACATACCAATGAGCAAGTGGCGAAAGCCATGATGGATACCTTATCCAATGAGACAGTTGTTAACGCACAAGGTGATGAAGAACAACAAGCCTCATTCAACTCTGTGTATATGATGGCAGACTCCGGTGCGCGGGGTTCGGCTGCTCAGATCCGACAGTTAGCGGGAATGCGGGGCTTGATGGCGAAACCTGATGGTTCCATCATTGAGACACCAATTACTGCAAACTTCCGTGAAGGGCTGGATGTATCTCAGTACTTTAATTCTACCCACGGTGCTCGTAAAGGTTTGGCGGATACTGCACTCAAAACAGCAAACTCTGGTTACTTAACCCGGCGTTTGGTGGATGTTGCCCAAGACGTTGTGGTGAATGAGCCAGATTGCGGTACCCATCATGGTCTGATGATGACGCCACATATTGAAGGTGGTGATATTGTCGAGCCTCTACGTGAGCGAGTTTTAGGCCGTGTAGTGGTCGAAGATGTTGTTGCTCCGGCAACCGGCGAAGTAATTGCACCGATTGGTACGTTGTTAGATGAAGCCCTGGTCGACAAACTCGAAGCAATGAGTGTGGACCAAGTCAAAGTACGTTCACCGATCACCTGTGAAGCTCGTTTTGGTATTTGTGCAACATGTTACGGTCGTGACTTAGCCCGTGGTCACTTGGTTAATAGTGGTGAGGCTGTCGGTGTTATCGCGGCACAATCAATTGGTGAGCCGGGTACTCAGTTAACCATGCGTACCTTCCACATTGGTGGTGCGGCTTCTCGTGCAACGGCGGCGAACAATGTTCAAGTGAAGACAGACGGTAAAATTAAACTCCACAATATCAAGCATGTTGAGCATGCCAGTGGTAACTTAGTCGCGGTATCCCGTTCCGGTGAAATTGCCGTGACGGATATGGGTGGCCGTGAGCGTGAACGTTACAAGGTGCCTTACGGTGCAACTCTGACAGTGAAAGATGGTGAAGTCGTCGAAGCCGGTCAAATTGTCGCAAACTGGGATCCCCATACTCACCCTATTATTACTGAGGTGGCGGGTAAGATTCAGTTCCACGATATGATCGAAGGCATGACCATGAACCGTCAGGTGGATGAGTTGACCGGTCTAAGCTCTATTGTGATAGCGGACACGAAACAACGTACCTCAGGTGGTAAAGAATTAAAACCAATGGTCAAGTTGATTGATGCCAAAGGCAAAGACTTGATGATCGCTGGTACCAATGTCCCTGCCCATTACTTCTTGCCAAACAACGCATTGTTGAATCTTGAAGACGGTGCAGATATTGGTGTCGGTGACGTTATTGCTCGTATCCCACAAGAAACCAGCAAAACCCGGGATATTACCGGTGGTTTGCCACGGGTTGCTGATTTGTTTGAAGCCCGTAAGCCAAAAGATCCCGCTATTTTAGCGGAGATGACTGGGGTGGTGAGCTTTGGTAAAGAAACCAAAGGCAAACGTCGTTTAATTATCACCGATAATGAAGGCGAAACCTACGAAGAATTGATCCCCAAATGGCGTCATGTGACGGTGTTTGAAGGCGAGAGCGTCGAGCGTGGTGAAACTATTGCTGATGGTCCTCCAAACCCACATGATATTTTACGATTGCTTGGGGTGAATGCCTTGGCGAATTACATTGTTGATGAAATCCAAGACGTTTATCGTTTACAAGGGGTGAAAATCAACGATAAGCATATCGAAGTTATTGTTCGCCAAATGATACGTAAGTGTGAAATTACATCACCGGGTGATTCTGCATTCTTAATTAACGAGATTGTTGATGAGAGTCAAATTCGCCCAGCAAATGAGGAACTTGAGAAAGACGGCAAACGTCCAGCTAAGTACTATCCAATCTTGATGGGTATCACTAAAGCCTCATTGAACACTGAATCATTCTTGTCAGCTGCATCATTCCAAGAAACCACTCGCGTGCTTACTGAAGCTGCTGTGTGTGGTAAGACAGATGAATTGCGTGGCTTGAAAGAAAACATCGTGGTAGGTCGTCTGATCCCTGCGGGAACAGGGCTTGCCTACCATAATCGCCGCAAAGAAGAAGGCGACGAGACGGAGATCGGTGAAGGACTTGCCGAAGAAACGACAGTGACAGCCGAGGACGTCGAGCAAGCTCTCTCTGAAGCGCTAAATGCGCCAAATGAAGAGCAGTAGCCCATTCTAATTGAATGGCCCCCCTCAGCGCTAATGCTGCGGGGGTAGGTATGGTAAGGTTGGCCGCAAAGCAAACCAATACGGCGAAGTCTATCGGCATTCGCTGGCGAGGATCTTAGTGGTCAGCTGCCAGATGCTTGGACAAATTCGTGCCGGTTTCTCCTTACCTACCCAAAATGGCTGCTAAATGCTTGACATAAGGCTGTTTGCTATTTAGAATCGCGCCTCCTTCTCCCTACGGAAGGGGGATTGGTGCTGCCGACAAAGCTTACCCAAGGCGCTGTCTTGCGTAAGTTTTGTTGTACTTATCAAAGGCTAGATAGCGAAATTCAGCCTAAAAATCAAGGGATTACGCGGGTTTGCCCGCACAACATATGTATAGACGGGGTGACCCGTGGCAATTAACGTGGAGTAAAATATGCCAACAGTTAATCAGCTCATCCGAAAAGGGCGAGAAAAAATCGTCAAGCTAACCAAAATGCCTGCCTTGAAGGGATGTCCGCAGCGTCGAGGGGTGTGTACACGGGTATATACCACCACCCCGAAGAAGCCGAACTCTGCGCTACGTAAGGTAGCCCGGGTACGGTTGACCAGTGGTCACGAGGTGACGTCATATATTGGTGGTGAAGGCCATAATCTGCAGGAGCACTCTGTGGTGCTCGTACGGGGTGGCCGGGTAAAAGATTTACCGGGTGTGCGCTATCACGTAGTGCGAGGTAGTTTGGATACCGCTGGTGTCGGTGGTCGTAAGCAAGGCCGTTCTAAATACGGCGAGAAGAAACCTAAAGAGTAATTGAGTAGGAAGTACGATGCGTAGAAGAGCAGCAGAAAAGCAAAAAATCATCCCAGATCCTAAGTTTGGGGATGAAATGGTAGCGCGGTTTGTTAACCGTATTATGCAAAGTGGTAAGAAGTCTATTGCTGAAAGAATCGTTTATTCAGCATTGGATAACATTACCGCTCGAGCCAAAAAAGAAGGCCAAAAGGTCGAAGACGGTGATGATGGTGAAAGTGGTAGCGGTACCAGTGAATTAGCGTTGTTCAACAAAGCGCTGGACAATGTTGCTCCTATCGTTGAAGTGCGCTCACGCCGTGTTGGTGGTGCAACTTACCAAATCCCGGTAGAAGTCCCTCCGCGTCGTCGCTTAGCACTAGCAATGCGCTGGATCATTGAAGCAGCGCGTAAACGCAGCGAAAAAGGCATGGCATCTCAGCTAGCCGGTGAATTATACGATGCGATCCTTGGTCGTGGTGAAGCGGTCAAGAAACGTGAAGATGTACACAAAATGGCGAAAGCAAACCAAGCGTTTGCCCATTATCGCTGGAACTGATTGGATTAATTGAGGATAACGACGTGGCTCGGCAGATAGATTTACAACGCACCCGTAACATCGGCATCATGGCTCACATTGATGCGGGTAAAACGACGACGACAGAACGTATTTTGTTCTATACAGGGCGTTCCCACAAAATTGGTGAAGTACACGAAGGTGCTGCTACCATGGACTGGATGGAACAAGAGCAAGAACGTGGTATCACCATTACCTCTGCTGCGACGACTTGTTCATGGTTAGGTATGGATCAACAATACCCAGAACATCGCATCAATATCATTGATACCCCAGGACACGTTGACTTTACCATTGAGGTGGAGCGTTCATTGCGGGTCTTGGATGGTGCGGTTGCTGTATTCTGTGCCGTTGGTGGTGTAGAACCTCAGTCTGAAACCGTCTGGCGTCAAGCCAACAAATATGAAGTTCCGCGTATGGCATTCGTCAACAAGATGGACCGAGCCGGCGCTGATTTCCTGCGTGTGGTTGAGCAAATCAAATCTCGCCTGGGTTCTAACCCTGTTCCTGTTCAGTTACCGATTGGTGCTGAAGACAACTTTGAAGGCGTTGTTGACTTAATTCGCATGAAAGCCATTTATTGGGATGATAGCAATAAGGGCATGACCTACGACACCAAAGATATCGACCCTAGCATGCATGCTGAGTGCGAAAAGTATCGTGAGTTAATGGTTGAGTCTGCGGCGGAAGCCTCTGAAGAACTCATGGAAAAATACCTCGAAAATGGCGAGTTGAGTGAAGAAGAAATTCGCCAAGGTATTCGAATTCAGACTATTGCTAATGAATTAGTGCCTGTTTTCTGTGGTTCTGCGTTCAAGAACAAAGGTGTACAAGCGTTATTGGATGGTGTTATTGAATATATGCCTGCGCCAATCGATGTTCCTGCCATTAAAGGTATTCTCGATGACAAAGACGGCACTGAAGCTGATCGTAAGTCTAGTGATGATGAACCATTTGCAGCATTAGCCTTTAAGATTGCGACTGACCCATTCGTGGGCTCATTAACTTTTATCCGTGTCTACTCGGGTGTTCTGCAATCTGGTGACAGTGTGTATAACCCAGTTAAAGGCAAAAAAGAACGTATTGGTCGTTTGTTACAAATGCACTCTAACAGCCGTGAAGAAATCAAAGAAGTCCGTGCCGGTGATATAGCTGCTGCAGTAGGTCTCAAGAATGTCACCACCGGTGATACTCTATGTGACCTCAAACAAATCATTACCCTTGAGCGTATGGAATTCCCAGAGCCGGTAATTCATGTCGCAGTTGAGCCTAAGACGAAAGCTGATCAGGAAAAAATGGGTATTGCCCTCGGTAAGCTAGCGCAAGAAGATCCATCATTTCGTGTGCGCACCGATGAAGAGTCTGGCCAAACCATTATCGGTGGTATGGGAGAGTTGCACCTAGAAATTATTGTCGACCGAATGAAGCGTGAATTCAACGTTGAAGCTAATGTCGGTAAGCCACAAGTGTCTTACCGCGAAACCATCCGTTCAACGGTGGAGCAAGAAGGCAAGTTCATTCGTCAGTCTGGTGGTCGTGGTCAATACGGTCATGTATGGCTCAAGATCGAACCACAAGAACCTGGTTCAGGTTACGAATTCGAAAACGCCATTGTCGGTGGTGTGGTTCCACGTGAATACATTCCAGCGGTTGATGCGGGTGTCAAAGAACAAATGGAAAATGGCGTTATCGCAGGCTTCCCTGTGGTTGACGTGAAGGTAACGCTTTATGATGGTTCTTACCATGATGTGGATTCCAGTGAGATGGCGTTTAAGCTCGCCGGTTCGAAGTGTTTCCGCGAAGGTGCATTGGCTGCTAACCCAGTATTGCTTGAGCCTATCATGAACGTTGAAGTGGTTACCCCAGAGGATTACATGGGTGATGTCATGGGTGACTTGAATCGTCGTCGTGGAATTGTCCAGGGTATGGAGGACTCTCCTAGCGGTAAAGTCGTGCGGGCAGAAGTTCCATTATCCGAAATGTTTGGTTATGCAACTGATCTTCGCTCTATGAGTCAAGGTCGCGCAACCTACACAATGGAATTTTTGAAATACAATGAAACTCCAGCGAATATCGCTGAAGAAGTGATTAATCGATAACTAACGTCTGTAAAGAGAGGTACTAAAAGTGTCTAAGGAAAAATTCGAACGAAATAAACCCCACGTGAATGTTGGCACCATTGGCCACGTGGATCATGGTAAGACAACGCTAACAGCGGC
>PAPY01000026.1:0-100000 GCA_002709565.1 Legionellales bacterium | reverse complement strand
GAGTTACATGCTCTTGATACGTTTGCCAAAAACATTGGCCTCGCCTTTCAAGTCCATGATGACATCATTGACATTGAGCAAGACACTGAAACATTAGGCAAGCCTCAAGGTCATGATCAAAATAACCAAAAATCAACCTACCCACAATTGGTTGGTGTAGAAGAAGCAAAAGCTATCGCAAATCAATTATTTGCTGATGCCGTGAAACCCTTAGATAAAATGGGACAAACAGCACTCCCACTGCGTTTGCTAGGTGAATACATTATAAAGCGTGAGCACTAAAATTTTTGCCTTAGGTAAAGCAGCTTATTTTTGTTTTGCATTTCGAGATTTTTGAGAAACGACATCCCCAATAGAATATGGCTAGGCTGACGTCCTACTAATACTAATGCTGGGACATTATAGACAATAATATTGCCGACCTTGACGGTTTTAAGGTGTACCAAGTATGCCAACTCAATACCGGATGCCGTTTCGACTTTACCAACTTTTTTTGCGCGTTTGTAATCGATTTTTAAACGCTCAGCAGTGCGATTATTCATGGCAATGTGACTCGCGCCAGTATCAACAACAAAACTCGCACGCTGGCCATTGATTTCCCCATCAATATGGTACATCCCATTAACAGCAGGACGGATGATAACCGTTTCTTCCGTGACTTTTTTGACGCGATAATCTTCGGTATCACCCAACGCAAAAGTTTTTTCTTTACCATTGATTAACAGTACGGCATTTTGACTATTGGCACGGATAAGACGGATACCCTCAGGGGTCTCTTCACCTACATCTAAAACATGACGTTTGCCATCAACAATGATAACCGCTTTATTCTCAAACAGACCGAGGACATTAATGGTATTCGCAACAGAATAACCAGATGCTAGCAACAAACCGGCAAGAGCAATTACTCTTAGCATGTATTGTCAGCAATTCCCGCTGGAAGCGGGAAGTTGCCTTCCGAGAACTATCGCCTACGCGACCAAGCCGCGTGGACGGCGACCAAAGGGGAAAAATCGCGATTTCCCCCTTTGGAAACCCCCATCGCGAGAAGCTCAGCGGGAACCGCTGATGTATTATTTATTCAACATCCGCTGGCCTGCGGCTCGGCGCCAGGTGAAAACAAATGACAATCACCGCAATCACTCCTGCCGCACCGAAGAGACCCGCGCCACAAGCAGAACCCACAGCCGCGGTGGTCCAAATTGTTGCCGCGGTTGAGAGACCGCGCACCGTAACACCTTCTTTAAAGATCACAGCTGCGCACAAGAAACCGATACCAGCAGTAATAGAGCCAATATTTTGTAACGCATTACCTACCCCCGTCACCAAATAAATATGGGTTGATACGGCAGCAAATGCAGCGGAGCCTAAACACACAGAGCCATAGGTTTTGACCCCCACCATCCCACGATGCCGAAAATCATGAGAGTAACCAATCAATATCCCCATAACGGCCGCAATTAAAATACGCCACAAAAAAAACCGCTCTTCCAGAGAAAACATTGAGTGGAAGCGCCCTAGTTTTTCGACGCCGGGGACATTAAAAACTTCAGCATAGACCATAGAGGTCGCGCCTAGCAGTAACATAGCGAGAGTAAATTTAGCAATGGTTGAAAGTTTCATCGGCAAGTCCATCTGATAAGTCTGAATTTGTACAGCAGCTCTCGGCTAAGCCGGAAAGCTGCTCTCCAAGTACTATCGCCTATGCGGCAAAGCCGCATCAACGGCGACCAAAGGGGGCGGGAGCCGCTGGGATTTGTTTAGGATAGCGTAGAATGAAGTCCTCGACAACTGACCATACCTTATCGGCGTGGGATCTTTGTCAAAGGAATGTGCACTTCATTGCCTTGCTGCTGATTAGCCGGCGCTCTGGTCTTCGGCCCCCAGCCATGGCCAATAATAACTTCATAGGTCAATGGTAATTTGTTAGCCCCTGTCTCTATGGGATATGCATCGCCGATAGCTGGCAGTTGAGATTTTAGCTGCTGTTCTGGGTCATCCAATAATAAAGCCGCTCCGGTGTCGGTTAAATCAGCCATAATTTTGTCCACTGAGGGGTAATGAAAGGTAATAAATTCCGCTTCCATCACCGGCCCTTGGAATTGCTGACGTACTAAGGCATCACCCACATCATGCATATCGGTAAAATCATGCAGGCTGATGTCACTACCACTAGCCACTAAGGCTTGGCGGAGTTCTTTTAAACTATCAGGTCCCAAGCTCGCAAACAGAAATAGCCCTTCAGGTTTCAAGACCCGCCGCACTTCTTGGATAACTTGTTCATAATCAGTACACCAATGGAGCATTAAATTGGAGAAAACCAAATCCACACTATTATCTTGGAACGGCAGCTGGTATGAATTTGCGCAAACAAAACCTTGTTGCTTGAACCAGGCTCGGTGCCGCCGAGCATGTCGTAGCATATCCCAAGCAATATCCACCGCAACAACCCTGGTTTTTGGGTAATATTTAGCCAAAGCTTTGCTGTAAAGTCCCGTAGCCGCGCCTAAATCCAGGATAACCTGGGGCTCAATCTGCATCAGCTGCAAATTCTCCAACAAGCGTTGCCCCACTTCTCGATGGATAACATTTGCACGATTGTAGGATTTAACTGCTTGGTTGAAACTGGCAGCGATAGCGCTGTGGGCCAAAGAAGTTTTTGTGTGAC
The DNA here is from genome assembly GCA_002709565.1 of Legionellales bacterium. Lineage (GTDB taxonomy): Bacteria > Pseudomonadota > Gammaproteobacteria > UBA1113 > UBA1113. The sequence continues at coordinate 97,332 of PAPY01000026.1, read as the reverse complement.
TCATGGTGTTTAGTAGTTAACTTCGTCCTGTGACTCATCTATAATGATTGAATGCCAAAGTATGAAGGGATCTCTTACCGTATGCAACGATTGTTTATTATTGTCTTAAGTTTCTGTGTGGTCGCCTCAGCTGTTGCTGCCCCCACCACGACATCCACCAAAACCAACACGTCGCCCAGCAAGCAACAAATTGCTCGCAATATTGATAACTTGATCAAAAAGCAGGTTGGCAATGTGAATATCGGCATTGTAATCAAGAACCTCGATACCGGCAAAGTAATTTACGAAAAAAATCCAAAGCGCTCTTTTGTCCCAGCCAGCACCATGAAAGTGTTAACCGGGTTTTCGGGTTTATTATTTCTTGGGCCCAACTACCGTTACAAAACCACCATCCTTGCTGACAATCGCCAAATCCATCACGGAACCTTAAACAGTGATGTGTATATCAAATTTAGTGGCGATCCGACGTTAAAAATTTCTCATCTTAAACACATGATTGAGCGCCTAAAGCAACAAGGGATCCATGCTATCAATGGTGATGTCTATGTGGATGATACGGCATTTGGTACCAATGATATCGGACCAGGCTGGATGTGGGATGATACCCGTTATTGTTTTTCAGCGCCTACCAGTGCAGCAATGATCAACGGCAATTGTATTCACATGCAAGTCAAACCCAACAAGTCTGTCGGCAAGCCCGTGCAAATTATTCCTATCGGCAGTGCAAAATACGTCGATTACCGCAACTTTACCACCACCAAAGCAGGCAAAGGCGGTTTTTGTCGTCTAGATTTGCATAGCAATATCAATAATATTTATACCCTGGATGGTTGTATGCGTGCCCATTCTGAAGCCCGCGGCTTATCCATTGCTGTACAAAATCCCGAAATCTACGCCGAAAAGATCATCGCTGACTTACTGGGCAGTGCGGGTATTCGCGTAACGGGTAAAGTCCGCACTGGCTCCAGTCGTGACTCTTTAGTGCTGCTTGCCCAACATCAATCAAAACCACTGAAAGAATTAACAAAAAAAATGCTCAAAGACTCCGACAACTTGATCGCAAATAGCGTTTTTAAAACCTTAGGGCGACAATACTATAAGTCGTCTGGCTCCTGGAAAAATGGCGCCAAAGCGATGAAAAATATCATCGGCAAATCAGCTAAAGTGGATCTCAAAAATTCCAGCATTGTTGATGGTGCTGGTTTGTCCCGTTATGACTTGATTACACCACAACAATTACTGGATGTGTTGAACTATGCCTACCATGATAAGGCTATCAAAAACGATTTTATGAATGCCTTACCCACATCTGGCATTGATGGCACCTTGAAGAACCGCATGGGACAAGCCATCACCATCCGCAAAATTCGCGCCAAAACAGGCACCATGAGTCATGTTACGTCACTGGCAGGATACATTACAACAAAAGATAAACAGACCGTTGGCTTTGCGATTATGATGAATGGTGCTGCTGGGCGGCTTGGGAAATACCGTCGGTTAGAAGATCAGATTTGCACTTACCTCGCACAAATCAATGTCAAACCAAAGGCAAAACCCAAGACAGTGGCACAAACCACCACGCAAAGCCCAACCAAAAAAGCGCCTTAATTATTTGGCACTTTTCCAGCAAAAAGGAATAGTAGCCGCTAAAACAAGAACTTTAGCCAACTCAATACCAACAAAGGGCACAACCCCTAGAGTAAACGCCATCTGTGGACCACTCACAACCGCCAAGCCTAACCAGCCACAGAACAGAATAATAGTCGCACCGATGAATGCCGCTAAGCCGGCACTCAAACGACTCATGCCCCAGCCTCGCTCAACCAGCAAGCCAGCAACAAACGCTGCAGGAATGAATCCCAATAAATAGCCGATGGTAGGGCTCAAGAAAACCGCAAAACCCGTAACGGGCTCAGCAAACACGGGCATACCCATGAAACCTTCCGCTAGGTAAGCTAATACCGTTAACACGCCCAAGCGCGAACCAAATAACATACTCAACAGCAAAACCGCAAAGGTTTGCAGGGTAACTGGCGTTGGTTGCAGAGGCAGTGAAATTTTAGCCGAGATAGCCAACAATAAGCTACCAAACAGAACAAGGGCGGTATTATGCAACCAGGATACTTCAGATCGAGACCAGCAAAAACTTTTTAGGGGTCTGTCTACGCTAAAAATACTCATTATGATGCTACTCCTTATTCGCGAATCATCTATAATCGGCGTAGTATCAAGAAGATCAGCGGTTGTGTCAACCGAAAGGCGAAAAACATGCCCCTTATTTGGTTAAAAAAAACTCTAAATCACTGGCTGCCACAAGCCTGTGTTTTGTGCCATTGTTATCATGCGAACCCCATGGCCCTATGTGATGAATGTGAAGCAAGCTTGCCCTGGCTACACCACAGCTGTCCCCGCTGTGGCGCCCACCAATCGTTGATGGCAGAAGACACTACCTGTGGCAACTGTCTGTTAGAAGCACCGCCCTATGAACAAACGCTGTGCCCATTAAGTTATGACAGCACCGTGGGTAAATTTATTTATCAACTAAAGTTTAATCACAATCTATTATATGCACGTCTTTTTGCACAGCTGCTTAGCCGTCGAGTGCAAGGCCATTATCACACAGACTTACCGGAAGCTATCATCCCTGTGCCGTTGCATCGCAGCCGCATGCGTAAACGGGGTTATAACCAAGCCCTAGAAATTGGCCGCTACCTCAGCAAACAGTTAACGGTGCCTTTAGACTATCAGCATTGCTGGCGTACAAAACAAACCAAGGCCCAAGCACAACTTGATTTTAAAGCACGGCAAGGGAATGTGAGCAGGGCTTTTCGCGCACGGCCGATGCCCTATCGACACGTGGCGGTACTAGATGATGTAGTCACCACCGGCAACACCGCCAAAGCCTTTTGTCAGACACTGCAAAAGGCCGGCGTTAAGCGCATTGATGTGTGGTGTTGTGCACGACCACCCTTTGATTAAAACTCATTTCTCCAGCAAGCTTCTTAACATCCAGGCTGTCTTCTCGTGCACTTGCATGCGCTGAGTCAATAGATCTGCCGTTGGTTCATCAGCTGCATCGCTGGCTGTAGGCATTAAATTGCGGGCAGTGCGAATAACAGCTTCTTGACCTTCGACCAATTGACGAATCATATCTTCTGCTTTTGGCACGCCCGTTTCTTCTTTTATCGAGGTAAGCTCGGCAAACTGTGCATAGCTGCCAGGCGCTGGATGATCAAGGGCACGAATACGCTCAGCGATTTCATCCACCGCTGTGGCTAACTCTGTGTATTGCTCTTCAAACATTAAATGCAAGGTATTAAACATCGGGCCTTTGACATTCCAATGGAAGTTATGGGTTTTGATGTAAAGTAAATAACTGTCTGCTAATAAGCATGCCAAGCCTTCGGCGATTTGGGCGCGCTGCTCATTGGATAGGCCAATTTCGATTTTCATAGGATGACTCCTCCTCAATTGATTTGTGTAACTATTGGGCGCTAGCTTTTTGCCCTGATTCTGGTCATAATAACCAAATTCCAGACTAAAAGGTACCTTGAGTAACAATGGCAACAACGCACAAATCAAAATTCCGTTTTATCGTGCAACTTCTCCTCTGGAGCGGCTTGGTCATTATTGTTGCCGGGGCATTGCTGGGTTATTTTAGATACCGCGACATTTATCCTTCTACCGATGATGCCTATGTCCAAGCCAACGTGGTCAATGTGGCCGCCCAAGTCAGTGGACCTGTAACAGAAATTCATATTGCCAATAATCAACACGTCAACAAAGGCCAATTACTGTTAGTCATTGATCCTCGGCCGTTTGAAGCAGCCCTAGAAGACGCCAATGCGAGCCTACGCCTTGCTATTCAACAAATGAATGCCGATGTTGCCGCAGTTGAAGTTGCTAAGGCTAATATCGAGAAAGCCAAGGCCCAGCAAATTGTCAACCAAAAGAATTACCGCCGCACCAGCACCTTGGTGGCAGAAGGCCAAGCGTCGAAAGCCAGCGGCGATGATGCCAAAGGCGAATTAGACAGTGCCAATGCTGCCGTGGTTGCCGCAAATAATCAATTGATTGAAGCGCAACAGCAATTAGGCGACATTGGGGATCGCAATGCTAATATCCGCAAAGCCAAAGCTCATTTGGTGGATACCCATTTGAATTTAAGTTACACCTCAATCTACGCCCCTGCCGACGGTTATATTACTAACTTTGAAACCCGCGTTGGTTCCATGATCACGGCGCAACAAGGCCTATTTCAATTAGTCGAAGATGATAATTGGTATCTGTATGCTAATTTTAAAGAAACCCAAATGAAGCGCATTCGCGACCAACAAAAAGCCACCATCAAAATCGACATGTACCCCGATCACCGCTTCACCGGTACCGTGAATAGCATTAGCCGCGGTAGCGGCAGTGCATTTTCATTATTGCCACCCGAAAATGCCACCGGCAATTGGGTGAAGGTCACCCAGCGTTTTCCCATCAAAGTCGTGTTTGATCAAACCGATGCGAATTACCCGTTGCGAGTCGGCGCCAGTGCCACTGTGACGGTTGATACAACCTCTAAGAGCTAATGTCTGGGCACGCCTTCGAAAACAACTTAACAAACACCCAACGTTGGTTGATAACCGTTGCGGTGATGTTAGTCGCCGTCATTGAAGTCCTGGATATGACCATCGTCAATGTGGCCCTACCCAACATGATGGGTAGCTTAGGCGCCAATGCCGATCAAATCACTTGGGTGCTGACGTCCTATTTAGTCTCATCTGCCGTGTGTATGCCATTGACCGGCTTTTTGGTGAACCGTATTGGTCGCAAGCGGCTGCTGCTTATTAATATTGTCGGGTTTTTGTTGGCTTCGATGATGTGCGGGATGGCCACCAGCCTGTCTGAAATTGTTTTATTCCGTACCTTGCAAGGTATCTTTGGCGCAACCCTCGTGCCTTTATCGCAATATGTATTGCGAGATACGTTTCCACTAGAAGAACAAGGCAAAGCCATGGCTATTTGGGGGATTGGGATCATGGCGGGTCCCGTGCTTGGTCCCACTATTGGTGGTTATATTACCGAGAGTCTCAGCTGGCGCTGGATTTTTTATTTAAATATTCCCGTTTGTATTATTGCCTTTGTGATGGCCATTATTGTGATACGCGAAACCCCGCGTAAAAAACAACATATCGATTATATGGGTTTATTCTGGATGGTGTTGGGTATTGGTACCTTACAAATCTTTCTTGACCGCGGTAACCAAGAAAACTGGCTCGACTCTAACGTCATTATCACACTGGTTGCCACCAGTATTATCAGCTTAGGCATCTTTATCGTGCGCGGCCTTATTGTCGAGCGTAATATTGTCAACTTATGGCTATTCAAAAATCGCAACTTTTGTATTGCGACCACCATGCTCACACTCTACTGTATCAGTATGTTTGGCTTAATGGCGGTGCAACCATTAATGCTAGAGAGTTTGCTCGATTATCCCACCAGTTTTGCGGGGCTAGTAATGGCGCCACGGGGCATTAGCTGTGCCATTGGTATGGCTATGATTGCTAATCTCATGAAACGCATGGATGTGCGTTGGTTAATTGCCTTTGGTGGTTTACTGAGTGCGTTTGGTTCCTATCGCATGTGCCAGTACGGTTTAGATGTGGATGCCAGCCGCATAATGCTAGATGGTGCCATTCAAGGATTTGGCATGGGCTTTTTCTTTGTGCCTTTGTCAGCAATTTCGCTGAGTACGTTAGACAGTCATGCGACGGCGGAAGGCTCAGGGTTGTTTAGCTTTGGTCGTAGTATTGGTAGTTCCATTGGTATTTCTATACTGGGTACCGTATTCGCCCGCGGTGTGCAAATCAATTGGAATCGTCTTGGTGGCCACTTAAGTCCTGGCTCCCCCGCATTAAGTCAATGGCTGCAAACCTATCATTTAACCTTGACTGACTCATTAACGCCGCAACTCTTAGGCGCTGAACTAAGTCGCCAAGCCAGTATGATTTCGTTCGTGAATTGCTTTTGGCTGAGTGCGATTGGGTTTATGTTGGTCGTACCCTTGGTGTTGTTATTAAAACCGATTGATTTTACCCAAACAAAACTAGCCATGGGCCATTAGTACTATTTTTCCGTAAACTAATGCTTGAAGTATGAGCCACGCATAAACCGCGGCTAACACGTCATCGATCATTATACCAAAGCCGCCTTTGACTTTGGCATCGAGCCATTTGATGGGCCAGGGTTTGACGATATCAAACAGACGAAATAAAACAAAGCCAGCAACTATCCAATACCACGTCAGTGGCACTAAAAACATCGTCAGCCAAAAGCCAACAAATTCATCCCACACAATCCCAGGATGGTCATGCACGCCGGTGTCTTTTGCCGCCACGCCACAAAGCCAAATCCCAATAACAAATGCGGCGGCAGTGATAGCACCATACAGCCACCAGTTTGTTTGGGCTAAACACCAATACAAGGGAATAGCAACCAGAGTACCACAGGTGCCCGGCATAATGGGTGATGCCCCACTGCCAAAGCCAAAGGCCAAAAAATGAATAGGATTTGTCCAAATACTGCGGGGGGCTTTTGCTTTCATCGATTAACTCACCTATTATTGATGTGTCGCGGAGGATACCATGATTCCTGAAAATGATCCCAGTTTACGTTCGTTTATCGATGTCGCTGCTGATAGCGATTTCCCCATTCAAAATTTGCCGTTTGGCATATTCACCCCCACGGCTGATGATACTCCCCGCGTCGGCGTTGCCATTGGTGATTATGTGCTAGATTTAGCGTGCCTAGAGGCGCGTGGCCATTTTGATACGCCGCTATTAACTGGCAAGGCACTGTTTCAACAATCCAGCTTAAATCCGTTGATGGCTTTAGGCCGCAACACTGCCCGAGAAGTTCGTGCCATCGTCAGTCAATTATTGCGCCATGACACACCAACATTGCGGGATAATGTCCAATTACGCGAGCGTGCATTCTTTTTGCAGAGCGACGTTACGTTACTATTGCCTGTCACCATCGGTAGCTATACGGATTTTTACTCCTCCAAAGAACACGCAACCAATATTGGCCGCATGTTTCGCCCCGATGCCGAAGCGTTATTGCCAAACTGGACATCTCTGCCTGTAGGCTATGATGGTCGCGCCAACATGGTTGTTGTAAGCAACACGCCGTTTCATCGCCCCCAGGGACAACTTAAGCTTAACAACAATGAACCCGCCATATTCGCACCATCTCGTGCACTGGATGTGGAAGTTGAAGTCGCCTTTGTCGTGGGCCAAGGCAACAAGATGGGCGAACCCATTCCCATCGCCGAAGCACCTGAGCATGTATTTGGGGTTGTGCTCATGAATGATTGGAGTGCGCGGGATATTCAAAAATGGGAATACGTTCCCTTAGGTCCGTTTCTCGCAAAAAGTTTTTGCACGACCATTTCGCCTTGGGTCGTGACACTGGATGCCCTCGCACCGTTTGCCAAACCGGGGCCCGCACAGCAACCAACGCCACTAAACCATTTACAGCGGCAACAAGACTATAATTTTGATATTCATTTAGAATTGGCTTTGCAAGCTGAAACCATGGAGCACCCCCAAACCATCGCAACCACTAATTATCGCCATATGTACTGGGATTATTGTCAACAGCTAGCCCATCACACCAGCAATGGTTGCGCCATGCAAACCGGTGATTTATACGGCTCAGGAACAATTAGCGGTCCGACCCAAGCAGAAGCCGGCAGCTTGATTGAGTTAACCTGGGGTGGACGAGACCCAATTCAATTAGACAATGGTGAACAACGGGTATTTCTTGCCGACAATGACCAAGCCATCATCCGCGGCTGGTGCCAAGGTGACGGCTATCGCGTGGGCTTCGGTGAAGTCAGAGGACAAGTATTGCCGGCGGTGAAGTGATCCAACGGCTTATGTCAATGAGGGACCTTCATCACAGTTAATTATATCCGCAATAATACCTGCTATTGGAGCAGCAACCATGCTTACGGCAGGGTAATTATAGCTGATAAGTTGGCACAGCTCACACTAGTCGCAACAACCATTATCTGAGACAAATAGAAAATAGCCCTTCTGAACTCATGATCGACCAAGCTTAGGTTTGCCACGCAACGCACTATGGTCACCCGCTGCTGTGCCCTCTACGTCATTGCTGTAGCTAGTATCGCTGAAAAAACTTTCACTTGGTGGCCTATCTTCGCCAGAGGGTAGACTCCGAACAGTGACGGCCTTATCCTGAAACCATTGAGCAAATACATCAGGATCAGGAGTTACCAAAGCTTCTAAATTCCAACACAGCGGGTTATCCATCTTCGGCTGAACATCGAGTCTTTTTGAAAGAAAGATCCCCTCAACAAGAAACTCCAATATCGCTGCTGTACCTTTCTCTGAAAGTAAAAAGTGAGATAATCGATGGTATAATATCCCTACATTTTTTATCAGCGCTTCCGTACCTTGGGTAGGGTTCCAGTCTAAGCATTGCCTATACAAATAACCTGCAATCTTAATATCACCCGGCGTATCATATTTATTGGGTGAACGATAGAGAAGACGGCAATGCTCGACACCATCTTCATCTCGTTCATAGTAAAATGTAGTTAAAGTCACAGAATATTTGCCCACACCTATAAGTTCTCCTGGCGGTCGTTGTAGTATCTCTAAAGTTCCAAGACCATCTTCGGCTATATTACTATGCAGTCTGAAATAGCGGTTGCCATCTTCCTGATCAGATGAGCATAAGCTTCGCACTCTCTGTATTACTGCTGACGACTGTCGCTTCCAAAATGTCACATCAGGATTTGAGCTAAAAATTTCATCTGTCTCATACGTGCCACCTCTATCTCTTCGGCGTTGTCCATATTCATAAGCTTTTACTTGAACTTCACCATTGGCATCTTTCATTAACTCAACCGCAATGTCCTGCCTTTTTTGCTCTAGAAATTTGTAAGTATCATCGAAATCAGAAAAAGAATTTATCTTAGACACAAACTCACTGATAGCCTTCTGTCTAAGGCTTACCCACCTATCATGATGAGAAAGAAATTTCGCAGAAGAATCTGGATCTGTTGACGGCATATTTCCAGGCATAAGAAGCACTCTTTTTAAACATAATATTTGGCAAGTATAGACATCATAGATGAGAAAAACAAGCTGAGACTAAATTTTTTCAGACCTAATTAAACCTTAATTTTTAGAGTTGGCAACCAGCTTGGCAAACACCGACAAACATCGATTGTTGCAGCCCCTAAGCTTCAAAGAGCAACAATGGCGTTCGCAATTATTCAACTTATTTGAACAGAACCAAAGCGTCCCCTTCACTGATATGGGTTTTGCTCACGACTGGCAAAATGACAGTTATTGGTATGAGTGAGTTTGCACTCAATAATAAATATTAAGCGCCCTTCTTCTCAACTTTACGCAAATCTCCCGCCACTTTATCCAGTACACCGTTAATGTAACGATGTCCTTCGGCGGCGCCGAAGACTTTGGCAAGCTCTACTGCTTCGTTCAGCACAACTTTGTAAGGCGTATCAATGCGTTGAGAAAGTTCATAAACCCCTAAGCGCAGCACGGCGAGTTCAACCGGACTCAGCTCATTCACCGCACGATCAAGATAAGGGGTCATGTGACCATCAAGGGTATCGATATGGCTGGGAATATAATGCAAGGCCTCAGTAAAATACGGCACGTCAATATCTTCGACATCATTGGCTTGCAGAAACTGCGCTTCGATGTCTGCAATGTCGTGACCCACCAATTGCCATTGATAAAGGGCTTGCACGGCCATTCTGCGTGCGCGATGACGTGCTTTGGGATTGAATTTTTTCACCATGACCTCTGTAGTTTGTAACTCTTATATCTGTGTTGTTACTTTCGATTTGATACTTTGGATAATCGATCGAAACTCTTCTAAATCTTGAAAGCCTCGATACACAGAGGCGAAGCGCACATAGGCAACTTCATCCATTTTCAATAATTCTTCCATCACCCAGTCACCAAGCAAATTGGAGCTAATTTCCCGCTCCCCTGACGCCCGTAGGCGATGCACAATTTGCTGGATGGCTGCTTCAATAGCCTCCGTACTCACGGGACGCTTTTCCAGTGCCTTGGTCATCCCGCTGCGGATCTTCTCTTCATCAAACTCGGTGCGGCGACCGTCACTCTTGATGATCCTGGGTAGAACCAATTCTGCTTTCTCATAGGTCGTGAAACGCTCTTGGCATTGCAAGCATTCACGACGCCGGCGAATTTGGTCGCCTTCACTCACGAGACGAGAATCGACAACTTTGGTTTCTTCATGAGCGCAAAATGGGCAAAACATCCTACCATCCTTATCCTTTAACTAATGAATAATGTAACCTATTTCCCATACACAGGGAACTCCCGACACAGCTCCAGGACTACATTTTTTGTTTTTTCGATTTTTGCCTGGTCTTCCAGATTCTCCAGAATATCAGCAATCCAGTTACCCACTTGTTTAATTTCATTCTCAGCGAAGCCCCGGGTAGTCACCGCTGGCGTCCCAATCCGCAACCCGCTGGTCACAAAAGGTGAACGGGGCTCATTAGGCACAGTATTTTTGTTCACGGTAATATTGGCTGCCCCCAGGGCAGCTTCCGCGTCTTTACCGGTAATGTCTTTATCGATCAAATCCACTAGGAATAAATGGCTATCGGTCCCGCCTGACACAATCTTGTGGCCACGGCCTTGTAATACCGTTGCTAGCGCTTGGGCATTTTTGACGACTTGTTTTTGGTAATCGACAAACTCTGGCTCCATGGCTTCTTTGAAGGCGACCGCTTTCGCCGCAATGATATGCATCAATGGCCCGCCTTGGGTGCCAGGGAAGACCAAGGAATTAAGTCGTTTGGTCAATTCGGGATTTTCCCGCGCGAGGATGATACCGCCACGGGGGCCGCGCAGGGTTTTATGGGTCGTCGATGTCGTCACATCTGCAATAGGTACGGGGTTAGGGTAAATACCCGCAGCAATCAAACCTGACACATGGGCCATATCTACCATTAAATAAGCCCCAACTTCATCGGCGATATCACGAAAACGCTGCCAATCCGCCACCCGTGAATAGGCAGAGAATCCTGCCACGATCATTTTTGGTTTGTGCTCCCGGGCTAATTCAGCCACTTGGTCATAGTCGATTTCGCCGGTTTCAGAATTTAAACCATAGTGATAGGCATGATACAGACGCCCCGAAAAATTCACCTTAGAACCATGGGTTAAATGCCCACCTTCGGATAAATTCATCCCCAGAATTGTATCGCCGGGTTCAAGCAGTGCCATATACACCGCTGCATTCGCTTGAGAACCAGAGTGGGGTTGGACATTGGCATAGGCTGCATCGTAGAGTTTTTTGACCCGGTCAATAGCCAACTGTTCCGCGATATCCACGTACTCACAGCCGCCGTAATAGCGCTTGCCGGGATAGCCTTCTGCGTATTTGTTGGTCATTACACAGCCTTGGGCTTGTAATACCCGGGGACTAGCAAAGTTTTCTGACGCGATCAGCTCAATATGGTCTTCTTGGCGCTGTTCTTCCGCCGTGATCGCCGCCCATAATTCGTCATCGTAACCTTCAATTTGCATACCCGCTTTGAACATCGCCGTCTCCTAAATTGTCGTTGCAGGCATTCTACCTCAATGGGCCAATAAGTGCACTTTCTCCGTCAATCGACAAATGTCTGTTTTCAGGCTGAAAAATCACTTAAAAAAAGCCTGAAAATCGACATTTGTCGATTTGCCGCACCCAATCTCATAAACCCATCCCAGTGATAGGCTTGGTTTTGTTTATCAAAACAGCAACTATAAATAAGCCTTTATATTCAATGAGTTATATTTTGAATCCATCATATTCATAGAGAAGTCTGATTTTCAAACGGCTATTTTCAGCTCTAGAACGAGGTTATCGAAAAGTAAAATCGACAAATGTCGATTTTCCGGCCTAATTGAATGTTATAAAAAAGCCTGAAAATTGACATTTGTCGATTTGTCGAGCTAAAATATGCAAAAAGACCGCTCTTGAACCGACTTTTCGCACCAGAGCCATTTTTGATGCATAAAAGAGACTGGCGCGGAATGTCGGCTTGAAAGTGACATTGAAGACTAACGAGAGGCCACATCAATGACTCCATCCACACAGATACCATTTATCGGGCGCCAACAAGAACTCAGCTCACTGGCTGGTTTAAGAGAATTACCCGGTGCATCCATGGTCATTGTGAGTGGTCGACGTCGTATTGGGAAAAGTCGTTTAATCGAGGAATTCGGCAAAACAAAAGCCTATTACGGCTTTTCTGGATTACCCCCCGCCGAAGAAATAGGCGCCCAGGATCAGCGTAATGAGTTTGCTAGACAACTGCAAAGCCACTTTAACTTCCCCCCTCTGAAGGCAGATGACTGGGGGGACTTATTCAGTACTCTGGCTCAAAAAACCATCGATGAAGACTGTATTATTTTAATCGATGAAATCTCCTGGATGGCGCAAGGTGATCCAAGCTTTCTTGGTAAATTAAAAATAATTTGGGATACGCAATTCAGCAAAAATCCCAATTTAGTACTGGTTTTGTGTAGCTCGGTGTCATCCTGGTTAAATAAAAATCTGTTAGGCAGCACTGGATTTCTTGGTAGACCAACATTAAATATCGTACTCGATGAGTTACCTTTAAAAGACTGTGCTGAATTCTGGCATGACAGGCACGGCAATATTTCAGCCTATGAAAAGTTAAAAGTCATCTCTGTCACTGGCGGTGTGCCACGCTATTTAGAAATGATTTCACCTAACAGAACAGCCGAAGAAAACATACACCGTTTGTGCTTTTCTCCTGATAGCCAGTTACTAGATGAGTTTGATAATATTTTTACGGATATTTATGGCAAACGCAGCACACTTTATCAGAGTATAATCCAACAACTTACGAATGGACCAAAGAATCAAGTTGAACTAAGCAATGCTTGTCATATTGAACAAAGCCGGAATTTAAGCGAGTACCTTGATGAACTAACCATGGGTGGTTTTGTTGCACGGGACTTTACCTGGAGCACAGCGTCTGGCAAAGCATCAAAACTCAGCACCTATCGTCTCAAAGATAGCTACATGCGTTTTTATTTGAAATACATTGAGCCTAATATAATGCAAATTCGTAAAGGACAATTCATCGATCGCTCACTCGCTAGTTTACCGAACTGGTATACCATTCTCGGTTTACAATTCGAAAACTTAGTCATTAATAATGCCCAAACCCTGATCCGAAAGTTAGGGATCCCCTTTGAAGATATTGTCTTTGATAATCCATATTTTCAACGCAAAACCGCACGCCATGATGCGTGTCAAATTGATTACATGATCCAAACCCGTCACGATTGTGTGTACGCCTGCGAGATTAAATTCAGCCGCCATGAAATTAAGGCCGATATCATCGAAGAGATGCAAACAAAACTGAAGCGGCTAAAAACCCCAAGAAACATGTCGCGACGTCCCATCTTAATCCATGTCAATGGCGTCAGCGATGAAGTGCTCGATAGTCAGTATTTCGCCCAAATTATCGATTTTAGTGAATTGTTGGCGGGCTAAGGAAAGCGGCGGTGGCTGTTCATTCTCCCCCGGCTCTGCTATGGTTAGACACAATTCAACAACTGAGTAATGATTTTCTATGGCAACCTATTTAGTCACTGGTGGTTTAGGCTTTATTGGATCTTATATTGCAGACGGACTGCAAGAAAAGGGTCATAAAGTACGCATTTTGGACAACAACCCCGCCGCTACCCGCGCAACCGATCCTAATGGCCGGGAAATCATTATTGCTGACATCAACGATCAAGGGGCACTGACAAAAGCCTTTGCCGGTATCGCAGGTTGTTTCCACCTCGCCGCTATTCCCTCAGTCACCCAATCCAACGAACAATGGCTTGAAACCCATCGCGTCAATCTCACTGGCGCCATCAACGTCTTTAATACTGCACGTGACGCCAAAACCCCCGTGGTTTATGCCTCATCGGCAGCAGTATACGGGGACAATCCCAATATTCCATTAACCGAAGATGCTAGCAAACACCCATTATCTGCCTATGGCGCCGATAAGCTGGGCTCGGAGCTCCATGCCATGGTTGCCAGCCACATCCACGGTGTGCCAACCACAGGTTTGCGCTTTTTTAATGTCTATGGCAATGGCCAAAAGGCAGACTCCCCCTATTCTGGTGTCATCAGCAAATTTATCCAACAAGCAAAAGCCGGTCAGGCGTTACAAATTTACGGTGATGGCCAGCAAACCCGCGATTTTATTCATGTCAAAGATGTGGCGAATCTCACTCTGGCGGCGATGGATAATGTCTCCACCAAAGCCAAAGTCTATAACCTCTGTTCGGGCAGTGGCACCAGTATTAATGCGCTGGCCAAACTCATCATCGATTTATCTGGCCAAGCCCTTGATATCGACTACCAACCCGCCCGGGCTGGGGATATCCTCGACTCTGTGGGTGAACCTGCATTGAGTATCAATGACTTAAAGGTCTCGCCTCAAGTTTCCCTAGAAGATGGGTTAAGGGCGTTACTGACAACCTAGTTTCGATTGCTTTTTGGGCGATTTTTCGGTAGCCTCTGGGCAAATTTTAATTGAGAGGTGAAACCGAATGCCGCAGTATATCTATACAATGAATGGCGTGACTAAAATCGTTCCCCCTGGACGCAAAATCCTACGGGATATCTATTTGTCGTTTTATCCCGGTGCTAAGATCGGTGTATTAGGCCTAAATGGCGCGGGTAAATCTACACTGCTGCGAATCATGGCCGGCATCGACAAAGAGATCGACGGTGAAGCACGACCACAACCAGGCATCAACATCGGTTACTTGCCTCAGGAACCTCAGTTAGATCCCAATAAAGACGTCCGCGGCAATGTGGAAGACGGTTTGGGTGAACTCAAAGATATGCTCGACCGTTTCAATGAAATCAGCATGAAATTCGCTGAACCCATGAGCGATGACGAAATGAATAAATTGCTTGAAGAACAAGGCAATTTACAAAATGCTATCGATGCTGCCGGTGGCTGGGAAATTGAACGTAAACTAGAAATTGCCGCCGAAGCACTGCGGCTGCCACCTTGGGATGCCAAGATTGAAAACCTCTCCGGTGGCGAAAAACGCCGTGTCGCACTGTGTAAACTTCTGTTGTCAAATCCCGACATGTTATTGCTCGATGAGCCCACTAACCACTTGGATGCTGAGAGCGTGGCCTGGCTCGAGCGCTTTTTGCATGATTACAAAGGCACCGTGGTTGCGGTTACCCATGATAGGTATTTCTTGGATAATGTCGCAGGCTGGATCTTAGAGCTCGACCGTGGTCACGGGATCCCTTATGAAGGTAATTACTCGGCTTGGCTGGACCAAAAAGAAGCACGCTTGAAGGTCGAAGAAAAACAAGAAAGCGCCCGCCAAAAAGCCATCAAGAAAGAACTTGAATGGGTACGTAGCAATACCAAAGGCCGTCATGCCAAGAGCAAAGCCCGTCTTAATCAATTTGAAGAACTAAGCTCAAAAGAATTCCAAAAACGTAACGAAACCCTCGAAATATATATTCCCCCTGGTGAACGCTTAGGTGACTTAGTCATTGAAGCCACGGATGTGCGTAAGAGCTTCGGCGACCGATTATTGATTGACAATTTAAGCTTTAACTTACCCAAAGGCGGTATCGTCGGTGTTATTGGTCCGAATGGCGCCGGTAAAAGTACACTGTTTAAAATGCTCACTGGTCTTGAGCAACCCGACAGTGGCACGATACGCTTAGGGGATACGGTGAAACTCGCCTATGTGGATCAATCCCGTGATTCACTGAACGGTGACAAAACCGTCTGGGAAGAACTCTCTGATGGCTTGGACATGATCACCATCGGTAACTACGAAACGTCTTCCCGCGCCTATGTGGGCCGCTTTAACTTCAAAGGCCAAGATCAACAAAAATATATCAAAGACTTATCCGGTGGTGAACGTAACCGCGTCCACTTAGCCAAGATGCTCAAAAGCGGTGGCAATGTCTTATTGCTTGATGAGCCCACCAATGATTTAGATGTGGAAACCTTGCGGGCCTTAGAAGAAGGCTTGTTGACCTTCCCTGGCTGTGCGGTGGTGATTTCCCATGACCGTTGGTTCTTAGACAGAATTGCCACCCATATCTTAGCGTTTGAAGGCGATAGTCAAGTGACTTGGTTCCCAGGTAACTATACGGACTATGAAGCCGACCGGGTGAAACGACTGGGCGATGATGCCTTAAATCCTCACCGAATTAAGTACAAAAAACTTGAAGAAGCGTAATTCTTAAGACAACGTTTACACAACATTTACCCTCCAAACCTTGAAAATAGGCCGTTTAGGCCTATTTTTATGGTACAATATTGCACATCTGGACATTATTATTAATGAGCTGGGACAGCCATAAATTGAGGTTAAACCAAATGTTTGAATTTTTTAAGAAATATCCCACCATAACCAATATTGCGATCTTTATCAGTACTCTGATTGCTGGCGCTAATGCAATTCAACTCATTGGCGGCACTATTCTCGGTGCCTTAGCAACTCTTGGAGTTACTGTTGCCCTGGGCCCTATTGCTGTGGCAGTCATCGTTGGCGGCGGTGGCTTACTCCTCGCAAGTGCTGTGGTCCGCAACAATATCAAAAATGCCTCTCTGCGCGAAGCGCAAATTGACCAACTACAAGATCACATTAAAGAGCTCCAACAAAAGAAAGACAACCTACTCAAACACCTCAATACCGATAAAGATGAATGTGAGCGATTAGCCGCACAAGCAGCCAGTCTTGACCGCAAACTTGCGGAATTAGAACGCCTGAATAACGTATTACCAATACTTATCAAAGACCAACAAGCCAACGTAAACGCCCTAGACTATTATGATAATCAGCAAAAGACCGAAGCCTCAACGACTTATCTCAGTAAGTTATACCAAAATCTTAAACCCCACTTGGACGGCTTTTTGAATCGTTACAAGAATGATTTTGCTGAAGGACCGAGTGTTGCCACTAAGATTGCAAAAGTCTTAAAGGACTTCGGCCTCGCCGATAAAAGCGACTATGATTTAACGGTAAAATCCACCGAAAAAAATTATTTTGTCGACAAACCGCTCCCTACCAGAACTAGCTCTATTGAACTTGCCAAACGCAAAGCCAAAGCGATCAAAGGCAAAGCATTCAAATATTCATTATTCAGCTTTGTCACTGCATTAGTTGTTATTAAGTTATCCGCCCTTGCCGCAGGGGCCGCTTTTACCGCTATTGCCCTTGGACCTATCGGCCTAGGTTTAGTGGCAGCAGGCGCCATCGCTTTTGGTACCTCTGCAGCCTGGATGCAAGCAGATTGGAACAAAAAGAAAAACGCCGCAGTCGACCAAGCGCTACAGAAAAAAGAACAACTCAAACAGGACATCATGAACATCAGTGAGCGCCAAGATAGCCTGCTCAGCAAAAAAGAAGATCTCACCCGTGAGATCGAAGCCCGACAGGAAAGTATTAATCGAGAAAATACCCGCTTAACCAAAAAAATCGAAAAACTTTCTGATGGTCTTAAACTGCGTTTGGGTTATGGTGTTGAAAACACTGACAAGCATCGTCTGTCTCATCTACCCATGCAACCGCAACCGGAATTCCCAATTAATCCAGAACAAGAGAATACCACTTACGTTGATGCCGTTGCTAGACGCCTGGGCGACGAAGACAAAGCCGAGCTCCTAAAAGCCTTAAAGGGCGATGGCCCCAAGCCAAGCTTGCATCCTTAGGTGTTATAGGCATCAACCAAATAGGCAATCTTCGCATCTAATTCCAATTGGTAGATGCGTTGATTGCCATCTTTCGTAACATTCACACATTTCTTTTGTAATAAACCACTCAGCAGCTTAGAAATATAGGTTCTATTTTTTTCGGATGTTTCGGAAATTTCAGCGACATTAGCTTGGCCAAGGTCACCCAATATTTGAATAATATCTAATTCCGCTTTTGTGAGAGAGAATTTTGCTAAGCGTTCTCTTACTAAATTACTCACCGTGTCTCTTGCCAGATCAAATGAAACATTTTGAACTAACTTTCCAATCTGCAAACGATTAAGCATAGAATATACTAGCGCAAATATATATCGCAACCGTCCCTCAGTAATATCATACAGAAAATCAAAAACATCTTCACCTAACGGAAACTTGCTCTTTTTATCGATACGGTAATACGCTAAGCGCTTGGCAATTAGTTTATGGTAGTCATCTTTGCTAAGCGGACTAATAAACACACGCTCACTAATGATATCATCTAATCTATCAACCTTCGTTGCAATAAATGACGTGAGACCTATATCGCCGACAAGCAGCCATGAAACATTTTCAATTTGAAAAAAATCCCTAGCAGCATTAAATAAGTAGGCTAAATGCTCGTGTGAATGAATAACATTTAAGTCCAAATTATTGAGCTGGATCAGTATGCCATTCTTGTAGCCTTGAGTAACTGCAAGTTCACCTAAATCTCGCAAATGATGTCCCAGGGTTGTTGAGGGGATAAAACTTGGCTGACTAACAGTTGCAGACTTGCCATAACTTCCCCCCATAGAAAAAGCAGATATGCCAAAACTATTATAGGCTTCAGATAATCGGCCTGACAAAGCTTTCGCTTCCTTAAAAGCTTTGTGTTTGATAATTTTCCCATCGATAGCTTCCATTTCACGCACAATATTGGAAATAACAGCTGTCAATAAACTTTCGAGGTTCCAGTTAGCCTCAACGCTGACTTCAACTCGCGGAGCTAAATATAGCTTTTTTTCTTGGGCTCGAAATTTCAAATAATTAGCAAATGACGTTGTACCAACCCCCCTTGCCCCCTCTACAACAAGTCGTACATTATTATCATGCAGCACGTTTTGGCAAAGTTGAACTTCTTCATCGTGACCCGTAAATAGCTCCAAAGTCTTCATCGTAATTGGATTAACGGAAAAAGGATAATGTTTATAACCAAAAAAAGCCCAATCCACAGTGCACCTCGCGTATCAATATCTATGTGCCATAGCGTATCAAAAAAATAGTATGTATGCAATTTTAGTATACATACACACTTTTTGCATACATATGCTATTTTTGTCACGCTATGGCACATAGGGCAAATAATAAGCAGATATCCTTGAAATACGCCATAAAGCATCATTTCACAGATTTTTCAGGAAATCTGGCCGTCTAAATGCCAAACTTCCTGGAAAATTGGCAAAAGCAGTGCCAGATTTCCTGAAAAAACCTCTAAAATAGCTTTTTTTGGCACCATTAATGCCAATTTCCCTTGATTTTTGGCATAAATAGTGCCAAATTTGCAGCTTATCATGAACAAAATGCCTGGAGCACCCCATGTACCCTAGACTGCTCAATTTATCTTTAGAACCAAAAGCCAGTGCTTTACTCTTCGGCCCTCGGGGTACGGGCAAAACCTTCTGGATCAACCAGAATCTTAATAATGCCATTGTCTTCAATCTATTAAAAAACGAAACCTACACCACGCTATTAGCAAACCCTTCACGGATAGAGCAGCGGATCCCCCCTGACTTTACGCACTGGGTTGTCATCGATGAAGTACAAAAGATCCCAGCGCTATTAGACGAAGCTCACCGACTCATTGAAGCCAAAGGCTATAAATTCTTACTGACCGGCTCAAGCGCACGTAAACTAAAACAGCAATCAGCGAACTTACTAGCAGGCAGAGCACGGCAACACACCATGCATCCTCTCACTTGCACTGAGCTTGAAAATGATTTCAGACTCAATAAGGCTTTACAATTCGGCATGTTGCCCGAAGTTTATTCCATCGATGATCCTGAACAATACTTAAAAACCTACGTTAGCACTTACCTGCAGGAAGAAATTCTACAAGAAGGTATTTTGAGAGATGTTGGTGAATTTGCCCGTTTTCTTGAAGTGGCGAGCTTCTCTCAAGGTGAGATATTAAATTATTCAGAAATTGGCAGAGAGTCAGGCATTAACCGTAAAGTTGTCGCAAACTTTTTTGATATTACGATTGATTTACTGCTTGGATTTAAGTTACCGGTGTTTACCAAGCATGCGCAACGCCAATTAGTGTCACAACCGAAGTTTTATTTATTTGATGTCGGTGTTTACCGCG
The DNA here is from genome assembly GCA_002709565.1 of Legionellales bacterium. Lineage (GTDB taxonomy): Bacteria > Pseudomonadota > Gammaproteobacteria > UBA1113 > UBA1113. The sequence goes on along the minus strand of PAPY01000026.1, from coordinate 77,161 downwards.
CTATTCGTCCCATAGGCCCGCTCGACTCGACGGAAGCTATTGACGGCCATGCTCTAGAAACCCTCGTGCTTCAGCATATACGTGCTTTTAATGATTATTATCAATTAGGCTATTCACTGTATTACTGGCGCACCAAAAATGGCGTCGAAATAGATTTTATTCTGTATGGTCAAAAAGGCCTAATTGCCATTGAAGTAAAACGCAAACGCCGCTTGAGTGGCAAAGATTTACGAGGATTACGTCAATTTAGCGAAGACTATCCAATGGCAAAATTGTATTGTTTTTACGGTGGCGACATGCCGGAATATTACGATAATATTACCGCATTGCCTATCGAAGATGGCCTAAAAAACTTGACCGAGATGATGATGGGTGATGACTAGCCCCGCTGGCGCTTAGCTTCAAATAAGCTAATGCCGGTTGCGACGGAAACATTCAAGCTCTCCACGGTGCCATCCATGGGGATCTTAACCAGGCCATCACAGAGCTCGCGGGTCAAACGCCGCAAGCCTTTGCCTTCAGCACCTAGGGCCAAGGCAATGGGACCGTTGAGATCAGTTTGATAAAGGCTCGTCTCGGTCTCGCCGGCTAAACCATAAATCCACACCCCCTGGTCTTTCAGCCAACGTAGAGTACGGGCTAAATTAGTTACAGTAATGAACGGCACGGTTTCTGCGGCCCCACAGGCGACTTTGCGCACGGTGGCGGTAATACTCGCGGCATTGTCTTTAGGGACAATGACAGCAGTCACTCCCGCAGCATCGGCACTGCGCAAACAGGCGCCGAGGTTATGGGGATCTTGAATACCATCCAAGACCAACAACAATGGCTGGGACGCGTCTTCGACTAAACCCTCGAGATCATTCTCACTGTAGTTCGGACTCGAATGTTGCGACACTTCAGCGACTACTCCTTGGTGAGTCGCCTCAGCAAAACGCTTTTGCAATTGTTCTTTGCCCCATTGCTCGACAGCAATTTGATGTTTGGCGCACAGCGCCTCAATGGCATGCATCTTTTTGTCTTGCCGACCCTTTTGCACGATAACCCGAACAACCCGTTCTGGTGTGCGTTCTAGTAGTGCAGTTACCGCGTGGATCCCATAAATCCTGTCATTGGCCATAGTGTGTTCTCTTATGATTTGCGCTGTTTGCTTTTCGGTTTTGATTTTTTGACTTTATCTTTGGTTTTTTTCTTCTTCGCAGGTTTTGCCCGGGGCGGTAATTTCTCCGCTAACACAAAGTCAATTTTGCGTTGATCTAAATCAACTCTGGCCACCTTGATGGTTAACTCATCCCCTAAGCGATACACATTGCCGGAGAGCTCCCCTTCTAATTGATGGCGGGACTTCTCAAAATGGTAATAGTCGTTGCTGAGTTCGGTTATATGCAACAAACCTTCAACATAAATATCATCGAGAGAAATAAATAAACCAAAATCCGTCACCCCTGTGATTTTACCGCTATACGCTTCGCCTACTTTGTCCAACATGAATTCGCATTTTAGCCAATCAATCACATCACGACTAGCATCATCAGCGCGACGCTCAGTCATGGAGCAATGCTGGCCCAAATCACTCATTTGACTATCACTGTAAGGGAAATCCTTTGGCTTGCCCCCGGCGAGGATATGTTTAATCGCACGATGGACTAAGAGATCCGGATAACGACGAATGGGTGAAGTAAAATGCATATAAGCATCGTACGCCAAACCAAAGTGACCGATATTCTCATGGTGATACACCGCTTGGGACATGGAGCGCAGCAATACGGTTTGAATCACAGTATAATCAGGCCGCTCAGTGATTTGTTTGAGCAGGCGCACATAATGTTTCGGCTCAGGGGTTGTGCCACCCTTCAAGGTTAAACCTAAATCTGCCAAGAATTCATGGAGTTCATTGATTTTCTTTTCATCGGGGCTGGCATGAATACGAAACAGTCCCGGCATTTTGTGTTTTAACAAAAACTTCGCCGTACAGACGTTAGCAAGTAGCATGCATTCTTCAATCAAACGGTGGGCTTCATTACGTTCCCGGGCGATAATTTTGCGAATTTTTTTGTTGTTATCAAACAGAATTTGGGTTTCAGGAATTTCAAAATCAATTGCACCCCTTGCGACACGGCGTTTTTTCAGACATTGGTACAAACGGTACAAATTCTCAAGGTCTGGCACTAAGGTTTTGTATTGTTGGCGAAGCTCTTTATCCCCATGCATCAACATGGCGGCGACTTTGTTATAAGTGAGTCGCGCATGGGAATGCATCACCGCTGAATAAAACTGAAAGTCTCGCACTTCACCCGTAGACGTCAAGGTTGCCTCACACACCATGCAGAGTCTGTCCACATTGGGTTTTAAGGAGCATAAGCCATTGGATAAGCCATAGGGCAACATGGGGATCACTTGGCTGGGAAAATACACCGAGTTACCGCGATTATAGCCTTCAGCATCCAAGGCACTGTCTGGTTTCACATAATGAGAGACATCGGCAATAGCCACATACAAACGCCAATCGCCATTGTCTAATGTCTCGCAATACACCGCGTCATCAAAGTCTTTGGCATCTTCACCATCAATAGTCACAAACGGCAAATCCCGCAAATCCTTACGACCGGCTTTATCGGCCTCCGCGACCGTTTTGCCAAAGGCGGTCATTTCCTCTTTGACCTCTTCCGGCCATTGATGAGGCAAGGCATGGGAGCGCACGGCAATATCAATTTCCATGCCGGGATCCATATGGTCTCCTAGCACTTCCACGATTTTGCCCACCGGGCTGGCACGGCGACTGGGTTGGGATAACACTTCAGCGGTGACGATTTGCCCTTCGGTGGCGCCATTAATGTCCTCGGGGGGGATCAAAATATCTTGGCTAATACGGGTATTATCAGGCACCACGAAGAATAAACCCGAATCATTCACCAACCGGCCAACGACAAATTGGTTACGGTGCTCCAACACCTCGACAATAACCGCTTCGGGTTTACCCCGATAATCAAAGCCAGTACGACGCGCTAGCACGTGATCGCCATGCAACACACGCCGCATTTGTTTGGTGGATAAAAACAAATCGCTGCCGCCATTGTCCAGCACCAAGAAGCCAAAGCCATCTTTATGGCCCATCACCCGGCCGCGAACCAAGTCCATTTTGGTGATTAAACAAAAACCGCCGCGGCGATTACGAAAGACTTGGCCGTCTCGGATCATGGCCCGCAAGCGACGGTTTAACGCCTCTTCTTCATGTTCAAGGGCTAATTCAAACTGATCCGCGATTTCTTCGAAGGTAGCAGGACGGCCTAATTCCGTCAGCCACTCAATGATGAATTCACGGCTAGGAATGGGATGTTCATACTTCTCGGCTTCGCGGGCGAGGTGGGGATCATGTTGACGTTTCTTTTTGCTCATTCGTTATATTTTATTCACTAATAGCGGTGGTAATCAACCAGAAATCACATGGGATGGGAAGATCTGATACATATGGTGCCGAGGAGAGGACTCGAACCTCCACGGGGTTGCCCCCACAAGCACCTGAAGCTTGCGTGTCTACCAATTTCACCACCTCGGCATGGTTATTCGAGCTGGCCACTGGGAGACACGCCCCCGCGACGAGCTACTTATCGCAGCCGTTGGCTTTGTAGGATGTGGCCAGGCGGTCCATACGGGAATTTTCTTCCCAGTTAGAGCTGCCTAAACCTTGACCAGCACTCAAGCCAAGCTGACGGGCAAGGTTAGCACAAACTTTATCGCGATTGTAGTTCCCGCTGTATGTCGTCACGCCCGGATTCTGGCCCATGTCATTACTTGCACAAGCCGTTAACAGCAAACTAGAGGCAACAAGCCCAAGAGGGATGAGTTTTTTCATAGTGTTACTTCCTTGAAGGTTGAAACGTCAAGTAAGTATATACCATTATCGAGGATTTTTTAGGCTATGGTAGGATTTATCCTAAATTTAACCCTCAGCAATGGGTAGTTCATCGCTGAGGGTTAATACATTGGGTAAGCTCTTAATCATTTGTAGGACTAGCCGTATGTGATCCCGCTAAGGGCTCTACATAGGCAGTCAGGTAGGTCCCTGCCTTTATGGTGACTCGCACCGAACCCCGCTCTACTGGTGTCACTGAATCAGATTCAGGGGTTTCTATGGTTATTTCAGAGGATAGAAATGTTGCTGCTTTTTCAAAAAGCTCAACTTGCCAAGCATCCGCCGATAATGTCAACGCAAATCCTTTGTCTGATAAAACATCTTGGACAATATTCACTTTAGAGAGTTCCTCATCAATACTCTTAAGCAGTTCAGCCACTTTATCTGCATGGTAATGCCGTACTGGCTCGAGCCTCAACAGCCTGAGTGTATCGGGATCATTGATGACAACTCGCACCTGTCGACCTAAGGAACCCGCCCCGATTTTTGCCACTCGTCCCGTCGCAAGTAATTGGCAAAGCAGCGAATCTGTGGCTGCACCGCGCCGCAAGGTAATTTCAATGGGCCGGCCTGTATCATTCAAACCTAAAGGTCCGCGAACACACTCAACCTGAAGTTCCGCTGGAATTCCAGAAATTAATTGACCAAGAAGTCCTGCGGCAGGAAAACTCGGAAAATCAAAAAATTCAATGCCAGTATAATCTGTCTCTTGAAGATAGGGCAACGACCCTAAATAGCCTGCTATATTGCCATCATGAACGTTACGAGGGATAGCTTGGGTGGCAGTTTCATCTCCTGATTTTGACATATGTTTGCTTGCTGCTGACGCAAGGCGTGCAAGGGAAAAACGGCTACGCTTAGTAGGTGAATCATCACGCTTAAGAGGGGTATATGTGATCCCTTCCTCAGAAAATATTTTTTCCAGTGGGCCAATCACGCCGAGAAAATTATCATGCTCAATGAACCGTTGCAACTCTTGTTTGTCATTGAAGCTTAGCTCAATCCTTTGTTCATCATTAACCTCAACTGTATTAACTTTGATACTATTGAAACCGTGTTGCTTAAGATACGCTGCCAAGCGCCGCACGTAATCTTCCTTATCTTGACTAAATGCGAAGCCAAACTGGATACTACCATCCGATGCTTTATTCATACCAATCAATGGCAAATCAAACCCTGCCCGCGCTCGTGCATAGCTTGTCCCACCAAACAAAAACCGTGCGGCGGCTGCGGCAATCGTTTGTTTGGGATCCTTAAAAACAATCGTTCTTGTCACATCGTGAGGATTTGCTGGCGGTGGCGTTAATTCATCGTAGGAGAATTCATGGTCAATAAGCTCATCCCCTCGCAGCCAGTAAATAGAACCGGCTTTCTCGTCAATAAGAAACATGCGGTTTTTGACAGAGAATTTAATGCCGTCACGCAGAGCCATTTCTTCATAAGTTAACTCGGTACCATTATCGGCATAACAACCGGTGCAATACATTGGCTTAGGATTATCGCCACGGCTCATCCCCCAGTGGCCTTTAGTTCCCCCCATGTTTTGTTGAGCAGCGTCACACTCTGAATTCAGCTTGCCTTCATTGGTTTTATCGGTTCCGCCATTATGATCATTACCTTTTTGCGAGACGAGATCCCCAGCAACAACCGCTATAGCTATGCTGTTTGGATGACCATAGTCACCTGGGTGACACAGTTGCGGTAAGCGCTGGCTTTCTTCAGCATGAGTGATGTCATGTACTTCAATCTTTATACCATTGGCTGAAATTATTTCACTTTGCTCATATTCACCGTAAGGAATATGCCGCACAGCAGAAATATGTTTGCTCTCTAGAATGGTCTTTGCCACGTGCACCAGAGCATCTGTGAAGGGATGGGCAAGCTGCTCCCTAAACTCACCTGAAAACACGCCACCACCCAAGGTGGGAATAGCTATATGGGTATTTTTGTTAGCACATTCACCTAAGGCATTGGCAAATATCATGACAGGACCAAAACGTTCTACATATAAATCATTATAGGCTGCTTGGTTAATACTCGTTGACGCGCCACCCAGAGCTTCAGCGAAGCTACCGCCTTCTACGACACGATCACGATCCGGCATTGATGCTGTATTTCGAGTAAGATGGCCCAACAAAGCGCCATTGGAATAAATGAGATACCCACGTATCGGCGTCTCATGCAACTGCTGTCGACCATAAGAACCGTTACCGTACATATTCACGGGTGTCGCGACACTGATACAGGCTAAGATTTCCTGCTCTTCACGGGACCAATTAAATAATTTTTCGTCGCCTTCAGCAAACAAAACCGGCGGTAATGTTTCGGTAAATAAATTCAAGACATCTTCAGCAGGCAATGTTATGAGGTCATCGCTAGTCATGCCTTTACTTTCAAGCGCCTCTGTCACCGCCTGGCCCGGTTTAATCCCGCCGCTCGCAACCCTTGCCTTGTATGCCTTAATACGCTCAAGAATGCGGGTGCTGGCAATGGGTACATATTGAGTACCGTCTCTGCGAGCAATTTCAGGGCGTTTGGGGATGGCTGCTGCCGCAGTTGACGTTGTCGAATGGGTGGCTGAAAACATAATGGCTGTCTCCTGGAATGTTATTATGGTTTAATTCGGTGCAGATTGTATCTGCTTATTTAGGTCTAGTCAAAAAATAAACTAAGAGCGGAAGTTAAATAGAACCAATGGCTTAGAGGCAATCTCGGGTGACCCCGGTCCAAAATCACTGCGCGAGAGAAGAACTCAAGGTGAGATTATTGGGCTGAGATGGTGTTTAGGTCAGAGGCTCAGCATTCAGTCACGCCGCGCGGCGGGTAATACTAAAAACCAAATCTCTTGCCACGAGAGTCAGGTTCCTTGGCGGTATAAGAAGCCTCAAGATTAGCCCCTTGCTGATGAAGTCTTTCATTTAGGTAGAGTGTGAATGGCTGCTGTGGCCAAGTTTCTGCCTCATTGGAGCCTCCTAGGCCCAAAAGTCGAACAAAAGTATCCCGCACCTCGGTGCTTACAAAGTTCACCCCTAGTTCTCCTCGCTTTGCTTGGTAGGCAGAGAAATAAATCCTATCGGGGTTATCATCATGTATCATCGCAGCGAAATTTTCATTAACTTTTGAAGCTATCGGTGTATTACTAAGTTCAGTAATAAAGTGATCCCGTGCTTCCTGTGAGGGAAACTTCACGGCTAATTCACCCCCGCTAGCTTTATAGAGAATGACATTAGTATTAACCGCTGTACCAGAAAGCTGTGCCGGTCTTGCATCGGGTATTGGATGCGTAGCACTAAACGCTTGGGTAGTTGATGGTGGCACTCCAGGAGGAGCACTCTGAAATACACCTGACAATTTAGCCAAGCTTGCTGTTAACGGGCCCGTGCTTGTAGTTGTCATCGCCGCTGGTGGTGTTAGATAAGCATTAATTTGACCTTGGACAACGTGACTTGAAAAATGGTTTAAACAGCCTTGTAAGAATTGAGCATATAGCTGACTCATACTTTGCTTATCTTTGAATATGTCCCATCCAGGCTGGTGTGGCTGCCGCGCTATCTCACATGCGCTTTTGAAAACCCTAGCAAGAAGCTGCTCAAATGCTGATTCATCAATCTTCGCATTAAAAACACTGGGCGCAATTTCAATTAATTTTTTAAATAACGCTTCCTTCAATTGATAGTTTATTTGTACTGCTCGGGGAGCGTCATTCAATTCATGAGGGAACTTTTTGAAATTATGATAATAGGTTCGAAAGAGCATAGTGCCAATCCTCTCGGTTAATTATTGATATATCATGGCCGCAGATTGTACATAATAAAGCCAGATCGGTCAAGTTGTTATTTATTGCCTGTTAATCAATGGGTTAGACGACTTTTGCGTAAATATTCGCTTAACCTGTCCACTATATTTCGAGTAATTTAAGTGTTTTTTGAGCAAATATCTCCCGATTTTGGGTTGTTTTAGCTTAAAAAGTAATGACAGGTTAAGCGAATACTTACACTTTTGCCATTAACTGAGTTTTTGACAAAAAACACTGTTGATGACGTTCAAGTCCTGATTTTTAGCTATTACTCAAACGGATTCCGCAGCACAATGGTTTGGTTCCTATCGGGGCCGGTGGAGATAATATCAATAGGCACGCCAGTGAGTGCTTCGATACGCTTCAAGTAGGCTTGGGCATTTTCGGGTAGATCGTTTAACTGCTTCACCCCCAGTGTGGATTCTTGCCAGCCCGGTAAAGATTCATAAACTGGCTCGACGGTTTCGAACGCCGAAAAGTCCACTTCCTCACTCGCCACTTCATTACCGTTAACGCGATAACCCGTGCACACTTGAATGGTATCCAGACCATCAAGCACGTCTAATTTGGTGATACACAAGCCCGATAAACTATTCACATAAGCCGCACGGCGTAATGCGACCGCATCAAACCAACCACAACGACGAGGTCTACCGGTAGTGGCGCCAAATTCATGTCCACGTTCCGCCAAATGACGGCCTTGTTCGTCATGTAATTCCGTGGGGAATGGCCCAGAGCCAACCCGGGTGGTGTAGGCTTTGGTGATCCCGAGGATATAATCCAAATACAATGGCCCAAAACCACTGCCCGTCGCCGTACCACCCGCCGTGGTATTGGATGACGTCACAAACGGATACGTCCCGTGATCGATATCCAACAACGTCCCCTGCGCGCCTTCAAACAATAAGGCTTTACCCTCAGCGCGGTATTTGTGCAACAATTCAGGAATATCAGCAATCAATGGTTTCAACGTCTCTGCCATACTTAAGGTTTCATCCAACACTTGTTGGTAACTGCAAGGCTCAGCCTTATGATAATGTTCAAGAACAAAATTATGATACGCCATCACGTGCTGGAGTTTGGTTGCAAAGGCTTGTTCATCAAGCAGATCATCAATACGTAAACTGCGCCGTGCAGCTTTGTCTTCATAAGCTGGACCAATGCCGCGTCCCGTCGTACCAATGGCATCTTTGCCGAGAGCTTCTTCACGGGCATTATCGAGGGCGATGTGGTAAGGCAAAATCAATGGACACGCACCACTGATGCGCAGACGTTCTCGCACGGGTACGGATTTGTCTTCGAGAGTAGTGATTTCGTTGAGTAATGCTGCAGGCGATACCACCACACCATTGCCAATCAAGCACTGCACACCGTCACGCAAAATACCCGATGGGATCAAATGCAGAACGGTCTTCTCACCATCAATAACCAACGTGTGGCCGGCGTTATGGCCGCCCTGAAAGCGCACCACTGCCGCAACACCTTCAGTGAGTAAATCGACAATTTTACCTTTGCCTTCATCGCCCCACTGGCTACCTAATACAACAACATTTTTTCCCATAGTGATCTCTATACTTAAACGCTAAATGATATCAAAAAACAAATGTAAAACCGTCAAAATTCCCACGCCAATAATCATGGTCACAAAGCCCATGATCCGCAAACTGCGATCTGACTGCAACGCTAATTTATTCACAAAACTGCGCCAGCGTTCCGGCGACAAAAAGGGCATGATACCTTCAAATACCAGCATCAATGCCAACGCAGCAAAAAAATAATGCCACATAGTTATTTCCTCGTTGAAAAGCCGGGGCGTCTCCCCGGCTAAGGTTCCTATTGTGTCTTACGTTGGCCGCTGCTGGACTTACCACTGGCACTGTTAAAGTACTTGAAGAATTGTCCATCCGGCGTTAACAACATCACGTCATTCTTTTGATTAAACGTATTGGTATAAGCCAACAAGCTACGGTAAAAACCGTAGAATGACGCATCTTTGCCATAGGCATCGGCATAAATCTTGGCAGCCTCAGCATCGCCTTGACCGCGCACTTTACTCGCACTTGCCTGCGCTGTGGCTACCTTAACTGTTGCTTCGGCATCAGCGTTCGCACGGATTGCTTCAGACTGGGCTTTACCCACAGCACGGTACTCCGTCGCCGCTCGTTCCCGCTCCACACGCATACGGGCATAAACTGCAGCACTGACATTATCCGGTAAATCGATACGCTTGATACGCACATCCACAACTTCAATACCCAAGCGATTAGCACTCTGGTCGGCTTTGTCACTGATGGTTTGCATCATCACCGCCCTGTCATCCGATACCGCCTCACTCAGTGTGCGACGACCAAACTCAGCCCGCAAGCCATCATTGAGTTGCTGCTCAAGCAGTGTCTCAGCTCGCTGCATATCGCCGCCAGTACGTTTGTAGAATAACGGCAAATCACTAATACGCCACTGGGCATAGTAGTCAACGATAACGTTCTTTTGTTGAGTTGTTAAAAACCGCGATGACTGCACGTCAATAGTTTGTAAACGCATATCAAAACGATACACCCTATCGACTAAAGGTAATTTACCGTGTAACCCTGGTTGTTGTACTACCGGGTTGCCCTGTTTGTCTTCGTCAATTTTACCGAAGCGCAACACCAGCGCAGACGTGCCTTCATGTACTGTATACAAACAGCCAAACAGCAAAATCAAAATAACAATACCGAGAATCGACAAGCCTAGTTTAGAGTTTTTCATTGGTTATCCTCCCTGTCCAGTGGTGGAATAGGAACTGGAACCATAGGGTTCACGGCTACCAAGCCCCGAATAACCATTATCAATGGCGGCTGTAATAGCATTCTCGGTATTCACCGGTTGCCGTTGCCCAGCAGCCAATGGTGGGGTTACTGAATGCGGTGACATCATGGGTACCGTGCCCGACACAACATTGCTACCTTGTAGGATCTTATCCAATGGCAAATACAATAAATTGTTGCTGCCATTCACATCCACCAGTACTTTGGTTGTATGTTCAAACACCCCTTCCAATGCTCCGAGGTATAGACGTTCACGAGTCACTACCGGTGCTTTTTGGTATTCTGGTAACAATGCTAAGTAACGGGCTGTTTCGCCCTGAGATTTCAATACTGCTTGTTGTTTATACGCATTCGCATCGGCCATTAACCGTTTGGCTTGCCCTTCGGCATTGAAAGTCACCTTGGTGGCATAAGCCCGGGCCTGGTTGATATAACGTTGCTTATCCTCCCGCGCCTTGGTCACATCATCAAAGGCATCTTTGACTTCTTCAGGCGCAGTAGCGGATTGTAATTTCACATCCGTTACTTGCAGACCGACTTGATAGCCTTTTAAGATGCTTGCTAGTTTTTCTTGAACTTTGGTTCGTACTGCTTCACGACCTGTGGTGATCACAAAGTCCAACGTCGAGTTGCCCACCACTTGGCGTAATGCGCTGGCAGTGGCTTCTTTGAGGGTTTGGATCGGCTCAGACGTATTGAACAAAAAGTCTTTGGCATTGTCGACGCGGTATTGAACCACGATGGCCACCGCAACGATATTCTCATCTTTGGTGAACATGCGATCGTTATAGGAATAGACGTAAATCTTTTGTTCGTTGACCTTGTACTCGGATTCTATGAACGGTGGGATCCAGTGGGCACCTGGACCAACGGTCTCGATGTATTTGCCAAACCGCAATACGGCAGCTTGTTCCGGCTGGCCAACAATGAAGAAACCAAAAGCCGCCCAAATGAGGAGAATAATCCCCGCCGCAATAGCAAACGGAAACAAGGGATGTTTGCCACTGGCAGAAAAACCACCAGAGCCATCACCGCCACCGCCAAACTTGCCAGTGAGTTTCTTTTGTAGTTTACGGAAAACTTCATCCAAATCCGGTGGCGTTTGGGATTTGTTGCCACCACTCCAGGGATCTTTGTTGCCGCTGTTCTTGTCACCCGGCTCATTCCAAGCCATTGCCTTACCCCACGTATAAAAATCACAAAGACTTCATTGTCGCAAGGTTTAGGAGGATCTACAAGCTAATCAGCGGTATCCCGCTGAACTTTTCGCGATGGAGGTTGCCAAAGGGGGAATGTCGCGGCAAGTTAACCCGCAGTTTAATCGTGGTTGGGGCCGCCCATTATCTTAAGGTAGGTGTGCTTCGGCAGCCGAACTGACAAAAAAGTGTTCCCTTCATTGTCACTGCGCTCGGCGATGACGGCACCGGCTTGATAGAACGCCGCGCGCATGCGCCCTTGCTCTGGGCTTATGCGCAAAGTTTTATGCATAATGTCCTCAGCCAAGCTATGGGTAATAGCTTGTAATAACTCAGGGATACCCGCACCCGTGAGCGAAGACACCCATACCCGGCGCACCCGACCATGGCTGTCCCTATCGACTCGGGGTTCGGCCCCTTCGAGCAAATCAATTTTGTTAAACACCAAGATTTGCGGTATTTCATTGGCTTCTATTTGTGCTAATACGGCATCTACTTGCTCCGCTTGTTCGTGACGAGTCGAGGCATGGGCATCGATAACATGGAGTAACAAATCCGCTTGTTGGGTTTCCTCTAACGTGGCACGAAAAGCATCGACTAATTCATGGGGCAAATGCCGAATGAAACCGACAGTGTCAGCGAATACGGTTTCACCAAAGCTTGGGATAACTAAACGCCGCAACGTCGGATCCAGGGTCGCGAACATTTGTTGTTCAGCAAAGACATCCGCATCCGTGATTTGATTGAACAAAGTCGATTTACCCGCATTGGTATAACCCACTAAAGACACCGTCGGAATGGTCGCCCGTTGCCGGGAACGTCGCCCTAATTGGCGTTGTTGGCGGACTTTCTCAAGCCGACGATTAATGGTGTTAATACGGTGTCGCAATAATCGCCTATCCACCTCTAACTGCTTCTCACCCGGACCTCTGAGACCAATCCCGCCTTTTTGTCGTTCCAAGTGAGTCCAACCCCGCACTAATCGCGTGGATAAATGGCGCAACTGGGCCAATTCGACTTGCAGTTTACCTTCAAAGGTACGGGCCCGTTGGGCAAAAATATCTAAGATGAGACTAATACGGTCCAACACACGGCATTGCAAGGCGCGCTCGAGGTTACGTTCTTGGGCGGGTGTTAATGAATGATTAAAAATAACAGCATCGGCTTGGCTCGCGGCAATACTGGCTCTGATCTCATCGACCTTACCACTACCAATAAAGAGCTTTGCATCAGGCGCACGCCGAGTAGCGGTAATTACCGCTGCCGGCGTCACCCCCGCTGACTGGACTAAATCCTGAAATTCATCGAGTTCTTCCTGAACACCAATTTGGCGAAAATCAATATGTACTAATACTGCAACTTCGCCACCTTCTGGGCGTTCAAACAAGTGATTACCTCATTTCAAGTTAAGCGTCAGCAGCTTCTGTTTCGGAACTCTCAGCCAATGACTCCATGCGCACCGCCCGTGAAGGGACGATGGTCGAAATCGCGTGTTTGTACACCATTTGGCTAACTGAGTTTTTTAACAAAACAACAAATTGATCGAATGACTCAACAACACCCTGAAGTTTGATCCCATTCACTAAATAAATAGCAACAGGGACCTTTTCCTTCCGTAGTGTGTTGAGGAAAGGGTCTTGTAGTGACTGCCCCTTTGACATAAGCGCTCTCCCTAGAATTCCTTAGCGTTAACAAAGTTATTAAACCTACTCGGCAAAACGTCCGAGCGGAGGAAGTGTAGCACGATGTGTAGAGACAGACAAAGGGATATTTGACGAAAATTGGCCTGAATGTGTCATAACTTGTTGGAAAGGGTTTCCAAACCATAACGAATTAACCTATCGACCGTCTCTTCAGGGGTGTTGGACACGGTTTTGTCATGCCGATTTACCATGACGGCACTCAAGGAGCAACAGTGATGATTTAAAATTTTGCCAAGCCCATAGATCCCTGCTGTCTCCATTTCAAAGTTCACAATACGCTTGCCTTGATGCTGAAACCGTTGCAGCTCCCCCATTAAATCATCAATGCTCAACGGTGCTCGCACACGGCGACCTTGGGGTCCATAGAATCCACAGCATGTCGCGGTAATACCGCTGTGGCATTGGTCTACAAACAAATCATGCAGTCCCTCACTGCCACCGATGACATAAGGCGTCAATTTGGCATCAGCAAAATGGCTCTGAGCCGCTTGGGCCAATTGTTGCTCTGCTCCATCGTTATCATAGCGGTAGAACTGCAACAAACTATCAAAGCCAAAGGCATAACGGGTCACGACAAAACTATCCACCGCCGCATCAGGCTGCAATCCCCCGGTGGTCCCCAGACGAATGATGTTCAGGCTACGCAAATCGGGCTTGATAGTACGCGTGCCTAAATCCACATTGACCAAGGCATCCAGTTCCGTCAAACAAATATCAATATTGTCCGTACCGATACCAGTGGACAACACGGTAATACGGTGTTTGCCTAAACGACCGGTGTGGGTAATGATTTCGCGTTTGCCTTTTTTGAGTTCAATGTCGTCAAAATACTGGGACACCTTCGGCACCCGGTCAGGGTCCCCCACCGTAATCACGGTATCGCCAATATCCTCGGGTAATAAGTTCAAATGGTATACACTGCCGTCGGAGTTAAGGATTAATTCAGATTCAGGGATGATTTTTGGCGGCATTCTGTTACTCTCTAGCAAAAGCGCAGTATAACCAACTATACTTAGGCTTAAAACCAGAGGAATAAAAATATGCGTATTCTACTAGCAAGCTTACTCTTGGCCGTTGCGATACCCAGTTTTGCTGGGAAAATTATTACAGTTGATGAAGGTAAATTTAAGGGTTGTTACGTACTCAATTTTAACGATCTCAAAGACTGCCACGTCAATTGTATCCGTACAAAAGATCCTGATACCCGGGAAGAAGCCTGTCAAGTTAACTGCAATGAACCTTTCAGCGCCAAGATAACTTCTTGCCTTGATGCTGCCAAGACAAAGCAACAGTAAAAATAACCCCGCAGCTGGTGCTCCTTGTGAAGATCCGCTATCATCCTAGCGATGAACCACATCGATAGGATATAGCGTGATTAGGATTATCTGTTTACTCTTGATTGTTTTGTTTGCTGGTATTGCCCAGGCAGAGACTCTGTATGTCATTTCACCCAAAAGTACCCTGCTCTACAGTAAGCCGGGTAAAGGTGCCGCGGTGATTGGTCAGTTGAAACCAAAAGCCAAATTACAATTAGTCGGTACCGACTTAAAATCCGGCTATGCCATGGTAGTCACTGACAAACAAACCCGTGGTTGGGTGAAGATTTCCCACGTGTCTCCGGATCCAAACCGACGGGTGGCATTTATCACCCCGAAACCTGAAGCCGCACCTCCTGGGCATAGGGTAGCACCAGAGCAGGCAATATCAACAGCACCGGCAGCAACACCAGATACAGACAAGCCTGAACCGACCTCTCTGGTCCATGCCACCAATACGATTGCCAGTATCAAGCCCAAGCATGTTTCACCAGACATGTTGGTCAATAACCCCGTCAGTGATAGAGCTAAGCAACATGCCCAGTCCATGATGTCCTCGGTCAAAGACCATTTGCAGGGGGTGAGTGAAAACAAACACGTCGATACACCGAAACCACGACCATTGAGCAAAGATGTGAGCACCCTGCAACATCAAGTCTCTGAATTACAATTCAATAATGCCCTCCTGCAGCAAAGTCAAAACCGCACTTGGCTATTGACCGGTGCGATTATTGTCTTGATCAGTTTGTTGGTGGGGTTTTTGGTGGGGCGCGTTACTGCGCGAGCCCGCCGCAGTCAATGGTAAGGAGTTGTTTCGGTGGCGAAACTGTATTTTTATTACTCGGCTATGAATGCAGGTAAAAGCACGACCCTGTTGCAATCGGCTTATAATTATCAAGAACGGGGCATGGATACGTTACTGTTTACGCCCTCCTTTGACAATCGCTTTGCAGTGGGCACCGTGACCTCGCGCATCGGTTTGCAAGCCAATGCCATTCCCTTTGATGATCAATTAGATATGCTGGAGTACACCCAGAGTGCGATAGCAACCAATCCTAATATCAAATGTATACTCATCGATGAAGCGCAGTTTTTGACAAAAGCACAAGTGTTACAGTTAGCGGATGTGACCCTTGACTGCAAAATTCCCGTGCTTTGTTATGGGTTGCGTACGGATTTCAGGGGTGAGCCATTCCCGGGCAGTCTGTATTTATTGGCCTTGGCTGAAGTATTGTCTGAGATCAAAACCATTTGCCATTGTGGCGCCAAAGCCACCATGAATATGCGCATTGATGAGGAGGGTCATAAAGTCCTCGAGGGGGCTCAAGTGGAGATCGGCGGTAATGACCGTTATGTGCCCACTTGCCGCAAGCACTTTCGTGAAGGCATTGCCCAACCCGCGAAGACGGTGTTGCCGGAGACGGAAGATGACGATCAGTTATCCATGGCGCTCGGCTGAGAGCCACTCAACAGGTCATAACCCCGCGAGGCTTTGCTGCGATCTTCCGAGATAAGGGTGATATCTTGTTGGAGTTTGGCGGCAAATGCGAATAACTGTTGCTTTTCCCCTGACACTAGCTCAAGTTCGACTTCTTGGATTTTGCAACGCTTGTCCCCGGCTTTGATCATACCCACATCCAGTGCCAATTCAATTTCGGTCTCAGGATTGGGTTCTAGCAACCAGCGAGTCCGGGTAAAGTCAGTAGTGAAGATTGGCGAGGCAGGCGTTTTGAGTAATTTTTGTACTTCATCCAACGGAATCGCTGTAACATCGATAGCAAAACCATCAAGCTCGGTTTCCCATTCTTGCCGTTGATGCAAACCGGCGTAGGTTTCTTCTCCCTTGGCTTTGAGGGTTTGGATGAAACGCCCCTGTTGCTCACGAATGCGCAAACCGTAACCATGTTGTCGTAACGTGAAATCTGGCGTATCAAAATAGGTATTCAACAACGGCAATTCCTCAGGCCCCTTAATGGTCGCCTCGACAATCGCCGGGTGAGCTTTGAAGGCCGGGATATCCGTCGCGGCAATACTGAGCTTGAGTTCGGTTTCGGTGGCCATAGTGAAGATGTTCCTCGACGAATGATTGCTAGAGCATAGCATAGACCTGTCCCTGCCACTAACCTTGGCTACAGCCTTATTAACAGATATACTTCCCCTGTCTTTCGTGACCTAATGGCAGGGAATTATGGGAAATCATATCTTCAAAATGTTTGGGCGCTCGCCCATTCGTCCGATCCAAAAGCACATGGATAAAGCACTCTCCAGCGCGCGGGAGCTACAAGGCTTCTTCGCGGCAGTATTTGACAAAGATTGGCAACGTGCGGAAGAGAAGCAACAAGCCATCGCTGTGCTTGAGAATGAAGCAGACACTATCAAACAAGATCTACGGGCCCATTTGCCCAAAGGCTTATTCCTGCCGGTTTCGCGTGGTGACTTATTAGGCATGCTGGCCATGCAAGACCGCATTGCCAACAAAGCCAAAGACATTGCCGGCACGGTATTAGGCCGACGCTTACATATCCCTGAAGCCCTCACCCCGCGGTTTTTGGATTTGCTAAAACGCAGTGTGGATACGGTGGAACAAACCGACAAAGCCATCAATGAATTAGACGAATTGCTCGAGAGTGGCTTTCGCGGCAATGAAGTGGATTTGGTGGAGAACATGATCAATGACATCAGCAAAATTGAACATGATGCCGACGAAATTCAAGTTGAAGTCCGCCACCAATTGTTTGGCCTGGAGCAAGACTTGCCGCCGGTGGATGTGATGTTCTTATACCAAGTGATCGACATGGTAGGCGAGTTAGCTGACTACGCTGAACAAGTCGGTGACCGTTTGCAATTATTATTGGCGCGCTAACCACGATGGAATACGGCACACTCTTTATCGCTCTCGCATGTCTCTTCGGATTAATGATGACCTGGGGTGTGGGCGCGAACGATCTTGCCAATGTCATGAGTACCACTATGGGCTCAAAAGCTATCACCCTGCGCCAAGCCCTCATCATTGCCGTTATTTTTGAATATGCCGGTGCGTTTCTTGGCGGCGTACAAGTCAGTGATACGGTGCGCTCAGGCATTATTAATACCAGTATGTTGAGTGCCACGCCAGAGATCTTAATCTACGGCATGTTAGCGGTGTTGTTGGCTGGCACGACTTGGATGTTATTGGCGAGTTTTTTAGGTTTACCGGTCTCAATTACCCATACTATTATCGGTGCCATGGTGGGTTTTGGGACTATCGTGCTTGGCGTTAATGCCGTACATTGGCATCAAGTGGGGATCATTGCCGTCAGCTGGATAACCTCGCCAATGATTGCGGGGATCTTTGCCTATTTGTTATTCCTGAGTGTGCAACGGCTGATATTCATGCGCCCCCATCCCTTTGGTTATGCCAAACGCTACGCGCCGGTGTATTTGTTCTTGATTGGGGTGGCGATTTCGACCGCCTCTATCCTGCGGGGACTTGCGGCATTAGGTATCGCGTTAACTGGGTTCGAAAAAATCGCCACAACCTTAGGCACAGGCCTCGTTATCATGTTAATCGGTGTGGCACTAATACGCCGCTTGAATATCCCCGAGGATGCGGGACGTCATACGCATTTTTCTTACGTCGAAAAAGTCTTTGCTATCTTAATGTTATTCACCGCCTGCGCCATGGTATTTGCCCATGGTTCCAATGATGTCGCCATTGCCGTGGGTCCCATGGCAGCCGTGGTTAGCATCGTGCAATCCGGCGGCCAAGTGATGTTTGGTGACTTGCCTTATTGGGTGATTTTCCTCGGTTGTACCGGGGTGGTATTAGGCTTATTAATGTATGGCCGTAATGTTATCAAAACCGTCGGCACCAAGATCACGAGCTTAACTCCGAGTCGTGCGTTTGCGGCGACTTTGTCAGCGGCATTTACTGTCGTCGTCGCCACCGGTACTGGGATCCCCGTTTCTGCTACCCAAACCTTGGTGGGTGGCGTCTTAGGTGTGGGACTTGCCCGTGGTATTGGCGCATTGAACTTGACGGTTATTCGCAATATTTTCATGTCCTGGGCTATTACTATCCCTGCCGGGGCAACCTTTGCGGTAGTTTACTTTGAGATCTTTAAAGCACTATTGGGACAATAATCCATGACCATTCCAGAAGATTTAATTGAGCACGCTAAAGCAGCCCAGAGCCGCGCTTATGCACCCTATTCACAGTTCGCTGTGGGCTGTTGCATTCGCACAGCAAAAGGCAATGTGTACTCGGGTTGTAATATCGAGAATGCCTCTTACAGTCTTACATGTTGTGCAGAAGCCACCGCCATTGCAGCGATGGTCAGTGCCGGTGAACATGACATTGCTGAGGTGGTCGTGATTGGTACTGGCGAGCTTCCCTGTTGGCCCTGTGGCGCCTGTCGTCAACGCATTCGTGAATTTGCCAATAGTGAGACCTTGATTCATATGCATACCCATAGTGGCAGCTCAGCAACAAAAACCCTTGATGAATTATTGCCGGTTTCTTTCGGCCCCGAAAATTTGGAGAACTAAAATGACACAAGATGCTCGTAAGGCTGCCGACGTTATCACCCAAAAGCTTAATGGCTTAACACCCAAAGTTGGCATTGTATTGGGCTCCGGTTTAGGTGCGGTTGCCGATCAAATTACCGATGCCATTAGTTTTTCTTACGAAGAATTGCCCGGCTTTCCTGTCAGTACAGTAGCGGGGCATGCGGGTTGTTTAGTCGTGGGGCACTTGAATGGCATGCCTGTGGCTTGCTTGCAGGGTCGTGTACATAATTACGAAGGCATCAACAATGAAGCGGTGAAAACACTTATCCGCACCTTAAAACTCTTAGGTTGTGAGGTTTTACTCAGTACTAATTCTTCGGGTTCGTTGCATCATCACATTGGCCCTGGCAGTTTAGTGATGGTATCGGACCATATTAATTTTCAGCCCACTAACCCATTGATTGGCCCCAACGATGAAGAGTTTGGCCCACGCTTCATCGGCATGGAAGATACTTATGATGAGCAATTACGTAAAAACATTGGCATCACCGCAGAAAAACTCGGTCTTGAAGTATCCCAAGGGGTCTATATCTCAACGATAGGTCCTATGTTTGAAACACCCGCCGAAATTAAAGCCTTTCGCACTCTGGGGGCCGATTTAGTCGGCATGTCCACGGTGCCGGAAGTACTAGTGGCGCGTCATTGCGGTATGCGGGTTGCGGTTATTGCGGCTATTACTAATTTAGCCGCTGGCATGAGTGACGAAAAGCTCTCCCACGAAGGCACGCTGCATTATGCCGGCAAAGCCTCTGGTGACATGATTAAGCTCATTCTCGGCTTCATGGAACACGCGCAAGCCAATGGCCTTTGACACTGACACCCATCAACAGTTGCTGGACAAACTTACCCCGCTGCCCCTAGACGCGAGGTGCGCTGCGATCTGTTTGTCGTTGGTGGATTTGACCAATCTGGATGAGGCAGCAACGCCCCAGATGATTACTGAACTCTGCGCTGCGACTCACATTGATGATAAGTACGTTGCCGCGGTTTGTGTTTACCCTGAGTATTTATCACTCTGTCGTGACAGCTTAGCAAATACGCCCGTTACATTCGCTACCGTAGTGAATTTTCCCGCTGGTAACCATCCTATAACGACGGTCATTGATGAGATTGCTAGTGCCATCGAACTGGGAGCCGATGAAATTGATTGTGTTATTCCGTATCAACAGTATTTACAGGGTAGTGATGCCCGGGACTTCATGACACAGGTGCGTCAAGCCTGTGGTAAGCACAGTCTTAAGTTGATTCTTGAAACTGGTGAATTGCGTGAGCCGGAATTAATTTATCGTGCAAGTTGTGATGCTATAGCGGCAGGTGCTGATTTCATCAAAACTTCCACCGGCAAAACACCCACAGGGGCAACCCTAGCTGCTGCAGCAAGCATGTTAATGGCGATTAACGATAACGGCAATGCTTGTGGAATTAAGTTCTCTGGGGGTATTCGGACTTTAGCTGATGCGAATCATTACCTGGCGTTAACCCAAAACATTTTAGGCAAAGACAAGCTCACCCCCGCCACCTGTCGCATTGGGGCGAGCAGTTTATTGGCTGATCTTAAGCGCTTTTTATAGTTGCTCTAATGCCAAATTCTCACCAATAATCAACGGTGCACGCGCGCGAGTAATATGCTTTTGTAATACACGTTCCCGTTTTTTGATCCCTTGCAACAATTGTTGCAAACGAGCTCGTTGGCTACACATGGCTTTTTGCTGGGTTGAAATCATTTGCAATAAACTCGTGATTTCTAAGGTCAATGTCATTAAGTCATAACCACTAGACGCCTCTACTTGCAATGCATCTTTAGCGAATGCATGGAGTTCCTGTAGGCTTTGTTCTGACTTATCTTTCCATTCCACCAACGCATCCCAGGTTGTTGACAAAGACGCATCGGCAAACAAACATAAACGTTTGAGCGCGTTGATTTTGTCATGAGTGTTGGCTTGGGAAAGTTGTTTCTCGAGTTTTTTTAATTCTTTGGAGAATTTTTCGAGACGTTTTTCACCATAGATAAGAACTGTCGTCAATTCCTTAATATCAGAGGCAACTGCTCTGATCTGCGTTATTCCTTGCATAGTTAATCTCCTGCTTGCCACGCTGTAGCTTTAGCGAAAGCGGGTTTGCCCGCCGCACCAGTTATACAGGTAGCGTGTCTCCCCTACTCCATGCAGGGAGATTTGTCGACCGACTTACGCATGCATAAACATATCCCTAGTCCATGCAATACAAGCAGACCTATCCATACAGTCACTCGGTGACGACAAATTTTCCTCTCAGTTAGGTGAGGATCCTCCTCACCCGAAAACAGGGCCATTATACGGGGTCAGTAACAAAGATCTATGAGAGATCGCCCTCATATTCTATAAGCAGAGGCGCATGATCAGAGAAACGTTCGTCCTTGTAAATGCTAACTGTTTGAATTTTTGGTTTTAATTGCGGTGAAACAATTTGATAGTCAATCCGCCAACCAACGTTCTTTGCCCAAGCTTGCCCGCGGTTCGACCACCAGGTGTATTGGTCAGGTGCTTGATTAACTTCGCGAAAAGCATCGACAAAGCCTAAATCAAACACTTTATCGAGCCATTCGCGCTCATCTGGTAAGAAGCCTGAGTTTTTCTGGTTTGCACGCCAGTTTTTGAGATCAATTTCTTTGTGGGCAATATTCCAATCACCACAAATAATATAGTGTTTGGATTTTTTGCGGCGGATTTCTGCTAAATAATCGTAATAATAATCCATGAATTCATATTTGCGCGCTTGACGTTCATCACTGCTGGAACCCGATGGTAAATACAACGACGCCACACACAGTTTGCCAAAGTCCGCTTCAATGTAACGGCCTTCGCTATCAGCAATCTCCCAACCAAGACCGGTGGTGACGGATTTGGGTTCTTGTTTCGCATACAGGGCAACACCGCTGTAGCCTTTTTTCTCAGCGTCAAAGTAATAACAATGATACCCAGCAGGACAATACATGGGATCAGCAAGTTGATGCTCTTGGGCTTTGGTTTCTTGAATACACACCACATCGGCCTGGGTTGTTTTAAGCCAGTCAAAAAAACCTTTGCGGGCAGCCGCACGGATGCCGTTTAGATTTACACTAATAATTCGCATACAATGGACTCCCATTTACATTGATAAGGCACAATCATGAAAAATTACCAGCGGGATTTTATAACATTTTGTCTGCAACAGCAGGTTTTATTGTTTGGTGAATTCACCTTAAAGTCTGGTCGGCAGAGTCCGTATTTTTTTAATGCAGGATTATTCAATACCGGCACAGCATTGGCATTGTTGGGCGAATTTTACGCCTCTGCCATTAACGCCGCCCAATTAGACTACGATATGCTCTATGGTCCCGCCTACAAAGGGATCCCCCTAGTGGCCAGTACAGCCATCGCCCTTGGCCTATCCCACGATCGGGAAGTGGGCTATTGCTTTAACCGCAAAGAAGCCAAAGACCACGGTGAAGGCGGCAATATCATCGGCACCCCCCTGGCGGGCAAAGTCTTAATCATCGATGACGTTATCACGGCTGGCACCGCCATACGGGAGTCTATGGCTATTATTCAAGGTAATGCACAATTGGCTGGTGTAGTGGTCACCCTGGACCGGCAAGAAAAAGGCCCCGGTGGCATTTCTGCCATTGACGCTATCCGTCAAGAATATAATGTCCCAGTGGTCAGCATCATTAGCTTGGACGATATTATTACGTATCTCAGTGATAGTGAGGGCCATCAAGATATTCTCGCCAGTATTGCTGCCTATCGGGAGGAATATGGGGTACAATCGGGAGTTTAGTCGACACAAAAAAAAACCGCCAACAAATTGTTGGCGGTAAGAACACTACAGGATTAGTCACAAAAATGAAGGAATGACTAACGTAAAGTCATGTGAATGAACTTTACGGTTTCTATTAAACCACTATGGCCAAGACCGGCATAGACGACAACATCCCTTCGTTCTGTAATGATTCCTTACTTCGCACTGGTGATATTACTTACAGCCAGGGCAGCCATCGTTCACCCGCCCCGCCAGATAACCCAAGCCACCTTGGGCAGATGTCTTACGGGCCATCTTAAAAAAGCCCTGGAATTGGGGGATTGGGGCTAAGAGTACTGAGGCAATCCCAATATTGGTCAGGCCCTACCTTGCTTTTCAGACGCTTAAATCTCGATATCTGACACCCCCATCAAAGACGAATAAAGTCTTTTTTGACAGAGAATCCACTATGACGCTCCAGCATGTAGTTGTCCGGAATTTCCGGATAACCACATCTAGATCTGGCTTCTTTGAGTTTCTAAGCCATCTTGAAGCAAACAAAGCACTTATCACCCGCTACTCTCTTTACCTGCCAGAATCACTGGCTCCAGGAGAAAACGTTTAATTTCTTCGGTAATAGTTTCAAATTTTGCTGGAACAAATGCTTGGCCTAATCGGTGATGGAATATACTCCACTGTGGCTGCTTCAGCTCGACAAAATCTTTTGATATAAACGCCATATCTAGTGGTAATTCAGTATCACGCATTTTAAAAGTAAGTCGTATTGCTTCAGCTAGCTCATCATTTGAAAAGTCAACCTGCCTCGACAAAAACCAAATATCATAAAAATCTTTCATGCGACTATTGATCGAACCAAGTTTTACCATTGCTTCTAATTTCTCTGCGATCGTTGTTTCTCGGCTATACATCAGTAATTTAGGATGAGGAAAATCTAATATGGTTGGTAATACAGCAAACTCTGGTTGTGGATACACAATATCACCAAAACCAATATCTAGCTGCATATGAACTCTGGCATTGGTAATTTCTCCCTTGAATTTTACTCTGACACCTTCATAGTCAGCATCTTCTTTTATCCTCTCTGCCACAATGCTATTTAAATCAAACCTAATTCCATCATCTACAACATTTGTCAACAACATCACCTTGATCTGAGAAATAATATTCTCAATCTCATTATTGGTAACACCCAACATGTCGATATCCATCGTTGGTCTTGAGTCGGGTAGGTCCCACGCTCGAAGCATCATTGCTCCCTTTAGAATATATGACTTGGCATGAACTGATTCGGCTAACCGATACAAAAAACGCTCCATACCATACATCTGCAATACTTCGGCAAAAGGCTTATGATTAGTTTTTGCATAATTCAATAATCGCTGGCGGACTGATGCGCTGATATTTTTCTTCATCGTAGTGTTTCTAAGTAAGGCTGTATAATTTTCTTGACTCGACAAACCTCTGCATACTCGATCAGCTTATCGTAGTTAACTTTCTTATGCTGACCATAAATCTTTATTGCTTCAAGCACAATATCCATACCCAACTTATTGCGAAACTTAATACAATCAACCAAGGTTTTTTCCGCTGAATACACTTTGACTGCCACGTTATCAAGCATATGTTCTTCAATACCTGACTGATATGCTCCTGCTGAGTAACTATGCACCTCGATGGGCGGAAAATCCAAAACAGGTGGCCTCGTCCCCCGAGGAATCGCTATTGAAATTTGTCTTGGAATTTGGGTTGTCAGTTCATGAAATGAGAGTGCTGAGGTCAAACAGACAACAGCGCTAGGAAACCGCAAACTGACAGTTACCATATCGTGTTGACTAAGGGGAGGCAGTTCAACAAGGCGATAGATACCTCGGCTAAGTTTCTCAATGATATTTTTTTGCACAAGGGAATAGAGTCGGTAACGACTAATACCGAGGCGAATAGCGTCGCTCATACGGAGCTGGCCACCATTGTCGCGAAAGATTTTTATGATGTGATTCTCAGACTTCATATCAGACAAATTGTTTACATTTACCTATAAGTGTAAACAATTTGTCTGATTTGTCTAGTCATATGAAGGAATTATCAGATAGATATAACACTCTGCCTTGTGATATTACCGATGCCGCCGGACCAAGTATTACGCTACGCGCGAAATGAATTCGCGCTTGCGCTCAAAGGGGAGAACCACGCTTCTCCCCTTTGAGAATTCCCCATCGTGAGAGGAAATGATGGATTGGTATAGATTTTTTTTCAGCCACTACCGATGCCGCCGGTAATTGGGGCCTTGATAACCAGGGTTGTACCACGGCCGCGTATCCCGGTATGTGCGGTGATAGCCGGGTTGATATTTCAACTCATAAGTCCCTGGACGGTAATAGGGTCGATAGTTTCCGGGGCTGTAATAAGGCCGATAGCCGCGGTATTTGTAAATGCCTGGGCGGTAATAAGGCCGGTAACTTTGGTAATAATAGGATCCATAACGATAGCGATAATAGGGCCGATAGTAAGGCGAATAATAATAACTACTGGTACCAATGTACGTGCCATAACCTGATGTGCCAGTGGTAACAGCCACCGAAGAGCCCGTCGTGCGATAATCTTTTGTGGTTGCAGAGCAGCCAACGAGAAGACTACCCAGCAACAATGCACTAATCAGTATGCAAAAACTGCGCTTACGGGGGAAAATCACGATTCTTCCCCTTTGGAAATCACAATCGCGAAAGGTTTAATGAGCATAATTAGGGCCTCCACTAGGGGAAGGCGGATGGGTCACATTGGATGGTGGCGGCGTACTGGCCGTATAGCCCTGAAAATGGGGGGGACTGGTTTGATAGATAACACCCGGGTTATCTTGCACTGGCTGGGGTGGACGGACGGTTAAATAGGGATCAGAACGGTTAATTTCTGGGGTACAACCGCCCAATATTACCAGTGAACACGCGCCCAAAACCGTGACTCTCAGGGCATTAATGAAAATATCCATGTGATTGCCTTCCTTCATTACATTTAATCGTTCTACCTATAACTCTAGCAGAGCCAGTAATTCCCGCTAGAAACGGGAACCGCTGGCGCTAAAACTATTTTTTTCATTAGCCGGCTTTTCGCACCAGAGCTATTTTTGATGCAGAAAAGGGTAAAAAATTAACGAAAAAGCGGAATGTATACGCAATACCTGAGCATTTTGAGTTAAGTTTTTACCCTTTTATGCGCAAAAAGAGACTGGTGCGGAATGTCGGATATTAGGGGTTGCAAATTCTCATAATGTTCTCTATAGTTGACGAGAACATAAGGAGAACAACGATGCTCACCGTCAAAGAACAACAGACTTTTGAATTTATCCGCGAATATATCCTCAAACACGGCCATGCGCCTTCGATGGAAGAGATCGCTGCCGGTATCAATATCAAGTCCAAGGGTGTTGCCCACCGTTATGTTAAAGCCCTGGTGGATGAAGGCTTGATCGAAGCTGTCCCCCACACCAACCGCGGATTACAATTAACCAACGTTTATCCCACCGATGTGGATCCGAACTGGTTGGCTGCCAATCAATGCAAGCTCCCGCTACTGGGACAGATTGCAGCCGGCCAGCCCATCGAGGCTATCCCCGACCAGCAAGAAGTCAACATCGGCAATCTTGTCGGCCCTAATCGTTACGCACTAAAAGTATGCGGCGAATCCATGGTTGAAGAAGGCATTCATGATGGTGATATTGTGGTGTGCGAACATGCCGAGACTGCGCGCAATGGCGAGATTATCGTGGCTTTGGTGGATAACGAATATGCGACCCTGAAACGCTTCAAGCGTAACAAAGATCAGACCATTGATTTAATTCCTGCGAATAAAGATTTCTTACCGATGACATATCCCGCGGAACGGGTCAAAGTTCAAGGTAAGTTTATTGGCTTAGTGCGTTTGATTGCCTAGCACTTGGCTCCAGCCTTCATCCTTAGCAGTGATTGATATACCCCATATACCTCGCGCTGCTAAGGGTGGTTTTTTCTGAGTTATCAGTATCAAACTATTCATTGAATAAGAGTTTAGTTCAAGTCCTAGGACCAAGTTAGGACAAAACTGGTCTGGACGATGGGGGTCACTTTACTTGAGCTATACTCGTTGTTATCTTACTCGAAGACCAAAGAGTTGCTGCAACGGGGGGCCATTTTTTCCATTGTCCGCTTCAATCTCTGCTATACGCTCTTCGTTCACCGTTGCGGATACTGACATCGGCGCCGCCTGGTCACTGATCCATACAGCTCTCGTGATTTCTTTTAATGGCAATACTTGCTCGCCTTTGGCTGCTTGATAATACAACAAACCAAATTTACAAGCATTTTCCACATCAGACTTGATCCGATAAATATCACAGATTCGTTTGATATAAGCACTATTTTCTGGTTCTAGCTCATGGGCCTTAAGACAATCCACTAAAGCCGAATCATAATGACGTAATTTAAAATATGCCTCTCCACGCCCCGCATAACTTTTATGATCAATTGAATCATTCCCAGACAAGGTCTCATTATAATCCCTAATAGCTAGTTTATATTCCCCCAATTCTAGATAGACATCTGCCCTTTCGGCATAACAACTGTAGTCGTCGCCTTGTAATTCAATTGCAGCAGTGAAATCGTCTTTAGCGTTATCATACATGCCTAAAGCTTTGTATGCTTTTCCACGAAAATCCAGTAGAAGAGCCCGATCATCAGCATTACTATAAATTAATCGTGAAAGATCCGGTATCGCTGCAGAGTAGTCTTCTAGACTGTAATAGCAAATTCCCCGTTGTCGATACAAATCAAGATTATTACTATCTAATTCAATTGCTTTGTTATAGTCTTCAATCGCTTCACGGTATTGACCATTCCGATGTTTAGCCCTTGCACGACCAATATAAGCTTCTGTGTAATTGGAATCTAGCTCAATTGCTCTATTGAAATCGCTATAATCTCTGATTGCTAAATGATCTTTCGCTCCTTCCAGCTTCGCTAAGGCACGATAATAATACGCTACTTTTCCCTGGGAATTCCTTTGAATCGCACGAGATAAATGCATTTCAGCTCGATTAAACATCTGTTGTTGGTAGTAAATCATGCCACACTGTAGATAAGCTTCACCCAACCTATAATTATACTCAATCGCAATCTTGAAATCCTCAATAGCATCTTCAAACTCACCCAATTCTGCCGATGCAATACCGCGAAAATAGTGTGCTTCTAGTACTACTTCTGCATTGTTCTCAGTGGAATTAATTACCTGATTAAAATACTCAATAGCTTGCGGGAATTGTTTCCACTCTATCGCTAGCCGTCCATGTAACATCGATAACATAGGATGGATAACCCCATGTCGAGATGCCTCTCGCAAATCAGCAGACGCATAGTCGTAATTTCTAATAAAAAAATAAGATTGTGCGCGATAGAGATACAGTAGTGGGTCAGAATGACCAGCACGAATGGCGGCAGTGAAATCACGAATAGAGGCACGGTACTCATCTCTGGAATAGCGTACTTGCCCGCGGGCAAGCAACAGTTGTTTATTGTTGGGACTTAACGCCAAAGCCGAAGTTAAAAAAGCATCTGCTGTGAGCGACATACCTTTTTCAGAGGCATCTTTTGCAAGCTGTGTCAGCTCGGATAGCCCGACATTTTTGTCGAAATTCTCTTGATCAGCAATTACTTCGGAGAGCACACCAGCTTCTGTAATAAATCCCGCATCAGATTTTTTCTTTAGTTTCCTGCGCTTGTTATGACCTGGATGGTTGTCTGAACGTTTACGTTTACGCTGTGGCATAGTGAACTCTCTATTAGTTATTATTGTTGGGTCTAGCCCATGATTTGACCGGAATTCTATCGCCCAAGGCTTAAGAGAGTCTTAAGGTAAGAGTAAAGACAATTTCTCATTGTGATGGGGAAATTTTGTTATTGAATTCAATAAGTTATCTACCGCTAATACACAACCGATTGCAGAAATGCAACATTAATATTCTTCAGTTGGGTGCAATCCAACACTGATTGCAGGCAACCTAGACGACCAATGCCTGATTGCTTTTGACCACCATAGTTACAGTTGCCCCGGTGTCTTGATAAAATCAATTTGTGACCTATTAGTCCCCTATTTCGTAACAGGCATAGACCAGGCCTTGTTGTAATTCAATGGTAATTGCATCAGCCAACGTCCGATTACTGAGCCCTTTGGTAGAGCCTAATGACAGTGTATGATTTGCTAATGGGTATTCAAGATCATTCGCACTGATCCCCGTTGCATCACCCAATAAAGGAATTAATGAAAAACGCCCACCCGCCTTGACCGTTAAGGTGACAGCTGATCCAGCACGGATAACTTGACCGCGCTGGACCGTATCTGTGAGATACAGTTCAAACATGGCGTATTTTTCTTGGGTAAGCAGGAATAGATTCGCTAAGGTCATATCCCAGCGGCCACCCATGGCGGTGATGATAGCAATCTCTGTTGCCCCTTCAGCAATAGCGTGATCAACAGCTAATTCTAAGTCAATTTGATCTTTGTGACGGGGATAACAAAGCATTTTGACATCATCAGCGACGAAGTGCTTAAGAATAGGTTTGTCCAGCGAATCAAAATCCCCAATTAACAAATCCGGGTAGGCTGATAATGTTTCACAGTGGCGCGCACCACCATCCACGGCAATAACAAAATCATCGGCACGAAATAGGGCGGCGAGTTGTTTTGGATTGTCACAGTCACCATTGGCAATAATTATTGCGCGCATTTGCCTGCTCCACTAAAATGGTAATGACAAACTGTCATCAACCTTGAGTAATTGTTCACGAAAAGCTGCCTGAATGTGCTTGAGTGCCGTCTCATCGTCTGCTTCAAAACGCAAAACTAAACACGGCGTGGTATTTGATGGGCGAATTAACCCCCAACCGTCAGGGTACTCTACCCGCAAGCCATCAATGGTTGTGACTGTTGCATCAACAAATTCCGCTTGCTGGGTGATATCATCCATCAAACGAAACTTATCCTCGTCACAAACCTCTAGTTTCAACTCTGGGGTATTAAAACTATTAGGCAGCTGTGCAAATAACTCACTTGCCCCACCCGCAAATCGAGACAACACTTCTAATAATCGCGCTGCAGTATACAAGCCATCATCGCAACCAAACCATCTATCACGAAAGAATAAATGCCCACTCATTTCACCGGCAAGCACTGCATCGGTCTCGACCATTTTGTTCTCAATCAATGAGTGACCGGTTTTCCACATTAAGGGTTTACCCTGCTGCTCCTCGATAACCGTTGCCAGATGGCGAGAGCACTTTACATCATAAATAACCGTTGCGCCGAGATGTTTTGGTAAAATATCACGAGCAAACAACATCAACTGCCTGTCTGGCCAAATGATTTCACCCGTTTCAGTCACGACGCCTAGCCTATCCCCATCACCATCTAACGCCAAGCCAATATCTGTCTGATGTTCATGCACCGCGCCGATCAAGTCTTGCAAATTCTCAACAATCGTTGGATCAGGATGATGATTCGGAAACCGGCCATCAGACACACAGTGTAAGGGTACAACTTCACAGCCCAACCGTTGCAATAGCTGAGGCGCAATCTCACTGGTAATAGCGTTACCACAGTCCACCACCACTTTGAGAGGTTTGTTCACGTTTACATTGCGAGCGACGTGTTCAAGGTAGCGCTCAGTAATAGCAAGCTCAGAGGCATTCCCCTGACCTGCAACAAAATCATTAGCCACCGCTAAATCATAGATTTGTTGGATTTGTTCGGGCGTCAACGGGTGTTGACGAAAAACAATCTTAAGGCCATTGTATTGTGCCGCATTATGACTGGCGGTTAACATAATGCCCGAGCTTGTAGCGCTAACATGGGTAGCAAAATACAACATTGGTGTTGGCACACGCCCCAACTCAATGACATCCAATCCGGTATCGAGTAATCCTGCTTTCAATGCAGGATATAACACGGGACTCGAGAGCCTATCATCCCGGGCGATAACAACCTCAGTAACGGTATTTTGCCGGAAAAAAGTCGCAATGGCGCGGGCAATTGTATAGACACTGTCTGGCGTCAATTCGGTATCAGCGATACCACGAATATCATAAGCCCGAAAGCTACTTCTGGGGATCGCTGTCGTTAGCTGATATTCTTGGATGGCTGTCACTGCTACGTTCCTAGTGACGGCCTGATGAGCCAAAGCCACCTTCGCCTCTATCCGTTGCAGCAAACTCATCCACTTGTTCAAATTCAACTTGCACCACTGGCACAAATACGAGTTGTGCAATCCGCTCACCGGGATTTACGGTAAAATGATCATTGCCGCGATTCCAACAAGAGACCATCAACGGTCCTTGGTAATCTGAATCAATTAAGCCAACCAAATTTCCTAACACGATGCCGTGTTTATGACCCAGCCCCGAGCGCGGTAAAATAGTCGCGGCAAGGCTTGAGTCAGCAATATAGATACTCATGCCCGTTGGCAATAATTGTGTTTCACCCGGTGCGAGTTGTAACGGCTCATCTAAGCAGGCGCGTAAGTCTAATCCTGCTGAGCCACTGGTGGCATATTCCGGCAAAGGAAATTCATTACCTAAACGTGAGTCTAATATCTTGAGTTGAATTTTTTGCATTAAGATTCCTTAATCGCCTTCGCGATAGTTTCAATTAATGTTCGTGCAATTTGTTGTTTGTTCGCTAAGGGAATGTCTTGGATTGCATCTGTTGTAACAACGGTAACGGCATTATCATCACTGCCAAAACCCTGCGCCTGCTTTGCAACATCATTTGCTACAATCATGTCACAACCTTTGCGGATTAATTTGTCTTTGGCGTGTTCGATAAGGTTGTCCGTCTCTGCAGCAAAACCAACGACAAATGGTTTGTCGCCTCGTTGACACACTTCGGTCAAAATATCCGGGTTCTTGACAAAGCTCAGTGTCATCTCGTCGGCAGATTTTTTGATTTTGTGTGTAGCAACTTCGGCAACCCGATAATCTGCAACTGCCGCAACACTGATAAAAATATCTTGCCCGCTAATATTGTCGATAACGTTATCTAGCATCTGTTGTGCGGATACCACATCAATGCGGGTTACTCGCTCTGGGGTTTGTTCTGCAACCGGTCCTGCGATCAGTGTTACTAATGCGCCGGCTTCTACCGCTGCAGTGGCCAGTGCAAATCCCATTTTGCCTGAGCTGTGATTACTAAGATAACGTACTGGATCAATCGCTTCTTGAGTGGGGCCCGCTGTTATCAGTACCCGTTTGCCGGTTAATGCTTGATGTTGAAATTGCTCAGCGACAGCAATAGCAATATCGTTGGGTTCTAACATGCGTCCTGGACCCACATCACCACAAGCCTGTTCGCCTTCAGCTGGGCCTAAAATAATTTTGCCCTGTTGTTGTAGGTTAGCGATATTTTGTTGCGTTGCAGCATCACGCCACATTTGTTGATTCATGGCTGGTGCGACTAGAATAGTCGCCGGTGTTGCCAAACATAACGTCGTTAATAGATCATCGGCTCGCCCCTGGGCTAGCCGAGCAATGCTGTCGGCACTGGCCGGAGCGATAACAGCGGCATCAGCCCAGCGGGCTAATTCAATATGTCCCATAGCAGCTTCTGCTGCCGTGTCTAACAAGTCGTCGTGGATGGGATTGCCAGAAACTGCCTGTAGGGTTAATGGGGTAATGAATTCTTTTGCCCCATTCGTCATCACGACTCGCACTTCAGCGCCGTGCTCGCGCAGGCGTCGGGCTAAATCAGCGGCTTTATAGGCAGCGATGCCACCGGTGATACCGAGCAGGATATGTTTGCCAGACAATCGTTTCATCAGGAATCATATGGGTTAATGCATGATAGGCGAAGGATAACATGGATCCGACATTCCGCACCAGTCTCTTTTTGCGCAGAAAAGGGTAAAAATAGCTCTGGTGTGAAAAGCCGGATGGATTGTGGGGAGCGTCACCCTACGCCCCCCGGCCATATTATCCCTGATTGACTGTATCGATGAAGGCTTTGTCGAAGGCTTTTTCGTCGACCTTAGTAACCACATCGACGGGCGATCCTTTAGCGGATTTTACCGTACGGGCATAGTCAGGGCCTTTTTTGACGATAATTTTGAGACGCATGGGTTGGACCGTTGCGATCTCAGGATTGGTTGCTATCACAGCCACGAGTGGATCCCAAAAATATTGTTTGTCCATTTGCATTTCTTTTGCCATGGCCTTAACAATAAATTTAGCGCTGGAACTTTGTTGTTGTTTTGCCATATCGTTGTAAACCCGCTTCGAGATAGGCACTTGGTTAGTAGCATCCAAAGGCACTAAAGTAATAGGCACGCCCGCGTGTAAAACCACTATTGCCGCGTGGGGATCAGCATATACATTCCACTCAGCGGTTTTGTTATCATGGTCTTTCACATTGCCAGGCACATCCACTGCACCACCCATGATATATAAGCGTTTGACCTTTGGTTTGAGATAATCATAACCATAGAGCAAACTCTCAATATTGGATAGTGGGCCCAAGGCAATAATATTCACAGGCTTATTTGACTCACTCAAGGTGCGACGCATTAATTCTACGGCGTATTCATCACTGCCTGTATCCTTAGCGTTAGGCATCTCAAGACCGAGAAAATTATCCACGGTATCTCGGTAGTCTTTTTCAACTAACAAGTCACCATGAAGGGGTTTCTTTTTGCCGCACGCAACAGGAATACCGGACTTGCCTGCCAGAGCCAATAACCGCAGTGCATTATCAACACCTGTCTCACAGCTTGCCACACCAGTCCCCGTTACCGTAATGGCTTTAACATCAACATTAGGGTTATTGACTAAATACAGGATTGAGAACCAATCATCAAAATCCATATCCGTATCAATAATGTAGGGCTCGGGTTGTGATACTTGATAACTTTCTGCCGCCAGAATTGAAGATGCTGCCAGGAGGCCAACTGCCGTAGTAGCCAGAACCATAAATATGCGTCGTATCTGTATCATAACCTAGTTTCCCTCTGCTGACCCAACAACCTACAAGCTTCTCTCTTTCATACCTTAAGTAACGTAGATGCGCAATACAAATGGGCATAATAGGTTATTTTGCAGCAATTACCTATGCATTGTGTCGTTAAAGTCTGACAGACGATAGACCAAGCCACTAGCATTCATGCACTAATGGCCAAAATCCTTCACTGGATAGGGCGTCAAATCCACACCAGACTTCATTTGCTGAGTGGTTAAATACACAAATTGATCATTGCCTGGTAGCTGTTTTGGCTGTCCTGTTAACTGTTGGCTAAACGCAGCCACTACCCGGTTGACCACTACCGGTTCAGGCTCTACTCCCCCTGCTTGCCCTGGGAATTTGATGGCAATCACAGTGCTATAGGCATCACGGAAGTCTTGTTGCTGCAGTAATTCTCGATTATCTGGATAAGGTGGCATATGAACAATGCGAGAACCATGATCACCATGGATCATTATCGCCGCCTTGTCATAAATGCCGTGCTGTTGCAGTTGCGCAATGAATTGATCCAGTTGTTTGTAGACGCAACCTATCTGCGCTTCATAACGTTGATAGCGTTGCTGGTAACCCGCTTCACTGACTGCGACAGCATCATCACTATAATTGACCCACCAGTCTGCCGTTTTGGGAATAACCTGACAATTTTCATCGAAGATATACGCCGAATGAGGGATCAGCAAATGGGCGAAGAATACATTACCCTCGGGCGCAGCGATAATATCTGCTTGCATTTTTTGTAATGCGTCCAAAGTACCAATAGTACTGATTTGCGCTTGATACCAAGGATCATTTGGCAAAGTGATACCCACTTTGTGCAATAAGGGACGTAGGTTTTTTTGATATCCCGTTAAGAATTTTTGGTACAAAACCGACGACAAGGTGTAACTCTTCAACAGGAAGCGAAATTTTTCTTGGGTATTAATCGGCAAGTCTTGCAGGTATTTAAGGTTATGGACAGGGTAGGTATAACAAGAACGGTAGTTGACACCTTTGGCTTTGCAATACCCCAAATAATCGGATTGATAGACATTGATGGCATAACCCTGTTTAGAAAATGCCGCAAGATAATGATTGTCCTTTAATTCTCGCTCTTGGCGCTGCCCAGGAAAATACTGGTTGTCATGCTCACTCACCGTAAAGTTAAACGCATTCGGCAGCGAATTGTAAGTCCTAGCATAATGACTAAAGCCATTGCTGTAGAGCGTAAAACCATGGCGCGTATAAAAATCTGTTAATTGTTGTTGAAATTCTGCCGTATTTGCTACGGTTTTGGGTAGCCCATTAATACCAATATGCTCATCTAATACAATGTGGATCACCGGGGGCAATTGTTGATCGCGTTTTGCTTGTGCATTTATGATTTGCTCCGCGCCAAGCAGCTGCTCACCAACCGGAAAGACAACTGTCGATGCGACAAATACCAAGGCCATTGTTGTAAAGATCTTCACTGCCTGTTCTGTTGCAAACATACTGATGGCGATGATACTCACCACCCCCAGCATATATACCCAGTCTGTTTGCATACCCGGCAAAAAGCTCAAACCCATACTGGCCAATACCGCTATTAAGATCACTCGGCCAGTCCATTGCAAACGCGACAGCAGATATCCCGCAAACCCACCAAGCAACATACACAAACAAAAAAGCCCAATAATTTCTGGTCGAGTGAAACTATAACCCGCAAATTTGATGTAATAGACTAAGGGACCGGTAATGCACAGTGCCCCGAATAGCATGTCTAGTAGCACGATTAATTACCCATCAACATATGCAACCACGGTCGCATCAACACCCGCAGTAGTGCAATAATAACAATGGATAACAGCACGACAATGAGTACCCACCAATTCCATTCATCAATCACAATACCCAATGACAGCCCTGCAGCAGGCGGATGCTCTAGATCTAACAAAAACATAATTAACATGGTCAAACCAACAGCAAGACCCGAACAGATCTCTTTGTGGGTTATTACGGTCATCCAATGGGTCCAAGCGTAAGTATCATTACTGATCCAGTAGAAGAACACGCCGACAAGGATACCAATCACATAGCTGCCTATCATGCGCTGGGCTTTTGCGACCGGTGAATCCGGTAAACCAAAGGCAATAAAAGTACTGGCCGCCAAAGAGCTTGCCCCGATTGCACTCAGAATAGTTGAGGAGGTAACACCGCCTAGGGTAAATACAACACCTAACGTAATCAAAATCGCGACGATAGATTGGAACCAAAACGCCCGTTTGTGCTCACGGTATAATTCATTGAAAGAAAGAAATTTTAACTTCATTAGCGACTCCCGCTTAACTTCTTGCGCTGGGGATTGGCAGTCGCTGTCATTTCATCGACTAGCCTCGTGATACCTAAAATCACCCGAACATTGTATCAAAGCTCGATTTTTTCGCAAAAAAAAGGTTTAATACTTCACTGTGCCTTAACAACCGAGACGATTAAAAAATGAGCAAAGCCGATTCTGCCAATGATAATGCCCAATCCCAACACGCTATCCTCGAGAAAGTTCTCCAGGAATCCATCACTGAACAACGCCGGGCCCGCCGCTGGCGAATTTTCTTTCGTTTCTTTTATGCCGCGATCATACTTTTGGTGATATTGCTGCTCCAACCTGAACACTCCAAAGATTACTACAACCGCAGTGTACCCCATACGTCTGTCGTACGTATCACAGGCCCCATTATGGCTAACACCCGTGCTAATGCCGAGGACATCAATGAGAGCCTCGATGATGCTTTTGATGACAAGAATACCACGGCACTGATGCTCATTATTAATAGTCCCGGCGGCAGTCCTGTACAAGCTGGCCAAGTTTATGATCACCTACGTTACCTTCGCAAAAAACACCCTAAAGTCAAAACCTATGCCGTGTGTACAGATGCCTGCGCCTCCGGTGCTTATTATATTGCGGCGGGTGCTGATCAAATCTTTGCTGACCAAGCAAGTCTCGTCGGCTCGATCGGGGTATTGATGAATGGCTTTGGTTTTGTCGATACCTTACAAAAACTCGGCGTGCAACGCCGCCTCTTGACGGCTGGCTCGGAGAAAGGCTTTTTGGATCCGTTCTCACCAATGAAGCCCAAAGACGAAGCCTATGCCCAAACCATGCTTGATACGATTCACAAACAATTCATCCACGCCGTAGAACAAGGCCGTGGAAAACGATTACAAAAGCACAACCCATTACTCTACTCTGGACTTGCTTGGACCGGTGAACAAGCCTTACCGCTAGGCTTAGTTGATGGCTTAGGCAGTCCCGATTACGTTGCCCGCAGTGTGATTGGTAACGACAAAAAAGTTGATTACACCACCAGCGAAGGTCTCCTGCAACGCCTTGCCACTAACATGGGTACGTCCATGGGCAAGAGCATTAGCAGTTCATTAGGATTGCATGTTGGGGTGGTTGAGTAACAAACTTACCCCAACTCGGCTAGCCCATAAGGCAGCGGTATCACAGGCAGGTCATTGAGCTCACGTGCCTGTTTTGTCTTCGCCCATATCTTTCCATTAGGGTATTTGCTAATTTGCTTCAAGTCATTGGGACGTAATTGCTTGGTCCATTTGACTTCGATGGGCCAGAATTTACCGTTATCAACATAAGCAACATCAACTTCACTTTCTGCTTTGATGTAATAGGTTGGATAGTGACGCTGAAAGTGATTGACGACTATTGCTTCGACAAGTTTTGCACTTTGGATTGACTCTGTCACTGCTGGGATAATATGCTCGGCAAAAGGATCTTTATGCGGCGTTAACCACGCTGTAATTGCATGCAAAATAAATGGATCACAAAACATAAATTTACGGGGTTTTTTCGGAGCTGCAACCAGCTTATCTTCAATCAACGCCGCTTGCACATACACCGTATCCATGGAAGTTAATAACTCAACATAGTCAATGGCTGTTTGGGTATGATCAATTGAAAGCGCACCGACAAGATTGCGCCAAGACACTTGACTGGAATAATGCTTGATAATGGCGGTTAATATCTCTCGCAAGTAGTGTTCATTCTTGCCATGTTTAATCACATCACCACGGATCCAATCGGAGTAAGTGGCTAATGTGCTTTGGCTGATTGTTGCGGTTGTTGCATATTCATTGATTGCTGTGAGAAAACCACCGTGAATTAAATAGTTTTCAAACTCCGTAAAAAGTATATCTGCGAAGTCTTCCGTTAACGCCGGCAACTCACCACTAAAATGGCCTTTCAGTTGCAACACTTGTTGAAATGATAGCGGGTAATAATGAAAATCCACCTGATCTGCTTTGCCGCGCCGCCCAGGAAAACGCAT
Organism: Legionellales bacterium; assembly: GCA_002709565.1. Lineage (GTDB taxonomy): Bacteria > Pseudomonadota > Gammaproteobacteria > UBA1113 > UBA1113. Next base: position 38,776 of record PAPY01000026.1, on the reverse strand, counting down.
ACGCGCCGCTTGCATCATCGCTAAATCAGAACCACTAATGACAACAACCACATTGTCAAACAGCCCTGTATCCGCCAAGTACTTGATGGCTTTGTCCCAATTCGCCACATAGGTAATTTCATCCAAAATCAGGTACAACAGCCCCTGTTCTGGCATTGTATTCAGTTGCTGACTGACAATGCGATAGAGACTCTGCTCATCCACTATCAACTCGCAAGATAAGAACACTATCGCTTCTGGTGCAACCCCTGTTGCCAATAGGTGCAACATCCATTGCTTTAATAGCGTGGTTTTACCGATTTGGCGCCCACCCCCAAGATTGTAAATTCCGGGAATATCCGCAGGTAACTGTTTAATGATAGGTGATTGAAAAATATAAGGATTTTGTGCCATACGCCGGAGATGAGGATCAGATTTGGCAAAATCCCCTGGACTATCAAGATGACTATTATTGGGCAAAAACTCTACTTCCATAGGTTTGATCATAGCTCAATGATCAAATTTGATCAATGACGAATGATCAAAAATATAAACGACCCCAAAACCCCTCAAGCGCCCAATTGGGAGCAGCCATTGGCGACCACGATAGCCTTAGCCTGCAAGCGGATACAGGGGGCTTTGAGGTGGAGTTTATCTGCTTGGCAAATAAGACTCCCCCCACCCTGCTGTAGGCTCAGCCTCTCCTCAGCAATGATGGTGGCAGCATCACAGACATGAATATCGCAAGCCCCATTGCCGAATGTCATCGTAAAATTATCCATGCTGTTGAGCACACAACCATTACCTATACTGATGGCTAAACTATTCCCTGCCACGACGTTGATAGAAGGCGCAGTAAATATCCCATCGCCATTACTCTCAAAAACAATAGACTCTCTGGCATTGATAACCAGTGCAGCTTGTCCCGTTTGTAACGTAAACTCCCCAACCTGTTGTTGATAATTGCCCGCAGCATAACAAGAATAATTATCCAAACTACGAACCAGGTGATTCAACGCAGCACTAAATACCTGACGACCGTGTTGATTACTAAACACAATCGCCCGAGGATTAATGGCGAGCATGACTGTATTATCTTTATTATTCAAACGCACTTCAGGTGCCACCCCGTCTTGCAACACACATTGCTGGCCCTTTGCACTACGCAGGATATGTTGTTCTGCATTATTCGCAGTAACCGGGTTGTCATAAGCACTGTCATTGACAACTCCCATGACTACCGGTCGCGACAGCTGGCCATTGATCCCTGCGACAATAACTTTCGTTCCTGCCCGCAGTGGAAAATGCATGCCTGCCTCATTCCCCGCTAACGGTTGATTTAACCGCACTGGATGACTCGGTGGCGAGTCCTTCGGCAAAAAATCATAACGCACACGATAGCGTCCTTGGTTGTCTACTGACGGATAGTCTTGTGACTCGCCGACAATAGTCGCTATGGCAAAGTCTGGCTGTGGCGATTTGAAAGGCGCTACGCAATACTCACGTTGTGCAGGAATACACTGTAATTCATTACGGAATTGTACTGCAATCGCATTACGACTATGTTGTTGTGTTACACACCAACGCTGGCCTATGACACGCAATGTTTGGTTAAAATGCGCATCAGGATGCCCCTCGATGTTAGTAATATCCCCAAGCGACACCGGACCATGAGTGATACCAGTAAAATATTCTCGTTCACAATCCAACGCCACTAGCCGTGCTCGCAATAATAATTGTCCCTCAGCAATGGTTTGATAATTTGCGCCAAAATCGCTAACAGTGCCACAACCTGGCACTGACGTTGCGTTTGTACCCGTCAACATTAAATCCAACCGCGGTTTACGATAATTAATATCGTTGAGAACAACTATGTCAGGCAATAATTGTTGCCGATACTGCACAGCATATATTGTCATACCCTCCGTCGCTAAGCCCTGTTGTTGACTATAATGTAGTGTCAGTTCACGCCCAACAAGTGCATTGACATCATCTGTCACCACGATGCGCCATTGGTTTTCATCTTGTTGATAGCCCCAGACTACTCCATATTGGCAACACAACCATTGCCAATAATCATAATCACTTGTTTGATACTGACACCAAAATGCTTTGCGAAGATAGACTTGCGCAAACTTTTCGATAGCAGCTGGCAGTGATTGCTGTTGCAGTAGTTGCTGCAGCACTTCTGTGACCGAACCGGTGTGGTAACTGCCATTGCGCACGTGGCGCAGTTGATACTGTAACGGATCCACCATCACACAACGGTAACGCTCCCCGGTCTCACACAGCTCCGTGATAAAACCATGGTAATGCCAACATCGACCGTCGAGTGCTAAGGTTAACAACCCAGGCACACCCATCAAGTCATCATCAAGCCCACCGGGGGTTCGCAATGTAATATGGTATCGATACCCCCTCCCTAGTTTTTCAGGACTTGCATCAACCCTATCAACGACAATTTCTGGGGCATCACGGCTCATCAGCCGAAAATTGACAGCATTGGGCATGGGTGGCTTCCTTCATTTAACGCACCCGTAAATAATACATAAAAACATATTGAAATCATACAATTAAGGAGGTGTTGACGGAAAACATGGCTATTTTTGCGCGTTAGTGACGTTTTCGAGAGTTAGTTTACTTCACCAAATCGTGTTTTATTGATTTTGTGAAGTAAAAACAGAGGCGGATTCACTTCACCAAATCGTGTTTTATTGATTTTGTGAAGTTTAAGGAGCTATAATTACTTCACAAAATCGTTTTTAGAGTATTTTTAGGGCATTTCTCATGAAAACTGTTGGTTTTATGAGAATTTGGTATTAAATAATCGTGACCGACTTCATCGTGAGCTCGCCATTAATCCGAGTGAAATTGTGATGGCCAACCCCTATTTCCAACGCAAAACCAATACAACACCAGGCTGTCAAATTGATTATTTAGTCCAGACGAAGTTCAATACCCTGTATGTCTGTGAAATCAAATCCGTCAAGCATCCCTTAGGCCCCGACATCATCCAAGAGATGACACAACGCTGTGAACGCCTCAAAGTACCAAAGAATTTTACTGTTCGGCCTGTGCTACTCCATATGAACGGTATTACTGAGTCTGTACGGGAACAAGAGTATTTTTCTCATCTCATTGATATTAAAGACTTTTTGCATGAAGACCGAGCACAGTAAGAGAAAAACACGACAAACAAGCAACTTTTTCTGTCTAAAAACCCACCAAAAACTGGCATTTCCGTTAATATTGGCTTAAGCTGATGACAATAGAATCCACCCATTAAATAATGATAACCATAGCGATTGCTAGAGAGGAACGTGATACATGAGCAAATTCACTAACAACCTCAAGAAGACCACCGATATTGATCCCTGCGAATTAGCGCGCGTATACCAATTCAAAGCCCAAGAATTATTTGCCCCAACATTGCGGGCGGCGGCCATTAAGCATTTAGCCGAAGGTAATGGCCCCGTTGCTCGAGGCTTTCGTGGGGAATACCTCAATGTTGATAGCGCAGGTTACCAACACTTCTTGACCAAACAACGTCGCAATCGCGCCTGGGGAACTTATATTGAAGCCACAGCCCTGGGTGAACTGACTGGTTGTAATGTCGTTGTAACCCCTATCCGTAACGGTGAACATCAGTCTCCTATTTGTTTGTACCGTGCAGCCGATAGCAATGCGCCGACAGTACATCTCTATAACAGCAACAATACTCACTGGTTTGTCGATGGCTCTACCCGCGGTGACGGTAATTGTTTGTATAATGCGTTTGCCCAAGCCTTCCAAACCATTGCCCGTAAAGACTTACCGGTCACTGCTTTTACCCGTGACGAATCTCAAGTGAACCAAAAGCTTTTTAGCAAAGCCAAACAACAAACGACGATTGAGCAACAACGCCAGCTTGACCAGGCTATTGCAAGAGCCTGGACACCGGACGAATTAGAAGCGAACCTCAAAGCTGAACAAGAACGAATGAGCAAATTACCTGCCGCTGAACAAGCACAAATTCGTGCGGATTATGAGTATGGCTTAAAGTTAGCAGGTGAATTTGACAGTCACGTTGTTTCTGGCACTGCTATCGACCCAAACAAGTCGGCTGCTGCAGAGCAACAACGGACTGTAATCATGGGAACTGCTTAGTATTGTACTTTTAACCGACAACTGCAGTTATTTGAATCAACTGCAATTGAAATGTCCGCTCACGCTGTTGCTGCTAAATAGAAATGTCCGCTCACCCTTTACATCTGCGCAATTTTTGATTAAAATGCCTCCGCTTAGCTGGTTTGAGGGCATTTATGACCGTAGATAACCCAACATTGGCGCTAGAGACCGCCAAACCCCGCAAATCCACCGTTTTGGCGTGGGTGGTTTGCCTGACCGCGGGCCTGTTTTTCTTCTATGAATTTATCCAAATGAATATGCTTGATGCCATCAGCACCGACTTGATGCGGGGTTTTGGCATTACCGCGGGCAAAATCAGCCTATTGGGCTCGGTATTCTTCATCGCCAATACCGTGTGTTTGTTCCCTGCTGGATTATTACTGGATCAACTCTCGGCCCGTAAAGTGATCCTGTGGGCCATGGGCCTGACGGTTGCCTGCGCCATCGGTTTTGCCCTGGCACCGACATTTTCCCTAGCCTTATTCTTCCGCCTATTAGCGGGCACCACCAATGCATTTTGCTTCCTGAGTTGTATCATCATCGCCTCCCGGTGGTTTAACCCCAAACAAATGGCCCTGGTGTTGAGCTTGATTATTACCATTGCCATGGTGGGGGGCGTCATGGCCCATACCCCATTAGTATGGTTAACTGATACCTTGGGCTGGCGTAATGCGATTTTGATCGATGGGATTTTGGGGGTGATAATTTGGATCGCCATTTGGGCCGTCGTCAAAGACCACCCCAAAGGCGCAACAGCCACCGAAACCAGCGCCCACCTTGCGGATCACAGCGTCAGCATTTGGCATAAAATCAAACTTGCCATTATGAATCGCCAAAACTGGCTTTGCGGTATTTTTACCAGTGTATTGAATTTGCCGTTGATGGTGTTAGGTGGCTTATGGGGCAGCTTGTATTTACAACAAGCGCATCACTTAACCGCCGCCCAGGCAACCACAGTTTCATCAACCTTGTTCATCGGCACGATTTTTGGCTCACCGTTGTTCGGTGCGTTGTCCGACCGTATGGAACGACGGCGCATGCCCATGGTGGCTGGTGCTTTGTTATCAATCGCAAGCTTCTGCGCCATTCTTTATGTGCCGCAATTGAATTTCCAGATATTATTTGTCTTGTTCTTGGTGTTAGGCTTTTTCACCGCAGCTCAAGTCATCGGTTATCCAACGGTGGCAGAGAGCAATGCTCCCATTATTACCGGTACCGCCAGCAGTATTACCGCCATGATAGTCATGGGTGGCCCGGCGCTGTTTGATCCCATCTTTGGTAGTTTGCTCGATAAGTTCTGGGATCACACCATAGTGAACGGCACGCCTTTGTATTCCGCTGCTGCGTATCATAAAGCCTTATTCGTGTTTCTGTTAACCTTAGGCATTGGTCTTATCGCTGCCCTGTTAACTCATGAAACCTATTGTCAACCTGTTGAACTCAAGGAAAACCATGACCGCCATTGATGCCCATTTTACCGAAGATAGCCGACCTAACTTAGGCTTACGTCCCTGGTTTGTTTGCTTCATCGCTGCCTTGTTTTTCTTTTATGAATTTATCCAAATGAATATGTTCAACTCCATCAATCAAGAATTAATGGCGGCGTTTCAGATCAATGGCACCGAGTTGGACTTTTTGACCTCCGTGTATTTTTTATCGAATGTGATATTTCTGCTGCCGGCGGGGTTATTACTCGACCGCTTCTCCACTCGCAAAATCTTTTTGACCGCCTTGTCAATTTGTGTGGTGGGGACATTGGCATTCTCCCTGGCAAGTTCACTGCCCTTAGCCACTATTTGTCGCTTCTTAACCGGGATTGGTAGTGCGTTTTGTTTTGTCGGTTGCGTACGCTTGGCTTCGCGTTGGTTCCCGGCTAAACGCATGGCCTTAGTCACCGGTCTCATCATCACCATGGCGATGATCGGTGGTATGGTAGCTCAGACCCCCATGACCCTATTAACCATTGCTGTGGGTTGGCGTCATGCGTTAATGATCGATGCCGCATTAGGTGCGGTGATATTGGGCTTGGTGTATTTGTTTGTGCAAGACTGCCCACCTCATATGCGCGACAAGCTCGCCCAAGACAATGAATACCTCAGCGTAGAAGGTTTTTGGCATTCCATGAAAACAGCTTACCTCAATAGCCAAAACTGGTTAGGGGCCATTTATACCTGTTTGATGAATTTGCCGGTGATGATCTTAGGCGCAGTCTGGGGCACCCTGTATGCTGAACAAGTGCATCACCTGTCCAAAACCCAGGCCTCCTATATTACCGATATGATTTTCTTGGGCACGATTATTGGCGCACCATTGGCGGGTTGGTTATCTGACCGTATGGAAAAACGTAAACCCCTCATGTTAGCCGGTGCCATTGTCTCTATTATCTTAGTCTCGGTGATTATTTATATCCCCGATGTCTCCTTGAGTGTGTTGATGGCATTGTTTGGCTTGTTAGGTTTGATTACCAGTACTCAAGTGATTTCTTACCCCACCATTGCTGAGAGCAATCCCTCCGCATTGACCGCAGCCTCGGTCAGTGTGATTTCGTTCACCACTATCGGTGGTGGCGGTGTGGTATTACTGCCCTTCTTTGGTTGGTTAATGAGTATTGGCTGGAATCAACTGACCGTCGATGGCGTGGCGATTTATTCAATGACCAATTATCACAGTGCAATGTTGCTGATGCCAGTGGCATTTGCCATTGCGTTCGTCGCAGCACTCGGTCTGCGGGAAACCTATTGCCGTAAACATAAGGATAACTAAGATGGCATTAACAAGGGATTGGCTGTTTCGTTTTATCGCAATACTGTTGTGCAGTTGTATAATGTCATCGAGCGCCTTTGCCAGCCGCGTTTGCGTTAGCCGCTACGCCGTGACCACCTCTCAGACCGTGAGCTTTTACCGCGGCAGTGTCGCTCCGCAAAATTACCTCGGCACGACGACCGCAAGACAGTGGCTGAATGACAATCAACATTGTATCCTCAATCAGCCGATTATTGCGCTGACTTGGCAATACGCTAAAGGCATCACTGGCAAGACTAAACTCAAAGAGTATGTCTATACTTCACGGACTAACTACAACAATAACAATCAATTTGTGTTTGCCGAATTCCCCATAGACTTCAGCCAAGCCCCCAAAAGCCGTACCACCATGATGTGTCGTGCCAATATTATGAATAACTCAGCTGAAACGGTTACCTTCTACGGCGGTCGCCCCAAGACCGATCATAAACTCGGCACGGCTCGTGCTTGGCAACATATTTCGGTGCCAGCGCCATGTTTTTATCGTAAAGCCATTTATGCGCAAGTGCGCTCTGTGCAAAATAACAAAAAAGTCCTTATTCACAACTATAAAACCTATTTAAATTACACCGATGTCAATAATTACAATTTGTTGACGACTTTCCCGAAAGGATTCATGCGTACTAACGATGAAGTGATTTCATTATTACAAACGGTTGATGGATAGCCCTGATCAATAAGTGAGTGAGCATGATAAAACGCGCCATAGTATTGTTATTTGATTCCTTTGGTTTAGGCAGTAGTGCTGATGCCAGTCCCCAAGACCAAGGTGCTGATACCTTTGGTCATATCGCCGAATGGTGTGCCAGTGGGCGCGCCAATAAATCAGGCCTACGACGAGGGCCGTTGCACATTCCAAATTTATCCCGTCTTGGTCTGATTGCTGCTGGTGATTTGAGTCGTGGCAAGTCATTGCCATTTTTGCAATATGCTGGCGAAATCAGTGGGCGTTATGGCTATGCTATCGAGCAAAGCCACGGCAAAGACACCCCCAGTGGCCATTGGGAAATTGCCGGTGTGCCGGTGTTGTTCGATTGGGGGTATTTTCCTGATAAAGAACCGTGCTTCCCTGACGCATTGGTTGAAGCCTTAATACGTGAAGCGCAATTACCCGGTATCTTAGGCAATAAGCACGCCTCTGGGACAGTTATCATCGAAGAACTGGGTGAAGAACACATTCAATCGGGCAAACCTATTGTCTACACCTCCGCTGACAGTGTGCTGCAAATCGCGGCCCATGAAGACAGCTTCGGCTTAGAGCGCTTATATGAGCTGTGTAACATCGCCCGTCAATTAGTTGATGAGTATCACATTGGTCGTGTCATTGCGCGGCCTTTTGTGGGTGAGACGGGACAATTTACCCGCAGCAATAACCGTCGTGATTATTCAACCCCTCCGCCAGCACCGACACTGTTTGATGAACTTATTGAGCAAGACGGCGAGGTCATCGCCATTGGCAAGACCGCAGATATCTTTGCCCACCGCGGCATTAGCCAAACCATCAAAGCTTACGGTAACGATGATTTGTTCACTGCAACACTGGATGCACTGCAACAGGCGGGCGACAAAAGTTTACTATTCACCAACTTTGTCGACTTTGATATGTTGTACGGCCATCGTCGCGATGTTATCGGTTACGCCAATGGTTTAGAGACACTAGACCAACGTTTGCCGGAGCTCGAAGCTCAATTACAACCCGGTGATATTGTCATTATCACCGCCGATCATGGTTGCGACCCCACATGGCCCGGCAGTGATCACACCCGTGAACATATTCCGGTATTGGCATTCGGCCCCGGTATTACCCCCAGTTGCATTGGTGGACGGGACAGTTTTGCTGACATTGGTCAGAGTATTGCGAGTCATTTGGGGATTAAACCATTGGCGCATGGTAAGAACTTTTTGTAAACAATGATTGATTTGCTTTTAGATTAGCTAGAAGCACAATCAATCAAGAACGAGTATTTTTTTGCAGAGCACGGCATAGGAAATTTTTTTGAGGGAGTTTACATAGTAGTAACCGGCTTTTCGCACCAGAGCTATTTTTGATGCAGAAAGGGGTAAAAAATTAACGAAAAAGCGGAATGTATATGCAATACCTGAGCATTTTGAGTTGATTTTTTACCCTTTTATGCGCAAAAAGAGACTGGTGCGGAATGTCGGTAGTAAATGACCGAATAAAAATTTTCCATAACACAGCCCTGCAGAAAAAGACGACGTTATTGAGGAGAAATTATGGTAGCAAAAGTAGAACTACACCTGCATTTAGAAGGTGCCATCGCACCAGAATTAATGTTGGACATCGCCGGGCGTAATAAAATTGACGCCCCAAGAGATATCATCGGGCCCAACAGCACCTATATCTGGCAAGATTTCATGGACTTTTTGAATGTCTATGACAAAGCCAGCCAGGTGTTACGCACTGGCGAGGATTACTACGCCATCACCTATGATTACCTCAAACGCTGTGCCAATGAAGGGGCAATTTATGTGGAATTCATGCCCTCGCCTGATCATGCTGAACTCTGTGGCATTAGTTACGATGACATGTTGGCCGGTTGTATCAAGGCAATTGATGATGCGAAACGGGATTTTAACATCGACAGTCGAATCATTATTACCTGTGTACGTCATTTTGGCGTGGAGAAATGTATCAAGGTTGCGGAGGAGACCGTGAAACGTTTGCATCCTTATATTGTTGGCTTCGGCATGGGGGGTGATGAATTAGGCTTCCCGCCGGGACAATTTGCTAAAGCCTATCACATTGCTCATGAGGCCGGTCTCAGGTGTAATGTTCATGCCGGTGAATGGGGTGACACCCAGTCCATGTGGGAAGCCATCGACAAATTACCGGTACAACGCTTAGGTCATGGAGTGCGGGCGATTGAAGATCCGAACTTAATTGCCGCCCTCATCGATAGAGACATTGCCCTTGAAGTCTGTCCTGGCAGTAACATCGCCTTAGGCGTTTACAATGACTTCAGTGAACACCCCTTCGTCAAATTGCGTGATGCTGGTGTCAAGGTCAGCCTGAGCTCCGATGATCCACCGTTCTTTAACACAACGTTGGGTAAAGAATATGAGACGGCTAAGAATGTATTTGGTTTATCCGAGTCAGAGCTTAACGACATCACCCACATGGCCATCGATGCCAGCTTTGCGGATGATGTGTTAAAGGAAACATTGCGCGGGCGGGTGTAGAATCTAGGCTCGCAATCCAGGATTCGAAAAAAGCATCAGCAATGTTATCCCCGCTCCTCTTCCTGCGTCTTCAACGCAAGAAGAGGAGCCCAGGGATGACAGAACTTTATTCACTGCTGCTGAAACTGTTCATGCTTAAGGATCTTGAACCATAACCATTCTCAGAAGTGTCAACACGTTGTTCCCGTTCGCGGTTGTCGGTAACAGAGCGAGTGTCTCTCCCTGGTTTAGTGATCACAGCTAAAGCACTGAGCGCATCTCCTGCGTTAATTTCCACCGCACTATTGCCTCGCTGAAGCTCTTTTCGATAATCAAAAGCTTCTTCGATCTCATGACTCCGCTTACCGCTTCGTAAGTCACGGCGTAACGATCGTAATTCCTGTTCGTCACCGCCACTTAATACATGCAAATTCCCATCTAGCTGTTCATCAATCAGCGTCGTTATCATCTTATAAAAAGTCGCTTTTGATAGGGAACCAACATAACCTTGTTGCTGAGCATAGTGCTCAGCGATGATCATCTTATACAACAGTTTCTTAAAGATACCTGGGGATTGTTGTTCCTGAGCCTCAGTTATCATAGTCTCCATGGTTCGTATAAACGCATTGATGAATTTCTGCTGCTCTTGTGAAGAGTGACCTGACAAGGCTTTCTTCTGCCGACGTGCTTCGCCAATATAGCGAGCGCCAAGCCAAATCATTTTGGCAACTGGGTTCATATGGGTGAGTTTCTCTTGCATCATTGGTTCAAGAATCTCTGTTAAATACTGCCCATCAATGTTTTTGCCATCTTTTGTCACCGCACGGTAATTATACGCTATTCGCGCAACAATTGCGGTATGACGGGCAATTTCAGAGGAATATTCCTCATTTAGAATTTCTAGAATCTTAGCTTCTAACATCTCGGCTTCCTTGATGTTATTCTTATACCGGTTAAGTGCTTTAACAGTTCTATCCTCACGATAGGGCAAGATGTTCAATATTGAAGTAAACGCATTTACTAAATCCTTAGCGAAAAACCGAGCATTTTGTTCCTCCAAGTGTTTTACCAGACCATCATGACGCGCTGCATTATCAAACATGAATTGTATGATACTGCCCGCTTTAGCCCTCAAGTCTTTAGGTATATCGCTGATATAGCTAATGTTCATGATCTTATACACTCGATTGTGGTGATTGATTGCAAATAAGGCATGGATCAATTTTTCTGGATTACGATCAATATGTTTAATCGCTGTATCTAAGTCGGTAAATAAGTCTGTCATACTTGTATTGGTATGACAACGTGAAGCTTGGAGCAACGCATTGGCACGTTTTACTACCTCTGCATAAAAACGTCGACTACGCGCTTCACGAATAGCACCTGCGGGAATAGTGATTGCGTCTTCGGTTGAGTAACTTGGCGCATCCGTGCCAAATGCAATTTGTCTATGCACGCTGCCGTGTATGGCAGGCGAAGTACTGCTGAGTCCAGCAGTTGACCGCATAACCATAGACACCGCTGGCGCTGGTGATGGGCTTGGCTCGGTTTGTGAGCTCTGATTGCGATGCCGGATAGGATGTCGAAGACTCTCAATACCCCCATCATCTTGAGCATCAACCTCCTCTCCACTATCCTGAGTATCAATAACACCATATTGCGCATCGTCACGCTGATCAAGCCCTCTATCTTGGTCACCGTATTGGGACAAATCACTATCGAGCTCAACCTCTGCAGATCCTCCGTCAACGTTATCAGTAGAAGTGTGCTCCAATAAATCGCCTCCACCATATGTACTACGAGGCATTGCACTTGCTGACTCGTCAGAGGACAGTGAAACAACCGCTTCTCCTACAACCGCCTGAGATTGCATGGCTTCAATTTCGTTGATATAACCAAGGACTGTATCAAGTAATTCGCCATGGGCGGTATTCTCGTTCTTAGTGACTTGCTTACCATCCATTTCCTTCAAACTCTGCTCAGCCGTTAGTAACGCATCATAAATCTCAGCAAGCTTTTCGGCGTTAGCACGGGGGCTTTGAGCCTCTATAATAAAGCTCTCGTCATGATAATGACCATGAAATGACCCTCCCTCCATAACGTGGTTGTCTTCCTGTCCTGATCCAACTTCTCTACCGACGTGGTAGCTACCCTGATGATCAACATCATCCTCGCCGTCCAGATTTTCCGAGATGTCGACGGCCATAGACGCAGCCGAAACTTCTCCATTGTCGACGCCTATAGCTGTCATCAATACGTTTTTAATCCGATTGACGTCACCTGTTGCAGACAACGATGTATTCCGTTCATTAAATGCTTTCAATTCGCCAGTTAACTCATATTGTAATATGTCAGCGAGGCGGGGCTCGAAGGCATCTATGACAGACTGTAATCCTAGTTCGCTGGCTTCATTCAAGATATTTCTTAGCTCCTTAGCACGAAAAGCTAAGCGCATTTTATACAGCGCTCGAGCGTCTTCAGCGCTGTTTCGCTCATTCGCGTCAGTTGACTCCAAATTAGCCTCTAGAACCTGGAACTTACCCCAGGCATCCGCAACCGCAGCATCCAAGAAATCCAAATACCGCGCCATTGAAGCGAGGGGGTCGGCCTTAAGTTCATCGGCAGTGGTAGGTGTCGTCACTCGAGAGGCTAGCAAGTCGGAAATAAGAGTGTCACGTCCTTGGTCTTGCATTTGCCCGTTTATAAACACACGAAAGTCTTCATCATGATCTCTACGATTATAATTAGTACGTGCCGACACCATCTCATTGGCTTTGCGCAGCTCATAATCATGACGCAGTTCATTATCTTGCAACATCCGTTGCCGTAACATTATTAACTCTTGGTAGACGGGCGCTTGTGGGTCATGTAAGACTGACAATTGCTTATCAATATCTAGCAATAGTTTCAACTGTAGGGACTTTTCCAGTTGCTTGGAGTCGTCATCCGTGTAATTCTCAGTACCGACCAGCTTGTAGTTATCGGACTGCTGAACATAGTCTTTGACACCCGCATTACGCTCATAACTCTGGTGACGTTCGTCCTTTATGTAGGTTAGCTGTGATAGTGGGTCAGTGTAGTCATTTTCCTGGCTATCAGCATTATCATGCTGATTCAACGCATCAAACATTACTCGTTGGGGTTCTGTTCGGCTGTTCTCTAGAGTTAAACGCGCATGCTCTTCTAACAAGCGTATTTTAATTAATTGAGCCATTTCTAACAGCTTGTTTTGAGATTTCCATCCATTAAAGAATTGTGTGCTACTATCAACAGGGTGGCGCATCACATCAAGAGCATTACCCTTAGCACGATCGATATAAGCAATTCGTTCTAGTTCCGCAATAATTTCATGGGTGTACATAATTATATTTCCTCTCGGTTGTACTGCAGCAGAAAATTAACCGGACCAATGCAAGTGTAAAGTGAGTGGAATAATTATTGTTATGGCGCACTTGAGTGACTTGTTATTTTCCTGACAATCACAGTGTTCGTCATCATTCAGCCGCTGATTATAGGTAAAAACAATAAAGTTACAAGCAGACATTTGCCATAATTAATGATTTATTTGCGAAAAAAAATAAAATTTAATCGGCTGTTCGTTGTTGTTTTGTGCTTTTTTTATTTGAATTTTTTGCCTGTGTTAATTCGCAGAATAATATCGTTGATGATTTCAGTATTGATGCTTCTAAACACGGCAGTTCGTTTCAATGGTGTTTCATACTTGTTGCTGGATGGTAGATGTGGTTATAAATGTTTCTCCCGACAGTTGTCTTTGGCAACCTGCTTATGGCATATTACTCTTTCGTCTCAAACCTAAGGACAAACCATGGAAAACTCAGTCGTTGAACGCACCTCCTCCCACCACACACTGGTCACAGAACTGGCAAGCCACTTAAAACAACGGATCATTGGACAAGAACATTTAGTCAACACATTACTGGTTGCCCTCCTCTCTGACGGTCATCTATTGGTTGAAGGTGCACCAGGGTTGGCGAAGACAACCGCAATTAAGGAACTGTCTGCCTGTATCGAGGGTGACTTTCACCGTATTCAATTCACGCCGGACTTATTGCCCGCGGATTTAACCGGGACAGAAATTTTTCGCCAACAAGATGGATCATTTGTATTCCAACAAGGGCCATTATTCCATAATGTATTGCTCGCTGATGAAATCAATCGCGCCCCGGCCAAGGTCCAATCCGCCCTCCTTGAAGCCATGGCGGAACGACAAATTACCATTGGCCGTACGACGTATGATCTGCCGCCTTTGTATTTGGTGATGGCGACTCAAAACCCCATCGAGCAAGAAGGTACCTACCCATTACCAGAGGCGCAACTTGATCGTTTCTTACTCTATGTGCGCATTGATTATCCAGAAACCAGCGCGGAGAAACAAATTTTGGCGCTCAATCGCGCTGAAACCAAACAAGCAACCCAACACACACCAAAATCCGTCCCCAAAATCACCCAGGAACAAATTTTCGCCATTCGTGGTGAGATCCTTGACTTGCATTTGAGCCCTGCCTTAGAGGAATACTTGGTGCAATTGGTGATGGCGACCCGTCATCCCTCTGCTTACGGTGATGATTTGGCTAAATGGCTACGTTACGGCGCAAGCCCTCGGGGCACTATCGGCCTTGATAGAGCTTCACGTGCCTATGCCTGGTTACAAGGTCGCGATTACGTCTCACCGGAAGATATCCATGCCGTGGCTCATGATGTGTTGCGCCATCGTATTCTGTTAACCTTTGAGGCGGAAGCCCAAGGCATTACGCCGAATCATGTGTTGGATGAAATCATTCGTCGCGTTGCGGTTCCCTAGTACCAAGGTAGGTCACTATGTCCAAAGCCAAACAATGGTTTGAAACGGCGAAACACTTCGTCGCTGCGAAACCCGCCCGGGAAGTCTCGCCCTTGGGCTTACCCCTCGACGCCTTAATTGACTTGCGCTTTGATGCCGAGAAATTAAATCTCGACAGCCGCAAGCGGGTGTTGACGGATTACGCCGGCATGCACATCTCTGGCTTTAAGGGCCGGGGTATTGATTTTGAAGAAGTGCGGGGTTACCAACCCGGCGATGATATCCGCTTGATGGATTGGCGGGTCACCGCTCGCACCGGCAAGCCTCACACCAAAGTCTTTCACGAAGAACGTGAACGCCCTGTATTCATCGTTGTCGACCACAGTGCCAGTATGTATTTCGGCACTCGGGTGACCTTTAAGTCCGCCATCGCCACCGAGGCGGCAGCCTTAATTGCCTGGGCAGGCATGCACCACCATGACCGCATTGGCGGTATTGTGTTCCAGGGGCAAAAACATATCGAGCTGCGTCCTCGAGGCGGCAAGTTTGGTGTGTTACCGTTATTGAAGTATTTATCCGAGAGTCAAATTCCGCAACAAGTGACCCCTGAGCCCGATGCCCTAACCGAAGCCCTGGCCCGCTTGCGTCGGGTGGCGCGTCCGGGGAGTTTGGTGTTCATCTTAAGTGACTTTGCCAACCTTAATGAACACAGTGAAAATCATCTCAAATTACTCACCCGCCACAATGACGTGGTGAGTTGTTTTATTTACGATATGCTAGAGAAAACCCCGCCACCACCAGACCGTTACTTGGTTACCGATGGCCAACAACAATTGGTCATGGATACCGCCCACAATAAATTTTGCCGAACCTATGCGGCGCAATTTGATGCCCACTGGCAACACCTCAAAACCCTGCATCAACAGCATAATGCCCTGTTGATTGATATTGCTACCAGTGACAATGTGCTGGAGCGCTTGCAACAAGGCTTGGGAGGCACTCAGTGTGAACGGACTTGAAAACTTACGGGACATTCACGAACCCAGCCTCATTGGTTGGTGGCCTTTAGCGCCGGGTTGGTATGTGGTACTGATAGCAGCGTTCATCGTTGGTGCGTTTGTCGGTCGCAAAATTTATCGCCGCTGGCGCCAAGTGAGTCTCAAACGCTATGCCCTTGCCCACCTCGATGAATTAGCTATGCAGTTTCAGGCCAGCCATCAAGCCGAGATTATTCAAGAATTGTCCGTGTTGTTACGGCGCTTGTGTTTGGCCTATTATTCCCGCCACCAAATTGCCGGATTGAGTGGCGATGATTGGTTACGCTTTTTGGACCGCACCGGTAGTACCCGCGCCTTTAGTCAAGGAACAGGGCGTTTGTTATTAACCGCCCCTTATCAGAAGACGCTGGATGATTCCGCCGGCGAACTCTTTGATACCATTAAACTCTGGCTGAAGGAGCAACAGTAATGCTGCAATTTGCCGCCCTTTGGGTCCTGTGTCTGCTACCACTGCCTCTCATAGTGCGCTACCTCATACCCGCGGCAGCGCCACGGGAGACGACCGCCCTTAAAGTGCCCTTCTATCAACGTCTACAACAGTATCGCAGCCGCGGCGAGACCGGTGGCAACGTGTCTGTTGTGCAACAAATTCTGTTATTTACGGCTTGGGTATTGTTACTGTTAGCATTAGCAGGCCCGCAATGGCTGGGAGAACCGATTCGATTGCCCCGCAATGGCCGTGATGTCATGTTAGCCGTCGACTTATCCGGCAGTATGCAAATTCCTGACATGAATATCGGTCGTCATCGGGTGAATCGTTTACAAGCTATCAAAGCCGTTGCGTCTCAGTTTATTGACCATCGCGAAGGTGACCGGGTGGGCTTAATTGTCTTTGGCTCCAAAGCTTATTTACAAACACCTCTGACATTTGATCGCAAAACTGCAACCACCATGTTAAACGATACCTCGATTGGTTTGGCTGGTCAGCAAACCGCTATCGGTGATGCGATTGGTTTGGGTGTGAAACGTTTGATGCACAACCCCGAGCAAGCGCGGGTCATGATCCTCTTGACCGATGGTGCCAATAATCGCGGCAATGTCAGCCCTATCGAAGCTGCCAAGTTAGCAGCGAAAGAAAGCATTAAAATCTATACCATTGGTTTTGGCGCAGAGCATTTAACCATACCTGGGGTATTAGGCGCGCAGACCATTAACCCCTCTGCCGATTTGGATGTGGATACCTTACAACAAATTGCCCAACTCACCGGCGGCGAATTTTTCCGTGCTAAGGATACGGCTAGTCTGGTGCAAGTGTATCAAGCCATCGATAAACTCGAACCCGTGAGTCGCGATGAAACCCTGTTTCGCCCCACCAAGCCGCTATACCCCTGGCCGTTGGCAGCGAGTTTATTATTATCATTATACTTTGCCCTGCGCTTAATGCCTGAATGGCATGTGCGACTGTTCTCCTTCAAACGCCATAAGAGCGGGGTGCATTCATGAGTGAACTTGGCCAGTTTCATTTTTTGCGCCCGTGGTGGTTATTGCTGCTCATCCCACTCTTGTGGGCCATCATTGCTTTGTGGCGTCGTCACACCAGTCAATCCAATTGGCAAGATGTCTGCGACCCCCATCTATTAACTCACTTGCTCAGTCACCAAACCGGTCACCGCCATCGTTGGCCGGTGGTGTTGTTGGCGATAGCATGGCTACTGACAGTATTAGCATTAGCAGGCCCCACTTGGTCCCATTTGCCCCAAGCCATGTTTCAATCCCAACAAGCGCGCGTGGTGGTGTTTGATTTAACCGCCAATATGGCGGCCCAAGACTTGAAACCTAATCGGCTGACCCGTGCACGTTATAAATTACTTGATTTACTCAAACACAGTGACGAAGGACAAACCGGACTCGTCGTGTTCTCTGGTGAACCCCATGTGGTATCGCCCCTCACCCAAGACACGAACACCATTGCGGCGATGGTACCCTCACTCAATCCCAATATCATGCCGGTGTATGGCGAGAATATGGCCGCAGGCCTCACCATGGCCGGTGATCTATTGCGCCAAGCCAATATGCCTCAGGGAGATATTTTGCTGATCACCGCCACTAAGCCTGATGACAAAGCCTTAGCCGCAGCGAAAAAACTCGCCGATGAGGGCTATCACACATCAGTACTAGGCATTGGGACCAGCAAAGGCACGCCCATTAGTTTATCCGATGGTCAATACCTCAAAGACAAGTCCGGCGCCATCGTTATCAGCAAACTAGACAGCGCTAGCCTCAAAGAGTTAGCCCGCGTAGGTGTCGGCAGTTACATCCCCTTCAGCAACGGCAATCAAGATGTGCAGCAATTACTGAATAGCCAACAAGCCCATGAGTTACGCATGCAAGCCGCAAAAGTCGAACAAACCACCAGTGCCTGGCACGACCGCGGACGTTGGTTATTGTGGTTAGTATTGCCGCTAGCATTATTATGTTTTCGCCGTGGCTGGTTGCGGGAGATCACCCAATGAAAAAATCATTACTGCTGATTAGTTGTTGTCTATTGCCTTTAACGGCCCAGGCGTTTACCTGGCAAGACTTATGGCAACGCCCCGATCAACAAGCAAAGCATGCCCTGGCCCAGGATAAACCGGCCTTGGCTGCACAAACCTTCCATGATAGTCAATGGCAAGCCTATGCTAATTACCGTGCGGGGGAATACGAACAAGCAGCCCAGCAATTTGATAGCGAAGATACCCCTATCAGCAATTACAACCGCGGTAATGCTTTGGCACAGACGGGAGATTTTGAGGCGGCGATTGCGGCCTATGATAAGGCACTCAAAGAGAAACCCGACTTTGCTGATGCGAAACATAACCGAGATTTACTAAAAAAACTGCAACAGCAACAACAGAATAGCCCGCAACAGCAAAACCAACGGCAGCAACGCCAACAAAACCAGCAAAACAATCAACAGCAATCCGCCAGTGGCCAACAAGACCAACAACAATCCGCACAAAACCAACAAGGTGACAACCCGCAACAGCAATCCGATCAAAAGCAACAACAGGCCAGCCAAGAGAAGCAACCATCCGATAAGCAACAGCAGCAGGCAGATATGGGCAAGGATAAACAGAACCAGGCGGGGCAAGATAAACAACCGGGCCAGCAACATGCAGACCAGCAACAAGGCCCGAGTGAGAGCCAACAAGCCACCCAACAATGGTTACAAGGGATCCCGGACAACCCCGGCGGTCTACTGCAACAAAAATTCTTACGCGACCACCAACGTTATCGCGCCAACTTACAAGAGGGTAAATCACCATGGTAAAACGCTGCCGCCACCTATTATTGTCCTGTTTGTTATTATTACCCTTCGCGGTTCAGGCTACAGTCCCGGTGATTGCCAGCATTGATCAACCCGAACTCGCCGTCGGTGAAACCCTGCGATTGAGCCTAACCATCAATGACGCTGGTAATGCCGCAAGCCCAAATACCAAGGACTTAAAAAAAGACTTTGACATCATCAGCACGGCACGACGCAACCGTATCGTGATGATCAATGGCAAAACCACTAGCAAATCCCAATGGGTCTTTGAGCTCATGCCCAAACATGCCGGCACTATTACCATTCCCGCGATTGATGTGGGCGGTCAAAAAAGCCAACCCTTGATGGTAAAAGTCGGTCCAAGCACCTCGAGTGCCTCTCCTGATGCCCAAGCCGCTGCTAACGATAACAAAGCCGTATTCTTAACGGCCGAGTTGGAACCGAAAAATCTCTACGTGCAAAGCCAAGGGATTTATACCCTGAAAATTTTCTTCAGTGTGAATGTGCAAAACCCTACTTTAACAGAACCACAAGCGGACAATGCCATGATCATGCATATCAATAATGACCGCAACTACAAAAAAATCATCGACGGCAAGCATTACCAAGTCCTTGAACGTCACTATGCTATCTTCCCCCAACAAAGCGGCGATATGACCATCAATGGTCCTATCTTCAGCGGCGATGTGTTAGCCACCAATCAAGCCATGACCGGTTCCAGCCGCATGATCACCACCGGTTGGCACACCCTCAGGGCAGCCGCAAAACCGATTGCCCTGAAGGTTAAACCTATTCCAGCAGCCGCTAACCAACAATGGTGGTTGCCGGCCGCCGACGTGAAACTCAGCGAAAAATGGTCCGACAATCCGCCAAAATTTCACGTTGGCCAACCCATTACTCGAACACTGACCCTTGAAGCATCTGGCTTAGCCGGCACACAATTACCGGCATTGGATTTGCCGACAATTAATGGCGTGCAAACCTATCCCGACAAACCAGAGACTGACACGTTAAGCAATGGCCAAACCATCATCGGCAAACGGGTCGAGAAGATTGCTATGATTCCAGACAAGGCTGGAGACATTACTTTACCGGAAGTGAACGTCACCTGGTGGAACACCCAAACCAATCACGCCGAAATCGCAAAACTGCCAGCACGTAAAGTGACAGTTTTGCCGGCCACAAGTGGGGAAGCGAATGACGCTACTAATCAACCGCTGCAACCCCTAACCCTAGACGCGAAAAAAACCGCCGATGACGCTATTGCCACACCCGCACAAATCGTCTCATCAAAATCAGCAACGGTTTGGGAAATCATCAGTGGCGTGTTATTCATTGCCTGGTTGGCAACACTATTGGTGTGGTGGCGCAGTCGTCAGCATACGACTGATACTGAAGCCGCAAAAGCTGAGGCCGCATTCACTGAGCGCAAAGAATCAATTGCCCGCAGCAAAAAGAACCTCAAAAAACGCTGCGACAATAACGACCCTAAAGCCGCTGCCAATGCCTTGGTGCAATACGGGCAATGTCTCTGGCCTGACGCGCGAATACGAAGTCTCGGTGATGTGGCAGCGAATTTGTCGTCTAATGCAGCAAAGCTTGCGGTAACGGAATTGGACAAAATGCTCTACACAGATAACGATACCAACTGGAGTGGCAAACACTTTTGGCAGGTAGTGAATAAGGAATTAGTGAAGCATAAAGTCAGCGCTGCTAGCGACCGGGATGTTATTCCGAAGTTGCATTTGCGATAGCTCTGACGACTCGTCTAGCCATCCCGAGTGATGCTAGAATACGAGGCTATATACGATTACAAATAAGCCTTCCATCTTCCGTTCTAACTTTTAATATGACTCTTGGCGCATCAACGACTGTCGCCGTGATGGAACAATTATTATTTGAATACAGCTGACCTTTTGGGAAAGCTTTTACTTTGAATGAGAGTTTATCAAAATATCCCACTTTGTAACTGGTTCCACCGCAGTCGGACATTGGCAAAAATCCAGTAACAATATTAAGTTTAGGTTTAATGTCTTCAATTGTATAGCCTATCGGATAGCTCGTGCCTGTGTCATCGCAACCTATTGTTACCCACTTGGATGCATTTATACTGTTATTAACGGGTAGCACTTCTGCTAAAACACCATTCACAGTAAATAACAATGCCATCGGGATCGCTATGGATAGTAATCTTTTCATCTTTTTGTCCTCTTAATCGTTGCCACCTGAAAATCTGGCAGACATATCTACAACTAATTATGTCTGCAAATATACTTGTCGTTCTCAAGAATCACTGTAAATATCAATCTCTCATTTTCACGAAAACTTTGTTTAGGCACTTTGATTTGACACATTAAATTGTTTGCATTCTTATCTGTAAACGCTTTAAAAGTGAACCCTAGCTTTTCTCTATATAACAATCCTAACGGGATTTTATTGTCACAATTCCTCGGCATCATAACGCCTGGCTCTACGCGAAGATTAGAGTCAATATTATCCACGATATATTTAGGGTTAATGATGTCTGACTTATTCTCACAGTAAATCAGCGCTGTTTTGAGGCCAGGTTTAGCGCCTTTATCCGCAGCATGGACAGCTGCCGCCAAACAAATTGAACAACTTGTTATTATGCCAATAAATAGTGCTTTCATGACCTTGCCTCTTTGCTCATTATTACTCTGTGTCTAGCAGATAGAATTTAATCGTCCAACTAACTAGAGTAACAAGAATACTTGCCATCATTTTCTTCCACATTGACGGTTACTCTGAAGTCATCTTGATCTGTTTCTAGCTGACTTGTTTTGCAGACAATGTTATTAGGAGAATTTTCATATACAAAAACTTTGAACTTTATATATTCATTGTATCTCACATTTATACCGTACTCACAGCCAAAATCCAACGATTGCTTCTGATTCAGTGGGTTTCCGGCTTCAACTTCATTAACGCTGAAATATATTTTTTTACCCGTTGAGTCATTACAGCGAACCTTCAATGTTTTGTCTGGATAGGTGGACATGAAAACTGCATAGTTCAATGCGCTAGCCGTCCCAACCACTGCTGCCAAAAAAATTGTTAACATGCTAATAAATAGTGCTTTCATAATGTTACCTGTTATTGATTATTACTATTAGTCTAGCAGACATCATCGATGCTGCTATCGTCATGATTTTAATGCGGTTTTATTGCTGTGGATTAGCTGACTCATCATCGTCAGGCATACTGACGCTACAGCCATCGCCATCGATGGTAATAAGGAATTGCTTGTCTTTGGGGCTGACTTTGGCTGCCGTGGGTTCGCAAATGATTTGATTGCGGGCATTGTCAAATGCCAGGTAATTAAAATTAAAATATTGGTTGTACTTGATGGTTAGCGTATTATCTTCGTTACATAGATAGGCATTGGTTTGGATTTCACTGTTAGAGTCTTTAGTATTGATATTGTTAAGCTTGAACACCACATGGGGATTGTCGGTCATATTCTTGCAACTGACCATGATTTCGTTGGCTGGCACCGTAGTGAATAACTGTTGCGCCCAAACCAGGCTCGGTAAGATCAAGATAATCGCTGCAAATATGACTCTCATAACGCCCTCATGGTAAAGCTTCCGTGCGCCCGTAAGTATAGCAAAAAGTCTTTGAGATCACATTTTGTTACCTCAAACATTCACCCCTTTCACCGCCTCGACCCTACGTCGATGGAGTTCAGTAGCAATCTTTTCACCAGAATAGCCATCCTCAATAATAGCTTGAGTACTCACCTCTGCAGCAGCTCGATAGTACTTACGAAACAAATCTGTCTGGGGATAGTCTTGCTCTTCATAGCCTAGGCGGCCGCGAGCATCCGCTTCACAAACTTGCAAGAATAATTCAAATCGTTCAGGACGACGAAATGCATCGATTCGTTCCAAAGTCTTCACCACATGATTTGGACTTGCCTCAGCAATACGGTGGCAATGCAAATGTTCCCGCCCAGCAATCACTGCGAGTTCTTTGTAATTTTTGGGTGCCTTTAAGCGCTCACAAAATCCTTCAATCAACGGCACACCTGCCGCCTCGTGACCACGGTGACTGGGTAGCACATCTTCAGGGGTGATAGCTTTGCCCAAATCATGCATCAGTGCCGCAAAACGCACTTCCATTGGGTATTGCAAGCGTGCGGCTTGGTCGATAACCATCATTACATGAACACCCGTGTCAATTTCGGGATGGTAATCTGCTCGTTGCGGCACCCCAAACAAATTATCTATCTCCGGGAAAATTATCTCGTTAGCATGACTTGCACGTAACACATTAAAAAACTCACTGGGGCGATGTTCCCCGAGGGCCTTTTGCAGTTCAGCGAAAGTACGTTCTGGGACTAAATACTCAAGTTCACCACTCTCGGCAATCACTTGCATTAAGCTGCGGGTTTCATCCGCTACCTTAAAATCCAAATGGGCATAACGCGCTGCAAAACGTGCAACCCGCAACACCCGCAATGGATCTTCAACAAATGCCGCCGACACATGACGCAATAATCGATTAGCTAAATCTTTTTGTCCACCGTAGGGGTCTATAATATTACCTTTGTCATCTTTAGCCATGGCATTGATGGTTAAATCACGGCGTTTGAGATCATCCTCGAGGGTCACATCCGGCTCGGCATAACAACTAAAGCCTTGATAGCCTTTGCCAGTCTTACGTTCCGTGCGTGCTAGCGCATACTCTTCCCCGGTCTCGGGATGTATAAATACCGGAAAGTCTTTGCCCACCTGGCGATAGCCCTTTTCTAGCATTTGTTGCGGCATGGCGCCCACAACCACCCAGTCTCGCTCACGCACCGGCCGCTGTAATAACTCATCACGAACCGCGCCACCGACTAAATAGACTTCCACCGTTACAACCCTATATATATTGCTGACTACTAGGCGTAGTTTGGCGAACCTGGTGGCTATGTCAAGGCTTGACTTGCCATCCTATCCCCCCTAGGCTGACACCATGACCAAACGCAAACTCACCAAGCAACAACAGCGGCGCACGCAAGCCTTGCAACAAGCGCGGCGTGAGCGTGCCCAGGATAAATCCGCCACCAAGGCCGCCGAACTAGAAGCCCAAGGCCTGGGTCCTGAACAAGAAGGTTTATTGATCGCGCGTCACGGCGCCATGGTCGAAGTGGAATCCGCGCCCGGTGAAATTCACCCTTGTTATTTACGCCAAAACCTCGTCAATCCAGTCCCTGGTGATAATATAGTCTGGTGCAAAAGCCCTGATGAGAGTGGCGTTGTCGTTGCCATTCACCCCCGGGACAGTGAGTTAGCTCGTCCCGATGCCCACGGTAATATGAAACCCTTGGCCGCCAATGTCAGTTTGATGGTTATTGTCATCGCTCTGCAACCCGCACCGAGTTTGGAGTTATTGGACCGTTATTTAGTCGCCGCAGAATTACTGGCTATCAGGCCATTAATCTTGTTAAATAAGTCTGATTTGTTGGACAAACGCCGTCACCCATTGCGGGAGTTCATGAACGTCTACAAAGGCTTAGGCTATGACGTGTTAGAAATCAGCGTCGAACAACACAAGGGCTTCAAGCCACTCATCAAACAGCTAAAAGACAATACCAGTATTTTTGTCGGTCAATCCGGGGTGGGTAAATCCTCCCTCATCGCCAGCCTATTGCCAGCAGAAGACATTCGTATCGGCGAATTATCCGATGCCTCAGGGCTCGGCAAACACACCACCAGCACCCCGCGGCTGTACCATTTTCCCGAAGGGGGCCATATCATCGACTCCCCTGGCGTACGCTCCTTTGCCCTGTGGCATGCGGAGCCGGCGGCCATATTCAGTGGCTTTCGGGAGTTCCGCCCCTACCAAGGACAGTGCAAATTCCGTGACTGCAAACACCTGAATGAACCCGACTGTGCCCTACTAGATGCAGTTGATGCCGGAGACATCAACGAGGTGCGGTTTGAGAATTACCATAAGATTATCGGGGATGAGGGGCAGAGATAGGTCGGCCTGGACTTTTTCTCATTAAAATCAAACAGTTAATGGCGTTTTAACGTAAAAATACCCAATCATCCCCACCCCAAAACCCCATAGATTTCGCCATTCTTGGCATTATTTCCTACGGTTTCCTTGCACATTGGCTGAGAAGTGATTAAAATTGCCCGATTTCACGAACACTGAATCAATCAAAGAGGAAACCTTAATGCCATCAGTGAATTACAAACAGGGCGAACCTGTTGAAAACATGCTGCGCCGTTTCAAGCGTATGTGTGAAAAAGCCGGTATCTTAACCGAACTTAAACGCCGTGCCCGTTACATCAAACCGGCCAAAATTCGCGCACAACAAAAAGCGGCTGCGGTTAAGCGTTACATGAAAAAATTGGCGAAAGAAGCTCCACACCCCTCTCGTGGTATCCGTGGTAAACGCCGTAAAGCGAAAGGTCGTCGTCGATAATCATGTCTGAATTGAAGTCCCGCATTAATGACGAAATGAAAGATGCCATGCGCGCCAAGGACAAAGCGCGCCTGGGTGCTATTCGCCTCATCATGGCTGCCATGAAACAAAAAGAAGTGGATGAACGCATTGAATTAAGCGATGCTGACATCCTCGGTATTTTGGACAAAATGGCTAAGCAACGTCGTGAATCTATCACCCAGTACGAAGCGGCGGGACGCGATGATTTGGTCGCCAACGAGACCTTAGAACTCGAGGTTATCCAATCCTACTTGCCACAACAATTGTCTGAGGATGAAATCAACCAACTCATCCAAACAGCTATCTCGAATACTGGCGCTGCCGGCATGAAAGACATGGGTAAAGTGATGGGTGAAATCAAACCCCACATCCAAGGTCGTGCCGACACAGGAGCTGTCAGTCAAAAAGTGAAGGAATTACTCGGGGCTCTCTAAATGGGTCATTCCCAGTGAGAGCAATTCGTAGGGAATAATATCTATATGGCGCAACGATATGGCAAGCCACATACCAAGAGCATTCATTACTGATCTCATCGCCCGCACTGACATCGTTGAAGTCATTGATAACCGCGTGCCGCTCAAAAAAGCTGGCATGAATTACTCCGCCTGTTGCCCATTCCACAACGAAAAAACCCCATCGTTTACCGTATCTCCCAACAAGCAGTTTTACCATTGTTTCGGCTGTGGCGCGAACGGCAATGTGATTTCATTTTTGATGGAATATGACCGTTTAGGTTTTGTCGAAGCCGTCGAAACCCTGGCCGCTGAGCGCGGCATTCCAGTGCCCCGTAGTGAAGCTTATCAAGCCAATGCGCCTGTGCAGCAGAATTTATATGACTTGGTGAAACAAGCCAGCGACTATTATCAGCAGCAATTACAGGGTTCAGCCAAAGCCCGAGACTATCTCAATAACCGCGGTTTGAGCGCAGACATCATCAAAGAATTTGCCATCGGTTACGCGCCGGATAATTGGGACAACATGCAACGGTGTTTTGAAAAACCAGCATCAGAGGATTTGCTCAAAGTCGGCTTGTTGATCAAAAACGACAAAAATCATTGTTATGACAAATTTCGCGACCGAGTGATGTTTCCTATTCGCGATCGCCGCGGCCGTTATGTGGGTTTTGGTGGGCGTGTATTAGGTGATGGGACACCGAAATATTTAAACTCACCGGAGACGCCGATTTTTCACAAAGGCAGTGAGTTATATGGCTTGTATGAGGCGAACCAACAACGTCAGCATTTCAGCGAAATGGTGATCGTTGAGGGATACATGGACTTATTGACCTTGGCCCAATACGGTTTTCGTAATGTGGTAGCGACGCTGGGGACATCTACCACCAAACAACATTTGGAGCGTTTATACCGTCATGTGGACCGGGTGGTATTTTGTTTTGATGGGGATAATGCGGGCCGGCAAGCGGCGTGGCGCGCTCTGCAAGTGTGTTTGCCCTTAATGCAGGATGGCCGGCAGGCGAATTTTATCTTTTTGCCTGACGGTGAAGATCCCGATACCCTCTTGCGACAACAAGGAGCTGACGCATTCAAGACCCTGGTCAAACAGGCTGAGCCTTTATCGAGCTTTTTCTTCCGTCATTTGCGTGAGGATGTGGATATTGAGAGCCTGGATGGTAAAGCACGGCTTGCGAGTCTGGCAAAGCCGTTACTCAGTCAAATGCCTGAGGGGGCGTTTAAGACCATGCTCTATGAAGAACTCAGTAAATTCACTCGCCTCGACAGCGCCAAACTACAACAATTTGAAATACCCCGCAAAGCGAGCCCCAGCCGCCCGCAACGAGCCAGCCACGACCAACGACGGCGCAAAACCAATGTTCGCCCAACCCCGATGCGGGTTGCGATTGCCTTATTGCTACAGCACCCTCAATTGGCAGAAAAAACCCACAATATTACGAAATTAGCCCCATTATCCCTGCCTGGTATGGATATTTTTGTGGAATTAGTTGATTTAGCTCAAACTAATCCCCACTTAACCACTGCGGCCTTGTTAGAGCACTGGCGCGATAGAGAACATGGGGATTATTTATTTAAATTGGCCGCCTGGGAGCATATGTTACCGGATGCGGGTGTTGAAGGTGAGTACCTAGACACCCTAAAACACTTAGAAAAAATGGGCCAACACCATGAAATTGAACGATTATTGGCTAAAGCCAATGAGGGCAGTCTTGGTGATAGCGAAAAAGCCTTACTCCAGTCGCTCATCTCCCACACGAAGGAGGAGGGATAGATGCTTTTTCCCTTATTATGGTATAAAGCCCTAGATATCTTAGAGCAGAAAGACTACAATAGCCGGTTCTTTCGACCCGGGCATTTAATTGGCCCTTTTTTAACCTGATAGGTAAGGTTGGTGATTATGGCAGCGATGAACCCAGAAGAGCAGCAGCAATCCCAGATCAAATTATTGATCATGAAGGGTAAAGAGCAAGGCTATCTGACCTTTGCTGAAATCAACGATCATCTTCCGGATGACATTATTGAACCCGACCAAATTGATTTATTCATCAACACCCTTGGCGAGATGGGCATTTTGGTGCGAGAAACCCCACCAACCCCGGATGAATTATTACTTGCCGATGCCGAAACGCCGGATGAGTCCGATGTTGAAGAAGCCACCGAACAATTAACCAGTTTTCACGCCGAGACCAATCGGACGTCTGATCCTGTGCGTATGTACATGCGTGAGATGGGATCTGTGGAACTTCTCACCCGCCAAGGCGAGATTGCCATTGCTCAACGTATTGAACAAGGCATTAAACTCGTCATGTCGGCACTGTCAGAATACCCATTGATTATTCAAATGGTACTGGATGAATATGATCGCATCACCGAAGAAGAAGGCCGCTTGAGCGATTTGATCAGTGGTTACACTGATGAAGAAATTCAAGATAATTCAGTCAAAGCAGATACTGCTGACGATAATTCCGATGATAGTGATGATGATGACAATGATAGTGACGATAGTAGTACCGATTTAGCCGATACAGGCCCCGACCCAGTTGAAGCCAAAAAGCGATTTGGTGAATTAGCGAAACTATTAAAGGCATACAGTAAAGCCTTAGACAAACATGGTCGAGAACACAAGACCACACAAAAAAAATTACAGGCACTGGCCGACTATTTCATGACATTCAAACTGATCCCTAAACAGTTTGATAAATTAACCCAACATATGCGTGGTTTGCTCGAAAAAATTCGCGTACAAGAACGCATTATCATGGATATTTGCGTTCGCAAAGCCAAAATGCCACGCAAAGTGTTTATTCAATCATTCCCAGGTCACGAGTCAGACGTGGACTGGTTAAGCAACCACCTAAAAGACAAAGAGCCGTATGTTGAGGTTCTGCAGCGTTACGAAAGAGAAATTCTACGCGCACAAAAGAAACTCGCAGCCATTGCTGAGTCCAGTCATCTTGCTGTTAGTACTATCAAAGAAATTAATCGGCGTATGTCCATGGGTGAAGCGAAAGCCCGCCGCGCTAAAAAAGAAATGGTTGAAGCTAACCTGCGTTTGGTGATTTCCATCGCGAAAAAGTACACTAATCGCGGTTTGCAGTTCTTGGATTTGATTCAAGAAGGCAATATTGGTCTGATGAAAGCTGTCGATAAATTCGAATATCGTCGCGGCTATAAATTCTCGACCTATGCGACCTGGTGGATTAGACAGGCGATTACGCGTTCCATTGCCGATCAAGCCCGCACCATTCGTATTCCAGTGCACATGATTGAGACTATCAATAAATTAAATCGTGTATCACGGCAAATTTTGCAAGAGACAGGTCAAGAAGCGACACCAGAAGAACTGAGCGCACGATTAGACATGCCGGAAGATAAAGTCCGTAAAGTGTTGAAGATTGCTAAAGAGCCGATTTCTATGGAAACGCCAATTGGTGATGATGAAGATTCACACTTAGGAGAATTCATTGAGGATCCATCGGTACTGTCACCGTTAGATTCAGCGACGAATGAGGGTTTACGAGAAGCCACACAACAAGTATTATCCTCACTTACCCCAAGGGAAGCGAAGGTATTACGTATGCGTTTCGGGATCGATATGAACACGGACCATACGTTAGAAGAAGTTGGCAAACAATTTGACGTCACCCGCGAACGGATACGACAAATTGAAGCCAAAGCATTACGCAAACTCCGCCATCCGAGCCGCTCATCAGAACTGAGCAGTTTCTTGGAGCAGGAGGACGAGTAAAGTTTTCGGGGGCCCATAGCTCAGTTGGGCAAGCCCGTTAAGGAAAAAGCACTGCTTTTTCCAGGGCGAGCGCCGGAAGGCAGGATGCCAGGCTTGTCGGGCCGAAGCTTTAGCGAAGGCCGAAGGCCGGTTTTGTGAGCGTAGCGGGAACGCGAAGCGAGCAAAAGAGCAGCCGGCGAATGCCGCGTCGCTCTAACCAACATAGTTATGTTGGTAAACAGTGTTAGAACTGTTAAGTGATCAGAAAAAGTTTTCAGGGCCCATAGCTCAGTTGGTTAGAGCAGAGGACTCATAATCCTTTGGTCCTAGGTTCGAGTCCTAGTGGGCCCACCAAAAATCCCTTTTAATTCAATGGGTTACAAGCCTGTATATAACCTCCCAGTTTCCCATAAAATCCACTGTGGGGATTTTGTGGGGGTTCATTTCTTACATTCTAACATCAACCCATCAATACACTAGTATGATCAGTTGAATTAATGCAATTACTAAAGCTTGGATTACGTAGTACCGTAAGCACAACGCAATTGCCATTTCGTTCACAAACACTATTCGCAGCTTCCAGAAGATTGCTCAATTCAGCTGATGAATAATGTGTTGTTATGCGCGATGATCGATGCCCAAGCAAGTCCTGACGATCCTCAAAACTTACCCCTGCTGCCCTCAAACGACGGCCAAAGGTATGCTTAAGATCATGCACTCTCACATGAGCTAACCCAACGGCCTTGCGTGCATTTCGCCAACCTGTTGAAAGCATTCGGCTAAGTGGTCTCCCACGAAAGCTAAATACATGAGTCGGGTGCTTGCCGCGTTGACTCTCGACAACAGACTGTGCAATTTTATTACATATCACCAAGCGGTCTTCTCCATTTTTAACTAGATGACCTGGAACAATAAAAATCGAGGCATTTGCAAGTGCAGGGACTTTAACTTCCCAATCCCATTGCAATCGACAAACTTCACGATCTCTACACCCTGTATTAACAGCGAAGAGCGCCATTTTTTCTAAATGACTAGGGAGCGCTTTAAACAAACTCGTTTGCTCATCCCAGCTTAATGGATAAGGTTTCCGTTTGTCATTCTCCGTTAGTAATTTAATCTTTGGCGCACTAGCTAACCAAGTCAATCCATTTTCATCCATCCACTCGCTAGCTGCAAGATTCAAAATACGACGCACAACCTGTAGTCCATGATTAATTGTACGTGCTTTTCGGCCTTCAGCTCGCCTTGCAGCTATATACGACTGCAAAGTTCCCATGTGGACAAGGTGAAGTTCTAAATCTCCGATATATTTCATCAAAGATTTTATCCTACTAGCATCATCAGCAATACTGCGTTTATGGGTATTCTCAGCCATAAACTTTGTTGCAGCATCCTTAAATGTCCGCTGAGGACGAACACCATAGATGCTCGCTTCACGTATTTCCTCTACGAGTTTACGGAGGTACCTTTCCGCCTCTTCGAGAGACACTGCTCCAGTACTTTCTCGAACTCGCTGTCCGTGGATTTGTTTTTCAACGTGCCAGTACTTGCCTCTTTTAAAGAGGCCTGGCGATTTTTTGCGTCCCATTTTTGTTTACTCCTATTCAGATCTACAGCGGGACGCCCACTACGGGTCTTATAATCCTCGACCCAGGCGTCCAAATCAAGTCTGTCGAAGGCTACGCCTTGCTTTCCAATCGGGATTTCAGTCAGTGTTGGTCTAACTTCAGTGTTGAACCGTTCACGATCCATACCAAGATAAGAAAATGCATCACGTAAACGAATAAGACGCGGTAAGATATGTATGCTATTCATTATTATGATCCTTATACCTTCAAGATAACGACAACTTCTGCTGCCACAAGGCGAATCAGAAGCTCCAAACTCCAGCTGAAAGCATTTTGTTTATTAGAATAAACATCCAACGGGAATGTTTTGGAGAATATATTATGAATTCGTAGATGACAAGTAATTCATAGCGAGAAACAAAAATATTTTTTTATTTTTCGAATTACTTAGAAAATCCCTTTAAAACAAGCATCAATTAACCTCTGAAATTCGTAGGTTAACTTCACTTATGAATTCCATTGTCTGATTAAGCTCAAAAGTTGTGTAATTCTAACCAATTGTTTGCTGTGGTGTAATGGCACCATGTTGTGAGACATGAGTCAAAGTGACTGATGGACACATTGGACGTTTAAAGTTTAATTAGATAGGAAACACGACAATGGAAACCACTAATCGTCAAAGCAAGCTAAGTAGCATCCAGACTGTTATTGATCAACACATCGAGACAGTCACTCATCTACAAAGTCAAATCGACCTCGTTGAGCAAGAAATTTTTTCCTGCTATCAGCGCAGAAAGGAGTTACTTTCCCCGCTAACCAACCCCCAATGTCATGGCGACAATGGACTTGAAGGAGTAAGCACAATGTTAAATACCCCAAAGATATTACTTGTTGAAGATAGCCGTATGTTACAGCGGATCAATGAAAAGATTTTCAATAAGCTTGGCCACACTATCACTATTGCTAGCAGCGGTGCTGAAGCAATTAAATTAGCAGATAATGAAAGCTTCGATATTATCTTCATGGATATCGGCTTGCCTGACATCGACGGAATTAAAACAACCAAGGCGATTAGAAAACAAAGTAAAAATATGGCAACGCCTATTGTAGCGCTGACTGCAAATGATAATTCTTATAAAGCGCTATGTATCGATGCAGGTATGAATGATTTTCTCAGCAAACCTGCGCCACTAGACGTTCTCAGTGAGATTATTTCTAAGTACGTGGAAGAATCTCATGATGAGCATATCGCCTAGTGGTCCGTTCCTCAGTGCCTCAGTAATATTACTGGGGCGCTATTTTTAGTTCAGCATTCCATTCACTCATGAATTGATTGATAAAATCTTCCATAACTTGGTGTCTCTGTTCAGCAAGCATCTGCCCCGTCTTGGTATTCATCCTGTCCTTTAGTAGAAATAGCTTTTCATGAAAATGGTTAACTGTGGTACCAACGCTGTTTTTATACTCATCAAAAGTCTGGTGGTTAACTGGCTGTATGTCAGGATCATACATCTTACGCCCCTTATGACCGCCATAGGCGAAGGTTCTACCGATACCTATGGCACCTAGAGCATCTAATCTATCTGCGTCCTGCACGACCTTAGCTTCAAGGCTAGACACGCTATCTTCGACACCCGCGCCTTTGAAGGAAACCTCTTTGATAATACGACAAACTTGCTCAATTATCTCATTATCGACACCAAGCTCATCTAGCCATTGTTGGGCTACCTTAGGCCCTACTGAATCATCACCGCCATGAAACTTCCAGTCAGCGATATCATGCAATAGAGCAGCCAGGGCAACAGTATACTCATCAGCATCCTCAAACCGCGCTATTTGGCAAGCTAGCTTATAGACTCGATTAACATGCCACCAATCGTGACCAGAGCTGTCTTTGCTCAACGTGTCTTTAACGTATTCAACCGTCTTATTAATGACATCAATTTGTGCGTCTATCATGCTTTCTCTAGCTCCTTACTAATCTGACTATCATTTGCATTCATTGTTGTCTCTATACCTGCACAATCGAAATAGCTGATCCCTTTAGAGCCATCACCAAATTGATGTAACCACATATCCGCTAAGGTTTCTCTTGCTGTTTTACTTGTCTCTAATAAAATATTCTTGCCCTGTTGATTCAATATTTCTTGAACTGCCAATATTATTTCCGCCTGAACTAGAGATAACACCGGCCCAATAACGGCACCATCACGAAAATTAATCGGTCTCCCCTGCCCAAGCAAGTAAAAGACTTGTTGCTCGTTACGAAATCGTTCAATACCATCGCTAACGGTATCAACTACATAATTATCTCGCATATACTGTAGGTCAAACTCTGTATCTTTTGAGCTACAGCTAATTAACATGGCGCCATTTTTAATGAAAGGGAAATCTTCTCGCGTCACTGAGCATTTACCCGTTGCACCAAAGATCAACTCAGACTCAGTAAGAGCTAGGCGCTTATTAAGTACTTTAAAACCTTCACTGAGAGCATTAATTCTCCTGATTGAATTAATATCATAGACTGCTACAGGACAATGCCGACGATAAAGACTGTAAGCAACACCCTTGCCTACTTTGCCATATCCTAGTACCAAAGCTGATTTACCCTCCAGAGGAAAACCAAGGTCACGGAGCATTCGCTCCGTTGAATAAATACATGAACTTCCAACAAGATGATCTTCAGTTTCTTTAAGCTCACTACGGGCAACAGAGATAACAGGACACGGAAGTGTTGCTAGATACTCTTCATAACGACGGTGCCCTGCTTCTGTATCTTCAATAATACCCAACAGTTTACCACCTAGGCGTGTCTGTAAAGTCTTTGCTAAAGGAGCAAAATATCCCCCGATCTCAAGAATAACAACTGGCTTATCTGGGTCAATGTTATCAGCAACTAAAGAAACCAGATATTCATTATCGTAAAGGTTATCCAGTGAAGGCGTTTCAACTGGGAAAGTCTTTTGAAGCAACTCTAGTGTTGGCTGGTGGATCGAATATGGGATACCAATCAATAAGCTTATGGGCGCAATCCTCGAAAGCGCTTCCAGCAGCTCTGGTCGGTCATCCAAAAGATGGGTAAGCACCACGAACTGGATATCCTGCTTACCAACAATATCAGCAATACAAGTAAAGTATCTATTTCGTAACTCTCTAAGAAAAGTTTGCATTGGTGCGTCCTGTAATTTTAGGCTGCTTTTATTTTTATGTTTTTTTGCAAATATTCAGCTTGCATAGCAGCAATTCGTACCATGCCGGCATTTTATAGAGATGATTAACTTATGACAAGCATCTCTATCAATCCGACGATATTTTGCTGATCCTCACACACCCATGCAGATATGGTGATGTATCGGCAAATTTTAGCGAGTCGTTCTTCTCCGGCATATACAGCAAATCAGGATCATTCTCAGGCATGTCATGACTTGGCCGTATTTCTTTACCATAGGTATATGCATCCTCATGGAAAAACTCGAAATTCAATTGACTAATAATTTCATTAAGAGGAATA
This sequence comes from Legionellales bacterium, assembly GCA_002709565.1. Classification (GTDB taxonomy): domain Bacteria; phylum Pseudomonadota; class Gammaproteobacteria; order UBA1113; family UBA1113. The sequence continues at coordinate 3,797 of PAPY01000026.1, read as the reverse complement.
TTAGCAATCCTTAAATGTTCATCAAATGCTTCCCCAAGAAAATGATCGGTCAGCTCTTTAAGCTCACGGACATTATCGACAATACTTGTTAAATTTCGTGACTTTGGCACCGACTCTAATAAAGTTGGCGATTGTAATGAATAATATACGGGTTTTGTTTCATCACTACGGAGATACCGCGGTTGCATGATCGTGGGGATATAGTCTTTTAATCCATAGGAATTTAAATAAGCTGACTGAAGCCCAGAGATGGGTCCCATGATGGATGACCCTGTGCTTGGCGCACTACCTGGTGAACCACCGGTTCCAACAAACGCCAAGTGCTTTAACGTATCAATAACGTAGGGATTAGGCCTCAAGCCCTTTACTGTCAATGAGCGTGAAAATATTTCCCAAACAATCTCAAATATAGAGCGTCTACGGCCATACTCTGAATGTGCAACATTCTTATCAACAATATATTGATGCAAACGTCCCCATAAACTCGAATTAGCGTCTTTATTTTTTTCTAAGAGATTAAGCCACTTCTGCGAGAGAAAAATGACTTCGCAAAACCAAGGTTCCGAAAAGTTCGGGCTGTTAGCAATTTGCTTTAGTAAACTCCAGTGGTCAAATGCACGCTTGGGTGGAGGCAAAGTAATATTGAAATCGCGCTTTAATTTCTTGTGCGCAGTTGATAGGGTTACTCGGGGAACGATATATAATGATCGTGCCCCAGCTGTAATACTGTAAGGTGTTGTCCAACCAAAATGTTCCCAGATCCCGATATCTAAGCCTTGCCCCCAACTTGCGATGGAGAATACCCTGTCCTCCAGCTCACGATAGACTTCAATACTGTTCTTAACGATAAAGCCAAGCGGCACAGGGCTATAACAAAGGGACCTCTGCAATTCTTCTGGGAGGCGCTTATCTGTGATTGGCATCATGCCCCCTCTTTCCGTGGGCAAATTCAACAAGCCATCAGATATGATTTTAGCACCGAAAGGGTATCTAACTTTGACGAGGGTTAAATCATCAGCAGGGTTGATTTCATCAATGATTGAGACAAATTTTGAACAAATCTTACCGACTTCGTCCCGAACCTTACTCCAGGTCAAATATTCAACAAATGGTTGTTGCGGCTGCATACCCTGCTCCTTTTCGATCTAAACCATCAAATAGCCCATAAATAGGCCCAAATTCAGCGATACATAACTGTCTCTAACGAGTTATTACTGACAGTTAATGTACACAATACCGCATTCTTTCTCAACACATTATAGACGTTAAATTGGGCTCTATAATTAGCTTCATTTTCATGTATGTTAATTGAGCTTTATTCATGACATAAACTACACGTTGACTTACTCTAAATTGACTTTATTTTAACCATGCTCAGGTAAGTGCCAGAAATATATGGATTTAATAATAAGCCCATGTGACAATCCCCTAACTACGGTTAGGGTTATAAATCTGATGAAGGTTACCCACATACAATGAAAAGCAATCCATCACAAAAATTTTCTCTCAAAGACTTTGTTGATCTAGATAACAGCAATAATGCCGAATTTCTCATCGAATCAATGAAACTCCATGCACAGCTAGAGCCAATCAAGGAAATCAAACGCACTGCCGTCAAGATGCTTGATCTCCAGCTCGGAGACAACGTTATAGAGCTGGGTTGCGGATTAGGGTATGACACCCGCATGATGGCTGAAATCGTTGGCATGGACGGCATAGTGATGGGTATCGATTTAAGCCATAAAATGCTGACTGAAGCTCGAAAATTGACACAACAAACTAATATCCTTTATCGCAAAGCAGACGCTAATCAACTAGATTTTGACGATAATACATTCTCAGCACTGCGCGCTGATAGACTTCTCGTCAGCCAACAAGATGTCAACCATACCCTATCTGAGGCTATCCGAGTAGTTAAACCCGGTGGCAAGCTATGTATCACATCACTTGATCTCGGCTCGATGATATTATCACCCTACTTAGGAGCCATCACGGACAGTGTCATCAAGTACTGGCAAGAACTGGTGCTGAATCCTTTTGTAGGTAGACAGCTACCTGGACTATTCAAACAGCACGGACTTGTTGATGTTGAGGTAAAACCACAAGGCTTCTATGTCGATAGCCTAGAATCACTCAATAAAATCATCAAGCTTGAATCCATGCTCGAAGATATGAATAAACAGGGCTTGTTATCTGATAGTGATCTTGCTGAAGTGTCAACAGCGCTGAATAAAGCTGACGTTGCCGGTAGTCTTTTTTGGGGGATAACTATGGTGACAGTCTTAGGGGTTAAGAATTAAACTAAAACCCTCCTCCTCCCCATGAGCCACGACGTTTTGGCACAGCATCATCTGAAGGAATCTCCTCATGATTCCTAGCAGGGTGTTTATTATCTTGAAAGGCGATAAATCGTAATCTTTCAAGCTCAACTCCCTGCTTATTAATTAATTCAATCTGATCAAGCTCATGATTTAGTGAGCCATAACCATCTTGTATAAGAATTTCTAGGCCAGGGATATCAATTGGTAATGCAAGAGTAGGCATCATCAGATTAGCCCTACACGTGTGATTCATTCCCAAGGCTGCAACAACGTTTCTGGGGGAAGATGAACTAGACTCTTGCAACACAAGTGCGCGTATATTATGAGCTATAGCAATATTTCGTAACTCAACTTGTACATTTGCCAATAATCTAATGCGTTCATCGTTAGACATTCTATTTGAAGAGGATAATAATGGTAAATCCAAAGCTTGGTATTTATTCTCATCAAGCTTTGCACCTTGCCCCAGATATGCAGGGAGTTTCGTATGCCGGTTTATACCTGTAACAAGAAAGCGGAGGAGGCTATAGAGCTTTTGAGACATCAATCCATTGTTCATATACGTTTGACTATTTGAAGTGATATCACGTATATCACGCATTACTAACTTAGTTGCAGACTTAACTTCATTATTTGTTTGAAAGAATTTGATATCAAAAAGCTCTGGTTGACGCTGATATAACCCTAATATTGTACTAAGTTCATTTAGCTCATAGTTTGTATTTTTAATATCATTTGCTATAGAGTGGATATATGCACACGCAACACTCGTATGTACCTGATAAAGAACGTCTTCTAAGCCTACATATACTGCACCATCCGGATATTGGAAAGGAATGTTGTCATGTGCCCCCTCCTTTGCAAATAGATAGCTAGTAGAATAATACTGAGAAAGCCTAAGCATAGTCTGTTCCCGCTGCCTGGCGTGTTTCTCGTGATTTTCAGAGATAATATATAGTTTCATAGAAGTGCTCCATAGTTGATGAGCTTACTATGTAGAGCCAACCGAAACTGGCCTCGTGATGCGTACACGGCGAGAGTATGGAAAATTGAAGCATAAGTCAACCATGATAGTCAGGGTAAATAATTTGAACAACGGCCTGATTACGAATCAGATTATCGGGCTACAACCCATTGATTATTCGATGTGATTCAATGAAGCCTTACCAGTAACGATAAGTTATAACCAGCAGACCAAACCCACAAAAATCACACACGTTGAAAACATTGCGCGGGAAGAAAGTAGCAACTTGTCGCGCTTGGCTCTGGAATCCAAGATAATCCCCCCCCAACCTACTGATAATATTACATATTACGATTAATGTCCGTAATAAACCCTCTATAGGTAAGGTTAAGCCGAGAATATAGGAAATAGGGGTGCTCAACTATGTCAGTAACAAGCAAACATGTCCGGTTTAGCTAGCACGCCATTTGTCCGGATCTGGTATCTTAAAAAGCCCCCTTATCCACAAGTCC
>PAPY01000025.1 GCA_002709565.1 Legionellales bacterium | reverse complement strand
CCCATGACTGACTGATTTACATACCTTTTTCCTAGGGCTCTTCCGCCAAGAACTGCATCTTTGCGGGAATAGCTTTATATCCGTCTCAAAAACATCACCAGCTGGTGGCCCAGCGGCATTCGCGAAGGTGCTGATTTTGCGATTCCGACCCATGAGTGAGCTTAGTGGTTATGCTTGTAAAGAAACTATCACTCTGGCATAACAAACAGCAAGCACCCCCTGTAGTGGGTACTTGCTGTGTTAAAATATCAGCGACTGTTAGAGCGTTCGCGAACTGGCTGGGGCTCGTCTTCTTCTGCAGTGTCAGTACTTGCTATTGGAGTGGCGGCTGTATGACTAAACGCACCAAGCCTTGTTACAGCCTCAGCATTCGCTGCACGTCCCCCTGCAGATGCTTCCTCATCAGTCTGCGACGGTCGCGCTGGTGCCGGTTGATATTGACGAGCCTGCCACTCTGGCATGACTGGATTGATAAAGTCCGAGAAGTACTCCGTGCGCAATCGATTCTCATGATTATCAAAAACACCTTGGAGATAACTTTTGCTATCCCACTCCATCTTGGATAATTGAGCGATGATATTCACATGGTGAGGCTCAGTAGCTAACAAGGGTTTTATAGCTAGGGACACCGCCACTAACCGTTGTTGATATTCATCGGAAGATTGCGCAATCTTGTCTTTAATATCGCGAAGAATCTTAGCCATAGTCTCATCGTCAATATCTTTCTTTGGCTCTTGTTCTTCCACACGAAAACAGTCAATAATATTTGCAGCTTCAGATGCTGTACCAAGTAGCATTTCAATAGCAGGGGAATAGTCATCAGAGCCGACTGAATCATAGTAAGCCTGAATAATGGTAGCTTGTTATTGTTGGGTAAATTGTGGATAAGACATATAGTAACCTCCTGGGTAGTGAAATCAATTATTATTGTGGCTCTAGATAATGGCAGGCATTATACTAGCGCTCTGTATAAAATTCAACCGACATTAACTTGATGATTTATAGTTCTTTTTTTAGGATTCTTCCGCTAAAAACCTCATAACTCCCGAAAAATCCATTTCAGCGAAGCCTGCATCACAAAATTGCTCATAGATATCCGTCGCATGGGCACCTAAGGGAGTAGTCGCATTGACTTGGCTGCCAGCTTCTTGAGACAAGCGTAAATCTTTTAACATCATCTTGCCCATGAAGCCGGCTTGGTAGTCATTATTGGCGGGTGACGTGGGTAATGGTCCTGGTACCGGGCAATAACTAGTGAGCGACCAGCACTGACCGGAGGCTGCCGAACAAATATCAAAAAACACTTGGTTATCCAGTCCTAGCTTTTGCCCCAGTTGAAAGGCTTCACACACCCCTATCATCGAAATACCTAACAGCATGTTATTGCAAATTTTCGCGGCCTGACCATTGCCGGCACCACCGGCATGAAAAATATTTTTGCCCATGCATTCAAAGATGGGTTTTGCGCGGTTAAAATCCGCTTCACTGCCACCGACCATAAACGTTAATGTCGCCGCCTCAGCACCTGCTGTGCCACCGGAGACAGGTGCGTCCAATAATGCTAAGCCTTTCATGTCTGCCTGGGCGTGTATTTCCCGGGAGGTAGCGACATCAATGGTGGAACTCTCTATCAGTAAACAATCGCTATGAACGTAATTCAAGATCCCTTTATCACCCAAATACACGTCCCGCACATGCTCACCCGCTGGTAACATGCTAATGACCACATCCACATCACTGACCAGTTCAGCAAGACTACTCGCCCCAATAGCCCCCATTTGCACGACATTCTCAAGTGCGTCAGGAACAACATCATAAGCAATCACTGTGTGACCTTTGGCTAATAGATTCTTCACCATAGGGCCACCCATGTGACCAACACCAATGAAACCAATATGTGTCATAAGACCTCCTTGTAACGAGTAGTTAGGCTTGATAACGACTTAAGATAGCTTGCACGTCGTCATAAGCCGCATCTGGATTTTGTACATCAACGATAGCGACGCCAATAAAACCACCCCGCGCAGAAATCGCCGGCACCGACAAATAAATCGTGCCCATGTTATAAAAACGCTGAATGACATTGCGACGCATATAGACTTCAGTAATATGCGCGTATTTGATGGATTTTTTTTCGATAGTCCAAAAGCCTTCGGCGTATTCAAGTCTGTCACGGTAAAATTTGTATTCCGTCTGCTGATAGGTTTGGCTGCGGACAAAATAAATAAATGCCGGCACCGTGATGAAGAATAACAAGGGGAAAAACACAAACCACTGCCAACTGGCATCGGTCCAGCCCCAGCTCAGGGTGAACAATACAAAGCTTATACCCGCACAAGCACCACCGACAAAGATACTGATATTTAACTGCAAAGGGAAATAATAGGCCAACAACACCCAGGGGATGAGTTTCGGTTTCAGGGTCTTCTCAGGTTTATCCATATTACGCCTCTTCAAAATAATCCAAAATTAATTGCACACTGCGTTGCCCTCGGTATTCATTAACGTCTAGCTTGTAGGCGGCATTGATCCGTTGCGCCCGGTGGTTTGGCCAAAGATTCAGATCCACATTAAAAGCAATAGCATCCAAGACTCGGTCTTCTTTCTTCAAGGTTAATTTGAGATGCTTAGCCCCCACTAGCCGTTGCTGCACCACGGTAAATAAACCATCAAACATTGGCTCAGGAAACGCTTGGCCCCAGGGGCCAGCATCGCGCAACATGTCAGCAAAAGCAGCATTGAATTCTTTCTTACTCAATTCACCATCAGAGTACACCGTGCTAGCCAGAATATCATCGGTGACATGCTCCCCCACGACTTCGGCGAAGCGTTGTTTGAAAGTGGGCAAATTGGCTTTAAGAAGCGTCAAACCTGCCGCCATGGCATGACCGCCAAACTTATCAATTAAACCCGGTTCGCGCGTTGCGACTTCATCTAACACATCACGAATATGCAAACCCGGAATCGAGCGGGCCGAGCCTTTGATGAAACCATCATCGGCATTAGCAAAGGCAATCACCGGACGGTGTACCCGTTCTTTGATGCGAGCAGCAACAATCCCAATCACCCCTTGGTGCCAATTCTCCTCGAATAGACACAAACCCATAGGTACCGTCGTTGCATCCACATGCACCGCATCGATGGCTTTAAGGGCTTGCTTTTGCATGTCAGTCTCAATGGACTTACGCTCTGTGTTCAATGAGTCTAATTCACTGGCCAGCATGCGGGCTTGTTTGTCATCTGTACTAAGTAAGCATTCGATGCCATGGGACATATCATCCAAGCGCCCCGCCGCATTCAAACGTGGCGCGACGGCAAAGGCTAAATCGGCGGCGACTACCGATGATAATTTACGTTTGCCAATCTCTAACAAGGCCACAATGCCTGGTCGACATTTGCCGGCACGAATGCGGCGTAAACCTTGTTGCACGAGAATGCGATTATTGCTGTCTAGAGGCACCACGTCAGCTACTGTGCCTAAAGCCACTAGATCTAACAACTCTGCCATATTCGGTTCGGGAATTGCTTGACTGACAAACCAGTCGACGTCCCGGAGTTTAGCACGAAGCGCTAACATGACATAAAAAATCACCCCCACGCCGGCGAGGTTTTTGCTGAGGAAAGGATCGCCGTGGCGGTTAGGATTAACAATAGCATCGGCATCGGGTAACTCAGCCCCTTGCAAATGGTGATCGGTGATAACCACTTGCATGGCTTTACTCTTTGCATAAGCCACACCATCAATACTGCTAATACCATTGTCCACAGTTACTAACAAATCCGGCTGCCAGGACTCGGCCTCTTTGATAATCTCTGGCGTTAACCCATAGCCGTATTCAAATCGGTTAGGAACAATATAATTCACATGCTGAGCACCAAAGCGCTTTAGCGCCGTCATAGCAACACAGGAACTGGTCGCCCCATCGGCATCAAAGTCACCGACAATCATAATGCGTTTATTGTCTTTGATAGCGTTATATAAACAGTCGACGGCTTTATCAATATCCATTAACTCACTATAAGGTAATAGATTCTCCAATCCATGGGCCAGCTCATCCGGTTGGGTTATTCCCCTGGCGCTGTAAATTCGTTGTAGGATGGGATGAATGCCCTCACCTAGATTAATGTCGTTGGATTTATCGTCACGGCGAATGATTATTTTGCGCATATTAGTCTATTCCTATCTGCTGTCGTCGTCGCCACCAGCGACTGAGTAATGATTTAGTCAGTTGCACCTGTCTTGCGCCCCCCCAATACACCGTGAGTTCGGTAATTTGACCTAACCTCAGGCTGCGTAAGGCGTTTTTCAGCCAAGCATCCTCTAACTGCGGTAGTTGCCGTTCTGATAATACCATTAAATATTTCCCAGGCTCGGGAAATTCACACACACTGTAATCTCTTGGTAAAGTCTCAACTTTCACACCACTTAACCCCCCTAACCCTGTGGCTAAGGGATCATCACTCCAAATGGTCTGCCAATGATTGTGGTGAACGACAGGTAATTTCCCCGCCCCCCAAAACCATAAACCGTTGACGTCAAGGTCCCCAGCCATTCGGCGGGTGTGATTAACATCGCTAGTGTGTAGCAGCATCTGGATTTCTGTGAATAAAGTTCGCCAAAAGGCACCTTGGGTATCCCGCGGCAACAATCCCGAAAGATTTTTGCCGATGGCAGCGTCTACTGGTATAGCAGTTAATGGCGGTATACTTGCCCCGTGTAAATACCAATTGCCTGCGGGACTGACCGTTATAGACATTGATAAAGGTTCGAGAAATCCATTGAGCAGATGGCGCAAACTGTCTGCCTCATTATCACGTAACGTGATCGATTCAATTAAATAAGCCGCCTTGTGATCCGCTTGCAAATGTACCGGTTGGCAGTGTAACCAAATGTCATTATTAACAGGGAGACTTTCCCCTAAGGCCATGACTGCGGCAGTAGGCAAACTCGGATGTTTTTCGACATTAAACTGCTGAAACAAATAATCCGGTATTGACGCTGCTGTAATCGCTTGTGCTGTCCCACGGGTGAGCAAGATCTTAAGGCTAGGCATTGCGGCTACCTCGATGCTTCCGCTCGAGAGCCTTGGCAATACAATAGTTAATTGGCGCTGGGGAGGTGACATTTAATCCACACTACTGGTTGATTGTCCCGATGGCATTATCCCATCTTCAGCAAACACTTTGCCGATACGGGCAATGGCTTCGCGCGTGCGGTCCAAATCCTCGACCAAGGCTAAACGCACATGGTCATCCCCTGCTTCACCAAAACCGGCCCCAGGGGAAACTGCCACATGAGCTTGTTCTATTAAATACTGACAAAATTCGATAGAGTTCATCTTGTATTGCGCCGGAATTTTCGCCCAGACAAACATTGTCGCTTTGGGCTTCGCCACCGTCCAGCCAATGCTGTTTAAACCATCACACAAGACATCCCGTCGTTCTTGATAACAGTCTCGAATGCTATCGATGCAGTCTTGCGAACCATCCAATGCGGTAACCGCCGCGTGTTCAACCGGCGCAAATGTGCCGTAGTCCATGTAGGATTTCAAGCGGGCAAGCGCGGCAATAATGTCTTTGTTGCCAGAAATAAAACCCAGCCGCCAACCAGGCATGTTATAGGTCTTTGACATGGAATAACTCTCAACCGCTATGTCTTTAGCACCGGTCACTTGCAAAATTGATGGCGCTTGAAAACCATCAAAACACAATTCCGCATAGGCAAAATCATGAATGATCCAGATATCATTGGCCTTCGCTAGGGCGACAATTTTTTCGAAGAATTCAATATTCACACACACGGTTGATGGATTACTGGGGAAATTCAGCACCACCCCCTTCGGTCTTGGCCAACAATTATTGATGGCATGTTCCAGGCGCTCACAAAACGTCTCAAGGGGGGTCAACGCGATATGATGAACATTCGCACCCGCTATCACAAAACCGTACATATGCACCGGGTAACAGGGTGATGGCACCACCACACTGTCATTCGTATCAACCAAAGCCATCGCCAAATGGGCGAGGCCTTCTTTGGAACCAATAGTAACGATAGTTTCACTCTCTGCATCAAGGTTTACAGCAAAGCGGCGCTGGTACCAACGGCAAATAGCTTCTCGCAACGCTTGGGTGCCCCGGGAGCAGGAATAACGGTGGTTAGCCGGTTCTTTCGCGGCCTCTATAAGACTATCGACAATATGGTCAGGTGTCGCTCGGTCGGGATTCCCCATACCAAAATCAATGACGTCGTGGCCTTGGCTACGCACTGACTGTTTGAATTCATCGACGATACTAAATACATAGGGAGGTAAACGTTTAATGCGTGGAAAAGCGTCCATAGGGATCCTTAGTTATGTCATGGGAAGTAGTGCTTCTTTGCCTATTCCCTCTATTTACTGTTAAGATAACCGCCATTGAAAACCCTGTCAATGAAGGTCGTAACATGCAATTGAGCTTAGACACTGGTAATGGTAACTACCGTATCCGCGCTTATGAACCTGGTAACATCACAATCAATAACGACCATTACCAATCCAGTATGATTGTCACCCCTAAACAATTAGTCAGCGATTGGCCGCCACAAACTATCGCCGAATTACTGACTGCGCATTTACAGGATTTGCTGATAGACAAGCCGGAAGTCATTTTGCTGGGCACGGGCAGCCAATGTGTCTTTCCTGAACAAGATGTATTAGCCCCTATCCGCACCCAACAGATTGGACTTGAAATTATGGACACAGCTGCTGCTTGTCGCACGTTCAATGTCTTAATGGCAGAAGGACGGCAGGTAGTGGCAGGCTTAATTATCCGCTAGTTGCCGCTGCCGAAAACAGCTGGTCAAATGATCATTAACCATCCCCGTGGCCTGCATGTGAGCATAACAAATCGTCGAACCAATGAACTTAAAGCCCCGTTGTTTGAGGGTTTTGGCCATCAGATCAGACTCCGGTGTGGTTGCTGGCACTTGCTCTAGGGTGTCCCAGGTATTTTGTAATACTTTACCATCGGTAAATTGCCACAGATAATCACTGAAGCTCTCGCCTTGCTCTTTTAACTGGAGATAGATCTTCGCATTATTGATAACAGCGTCAATTTTGCGACGATTGCGAATGATGCCAGTATCTTGCATGAGGCTTAGGATTTTTTGCTCACTGAAACGAGCAATTTTGTGTGGGTCAAAACTGGCGAATGCGCGGCGGAAGTTTTCGCGCTTCTTTAAGATGGTCAGCCAACTGAGCCCGGCCTGCATGCTCTCTAAAGTCAAAAACTCAAACAGTTGCTCATCATCATACAGTGGCACCCCCCATTCTTCGTCATGGTAGGTAATGTATAAGGGATCATCGCTGCACCAACCGCAACGTTGTAAGCTCACGATGACTTCCTGAGGGCAGGATAAATTCGCACTTGTTTGACGCGGTTATCTTTGATCTCAACCACTTCTACTGGATAACCATTCAAGCGCAAACAGGCACTGTGTTCAGGAATGGTTTCAAGGTATTCGATAATTAAACCATTCAGGGTTTTTGGTCCAGTTGTGGGAAACTCCCATTCCATTAAGCGGTTTAGCTCACGAATATTCACACTGCCATCCACCATATAACTGCCATCTGGCGCCTGAGTTACAAATTTGCTGACGCTTGGGGTTTCACCGGCGAATTCCCCCACCAGCTCTTCAAGAACATCTTCAAGGGACACTAAACCTTGGATATCACCATACTCATCCACCACCAATGCCAAACGTTGTTTCTCAGAGCGGAAGTTGAGTAATTGAATATTCAGCGGTGTGACTTCCGGTACAAAATACACCTCTCTAGCGGTCTTCTCTAAAGAGGCTTTGTCCAAACGCCCCTCACTCAACAAACGCAAGGCATCGCGCATATGCAAAATACCTTGGACATTGTTAATATCACCTCGATACATGGGAAGTTTGGTGTGCCGCGCCCCAGTGATTTGTTGCGATATATCAGCCCAGTCATCATCAAGATTGATACCAACAATCTCACTCCTCGGGATCATGACATCATCCACGGTGACTTTTTCGATGTCTAATATCCGTAATAACATCTCCTGGTGATGAGATGTAATCCGTCCGGCAGATTCCATCACCACCGTTCGCAATTCTTCGCTGGTCAGTCTATCTGCCCCACGATGGCCGACTTTTACGCCAAAAGCGCGCAATATCGTATTAGCAACAGCCGTGGCTAACCACACCACGGGATAAAGGATCTTCAACAATAGTTGCAGCGGCCACGAGACAATGAAAGCAATGCGTTGAGGAAATAATGCAGCTAAGGTTTTGGGTGCGATTTCAGCGAAGATCAATACCACGAGGGTCAATATTACCGTCGCAATAACAACCCCTATCTCGCCAAACAGACGCACGGCAATAACCGTAGCGATAGCAGAAGCCAAAATATTCGCAAACGTGTTACCTATCAGTATCACACCCAATATTCTGTCTGGACGTTCCAGTAAACGACTCACTCGCAGTGCAGCGCGATTTTTGGCGCGGGCCAAATGACGCAGGCGATAACGGTTCAAAGACATCATACCTGTCTCAGAGCCCGAGAAAAAACCGGATAAACAAATCAAAGCAATAAGGGCGATGAACAGTGCGCCGACTGACGTATCTTGCACAAGGAATTCCTATACTAATAACCCAATCAAATAACGACTACCAAAAAAGGCCAGCATCAACAGCACCACCCCAGCAATAGTCCAGCGGATCGCCGTACGACCCCGCCACCCCAAATAATAGCGCCCCCACAGCAGGATAGCAAAAACTAGCCACGCCAGAATAGACAGTATGGTTTCATGGACCACCGTCGGGCTAAAGAGATTGTGGAAAATAACCATGCTGCTGAAGATCAATAAGCTCAACAGAATAAAGCCCACCAAGATAATCTGGAATAATAACGTCTCCATGGTCTCTATAGAGGGAAGCGCTAACATTAAACGGGATGGGTGTTTGCTGCGCAATAATCGGTCTTGAATCGCTAACAGCACCGCCTGCAAGGCCGCAGTACAAAAAACACTAAAAGCCAAGATGGCCAGCAATATATGGGTCAATTGTTTCGGGTTATCACCAGTATCAATAACATGCTTACCTGGTAGCATTAGCACGAGAATAATTGAAATTGACGCCAAGGGGTAAAGGAAAATAACTAGATTTTCCAACGAGTTACGCATCATTGTAAAAGTAACAAGTAAAGACGAAGTCCAAAAAACCAACGACACAATATTCATCAATGCCAAGTTCTGACCAGCAGCGGTATCAATCCAACGGTGTAAAAGATAAGCATGTAGCAACACGGCTAAGGCACCACACACCAAAACGGCGGGCTTACCTTCACTCAGTTTGCCACCCAAGCGCAAGGATTGAACAACTCCTGCGGCCAGGTAAAGTAGAATGGTGACGATGGAAAGGTATAGCATGGTCGGTAAAATAGCCTTCTGTTGTAGATCCTGCAATACTCGCATCATCGCATATCTGAAGCCCTGATTGAAGATCATATCAAATCCTATATACTACAGCCCATTAATCAATCAATGGAAGCGACGTATGTTTACCAATCTTAGCGAACGCCTTGGCAATACCCTGCAAAAACTCCGTGGCCAAGGCCGTTTAACCGATGACAATATTAAGGATACCCTGCGTGAAATTCGCATGGCACTACTCGAAGCCGATGTGGCCTTACCGGTAGTCAAAGACTTCATCGAGGTCATCCGCGAACAAGCTGTCGGCCAAGAAGTACTGAAGAGCTTAAGCCCCGGCCAAGCCCTCATCAAGATAGTCAATGACGAACTAGTCAACGTCATGGGCGAAGCCTGCGCTGAGTTGAATCTTGCGACCCAACCGCCGGCTGTGGTGTTAATGGCGGGTCTACAGGGTTCGGGTAAAACCACCTCTGTTGCCAAGCTTGCCCGTTGGTTAAAAGAAAACGACAAAAAATCAGTCCTTGTCACCAGCGCTGACGTCTATCGTCCTGCCGCTATCGAGCAGTTGAAAACACTAGCCGCCGCCATTGAAGTGGATTACTTCCCTAGCCATGCCGGTGAGAACCCCGTCGACATTGTCAAAAATGCGGTGCAAGAAGGGAAGAAAACGTTTGCTGATGTAGTTATCGTCGATACCGCCGGTCGCTTACACGTGGATGAAGAGATGATGGATGAAATCAAACACATCCACCAAGCCATTGATCCTATTGAGACCTTATTCGTCGTTGACAGTATGACCGGACAAGATGCCGCAAATACAGCCAAAGCCTTCAACGATGCCCTGCCCTTAACCGGTGTGATTTTGACAAAAGTCGACGGTGACGCCAGAGGCGGTGCGGCATTATCCATTCGTCATATTACTGGTAAGCCGATTAAATTCCTCGGGAGTGGCGAAAAGACCGAAGCCTTAGAGCCTTTCCACCCTGACCGAGTTGCTTCGCGTATTCTTGGTAAAGGGGATATTGTTTCCTTAGTCGAAGAAGTAGAAGCTAAAGTCGACAAAAAGAAAGCCGAAAAGCTCAGCAAAAAAGTCAAAAAAGGCCGTTTTGATTTAGAAGACTTCCGCGAACAATTACAACAGATGACCAACATGGGCGGCATCGGCAAATTACTGGACAAACTTCCCGGCACCGGTCAATTGCCTGCCGGCATGAAAGAGCAGATGATGGGAGATAAAACCTTCAGCCGCTTTGAAGCCATGATCAATTCCATGACGCCCCAGGAACGCAAACACCCACAGATCATCAAAGGCTCGCGCAAACGTCGTATTGCTGCTGGATCCGGTACTGAAATTCAAGATGTTAATCGTTTGATCAAGCAATTCACCCAAATGCAAAAAGCCATGAAGAAATTCTCCAAAGGTGGCATGAAAAAAATGATGCGACAAATGCAAGGCAAAATGCCACCCGGTGGGGATTTGCCGTTTTAGCAGCAATTCCCGCTGGAAGCGGGAACCGCTCTATTGTTTTAGGAATTCAAAGGCAAGGACTCAAGCCTTGCTCATGGTTGAGTCCTTATCTGTTAACGCACAAATGAACCAATATGCTTAACAAGCTCCACTGGCAATGCACGTAGAGATACATCATCTGCTGGGTTATCGCTACCAACAACAGCTCCCCAGGTTACGAAAAAATTATGGCGCTCTTGAGCCGCCGCCTTAGCTTGGCGAGCCAACTCTTCGAGGAATTTTGCTCTGTTAATCATGAGTTTTGACTCAATTGCATAACCCCCGGACTCTTCGATGCGTATATCGTCTCCTGAGACAAATTTCTCAGCCTCACAAGCTGACCCAAGATGTTTAAGAACTGAATTAATCAAGTGAAGATCAATCTCAAATTCCAGGCGATCGTCCTCAAATAAGTATATATCTAAACTGCTAACTAGTTGCGCAACGTTATATGGGCAGTCTTTGTTAATGACCTTATAAAACTCATCCAACCCCACACCCATCAACGATTCTTGCAAACGAGACTCAATCCGGGATCGCAAAAACTGCTTAATGACTACCATCGCATAATAGATGCCGTGACGAGTCTTAAGGTCAGTCAAATTACTAGCACCGCGATTCAACAATTTAATCAAATACGGGTCTTTTATGATGCTGGTGACAGTAAACTTATCGTCATCACATTGTGATTCTTCGGGCCGGCTAACATCAACGGTATAAAGATGGGGTAATATATTGGCTATTTTTTTTTGTGATTCTAGATGTCTTTTTTTGGCACAATCTATGTCAGTTAATTTCTGCCCGCCATGATTTTCAGTATCCCCCATAAACCACAAGGCTCTGCGCTTGTTCTCTAGTAACATCTCAGTCAGCTGACTAAACATATGTTCAGTCGCAAAGTATATCGCCCCATCACGGTATTCGCAGCTATGGCCCGTTAAGGTTTTGAAATTACGTTCAATGGTTTCTTTGTTTAGTGGATAAGTCATAAGGCACCTAATTGTTGAAATTTGGACCGCATCCTACTGGGGATATATTAACTAGACCTTAAGGCTTCGAGATTTATCTTCCCTTTGGTATCACTTTTTTGGAACCAAAAATGTGATTTTCATCACGAAATTGGTCGATGCTAATCTGGTGCTTAAATGCTACAACATTAACAAACCCGCAAAACCGCTTAAGAGTTACAGCAACCATGAAATCTTTAAGACATATCTCCACGATATCGGTTTGTTGGGCGCAATGAGCCAATTAAATGCAAAAGTGCTGCTGGAGGGTGATCTGTTGTTCCAAGAATATAAAGGCGCATTGACCGAAAATTTCGTTGCCCAATCGCTCACAAACACACTCGATCACCCGCTTTTTTATTGGACCAGTGAAGGGAAAGCAGAGGTTGACTTTGTAGCAGATATTGATGGTGACAACTTACCTCTTGAAGTCAAAGCTGGAAGCACCAAGAAAAAGAAAAGCCTTACTACCTATCAAGAAAAGTATAAGCCCAAACGTGGTATACGCCTGTCGCCAATGAATATTGCTCGCGACGGTGAACTTATCAATATTCCATTGTATGGGATTGACGAACTTACACGACTGTTGGCAAATTAGGCAGCTTAAAAACTTATACCCTCAATAAATAGTGACGACTACACGTAATAAACCACCTCTAGGCATGACATTTCCTCTGATTATTATTTACTGCAAGTTTAGCGGGAATTGGTCATGAATACTACAACTCCTGCTAACCCCATAATTTTATTGATAAAAGTCATCTCTAGAGAGATATTCTCGAAAAACACCCCCGACTTTTCCGCGTGACACCCGGAAAAGAACCCCCTCTTTTCTGCATGACTCCCGGAAAAGAACCTTGTCTTTTCCGGGAACAGTGACGACTTTTCAAAATATACTACGTCTAGCCGGCATAAGTACTTGCGACAAATTTATGATAAGACGCCAGGCTTGGTGGGCGAACAAATCAAGTATGTGGCTATTTCGCCAGATATGGACTCCCGTTACTTAAAGGAAGGCATTGATGACTTACGCAAAGCCGGGATTATTTTTCCTATTTATTCAACTTCTGGGGCTGGCTTGCCTTTAATCACCCATAAACAAGAGAAAAAGAAATTAAGCCTCCACGAGAATATCCTCTCAGTGCCGTTTTATATGATTCACCGCTTAGAAGAGTTACTGAAACAACTATAGTAATGTCAATCGCGATTTTTAGAGGATTTTTGCGATTTTTTTTAATATCTGTATAATGGCCGAATAATTAAGTTACGCAGGAGTTTATTTAAAATTGCAAAAAAATCAACCGTTACAATTTTGTAATGAGACGATTCACCCTGGCGAAAGCCTCTCCCTAGCGCTACCGATGCCTGAATTATTTAGCTGCGCGCCACTGTATATGCCAATTAAAGTTGTACACGGCAAAAAAGCCGGTCCGTGTTTACTCGTTATTGCTGCCATGCATGGCGATGAGTTAAATGGCACTGAAATCGTCAATCGTTTAATGGAGCTTAACACGCTCAAAAAATTGCGCGGGACATTAATAACCGTACCCGTTTTTAATGTTTATGGTTTACTGAACCGTTCCCGGCATTTACCCGGTGGGGTCGACTTATACAGCGCATTTCCAGGCAACAAAAATGGCACTCATGCCGCACGGATTGCCCATTTGTTCACGACAGAAATTTTCTCTAAGGCTGACATTTGTCTTGATCTACAAACCGGTGAACTTAATCATACCAACCTGCCGCAGGTGTTTGTGAATTTTGATGATAAACGCGCGAAACAATTAGCGGATGTATTTAGCGCACCGGTGATCTCGAATATTGCCTGCGAAAAAGGCATGCTGCGTACGTTAGCCCATAAACAACAAAAACCTTATATCACTTACGAGGCTGGTGAAGCAATGCGTTTTGATGAGCATGCCATCAAAGTTGGTCTCAAAGGCATTATGCACATTATGCGTAAACTCGATATGATCCCCAGCAAATCACCGACAAAAGATCCCCTCGCAAAAAGCTTTTTTACCGACAAAAACATCTGGATCCGCGCATCCACCAGTGGTGTTAGCCACAGTAAACTCAAGCTTGGCCAATGCGTCAAAAAAGGCGAAACACTGTGTGTTATCAAAGATCCTTTCGGCGCAACTGCCAGCGAGACTGTCACCAGTCCACAAGAAGGTGTTATTGTGAGCATGAATAATTTGCCGCTAGTACATGAGGGTGAAAGCTTGTTCCAATTAGCGACCTTCCCCAAGATTGGTCATGCTGCAAGTCATTTAGAGGACTGGGAACAACGCAGTAACGAATCATTCTAGAGGTATTATGCAAGACCAACAGGAAAAATCGCCAATTTCAGCGTTAGGTCTTTTGATCTGGGGCTTGGCGGCGTTTTTCTTTTTGTATGAATTCTTCCTCAGAACCTTCATTGGTAGTGTTGCTCACCAAGTTATCCATGATTTACGCCTCAATGCTGAAACTTTTGCTATCCTGGGTTCCGCTTATTACATCGCATATGGTGTTATGCAAGTGCCCGTCGGGATCTTAGTTGATAAATTCGGCGTGAAGCTGATTATGACGTTTGCTATCTTGGTTTGTGCCGCGGCAACTTTGTTATTTGCCCACAGTGCCGGCTTTAGTGCAGCATTGATCAGTCGCATGCTAATGGGTTTTGGCTCATCTTTTGCTTTCGTGTGCTTATTAGTCATTGCCGTAACCTGGTTTCCCAAACGCTATTTTGCATTCTTTGCGGGAACCTCACAATTTATTGGGACTCTCGGCCCACTCTTGGCCGGTGGACCACTTATTGCGGTAATGAGTAAATATCACCAGGATTGGCGCACTACCTTGAGCGAAATTGCTTTGTTCGGTTTCCTGCTAGCAGCAGCAGTCTTTCTGGTCGTCCGTAACAAGCCCCGTGGCGGTGAACAAGCCCTTGTCTACCTACAAACTGAAATACCGCTTTCAACCCGATTGTGGCGTCTTGCGAAAAATCGACAAGCGTGGTTTGTTGCCTTGTATTCAGCAACCAGTTATGTCTCTATCTCACTGCTTGGTGCCATTTGGGGAACAGAGTATTTACAAGCTGTTGGCTTATCACAACCGGTTGCAGCCAGCATCATTTCATTAACCTGGTTTGCCTATGGGATCAGTTGCCCCCTATTGGGCGCGCTTTCTGATATCGCCAAACGGCGTAAGCCTGTCTTGTTATTATGTGCCACCATTGGCTTGATAGCGACATCCGTTATTACTTTTTTACCGCTGCACCACACTTGGGCATATGCTATCGCGTTCTTCGGCTTAGGCATCGCCGCCTCCGGGCAGAATGTCGGCTTTGCTGCCATCGCTGAACATGTGGATATTGCTACCCGCGCGAGTGCATTAGGCCTCAATAATGGCGCGATGACCCTATTTGCGTCGTTTATACCACCTTTAGCCAGTTTTTTTATTTCTCACTCCGCAGGCACTAATCCATTATTAGTACGTGATAATTTCACCCTTGGCTTTAGCATTATGCCGCTACTGTATTGCACGGCCATCGTGATTGCCTGGCTCTTCATCAAAGAAACTTACTGCAAACCCCAACAAGAAGCGATTGTATTGAACCCAACCTTAAATGAGTAAGGAGTATCTTATGACTCGGCTATTCAAAGCCCCGCAAGGCGAAGATGATAAACATGCCTATCACACGCCTCTTGAAACCAAAGTCAAAGAAATACTCTCGCCTTTTCAGGAATATATTGCTAGCCAAATAACCGCTAGCTTTCTATTGTTGGTTTGCACCATCATCGCTATTGTCTGGGCGAGCCTTCCCAACCTCTCACAATGGTATACCGCACTGACGCAACTTGCTTTAGGGCTTCACCTAGGCAGCATCCATCTTGTTATGCCGTTGAAATTCTGGGTTAATGATGTTTTGTTAACCTTGTTTTTTTTCTTCGTTGGACTTGAAATCAAACGGGAATTTTTGGTTGGTGAGCTAACGAACCCCAAACAAGCTGTCTATGTCATCGTTGCCGCCATCGGCGGTATGTCCATACCACCGCTGATCTATCTATTATTCAATCACGATACCAGCACCGTTAGCGGCTGGGGGATACCGATGGCAACAGATACGGCATTTGCTCTAGGCATAATGAGTTGCTTTCGTCGATTATTACCCAAAGGCTTATTCTCATTCATGGCAGCACTGGCCATTATTGACGATATTGGCGCTATTATCGTAATTGCTGTGTTTTATACGACGGACTTAAATGTTGTCTTACTGCTACCTATACTCTTATTGGTGACAGTGCTGTGTTTGATGAACTATGCCGGCTTTCGCAAACCCTGGCCCTATTTGATCATTGGACTCATCATCTGGGGATTAATCGAAAGCGCTGGCATTCATGGCACTATTGCGGGTATTTTGGTGGCATTTTTGATCCCTGCCCGCCCCCATTATGGGCCAAGACGCTTTATCCGCAAGACTCGTGAACTATTGGATGATTTTGAAAATCATCGCACAGCAAAACCACGGGTATTAGAAGATGACAAACAGCATGAAGTATTAGAAGAAGTCCAACAGATAGCCCAAGAAGCAACAACACCCCTCCAACGCTGGGAAAGCCGGCTAGAACTACCAGTTGCCTTAGTCATTTTGCCACTATTTGCCTTAATCAATGCGGGTATCGCTCTTCGACCATCCTTACTCCCGGAGTTGCTGCACAATAGCGTAGCCCTTGGGATCTTACTTGGCTTACTGGTTGGCAAACCTATTGGCATTATTTTGTTTAGCCAATTAGCCACCTGGTGCAAGTTTGGTATCCCACCTATGGGCGTTAGTCGTTCACATATCAGTATCGCTGGACTATTAGCCGGGGTTGGCTTCACCATGTCTTTGTTCATTGCGAATCTGAGTTTTGCTGATCATGAGACCATCTTGCTGGCTAAGGCTGCTATCCTCTTCGGTTCGCTATTAGCTGCCGCCATAGGCTTAATAAGTATCCTGACATTCGGCACAAAGATGAAGCCGAACAAGCAGTAGAATGAAACCAAACTGGCTATGAATTATCCCGAAAAAAACTTGCTAAACCCTTGCGCAATGTAGGATTTTCCCCTAGAATGCGCCATTCCCTGGGCCTGGGTAGGAATATCTGTGGCTTTAGGGGCAGAATTAAGACTGAAATGAGGAAATAAATACCATGGTAGTTATTCGTTTGGCCCGAGGTGGGGCTAAAAAACGTCCATTTTATCATGTCGTTGTCGCTGATAAGCGCTGCCCACGTGATGGTCGTAGCATTGAAACCGTTGGTTTATTCAACCCTGTGGCCCGCGGCCAAGAAGAGCGTTTACGCTTGGATCTTGAGCGCATTGACCACTGGATCAAGACTGGCGCCCAGCCTAGCGACCGCGTTAAGTCATTGATCAAAGAATTTAGCAAGTCTGCGACTGAAGGCAAGTCTGCAGCAGCTTAATGGTAATGGCCCCCCACACTGAACAACTCGCATCCGAACAGATGGTTACCATCGGGCGTGTTGGGGCGGCTTACGGGGTGAAAGGCTGGGTACGTATTCATGCCTTCACCAGCGAGTTGGCAACCATATTCAGTTATGACCCTTGGTATATTAATGACCAAGGCGAATGGCGCGCCGTGACTGTCATTGATGGTCGCCCCCACGGGGATGGTCTAGTGGCCCATGTTGAGGGTTGTGATGACCGTGATGCGGCCCGCTTACTGACCGGGGCAGATATTGCTATCACCCGGGAGCAATTACCGGAACTCGCTGAAGGCGAGTTTTATTTTGCGGATTTAGAAGGTTTGACTGTCAAAACTATCACGGGTCAGACGTTAGGGACAGTTGACTATATCCTCGATACCGGCGCGAATGAAATATTCGTGGTCAAGGGCGACAAAGAGCGTTTAGTGCCTTATGTCCAAGACCAAGTCGTGAAGAACATTGATATTGCGGCAGGCGTGATTACTGTCGATTGGGATCCTGACTTTTGATGCGTATTGGTATCATCAGTCTGTTTCCGGAAATATTTAATGCCTTGGATTATGGCATCGTGGGCCAAGCCCAAAAAAACAAGTTATTAAACATTGAGATGTGGAATCCACGAGATTTCACCCGTGATAAACGCCAAACGGTCGATGATAGACCTTATGGCGGCGGACCAGGCATGGTCATGATGGCTGAACCCTTACGGGGTGCTATCAAGAGTGCAAAGCAAACCCTGGGTGATGACACCAAAGTCGTGTATCTCTCCCCTCAAGGTAAGCGCTTTGAACAACGCCATGGTCAGGACTTTATCGCGCAGGAGAAAGTTTTATTACTGTGTGGCCGCTATGAAGGCGTCGATGAACGGTTAATTGAATCTGACGTCGACGAAGAGTGGTCCATCGGTGATTACGTATTAAGTGGCGGCGAATTTGCTGCTCTGGTAATGGTTGATGCCATTACCCGCTTAATACCGGGAGCGTTAGGCGATGAAGCTTCAGCGGTTGAAGATTCATTCGTAGCGGGATTGCTTGATTACCCCCACTATACGCGCCCAGAAGTAGAGCACGGCTTAGCCGTACCCAAGGTGTTAACCAGCGGTGATCATCAAGCGATCCGACGCTGGCGCTGGCAACAGGCCTTAGGTCGAACTTGGTTACGACGGCCCGATTTATTGGCAGAGCGAACATTGACTGCTAAGGAGCAGACACTGTTAGATGAGTTCATCGCCGCTCTTAAACAGGATAACGAGGAGTAATCCATGAGCAATATTATTCAACAATTAGAAGCCGAGCAAATGCAAGGTAAAGACATGCCAACCTTTGCCCCAGGCGATACCGTCGTGGTTAACGTAAAGGTTAAAGAAGGTAACCGTGAGCGTATTCAGGCGTTCGAAGGCGTGGTTATTGCCCGCCGTAATCGTGGTTTAAACTCTGCTTTTACAGTACGTAAAATTTCTCACGGTGTTGGTGTTGAGCGGGTGTTTCCCCTTTACAGTGCATTGATCGACAGCATTGAAGTAAAACGCCGTGGTGATGTGCGTCGTGCAAAGCTTTATTACCTACGTGGCTTAACTGGCCGTGCCGCACGTATTAAAGAAAAGCTAACTCGCAAAAAAGGCGCATAACTGCGCCTTTTTCCTGCGCTTCGCGCACGGGCTAAAATAACCGAGCAAGAATTGATGCTATCCACGGTTTTTCTCACCTCTCAAATAGGTACCATAGGTTGGACAAGTCAGAATGGATTTCTGACCCGCCTGGAGTATCTGCATGGGCACCCTGCCGACATCTCTCCAACGACAGCATTAGATAAACGAATTAGTCAGCAGATCTCAGACTATTTTGCGGGTACCTTGTACCAGTTTGATCTACCTCTGGATGTTCAGGGTACAGCGTTCCAACAACGGGTATGGCAAGCTTTGTGTAATATCCCCTATGGCGAAACCCGTAGCTATGGTGAGTTGGCTAGCGAACTCAATACCAGTGCCCGGGCCATCGGCAACGCCTGTCGGGCCAACCCTATACCCTTAATCATCCCTTGTCATCGCATTACCGCACAGCACGGCCTCGGTGGTTTTTCCGGCCAAACCCAAGGAGAAATGCTCGATATTAAAAAATTTTTGTTGGGGCATGAGCAAGCTCACCGCATCTGAATAACCCATTGGTCAACCGAATATTCAGGATAATTTGGCAATATGCTGAGTAAAGAATCTGTAAAGTTAATATTTCCTTAATATTCCAGACATAGGATGGCTACACCTTCGGGACAATGCTACGATAATCCGATGTATGAACGCTACAGACAACTCAAAACAGACGCTCAAAAACTCTATGATGAGCTTTTTAATCAACCACCCCCGGTTGATTTGTCGTCTATTTGCGCCCGTTGGCAGCGGTTTGATAGGGATGTCATTAGTGCGCTAACAACACTCCAGAATGATGAGACTGTGACACCATCACTTGCCAGTACTCATCATGATTTAATACGAAGAAAGGTCGCCTTTACGGCTAATGTCAAAGCCCCACCTTTTATGCACAATGAAGAACGAACCTATTGTTGCAGCACCTTAAGCAACAGCCAGATTTCTGACGCTACACTTTTTGAAGCCTATCAAACCCTGCTAAAAACTGCCAAAGCCATAAGAGAAGGTTACTCGCAAACAAAAATATTCCACGCTAACATAATCTCAAGGCTACAAGGCACATTCAATGATGAGCGATATGCAGAAAAAATAGCTGACTGGTACTCTAGAGAAACAAATACAATTGATAAATATTATTTGGATTTGATTTTTGGCGACCTATCATCAAACCAAATTCGTTATACTATTCGCCACTTTTATTCCTTGACTAAAGATATCAATAAGCTATGTCACTTACTCTTACTCGAACATCAGGGCGGCCATAGCCAATACCTTTATCACCCACTGTCAGAGCATATATTCACAGCGAATAATTTATCTCTTGATCAAGACATTGATATATGGCTTCCAGCTGACCATGAAAACTCTCCAATAATTACACGTTACGATATCACCAGAATTACAAAAATAGCTGAAAGTGAAGTCATTGAGCCCATCGATATGACATCTTTATTTCGCGTAATAACATACAGACATACCGATCAGTCTGGCACTTGCCATGTCAACTTAAGAATTATTCCTGCCGATAAAAATTCAGTCGACATACTGTTCACCCTTGCTCACAGCATCGAACAACAGCTAGCGGGCATAACTGACGATGCACGAGCCAAATTTGAGCTCGCCAAAAAAATTACTTTGCAGCTGCTGATCTGCAAGCTAATTATTGAGCCATTAAAAGCGTTCGATGCGAGCAACGTTAGCGATGGATTTCTGGGTTTTCTGAAATGGATTGACGCAATCACTAAATGCGATGAGTCATTTTCTTCCTCAGAAAATTTGTTCTCACTATTTAATGACTTCGTACAATACGCAACATGCGCGAACTTAACCAAGAGCCTTGAAGATGGCGAAAAACGCTACCTTCAAAATATCGCCCAGCATATAGAAAGCATCAAACTTGCCTTCAAAGGCCCTGCTCGATCCGAACAGCTAACCGGCTTTTCGCACCAGAGCTATTTTTGATGCAGAAAGGGGTAAAAAATTAACGAAAAAGCGGAATGTATATACAATACCTGAGCATTTTGAGTTGATTTTTT
>PAPY01000024.1 GCA_002709565.1 Legionellales bacterium | reverse complement strand
TGAATAAACAGGGCTTGTTATCTGATAGTGATCTTGCTGAAGTGTCAACAGCGCTGAATAAAGCTGACGTTGCCGGTAGTCTTTTTTGGGGTATAAGCATGGTAACGGTATTAGGGATAAAAGGTAATTAAGATAAGAAAGTGAGGCTTTTTCGCTACGTAACTGCCTGATAAGATGAAATAAGAAACGATTTAATATCCTCAGCTAGTGAAAATAATATATCAATCATAACTATGCTATCTCCCAGAGAATCAAGGCTACCTAGGCAAATTTCATTAAACTTATTTTTGAGTAAAGCCTCTTGCCCTTCGTCCAGCTGCGTCAATAAAGTTAGTCCAGTACCAATCGAGTCTTTCACATTGCCTATAAGTTGTTTCAGGATCACATTCGGATCATTCTCAGCGCCAGCCCTATCACTGGTATTGCCATCATTTGCATTTAGGTAATCATTCTTAGACAACTCATCACAAAATTTTCCGTAGGCGATTCCTAACTCATAAACTGAATTCAAGAACCTTTCATAATCAACTGACCTAATATTACCCATAATCGAACTTATTAAAACAAGTGAGCTGCTAAATGCACATGTAAACACTTATACAATAACATCGCAAACCCGTCAATGCAGCTACCCGCGCACCAGAAAAAGAAGCTAGCCGGCTGATTACGAATCAGATTATCTTAGCTATGATGAGGTAAATTTAGAGATAATGTTATATCCAACTATAGTATTAAACACGGGACACTTTCATTTGTTGGGGCGCCACTATCTAGCTCTTCATTCCTAAATGCCCCTCTATCCGGTTGCGAAAAATGTCCTGGTTGTTGTGATAGCTTTGATGAATTTCCAGCAAGTTTACATAGCTTCATAGCTTGGCCTGCTAACTGCCAAAACTGCTTTTGTTTTGCTTCATCATCACTATTTAGCATATTAATAAAATTGCTCATTGCACGTGCTATCCGTGAAGAACTATCCAGCTCTTGATGGGCCTGTTCAACCGCCTCTGGCACATCACTTTCAGCACTTAAAAAACATTTATAATCAGACATAAACTTATTTATCCGTTTTTTGTCCCAGTCACTCGCATCCATCACAGCTTGAATGTCCGCAATAGATGAACGAGAACCTTTTTTGAAGCTAAGCTGTGTGGTTTCTGAAAGCATAAGTACCTCCGATTTTATTAACACGACTGAATTCAAATCAATACATATATTGTATACGTACAAGTAATTAATACAACCAGGGAAAATACTAGCTTACATAATTTATCTAAATCAATCGAAGAAAATATTCGCCTCGGCCACACTAATCAGAATAGGTGGTTAGTCCCGGCATATAAGCAAATAAATTAACATGCTTACAGCATTCCAGACAACATATCAAAAGATCTGCAATCTGATTACGAATTAGGGGGTTGGGGAGTAATTTGTTGATATTTCGATTAATGATTTTGCCATTGATTTAAACATCCCAGTAACAGCAAATAATGGCTTTTAACCTATTCCTGCAAAGATCACCCAAGAGCCACCTCAACAGCCAGCGTTATCTTTTCAGAATGGTGTAGCCAGGTCATTATTTGGCGGTGCCGTAATTTGGCATCAAACTTTAGCCGTAGTAACTCACGTAGTTTTTTCATGCTGATTCTCTTCATTGTCATGGCTTACTCCTGAAGGGCGAAAAAAGAAGCAATAATGCAAATTTATCGCCTAAATAACTACCACTCAGGATAAGCTGTGTTTAAAACCAACAATGAGAGAAAAAACATGTGATAAATCAACCGATTGCATCATCTTGATCACGGGATTGCAAATTTCGACAATATTGATCAATTTCATGCAATTGCCTGATCAAGATCATGAAAATCCTTGATCAACATCATGCAAATACGCAACCTATCCCTGCTTACATAATACCATCTGTTAGCAGGGTGTGGTATTAGAAAAATAGACTAGATACGTGCAACAAGATTTTTCTGCTCTTGCTCGCTTAATTCTGACATATGATTTGCCACGCAAGCATCCTCTTCAGTCTCATAGGGAAATTCTGTGGAAGTGTGTCCAGTAATATTGTTAGTGATTACTAAGTACGAATTTTTGCTGTGCAAAATACTATAAAATAATCAACAAGTTGCACTCCAACCCCTGTTCGTAATCGGTGGTTTACAGTATGTATACTGTCCGGAACAGTATAGCCAGATTAGGCTTTAATACTACTTTAAGGTGCCGCCCATATAATGACCACCACTATTTCACCCAAGATTAGGATACGAAAGTATGGGACAGTCAATAAGCAAAGCCAAGGTTTTTTTTGATATTCGCGCTGCAACCAGTAATATTGAAGAATATAGGCGCCTTGTCAGCTCACTAGATTGCCTTTGGCAACTTATCGACGAATATCCCCAATATGCGGATGATCTTATTCAGCCAATTCTTAATGAGTCCACTGAGCGTGAGAGACTGATACCAAGTATGTCCGCTCTTAAAGCTTTTTTTACGAGAGTAAATAATAATGTTACACAGCAATTGCTTAATTCAATACTGGGGGATATTAGAGCATGCCGTCGATATATTAAAGCAATGGATGACATTAAGTGGTTCATTACTGCTTCTCCTCAAGGATTGGCTATAGAATATATTCATGTCGCATTAGGTGATATTGTCACCTTTAGACAGCTAATAAATACACTTGGTGATTTAGATGAGATCCGCTGGGTATATAACCAGCACAATACAGAACATATCGACTTTCTTTTTTCTGAACTAATAATCCAAGAACCAGAGGAATTTAGGCGACTGGTTTTATCAATACCTGATTTACGCAAAATTGTATCTAATGGAGTTTCAGCGTCTCTAATATGGCCAGTTCTAGACAATATTGAAGATTTACGTCGGCTAATATTGGATTTTAATGGGCTGATGCAGTTAATCAGAGTATTCTCATCATATCAGGAAGATATTATAGTTCAGGTGATAACTGATGACGAACTATGTCAACGAATTGTTAATACTAAAGAAATATTTTGGTTTATCGCAAATAAGCTTACCCACTCTGAACAAAAAAACAGATTGCTCCAACCCATACTAACTGATATGGCCAAATGGCGGCGGCTCGTGACGTCAATAGATGACGTCATAAATCTTGTACGCAAATTTCCGGAACATAAACAAGCTTTGGCAGAGCGGCTGTTACTTGATATGGCCGAGCGTAATTTAGCCAGTGAAGATATAGATGATTACTATTTACTTATGCAGATACTCCCAAATCATCGAGAACAACTCTTATGTAAATTATTAATACGTTTCAGCAATGGATTAAAGAGTGATAAAGAAAGGTATTACGGTTTTGTAAGGTTTGTTAAAAATAACCCCTATTGCAAATCAGCAGCTACCAGATTACTGTTAACCGATACCCATGTGCGACGGAGTTTTATAACTAGCCTTGCATCACTAAAATTGTTTCACGGCTTTCTACCTGATGATTCAGAAAAGCTTTTCATGGGAATATTATCAGATACTGAACTATTTCAAACTATCGTTACCAACACTGACGAACTACGTGAATTTATATTGCTGTCTGATTATGTCGATGAAACGGTAATGATACTTACAAATGACTTGCGTGTTTTTAGAGCACTAATACCATCATTCTCACGTTTAATACAAATTATCCGTACAATGGAAGAATATGTGGATATCGAGGCGAGCATTGAAGCTCTGCTCCAACCTTTGTTGTTAAATGAAGAAATATGGCTGGAAATGGTATGTACAATTTATGATTTTTGTCAGGTAGTCAGAAAAGCGCCTCAACAAAAAAAAGCGTTCCTAGATAAATTATTTGCAGATAATAACGCTCCACAGCGGTTAATAGATACTCAGTTCGCACTTGATACATTTCTAGAGAGGTTCCCAGAGCATAAAGACACGATTATTCAATTAATTTTATCAGATATAAAGTGGCTAAGGCGATTAATTGAGCCTCATGAATTTTATCAAAAATATTATCAACGCTTAAGTAGCGCAGATCACTTTATTTGGTTTGTTAAAACATTTCCCCCACATTCAGAAGTACTGCTAGATATTTTGTTAAATAATCCTGTTTTGTTTGAAGTGTGTTGGCTTTATACTGAAGATGGCAAATCACTTTCTCTATATCAGGGCATTAATACATATTTCTTGAAATATTTGGTTGAAAAATTCCCTCACCATGAAGAACGGTTAATATCATTTATTATCTCTAATAAAATAATATTGGATTGCATATTCAACGACTGCTTTACGACTATAGCATCCCTGTCACCACGATTTACAGAGGCTTTATTTCAAATACTATTTTCTGATGGGAGGTCTTATCAAGCTACCATCGCTAGTGGATACGCACTTGCACGAGTAGCTGAAGACTTTCCTCAGCATACAGAAAGATTATTACAGCGACTACTTAATGAACCTGGCGAATATGAGCGGTTAGTCCGTTGCAGCGAAAGCTTCACTAGGATTTTCCTTCAATTTCCAGATCATAAACGTGAAATACTCGATCCATTGTTCAAAAACCCGAGAATGGCTGAATTTCGAAAAATGTTTGAAAAAGAGATTACAAACGATAGCAGTTCTTACTGGAAAGGGTTTTGGGACATTGCAAAGCTTTTTTTCGGAATCGAGATATCTGTTGAGCTTGAAATAATCAGACAAAATGTAATAAGCCACCACCATTTAAACTGGCTTATTTTTTTCTTTCCTGAGCATAGAGATGCTATCTTGTCATCTGTTATCGCGGATAGTGCGGAACTTAACACGCTATTTCCCGGGTATCAAAATTTAAGGGAGACCATAATATTTTTTGATTTGTTAAGCATTATTGAGGTTGACATTCTTATTGGTAGAATCATGGGCGATGTCGAAATAGTAGGGCGCCTTTTCAAGAGCATAGATGATATAGAAAGTTTTTTTGGGCGCCGAGATAAATATGACGACCCCCTAAAACTATCTGGCCAAAACAAAGTAAAGCTTGTAACTTCAATTGTATATGAGCCAAGGTTATTTTTAGAACTATTTCATAGTTTGCAAGACTTACAAAACTTATTAACAATACTTGAGTGGGATAATGACGATTCTAAAAAATTATTAGCAGTACCTATTTTATCTAATATCGCTGCCTTTGATAGATTTATCAAGAATAAAGATGAATTGGAGCTCGCTCGAAAAATGTTTTCAGGACATTCGGAGATGTTTGAACAAGAGACTATCGAGGATGCTAGGCTGTTGGTTCAGAAAAAAGCTGCTCATATGGAACTTCTAAGAACCAGCAGGTTGCTAGCTCAAGGAGCGAGGAGCAAAAACTCATTATTTTCGCACTTGCCAGATGAGATTTTGATAAATATAGTCTGCCGTGTACATGACATTGAAACACACTCATTTGATGACACTTTCCAGATTGTTGGCCCTGGCTTTGATCGACCTTCTTAATTTGTAAAAGTTTCGACTTGATCTGACACTCCCGTCAAATTAGAGTAAAATCTTTTTTGACATCAAATCCACTAAAACTTGAAGGAGTGTCAGACATGACCAGTGATCTGTCAACCCTTTTCCGGACACATCAAAGGTATAGCAAAGATATGATTACGAATCAGGTCGTTGGGCTGTAATTTTTTGATTCTTAGAGGGTTGATTTATGCCAGTTCACAACTAACTACTGTACTTATGTGTAATGCTGCAGCTAACACTTCCACAAAATTCACAAATATCAAAGTAACTCATCAACTATTCTCCGGGATTGAGCCGACTAGAGCCAGATAATGCTTCATACTTTTCGCGTAAGCAGTTCAGGACCTGGTTACCATCCATATCACCAATCTGAATCATTGGCAAATAATGACCGCCAGTATAAAAAACAAACATGGGCTCACTTCCTTGCTCGATATTATCTGGCACAATGATATCATGTTCAGCAAGCCCTTGTTGGCCATCTTTCAATATAGCGATTCGTCTAGAATACATCTCTGCAACAGCAACTAAAGATAGATGATTGCCCCATGCTCCAGGCTCTCGGATTAAATCAATGTATTCACTAAAACCTACAAACTTATATGCGCTACTACCGTTACCAAAAACCACTGTATCTTCGGCAATTGCAGCATCAACAAAACGCCCTTTGTTAGCGTCAATATAATTAGCAATTTCATTTCTCAAGTACTGGGGATCGGTTATCGTAACGCCTAGATTGAATGCAAGCGAATTGAATAGACAATCTCCAAGACTGTCTCGATTGGTCACTTCTAACGGCACTAATCTAACTACAGATGATTGCACAGACTGCTGTTGAGATAAGCTTGGTTTTTGTTTGAAAAAACGTTGGGACGTTTCTGATGAAGATTCATTAGCCGATTTATCTGGTTTAGACGTAGAAGTAGAAGACTCATTTACAAATAACTGTTCCAGCACCTTATGCCTCGGATCAGATTTCTTAGTCTTAAAGAGACCTTGATCAGAAGCCAAGCCTGCCGAAGTTTGTTTATTTGCTCGTATGTGAGCTTTATCCTCGGATTCTGATGGCATGGTTGCAGACGGTGATTTACTTGACAGTATATCACTAGAAGATGAGCTGCTAAGTTTTTCAGCAACTTGTGAAGTGAAGAGTCTCGGAGGCTGAGTTGCTAAATTTGCATAATGACTAACGGCTGGATCCTCACCCGCTTGTTTGCGCATGGCATACGCTTGTAACGCTTGCGTAGTAGACTTGGGAGGATTTGAGTAGCTGTTCTCTACATGAGTATCTGTGATGATATGGGTATTGTCACAAGTGAAACCATTATGTATGAAAACCTCCATCAATATATCATGGAGTGAGTCATCAATAACCGGTCGATAGTGTCCACTATCCGGAGAGACGATAAACATTGTATCAATATTCATCGACTCACCTGGCAAAATTCGGGATGATACGGTAATTTCAAATGCCATAATAACGGGTTTGCCATTCGCTGCTGCGCCATGGTTAACCCGTCTTCCTTCAGATGAGCGAGCATCAAATAGGACCAGTTGCCAATCTGCAGTTAAAATACCGCCATAGGTTTGTTGATGACCGGCTTTATCTCTACATTGCTTTGGTGTGAGATATGATACATCATTGACTTGACGACCTCCTTGCTGTCGACGCTGAAAACGGTCATTGGCGTAACCATAAACCATTTCGAAAAGTTTAGCATGCAGTAAGGATTGACTCTTATTTCCGAAGATCGCTTTATAGCCTTGTTCATAACGTGATAAATCTAAAGTCACATCGGGTGCTTGTGGTGGTTTAGCTTTAATAAGCCAATCCTGCAATATTTCTGGACTTGTCTGCTCCAATTCAAAGGTTGGCACTGATACTGACGGCATAGAAAGCACATTGAGAGTCGGTTGCGTTTGCTTGACGTGATGATCTAATGACTTGTCTTTGGATTGTTTAGCTAAAGTAACAGGTGTATATCCCGAAGATTGGGATGAGCTTTCATCAGAAGCGTGAGAGCTAGCTTGTTGGGGGGGGTGATCTGGCTGGATTTGGTCTGATACGACTCTTCTACTTGTCTGTGAACGTAAGAGCAGTGAAGCAGCACCAGCTGAAGCCAGATTTGATGCTTCAGCACTAGAAACCTGTGTCGTGTGATTGTGATGATATGCTGGTATCACCTGTGGCATAACTTCCATAGTTTCAGGTCCCGCCAAAGCAGAATCAACAATAGCCGGAGGTATATGGCATTGAGAGTTCTGCCATAATATTGCATCCTTACCCGCACTTTCATGGATGACTAAAAATCTATCTGTATCTATGGCATAACCCGCCTCAGCTGCACCGACAACTTCGATGATATCAAAGTTATCATGCATAAATGCCTGCAGTTCAGGGTCTTTCGCCCAATCAGCTGGGAATATCCCTTTTTTAATATTAGGCTTCGATAAATTATTACGATTTGCTATTCGGATTCGAGCAACACGTAATTTATTGTCTGGATTCAATTGCCCTTCTAGAACAACTGGCTTACTGGCTTTAGCACCGTCCTGGCTTGCAGCTCTTTGTTTAGCAATCTCAGAATAATTAACGGCAACTGCTTTTTCACCTTCCAGTGCAAAATAGGTACCAGCTCCACCGAATCCTCTCCCTCGATTTTCTAAACCACCTAATAAACTTTGCATATTCTTTGAAGTGGTGCCATGATAAACTGCGGCTCCCTGAAGGCCGGCATTGTTATAATCAATGCTTATTGCTTCTGATAGACCTTCAAACCTACTCTCTTCGGTTGATAGACGACTTGTGGCTTTAGTTTCATTTTTAGTAGCTTCTTGTGTTTTGGAGTCATTGAAAGACCGTTTTGATAACAATTGCGATGATTTTTGACTCGCATCTATCTGCTCAGAAAATTGTTTCGGAAAAGTCTCTCGTGGTACAACTCCACCTTTACTTGGCTCGGCTTTGTTAAGCTCCCGTATAAATTCACTGGTTCGCGGTGCAACTGTGTCAGTTGAGCCAGGGCAATGATGCTCTGATTGGGCATGATGAGAAATAATCTCTGCTCTTAGCTCCATTGCAGCAGTACTTATCATCTGCCTGAGTTCATTATAGGTTATTCTATATTGGTTAGGGTTATCACAGATATGGCTAACTCTTTGTAGGTGCCCCGAATAAAACTGACTATTTTTAACAAAATCAATTTTCATATATTGATTTTTGATATTATTGAGTCCTGCCGAAATTTTATTAGGATCAATTTCCGCGACCCATTCAGAAAGCGTCCTAGGAAGTGGTTGGGTTGGGTCTAATTCGATACAATACGGTCTGAAGAGCTGCTCGTGAGATATAAGCTTTTGACCTTCTCTTGGCAAAAGCTTTTCTATTGGTGATAGTACATATTCGAATAACTTTGTATCTATCTCAGTAACCAGAGACTTAATAAAACTTGATAATGGCTTAGGCTCATTTTTGATGGCATCATCAAGCAGTTGAGTAAATTTATCATGGTATGAGACTCTTGGAAGCATTTTTTTCCCTGCCACTACAAGAGACTCTATCAATCTAGGAATATGGTCACGGAAATAGCCAATGGTGTTTGTGTACAAAGCATAATCAGCAGACATCGCAGATGGTGAGCCTTTGTTATCTATCTCATAAGGCGATTCTAGATTATTATCATGTAAAAATTCACGCATATCTTCGATATATGCTTGGTGAAAGCGAGAACGTTGAAGTTGTTTACCTTCGACAGACAAGTCGCGAAGCAATATTGGATCAACCAACTTGAGGAAAGTTGAATTTTGAAAGTCATCAAAAGTAAAATTAGCTCGGCTATTTTTTACATGATTCATTTCACGAACAAGTCGCAGATTATTATCAAATATTTCAAAATGTTTCAGCTCATGGACAGCGACTCCACTAAGGTCTTTTGCAGTAGAGTTCTTGCATGAAATCTCCATAACCAGACCATCGTAGTCAAGCGATGAATTTCGACCTTCAATATCGATGGAGCGGTTCCTTAACTGAGTTCGGATTCCATTTTCTTCGAGCGAGATAAAGAGACCTCCTTCCGCTGAAGTATAATTAGCAATATGTGCATCCTCATGCACTAATATTATCAATCCTTTGTTAGCAGCAGCAGCTAATGAGCGCCGGGTCTCTGGAGGCAGATTTTTAACTACTTTTGAAAAATTAACAGCCGTTTCTTTAGTATCGCAATAAACAAACCCATTTGCGTTATATTGATAATCTTTACCGTCAATAGAAAACGGTTTAATAGATTCAACAGCTGCGGTGGTGTTGTCAGCAGCTGGAATCGATGTATTTTCAGTAGGCCTAGCATCACCACCATCCATCTCTCGTGCATAGACTATACTCCTCGAAGCACTTTGTGACTTTGATGCACTATCATAGTCTAGCGTAGCAGTCTTTTTACTTTGTAGATATTTGTTGGCAACATGAGTGCGGTCAGTGAGCGACACAGGTTCGACATTGGATTTTTTTGAGTGTGAGTGTAGAGCTAATTTTGCGACACGATCGATGGCTTCGACCTGGCTTTTTGGAATATACTCTGATTTTGCTATATTACCATCATATAGATGAGTAGAATTCTGCTTCACATCATAGCTAGTACCAGTCTGTTTTTGCAAAGGTTCTGAAGAGATATGACCATTTTTATTAACCAGGTGGTTAATACCATGAAAGAATGCATTCAATAAAATTAATGCTGCGCCAGTATTCTCGAGCTCCTCTCGCGTTGGAAGTCGCCCCTCATGTATAATTGATGATCCTGCAGCTAAGACAGGCGCCTCAAGAATTGCACGTTGCATTGATTGAAGCGCAACAGGGAGATATTTAACTGGAAGTTTATTAATTAGCTTGCCGGCTGGCCCCATCACAACACCTAATTTTGCGCCATTAAGAGTTGATGTTGAAATTGAATCACCATGCTTATTCCAAAAATCTCCAAGACTCTGCTCATTTCCAGGTGTAACGGCATGGTAATGCTCCCATTTATCCCAAAAACTCGTCAAACCACTATGTCCACCAAAAGCTGCTACAGGTCCTCCTGCTGCTTCTAATATAATAAATGCAGATGAATCCATCACGATTTCATAAGTAGTCCATAAAATCTTTGCCCATCTGGGCTCTGATTCAGCTAATCGTTTTTGGCGAATTTCAGAGCGTATTCTCAGCTCCTTTCTAGTAATATCATCATGAAAAGCGGAGGCTAAGCCAACGCCAATTTTACCTGCAAGAGTCTGGTTATGATGGCTTTCCCAATGATCAAAAGCAGAATACTCACTTTTATATTCATCATGCACAATGCACTCTTCTAGCAATCGACCACTATTGTAAAACTCAAGTTGACCGTTTGTTGTTCCTATAGATGAACCTTGTTCATCTACAGTATCTGCTCGTTCACTAACCGCTTCCTTCACTAATAGCAATGATTGAACGGGGGAAATATCACCCTGTGACTCGAGCTTAGCTATATGGCGCAATGACAAAATCATAGCTTTTTTTTCTGCTAGGGTTGCTTGAGAATAATTAATCATCACATTACTTAGCGGGAAGTCATCGCCGTGTTTTTGCACAAGACTCCTAACTGAATCTCGAAAAATATTATCAATACGAGACTGTGGACTTGTTGATGAGGAATCAGTAGGTTGATGTTGATTTTTCTCAATATCATCCCACCGCGCTGCTAAAACGTCCTTCTCGTCATTACTTAATAATGCCGCACTGGAGAATAGCTCGATCTCCGCGTCTACAGGTTCATCCGCAGGTCGCTGTGCGCCGGCCATTACATCGTGGAAATCCTCTTCAATTCTTGGACCAAATACATCGCGCTCAGAATCCTCAGAATGTTGTCTAAACTCATCTCTCAAATCGACTGGTCCGGCGACCTCATCTTGTTTATGACTAAAGAGCCCTTTGATTTTATCATAGTTATTAGCTACACGTTCAACGCTAACAGGAATTGATATTCGTCCAATTTCAAACCCACTATCTTTTGTAACTTCAGGTTCAATGCCTGGCGTATCAACGCCTTGTTCAACCTTACTATGAATGTTGGCTTTGTAATTTTTATAGTAGCCACCGGCTTGTAGCGTATTAAGTCCGTTACCTTCAGCTTTAGGATTCGTTGCATCAGTGTTACCCGACATATTGACACCAAACCCTTGATCATAATCGTGCAAAGTGACGAGTGTCAATTCATTAGTCGTGAAACCTTCACCAGGCACTTCACTCTGACTTTGAATATAGGCACCCTCTAAATGAGTACTCTCAGCAGAAAAACCATGCGCTTGAATGAAGTATATCCCTGACTGCTGCGTCGCTTGTGTGCGGTGATGTTGGACGCCAAATTTAAAAGTACCATCAGTATCCAGGTAACCTTCATGGGCATCAACAGTTCTTTTACTTTGACCACTTATTATAGTAACTTTTTTGAGTGGCTTGCCGCTCGTATTGATAATTACACCTGCCGCGAGATTAGCTTTATCAAGACTTAACTCATTACAATCTAGCTCTAATACTTTAATATCTGACTGCTGATTGACAATGATGTCTTGACTATCACTATGAATAGCTTTACCAGCGCCAAAAGTCATAAAATCTTGACGTGCCTGAACACCAATTGATGCAGTAAGACTTTCTTCTTTTTGTTCATTATGAAGCGTCACCCCTTCCAGTGATAACTTATTTCCTCGAACTTTCATATGCTCCGCTCGGACTGACATGCCACCGACGATATTGACATCACCCGTCTTATTACCATCCTTATCAGTAGCATCTAGAATAATATCCTTAGCATTTACCTGAGCGCCCATTTTTTCTTCTTTTTTGTTTTCATACTTAGTTATAGTAGCGAAAACCTTAAATCTTGGATCAAATTTACCGTCCTTATTAACTATTCCCTTACCTTTTAAATAGGTTTCAAGCGATTTATCTGATTGAATAGCCTCAGCAAACGCAGCCAGCTCATCATAAGCTTCTTGACCAAGATTGAAATATTTAACTATGCGATCGATACCTCCTGGACTTTTTATGATATCCATGATGTTTTTAAATAGTGGCAGTTCTTTAAGCATCGCGTTAAGCGCACCTTCGATATCACCTTTCATCAATGATTTAAGCGCCTCTGCGCCCAATCCTTGCAGATCAAAAGATATTTTAACCCCCGATGAAGATGACTTAACAGTATCATCACCCAAATCAATACCTTTAGGGGCTGCCAGGTATAGCTCCTCCATTTCTGCCTCACCAAAGTCAGTACCAATTAGATTGATTTTGCCGTTTCCAGATTTCATGTGAACAGTTGAAGCATTAATTTTCTCAAGCTTCTTAACGTCTTTTTTATCATGACGTCGATGGATGCCTAAAATCTTTCTCTTGCGATGTGTGCGTCGACTAGCAACCAACGTACCGCCGTTGATATCTCCCCCTGCCGATGTCAGTACTTTGTGACCTTTTTCTTTATTGACGCTACGTATGGCACCATGATGATGCACTTGTCCGTTTGGCGCGATAAATAAAATGTCGCCATTATTACTCTGTAATAGTGACCCAATGAGTGTTGGAATATCGTCACTGTCTCTAACAATGAGACCGGTTTTTTTTCGTTCTTCGCCTTCGATTCCATCGATATTAATATCGCCGTTTCTGGCAGATAAGACCTGGCTTCCATCACTCTGGATAAATCCACCTCTTAAGTCTATTCCATCGCCGTCACCAAATAACTCGACAGCAATGTATTGAGCAATCTCTTCACCTCCTTGCATGACCACCTGTGTATTGCCTTTGCCGGCTCTAATCACAGAAACACTGTAGCTTTTTTTGCTCTTTCCTTTTCGTTTCTCACGTTTTTCCTCAGGCGCCATATTCAGCTTACCACGATATGATCCTGCCGTGACTTTGTTCTCAGCCTCCAAACGACAAGAAGGCATATTAACATCACCTTTAGCTGTGGTAGAGACATTATTGCCTTTGGCCCGCAGGAAAGGAGCGTCAATTTTTCCTGTCTCACTATGAATTAATGCATCACCTTGTCTGGCATTAAGATGAATCAAGCCCTTCTTCCAGCGCTTACTTATTTTACCTTTCGCTTGGATTTGTATAGCCGATGCTTCCATGTCAGCACCTAGGGTGACGCCACCTTGCGCAGTAAAATTAAGCTGCCCTGGAGAATTCCATTCATAGGGCAGTTTAATGTTTTTAGCAAAAATTCGATAACCATATGATTTGCCATAATTTTCTTCCGTATCTCCGTAAATACTGCGGTAATTTTTGGGTCGTGGTTGTTCAAAATCACCAGGCAAATAAAGCGTTTTAAGACCCGCATCAGCACTGTCTTTACCCGGCTCAACGCCACGAAACTGTCGGCGAGAATGGAAAGCATCATCTCGTGCCTTAACATCACGCAATGCCTCGCCGCCTAGGATAACTTCATGTGAGGTCCATTGACCGCCAAAATTCTCATGCTTACGCATAATCATAGCTGCGGTACCAGGTCCGTCTATTATCGGATTTCGGCAGTTTGGCGCATCGGCTTCAATAAATAATAATGTATTCTTGTCTAAACAAGTGATATGAGTATTACCGATAGTCATGTTCGCGCCATGAGCATCAAGATAGAGAGTACCAGCAATCGTATAATTCGAGTTATCGCTGATAATCAATTTATTTTCAACTTTTAGCAAGCACCAGCCTTCAGTTAACTTGCCTTCATTCGCTAAGATTAACTCCCCAGTTTTGATGACATTCTTGCCTAGAAAGTCCATTGTCCCAGAAGTCGCTTCTGTCGAAGCGCGATCAAGTATTGCCTCAACATCGACATGTGAGCTGACTAGCGTACAGGTGCCCTGCTCGCTACGGACTATCTCATTGCCATTAAGCGTAACCTGTGTTAATCGAATCTGACCAGAGGGTGTTTTGACTGCATTACAAGTAATCGCAACATCCGTAAGTTCAATTTTGCCACCATTACGTGTTTCGATATCATTTTTAACCGTTAATATGCCTTGGCGGTCAGGTGCTTCTTCTGGTGTGATCTCTGAGGGTATTTGTAACGTTTCAACCACTGGGATAGGCTTCTCAGGATGCTTCTCTGCCGAATAATCGCTGCCATCATCTGCAATAGTGGCATCACTGGATGAATGCTCTGTCTGCTCCGTCGCTTCTTCAGCTTTTTTGTCAGCAGCCTCTGGACGTTGACTAATCACAGCTGCACCATGACCATCCGCTAGGAGACCATCCATGCGG
Organism: Legionellales bacterium; assembly: GCA_002709565.1. Taxonomy (GTDB): domain Bacteria; phylum Pseudomonadota; class Gammaproteobacteria; order UBA1113; family UBA1113. The sequence continues at coordinate 437 of PAPY01000024.1, read as the reverse complement.
CCACGAAAATCTCGTTTGACACTAACATTGGATTGATTACCATAAGTCGCTTTTACTATTAATTGACCTCTAGCATCAGTCCCTGCCAAATTCGCTGTGCTAGAGTCCGTTACCTCTACATCACCGTCGGAAATAATGAGTGTATTTTCACTGGTATCCGTTAGATTCTGCTGTTGCAGGCCCTCTTTGACATCGAAGACCGTCACGGCCGCTTGCACTTGGCCGCTAACTGGCTTTTTGAGAGCTTGTGCATTAAACTCAACGGTTCCTGCTGACGTCATAGCTAATGTTGCATCGAGAGTATTTGTCTGAACCACAAGTTTTGAGTCTTTATTTTCAGAATGAAGCTTACCACCTTCAAGATTAATGTCTTGCGCATCAAACTTTACAAAGCCTTCATAGCCATAATCGGCATTAGGCCCGACAGTCCCTTCTTC
>PAPY01000023.1 GCA_002709565.1 Legionellales bacterium | reverse complement strand
TGCTTTCCAAGTACTATCGCCTATGCGGCAAAGCCGCATCAACGGCGACCAAAGGGGGAAAATCGCGATTTCCCCCTTTGGAAACCCCCATTGCGAGAAGTTAAGCGGGAGCCGCTACTGCTCAACTACTGCCCAAATTAAGAAATACATAACGCAGTAATTCACGCATAGTCTGCATGCCTTCCTCGATAGTTTGTCGGATAGCTTCAATGTCTGCTTGCAAACCATCGGTGCGTCCTGCCGCGCGCCCACCCACAACCGCGACGCTAGCATAGCGAATACCCATCTCTTGCGCTAATGCTGCCTCAGGCATTGCCGTCATCCCTACCACATCGCAACCATCACGCTCTAAGCGCTTCACTTCAGCGATGGTTTCAAACCGCGGTCCTTGGGTCACACCATAGGTGGCATCATCGGTATAATCTAAGCCTAACTCTTCCGCCGCATCCACCAACAAACGATGCAAATCCGGACAATAAGGATGGGTGAAATCCACATGACGGGAAAAATCAAACTCATCCTCAAAGAACGTATTTGCCCGCCCATAGGTATAATCAATCAGTTGGTCCGGAAATACAAAATGCCCTGCCGTCATATCAGAGCGAATACCGCCAACCACACTGCCACTGATGATATGGGTAGTCCCTAAATGGTGCAAGGCCCAGACATTAGCTCGGTAATTAATGCGATGGGGCGGTGTACAGCGTTCACGACCGTGGCGGTCGAGGAATAACACCTCTCGGCCTTCAAGTTGTCCCCGCAAAATTGGCGCTGAGGGCTCACCATAGGGGGTTTCCACCACCACTTCATCGATGACTTCAAGTCCCCGCAGGGTTGGCAGCGCAGATCCGCCGATGACAGCAAGCTTACTCATCTTCAGGCGCTACCACAAAGATCCCCGGCGCATTGCGCAGGTATTCTTTGTAATCCATACCGTAACCAAAAATATAACGGTCATCGACTGTGAGTCCTGTGAAATCAGCACTCTCTAAGCCACCCTCTTCACGCTCATGGTGCTTATCCACGAGCACTGCGGTCAAAACATCTTTGGCGCCAGCTTCACGGCAATAATCAATAATGGCGGATAAGGTGACACCACCGTCTAAGATATCATCAACAATGAGTACGGTACGGTCTTTGATATCGAAGGTCGGTGTGGCTTTCCAGTTTAGTTCCCCACCTCGAATTTCGCCGCGATAACGGGTTGCATGGACATAATGTAACTCTAACGGGAAATCTAAACGGGGTAACAAATTCCCCGTCGCCACCATGCCTCCAATCATGACGCACAGGAGGATGGGATTTTCATCCGCTAGGCGGTTGTGAATGGCATCCCCCATACTATCGAGGGCTTGTTCAACTTGTTCTTTGGTGTACAGGCAGGAAGAACGCTCGTATACGTCGCGTATCTGCTTTGGAATGTCCATCAGTGATCCTTAAATTGTCTATTCTTAGTTACTCGGACTCGATGCCGTCGTTGCCGACACCTCACCCGGCCATGCTACTCCATGTGCCGGCTGCTTTCCAGTCCCTTTGACCTGCAAGCCTTCAGGCACATGCAATGTCGTGGTTGGGAAGGCACACTGGGCACCATGGGCCTCGATGATATCGATAGTTTTGAGGAAGACATCTTGTTGTACTGCTTGATAGCGCTCCCAATTAGTCGTCTTAGTGAAGGTATAGATCATAAAGTTCAGCGATGACGCTCCAAACTCGACCAAATTCACCATCAGTGTCTGTGAGGTATCAATGTCAGGATGATTGCGCAACATTGCTTCGACAGCAGGCAAAATATCGCCTACCTTGCTGGCATCATCATAACGCAGCCCAATATTGGTCTTGATCCGACGGTTAGTCATACGCGACGGGTTCTCAATAGAAATCATGGTGAATAAGGAATTTGGCACATACAAGGGCCGTTTATCGAAGGTCCGAATCCGACACAAACGCCAACCTATGTGCTCAACAGTTCCTTCAATATTCCTGTCAGGCGATCGGATCCAATCCCCGACCGCGAAAGGTCTATCGAGATAAATGATCAAACCACCAAAGAAGTTCGCCAACAAGTCTTTAGCGGAGAATGCCACGGCCGCACCACCGATACCGCCAAAAGCAAGTACGCCAGAGATCCCTATTCCTAATGTCTGCAACGCGACGAGTGCTGCTGTTATCATGACGGATGCTTTGGTGATTTTGCCCAAAGCATTGATTGTCGTCTTATCAAGACGCTTGGAGCCCATGCGCCCTTCAAGACAATGCTCTTCGGCTTGACTGATTAAGCGCAACAAGAACCATGCAAATAGGGCAATAATCCCGAGATTACGCACCGTGTTAACGGCTTCAAAGACAGCCGCTGGCTGCTCAGTCGAGACTCTTACCACCTCTGCTGAAGCCATAATTCCCACTAACCAAATTAACACATTCAAGGGTTTATGCAGCGCCGTACAAACGGCTTCATCCCAAATACGTTTAGTCTTCTGTAAGCGTGGTAGTAATCGCTTATAAACCATCCCTTCAAGCAGGGTAAGCAGCATCGTAATAAATACCACGGCAAATACTTCTAAGATCCAGCCTTTACCATGAAAGTAGCCAAAATTTTGTTGCAACCAAAGTACTAATTTGTCGATAGCCATTGTTATTATACCTCTAGGTTGGCGTAGCAAGTGATGCTAACAAGGCCGTTGCCTCCTGCCAATAAGGATCCTTGGTTAGCGCTTGCCACGAAAGCCTCGCCGGCTTTCGTAAGGGTTGATATAAATTGTCATTAACTGGGTAATCAATACTGTCAAGATGCTGGGTAACTGCAATAGCTCCCCCACGGTTATTGCAAACCAACAAAATATCACAGCCAGCCGCCAAAGCAGCATCTGCCCGCGCCGGATAATCACCGGCAATACTGGCCCCTTCCATGGTTAAATCATCACTGAAAATAACGCCGTCAAATTGTAGGCGTGAACGCAGAATCTGCTGCAGCCACACTTCCGAGAAACCCGCCGGCATACTATCCACGTGTGGATAAACAATATGGGCAGGCATTACCCCGGCTAACTGTTGCTGTTTGATCAATTCAGCGAATGGTACGATATCTTCGGCAAATAACGTCTCAAATGCGCGCTCATCGACAGGTAATTCATGGTGAGAATCTCCCACCACACCACCGTGACCTGGGAAGTGTTTACCAATCGCCACCATGCCTGCGTCATGTAAGCCATCGATATATGCTTTAGACAAGGCAATAATCATCTTTGGTTGCTCAGCAAAACTTCTGTCCCCGATGACCGTATTGAGCTGTCTATCGATATCCAATACCGGGGTAAAACTCAAATCCACGCCTAAGGCTCTTAATTCGCTCGCCATCACCCAACTAGACGCCCGCGCCGCGGCTAGGCCAGCACTGGGGTCTTGTTGATAAAGCCTACCAATAGCAGCAAATGGTGGTAACGTCGTTAACCCCTCCCGCGCTCGCTGAACCCGGCCCCCTTCTTGATCGATAGTTATCAGTAACTCTGAGTCTAAGGCCTTAATCTCAGCGGTTAAGGCTTGCAATTGACTTGGACTCTCGTAATTACGGCTAAAGAGGATCACGCCACCCACCTGTGGATGCTGTAATAACGCCGTATCCTCAGCATTAAGGCTGGTACCTTCGATATCGGTGATCACGGGACCTAAGGGCATGAGACGCTCCTACTTCTCAGCGGGGGAGTCATTACCCCCTTTGGGCGGACGATATATCGAGGACGGCAAATGGCTGATATTGCTGCCAGGGGCTCGCTTGGTAGCTTTAGCCACCCCTTGCTTCTCGACTTCATCGATACGGATAATGGAGTGTACCGGGATATAGGTACAGTTAACACCCTGAAACTGGGCCTTGAGCTTTTCTTCGCTGGGATCCACCACCACTGAGGATTTTTCGCCAAATAGCAGCTCTTCAACGATAATAAAGCCGAACATTTCGGATTCCGCCACCTGATTGGCATAGATTTCAAGCACTTCGTCGTCTTCAACGAAGATTATGCGAAAGATATTGCTGTCTTCCATCAATTCCCCATCCACGTCTGGTTAATAATGGCGCAGATTATACCAAAAACACCGGTAGTGTGGAACCTCTAAAAGACCGTCTTGGTTAACTAGCGTCTCATGGCCACTGGATAATCGTATAGAATGTCTAAATCACCATGAGGTTGGTAAGGATTCTTTCGATAGTAAATCATATTTTCTTGTGAAAGAATGACCTCTGAGCCAAGTCGCTCCAGGATAGTGTGCACGGCATTTGGGTTATCGCCGCGCTTAGCCTGATCCACAGCTTCATTTAAGATGAACTCAATTCTACCGAATTTACTTTTTGCTGACTCAAGTACAGATCGAGTTACCATGCTATTTGTGTCTGCTACATCACTCATTACCATGAACGCTTCATTGAATGCACTGGTCCCATAATTTTTCTTTATGCAGTACTCAAGGGTTTGGATGTCACGTAAGACAACTTTTTTAAAACGGTACAAATGGTAATTGTACTGCCGATTATGTCTATTCATCCCAGATTTGTTAGGTATATCAGGGATAGTTGCAGTACCTTGAAGATCTTCGAGACGTAAAAGGGGGATCCTAAGCCTAGCAATGAAATCTATTGTATTTTTATATTTGTATAGCGTCTTATGAATTTGCTTTGCGGCATCCTTCAGTTGTGACTCTCGGTAACGGCGCTCTGCTGTAACTTCAGCAATAAGTTCGCTAAGAAATCCTAAACCAGCTGGCGCTGACTGTGCTAATGGGCGAGGCTCCTCTATAACACGAGGATTAGCTTGCATTGATTGTGCAATCGGTCGCTTAGGCGGATTTGGCTGCTTTTCTGATACTTCATCGGCAACTGCTACAGTAGAAGTTGGTGGCACTTGTTCATCATTACCCTTAACTGATTTCGACTTAGGAGTTTTAGATAACTCGGAGTCAGGAATCCCAAAATCAACATTTGAGCTACTCTCTAACAGAGTACTTCGCCCCGCTCGCTCGCTACTATTAGAATACATTGAATTTCCACTTATTTGATTCTCCGCATTACTGCTACGTAATACATCACGATCAGATGGCGCTTTGGTAAAACCAGCTTTTTTATATTTACGATTTTGGTCCAAGAACATAGGTAAACTCTCATTATTATTATAATTGCGGGCATTTTAAGGCCATAAACTTAAGGAAATATTAATGAAAACACTGCCAAACCGTCGTTATTTGCATTTTTAGGGCAAAAACGCTATTTTCCCGGCCTGGATTACTGAGTTAATAACAACAGACAAAGAGGCACCGCTATGTTCAACGATTGGCGTAAAAGTTCGCGATATTTAACCCATAACAGCAAAGACACCACTTCCCCTTGGGTAAATCAGGCTGGCGTTGGTGCTGAGGCCCCGCGACCACAAATGCGTGGCAATGCAATGCGCTTCCAGCCCAGTCACGCCCCCTATACGCCTACCCCACCGCCCATTAAAGAAGCGTATACCCTGGCTCAAATAATCAGCGGTATGTTGTTTGCTGAACAGAATAATACGATGGATGAATGGATTACATTTGCTGGCTCTATGATACAGTCAGCAAAACTCGTCTGCACTGATCTCACCAGTGACTTCCAGCTATTGGTTCAAGCACTTGAGGGGCCATATCGCGCAAATCGATTTGCAGCCCTAGCAACGGTAGGTCTATTTACTGCTTGGTTACCTGGATTCCACAGCTACCTCACACATAATCACAACGCCTATCCTTATATCTATGCCCAGCTTAACAGCGGCAACAGCTTTTCCCATCCAGAAGTCATTGGCATACTGATGCGAGAGTATTTCGAACCGCAGTTACGTTTTGGGATCGAACTTGATAACATTACCCTTGCTACAGCCTTTACCCAATTATTTGCAGTTGGCGAACAACGAGTGCTTTATAAAGAATCTCTATCACAGGATGTCTGCTCTTATGTTAATAGCACCATCCGTAATGTCACTGACATTCCTGGCTTGCAGTTTGTCAGGGTAGCAACTAATACAGAAGGTGGGTCACAGTTAGTCGCTGTAGATTCCAGAGAAACAGGCGTTAATGGACTAGCAACACCGCTGGATCATCATTCATTCCGACGTTAATCCAGCAAAAACACAATGGGCCTTGCGCCCATTGTGTTTAGGCAACCTACGCCACTGTATAATTCAACTGCAGACCAAGAATATCACCACTGTTCTTCACATGGCCATCAACTTTCGTGACCTGTTGAGCGGCTGTAACGCTATAGTTCAAATCTCTGTCCTTAACAAAGATATGGGTCCAACCTAAATCAAAGCCTAAATTTTTGGTCGGCTGATAATGAGCGCCAATAGCCACATTATAACGATCACCATCAGGTAAACGAATATCGGCATCCCTGTCATTCAACGGCGTAGGCTCGATACCAAACCCCATCCGAAACATCCATTTTTCGTTAAGATGATAATTTAAGCCAACGGCGAAGCGCCACACATTATGAAAATTCTGCGGTACAGAGACATCAACATTCGCAGGCCTAATAAACGGCGTAGGCACTAAACCACCCGATAACCCCTGAAACACTGCAGCTACATTTTGTAGGGTAACATTATCAAATACACTCCAGCGGGTGTAATTCACATTACCCATAACTGCCCAGTGTTCATCAACTTTATGGTACACACCCGCACCCAAGGTATCAGGCAGTGTGAAGTTCGATTTAACATCCGACCGTAGGTAACCGTCAGAGCTATTATTTGCAATAGCAGACAAAGGCCCTATAAACTCACTCTTGCCACTTGCATGGACATGGACACGGGAGTGATAAGTCACACCAACCCGGGTATTTTCATCAAATTGATAGAGGATCCCGCCATGCCAACTAGTCGCTCTATCGTCTAATTTGTTCTTGGAGCGGGTATCCGTCGCCGTTACCGTATTAGGATAATTGTCTCCTGTTATAGGATCAGTAAAAAACCGTGAAATATTACCAAAGCCTGACACTGAATTAAAAATCGAGTCGATGTGATTGAAATCAATACCCGCACCAACTGATAAATGCTCATTGAACTTAAAGGCGATGCTTGGCGTGATATCGATATCTTGAATCTGAGTCGTCGTACCTGCATAGCGCACCACTGAGTCTTTACCCCAATCCGTCTCCAAACCAAAAGGCGCTACCACACTTAAACCGCCATATATACGATCATTAAAAGGCACCGCAATATGTAATGAAGGGATGGGGAAATAACCGCCACCTGTAGTACTGCCAGTTTGATTAGAGACCTGGAACAAACGGCTCCCACCAGCAATAGGAGGTAAATTTGCGTTAACCTGGTTAGTGACCTGACCTTTGAATTCCGGATCTGCATGTATCACTGCAGTACCCACCACGATCTGTGGCTTATCCATTCGCACAAGCCCAGCTGGGTTATACCACGCGGTACTGGCGTCCGCCGCTTCAGCTGCCATACCCGCATCAAAATTACCAACACCGGCACCATTTTGTTCATAAATTTGAAATGCCGAAGCGAAAGCTGACTGATTGAATAGTAATAAACTGGCAGTAAGGGAACTCACCGCAATGCGGCTAACAGACTTGTGACTTAACTTCATCGACGTCCTGACTCCATGATGGGATAGCTTGTGCTATCCAGTTGTTAATCTTCGAATGGGGCGCACCTTACACCAGTTTTGGCACAAATTGAATGGTTTTAGGGAATAAAGCCGACCTAACAGAACAAGCATTGACCAAACTGGGCAAGCAGCTGACAAAAATGTTATTTTTTTAGCCTAACCTTCCGTCAAGATTGGCATTTATGTGCTATACCTTAAACTAAGTGAATTGAAGGAAAAGGACATATCCATGTTTTACGTGCGCCGCAACCAACAGGGTGAAGTGGAACAATTATTTGCTGAGCCCAAAGATGATGCTACTGAGGCACTACCCGACAACCATCCAGATGTACAAGCGTATATGCAGCAATTTGAAGACAATGATGACAAAAATGATTTGATGATTTCAGATTTATATTTTATTCGTGTACTTGAAGATCTCATTGAAATTTTACTTGAGAAAAATATTATTATCTTCACTGACCTCCCGTATGCCGCACAACAAAAAATTCTTGAACGTAAGAATATCCGCAACAAGCTGAAAGACGTCTTTTAGTGGCCAGCATCAAGGTCATCTTGCGTCCACACGTCATCCAAAATATCTTGGCAATCTTCTTGTAAACGTTTGCGCTCTAAATATTCTTCGATTTGACTACGAGCCTTGATACGACGCAGTTGTGAAGCATCATGAACCACAGATTCATCTTGGTGAATGATATCTTCAAATAATTCATCCAGATCAAAATTTTCGTCGTAATAAGTTTCTTGTTCATGAAAGCCACGATGATGATAAGCCATAACCGCCCCCTTAAAAAAACATTAACTACGCCTGACAATAGTTGCTGGCAACAATATGATTATAGTCACACAGGTTGTTTTTTGCACACGATGGACAGAGCGACAATGAGGCCGTAGAATGTGACGCATTTAATCAGACAGGATATCCCCATGGATCAACACAAAATCAAAAACTTCTGTGAACAGACTTGGGATGAATCTATCGTCCCCTCCCTGATTGAATTCATTAAGATCCCCAACAAATCTCCGATGTTTGACGCCAACTGGGTTGAACATGGTTACATGGAAACTGCGGTAGCGCACATCAAAGACTGGTGTTTAGCCCAAGACATCAATGGCCTAGAATTAGAAATCGTGCGTTTAGAAGGTCGCACCCCGCTTATCTATATGGAGATCCCTGGCCAATCTGATGAAACAGTTCTGCTTTATGGTCACTTAGATAAACAACCAGAGATGGACGGTTGGGACGACGATAAAGGCCCCTGGAAGCCGGTTATCATCGACGGCAAACTCTATGGTCGTGGTGGCGCTGACGATGGCTATGCAGCCTATGCCTCACTAACAGCAATTAAAGCCTTACAACTGCAACAAATCCCCCATGCCCGCTGTGTGGTGCTAATTGAGGCTTGCGAAGAAAGTGGCAGTTATGATTTGCCCTACTATATTGATGCTCTAAAAGACCGTATTAGAGAACCCAGTCTTGTGGTCTGTTTAGACTCCGGTTGTGGCAACTACGATCAGCTTTGGAGTACCACATCTTTGCGCGGTTTAATTGGCGGTGATTTGAAAGCAGAGCTGATTTCTGAAGGCGTTCATTCCGGTAATGCCAGTGGTATTGTCGCCTCGAGCTTTCGCGTCATTAAACAATTAATCAGCCGCATCGAAGATGAAGTGAGCGGTGAAATTATCCCAGCTGCAATGCAAGCTGAGATCCCAGACGAACGCCGACAACAAGCCAAAGACGCAGCCGAGGTATTAGGCAACGGTGTGCATGAAGCCTTTCCATTATTGGATGGTGTTGAGCCGATGACAGATCAGTTAGATGAGTTAATTCTTAATCGCACCTGGCGCGCAATGTTGTCCATCACTGGCGCTGATGGTCTGCCGCCCATCGCTGACGCGGGTAATGTGTTGCGCCCTTACACCAGCGTTAAACTGTCCCTGCGTCTACCGCCAACAGTGAATGCTGAACAAGCCTCACAGCATTTACAGAAATTATTAACCTCTGAAATTCCCTACAATGCCAAAGTTAGCTTTACTCCGGACGAACCGGGTCAAGGTTGGAATGCTCCAAGCGTTGCACCCTGGTTGGCTGAAGCTACCGAAGCCGCTTCACAAGCGTATTTTGGTGCATCTGCTATGTATATGGGTGAAGGTGGGACAATTCCCTTTATGGGTATGCTGGGGGAAAAATTCCCCGACGCGCAATTTATGATAACAGGGTTATTGGGGCCACGCTCTAATGCCCACGGCCCAAATGAGTTTTTGCACATTGATTGCGGCAAGAAGCTAACCTGTTGTGTTGCCCATGTGTTGGCAGAGCATTACCGTCGCTAGGTTTGGCTCTTTTGTAGTCTTAGGCTTTGGGCGATCATTGGTTTGATGGTCATACCTTGGAACAGAATCGCAAAAATAACCACGGTATAAGTCATCATCAAGATCAAATTACGGTACTCGCTTTGGGGCAAGGCTAAAGCGAGTGCAACGGCTAGCCCACCGCGTAATCCACCCCAGGTTAAGATCTTTACCATATGGGGAAAATAAGTCTGTTTACGCTTGAAGTATTGCATCGGTAAAGCAACACAGACAAACCGCACCCCTAATACCAAAGGAACAGCAACCAATGCTGCTACCAGTTGATTCACGGGCATGGTGATAATCAATAACTCAAAGCCAATCAAAACAAATAACAAAATATTCAAGACTTCGTCGATGACTTCCCAGAACAAGTGCAAACGTCGAGCGCTTTCCCCCTCATTGTTAAGCTCTTTAACACGATTGCCTACCATAATGCCAGCAACCACCATCGCTAAAGGACCAGAAATATCGAGTATTTGCGCAAACGCATAACCGCCTGTTGCTACGGCAATGGTTAATAGGATCTGCAGACGATGATTATCCGCGGACTTCATGAGTTGATGAGCAACATAACCAAGGATTAAGCCGTAAATAATCCCGCCGCCTGCTTGGCGCAAGAATAACAAACTCACCGCTCTGGCGGAAATATCATGGCCATTAAAAGCAAGCTCATATAGCGTCAAGAAGATAACAATCCCAACACCATCATTGAACAAAGACTCCCCTTCAAGAAAAATACTCATTTCTTTAGGGGCACCGAGTTGACGAAACATGGCTAACACAGCAATCGGATCTGTCGGTGAAATCAAAGCCCCAAATAACATACAGTGAATCAAATCTATCTCAATGCCTATTGCGCGTAAGAGATAATAGCTCAATCCCCCCACCAATACCGTCGAAGCAATGGTACCGAGAGAAGCCAAGATGCCTATTTCCCAACGACGATGGCGCAAATCATGCAAATCCACCGACATTGCCCCCGCAAACAACAAAAAACTCAACATGCCATTCATCAGCAAATCATGAAAATTGATACTGATGAGCATATTACTTAAGCCGCGCCCCGCGCCATGCAAGCCCATTTGCCCCGAAATGATCAAGAACAATGATACCAGCAATGATGATCCCATCACGGCAATGGTGGTCGGCATTTTGATGTAACGGTGATTAAGGTAGCCGACCATAATGGCACAGCTTAAGATGATAAAAACAACATGGTAAAAATTCATGGGCGCACAGCTTGTCTATGATTTAAACAGCAGCATTATACCATAGACAAGCCGACACGCCCACCAAACAGCTAATCAGTGCCAGTGATTTCACGCCATGAAATACGTCCCGTTAAATCATCAAGATCAAACACTTTGACAACCTGGACACTACCATCACTCACCGGTACAAATAAATATCCTTTGATGATACGAGGTTGACCTGGAATACCAGCGGCAACGTATATACCACTGACAACACGGTTATTCAAATTATCCGTATCGTCGATTTGATTATCATTATTGACGTCTAAGATAGGCTCATCCGGTTCACCGCCATTCTCGACTTTCACACCCATGATCCAACCGGTTCCGCCAACTGCGCAGGTTGAAGAATTATCCGGTATCAACGTATCAAAAAAGACAATATCACCACGGACAAGGGCGCGAGTCACAACTCGTTCACCGGTTGCAGGTAAATCAATATACCAACCGTATTCTTTGCGATTACCCGTGGCAGTATAATCAACGGGCTGGTCTTGCATTACTCGTCGTGTTGCCGTAGTGACAGCAAATTGCTGATTCATGAGTTGGTTGCGACGAATATTCCCCGTGCCTTCATCCCATACTCCATAAAAAAACTGTCTACCAGAGGTATTTTTGTCTTGTTGCGTTAAATACTGCCCCGTACCAAATAGGACTAACAAGTTAGGCTCATTTGATGCTGCGTCGCCAACAATGGGGTTCTTGACAACCGTTGGCTTCGACGTGATTGGCTGTGCACTGGAACCATTAAAGAGCGGTCTTGGCCTGTTATTATTGCCATAAGCTACTCCCCACTGAGATGTATTGGCACTAGAAACATCGAATGCCCATAAATTACCGAACAAATCACCCGCATAGATTCGATCTGCAGTACCATTACCGGCAACATCAACAACCGATGGCGTCGCTAGGCCATTTTTACTGGAACCTGAGCCTTGTTTCGTATCAAGTACAATGTAATCCCGTCCTTTAACCCATGTACCGTTCAAACCACCATCAAGAAACACGATAAATAATTTTGCTCGGCCTTGACCATTATCGTTGTAACCATTACCGAATATTGCCGCAAAACGCCCATTATTCATCATTGCTACGACTGGACTGCCATAAGTTAAACCGAGATCAGGATCATCCGCATTACTGAACTCACCAAGTACCATTTTTTGGATGTCACCAATGTTAAACTGCGCTGGATTTGTGATATCGAGGAAGCTGATACCTCGACCACCACCACGTTGGCCAACCACTGCGACGGTACGCCAACTCTTGGTGGCAACTGCTTTTGAGGAAATATACGCGTCAGCAACTGTTGGTGTCCCATCAACATAAAAAATATGTTGATAATTAGGATCAGTCAGATAGTGAAGTCCTTCTTGAGAGGCATTGCTGAATAAGTTGGACGGAATGTAAGAAAACAACTCTGCACCTGAATTACCATTAAAACCATGGAAGAAGCCAGCATTATCACCCACATAAATCATTGGTGTGCGCGATGCAGCAGAGCCTTTTTTGAAAACAGAATATTTACTTGAGCCTGTTGGGAATGGTGGCGTATCGGGCCAGTTATCTTCTGGTTTACCAACATAAACAATCCCTGAATTAACAATATCACCCACAAGGTTATCACGGGTACGGAAGGTCGATCCCTCGCGAGTCCTATCACCGCGTAAGTAATTAATACGTAGCTGGCCTAAACCATCAGGAATTCCACGTGGGGATGTATTCAGATCTAATTGCTGTGAAATAGTCAAGTCAATAATATTGCGAAATTCTTTTGCTTGATTATTGAGCTTGTCAAACGTAAAAATAAGACGTGATGTTGGCGAACGAGCAGCCAGTAATGAAGCCACATCCCAGCTAACACCACCAATTGTGCCTTGGGCAGTAATGGCAATTTTAGTCACATTACCGGACCAACGTGAGGTGTTATAGCTTGATGTATAGATTGCACCCCCAGCCCCAAAACTCGAGGTATTAAATGCAACAGCAGCAAACGAGCCAATTTTGGCTTGAATATCCGCCGCAGCACGCTGGAAGGCTGCCACTAATTCAGCGGAGTTATTGGCTGTCAAGAAAATACCGCCGCCATTATCTGCCGTATCATCCAGTAACTGCGAACTCGTAATTAAAGGATCAGCAAAACCAATAGGATAAGTGACAATGTTATTCTTCACCTCATCCCCTTGGGCATCGGTTAAATCAGGTCGCAAATCGATATCAAACAAGGCGCCAGCCACATCATCGAGATAATCACTACCGGTCGACTCATAGACTTCACCTGGTTTTCGGTCATAACTCAAACAAGCTGGTGTACGATTAACACAGTCAAAGTCATAATCCTGCAATCCGGTACTACTGGAGATATCTCGATCATCGGTCGCCAAACCATCTGTTAACATAATCACAAAACTGCGTTGGCAGAAGTACTGGATTGGAGATCGTCGTTGTACCCCTGAACTGTAAGCAGGTGTGCGGTTAAATATAGTATAGGCATTGCGCCGCACTTCATTAGCCGTATCTGGGTGCATTTTTAGTGATTGATTACGCCCCTCAACAAAATAGCGACCTATTTCATGGAGAGCTTCAGATAATGGGGTTGAACCTCCTGGTGATATATTGTTGATTTCGGATATCATGGCAGAGCGATTACGGCTAATATCATCAATACCTTCGCGAATTCGTGCGCCACTGCTCCCATTGAAGGTAGATAAGCCGACCCGTACATCAGCCATTTGCGCAAGCAGTGCATTAGCCGCATCTTGGGCGACGTCGATACGGCGTAAGGTGTCTGGTTTACTGCGCGCACCACGGCCCCAATTAGTTGGAGATGAGCCAAAATACCAATTCAAATAGTTACCTGGATATGCCGCATCACCATAGCCGTTGGTGTATTTTGTTCCAGAACCAAGCTCGGCATAGAGTGCTGCGTTGTAGTTGCTGTTCAAAGCAAAACAACGGGTCTGACGCCCAGTATGCCCCCTACTGCCCGGCACTGCACTAGTCCCCCAATCATAATTGGTACCGCCATAACGAAAATAAGCGCGTCCACTGGAAGTTACCCGAATAAGCACCGTAGAGTTCGTTGGTAATGCCTTATTAGGTGGGCAAACACCATAAACAATATTGGGATTATAAGGACTGTCTAAGACAATATGGTTCATTGAACCCGAGCTATCAATGAAAAACATAATATTAGGATCAGCGCGAGCCGAAATAATCAGAGGCACTTGGGAGACTGTTCCCGGTGCCGCCATCGACACTTCGCCAAATAGCAATGTTGCTACTATTATCAGACCTAATTGTGAGAGCCATTTTTTGCATTTACTCATTGTCATCACCCAAATACGTCATGCCTCCTTAGCGCTAAAATACACGGCCGTAGAAACCTTCCAAGATAACTTGCGCATTTCCACTTGCCCCAGTGCCGCGCGTAATAATCCGAAAAACTGTCGATGCTTCTGAACTCTGTTCACCATAATTAAGAATATTTATCAAATCAGGATCATTATTGAAGTCACCCATTAGCTCAATATAATAACGGGGTTGAACAATCCTGCCCATATTGGTCGTTGCAACTATACTGCTGCCGCCAGTCCACGCACCTTCACTAAACGGGTCAGGCGCATCACCCAAGGTATAATATCCGCCACTGGTACCAAAACCGTCGGTATTTGCAAGTGCATCGATATCTGCTTCAGCCTCCCGCATTGCAGTTTCGGCAGAGTGAAAGGCCAGATTCATATCTCGCATATTACTTGCCATACGCTCTTCCATTGCGGTTGACTCCAGCGTCGCAACCCCTATCAATGTCAAGACCACGAGGATAACCAAGCCCGCAACTAGAACGACGCCCCGCTGCTTGTGTGTTGCTATGTTTGGCCTCACTCTACTTATCATTGGTTCACCCGATTGCGTAAAGTTATCGTCGTGCTGTAAGCACGTCGTAACCGATTATCTGCTGGCGTGATATTTTGATTGTTAAAACGATACTCTTGTGGCGACGCTACTAAATTATCCTCCAGCGTTTGCGCTAAAATATTAATACGCACACTAACGACATTATTCATATCACCGACACTACCCGCTCTGACATAGCGATTTGGGGTACCATTGCCATTGGTATCTTCACCATAAAGAACAATCATATTCTCGATACCTTCAACTAACTCAGTATCACCACTTACATCTGAGCGAAACAATGATGGTAAACCGTTTGATCCATTGCGGATGCTATAGGTATGGGTATACGGTGCATACACTGCCGCTGTATCATCATAGACTTTTGACAAATTAGGGGATGAGTTGCCGGGACTGGTAGAGCCTGTCTCGTGAGCTATCTGTCCACTGGCATCCGCATCATTAGTCACCTGAAAAATATCCCCTGCCTGGCAGTCACTGACGATAGCAATATCACCGACTTCAAAGCCATTGCCTGGGTTGACAGTAATAGGATCAGCCCTTGTCGGGCCATAAGGCTCGAGCACTCGCAAGCCACCACCGACTATTCTCGCACCTCTGACCGTGATTGAATCGGTACCAGCAATCTCGTCACCAGAACCTGACGCGTTTTCTGTGCCTTCAACGGGGATATTAAATTCATGAATACCCGCTGCATAACCACTACCGTCTGAGTCCAGTAAATTATTTAGCTCATCTACTGCATTCATACATCCCCAGAACGCTGTGGAGCGAATATCACGGGCCAAAAATTCCATCGCAAACTGGCCATTTTCTTGAGCTCGCAAAATACCATTTTGGATACGATATGCTTGTGAAGAGTTCACAAGGATTTGCAAAATTCCACTGGCGAGCAACACGCCGATGACCATAGCCACCATCAGCTCGACGACAGTAAATCCAGATTGTCGTTGTCCCAGCTTATACATGACCTACCCCTATGGTGTTGTCATTAATGTATAATTGTGGGCGTCAATACCCACACCTTCGCCACCTCGTTCATTCCAGCTGACCGTAATGGTGAACACCGATCCCGTGCCACCACCAGTCACCGTACCTGCACCTGAAGGTAACAAGTTGGCGTTATCACGATTCCATTCAAAGATATCATTATTGGCTAATTGGGCAGGAGAGCAGGATGTTGCAATACAACCTGGATCTGACCCAGGCCCAGACACAGCGTTGTAAGACCCCGACGCCACACCTGCTGGATTTGCCCTTAACCTATCAGCCATATCATTGGCTTGCAGAACAGCAATGTAGCGGAGATTAGCATTGTGAGAATAACGCAGACCTGTTAATTGCAGCCCAGCAATACCAAGCAAACCGACGGATAACACCACGACGGCTACCAACACTTCCAATAATGAAAATCCCTGCTGTCCAACTTGCTTCATAACGTGCTGCTGTATTGCCACAATAGTAACTTCAACCTCTTCGCCCCATTACTGTAATTATTACAGCTCTAGAGAATTGTTCAATATTTGAACCAATCTTTAGAAGTATAGTCCAAATATGGGGAGGTAACTAATTGATTATGAGGGAATTCTTAATTAATTCAAGCAAAAGTACCAGAGCCATCCCAGCTAACAGAAAAGTCACCCAGGTAAGCGGCTGATTGTACTCAAATAACTAGCGCCCAGTCGGACCATAGCGCTCGACATAGGCATCCACAACTCGTTGCAATTCCTTAAACAGTTTCCCTAGAATGACATTCGTTTCACTGCTGCTATCGGCACCCATCACCTTGTCATAGGCCACCACGATGGCTTCCTGAAAACGAATTAAGCCACAATATGAAGCTGTCCCCTTCAGTGAATTCAGCTCATTCAGCAAGTGGCCTTTGTTACCTTGTTCTGCTAAGGCTGTCAATGTGGCAATATGTTTGGGGATATCGTTAACAAATTCTTTTAAGACCCCAGCAGCCATGTGCTTGTCACCGTTAAATTGCTCTGCTGCCTGGGTTAAATGAATCACATTATCATCAATAGGTTCATCATAAGCAGGTCCCGCGTTTAAATACTTTGCAAACATAATCTCTGCTTTATCAAAACTTAATGGCTTGGTGAGCAAATCGGTTAAGCCTGTGCCCTTGATATCAATATCCGCGTGCCCCGTTAATGCCACAATCGGCATGCTATAGCTTTCCCGTAGGCGCCGGGTAGTTTCAACCCCGTCAATGCCCGGCAAACCAATATCCATAAAAATAAAATCATAATCGTGCTGAGTCACTTTCACTAAAGCATCTTCACCACAGGTTACATGGTCGATAGCATACCCCAAACCCTCAACCATCATCACGACGACTTTTGCCGCTAAGGGGTTGTCCTCTACCACCAAAAATCGCAAATCTGCTGCCGACTTCGTCGTCTCTGGTGGCGCAGCTTTAGCGGTGACCGTAACTTCTGCCGTCGTCGTGGCTGC
>PAPY01000022.1 GCA_002709565.1 Legionellales bacterium | reverse complement strand
TAAAAACTTAACTCAAAATGCTCAGGTATTGCATATACATTCCGCTTTTTCGTTAATTTTTTACCCCTTTCTGCATCAAAAATAGCTCTGGTACGAAAAGCCGGCCATAACTCCCATAACCCCCTTGCATCTCCAGCAGATCTCGTTATCCTAAGCAGCCTTGCAACTACCTATAACTGGGTTACTGTCAAACAATTATGAACTTGAAAACCATTCTCACAGAAGATCGCACCATAGCTGGTGCAGAAATAGACAGCAAAAAACGGGCCATCGAATGCGCTGCCCAATTAGTGTGTGATTTTGTGCCGAGTTTAGAGCTAAGCCAAATCTTGAAACCTTTGTTTGCCCGTGAACGCCTAGGTAGTACCGCCATTGGTTCAGGGGTTGCCATTCCCCATTGCCGTATTCCCGGCCTGCAAGAGACTATGGGGGTCTTGTTAACTCTGCGCAATGGTATCGACTTTGGCTCCATAGACAAACAACCGGTCAATATTGTTCTTACCCTGCTTGTGCCTGAAGAATCCAGTGATGATCACTTAAAATTGCTGGCGCACTTAGCAGAACACTTCAGTCAAGACGCATTTCGTGAGAAACTACTCCAAGCACAAGATAACCAAACCCTATATCAGGTAGCTACCCATTACGATGAGTAACGACAACACTGTATCGGTCACTAAGCACGGCGTCTTCATGGATGTTTTCGGCCATGGTGTGCTACTGACCGGCGCCAGTGGCATTGGTAAGAGTGAGTTAGCCCTAAACTTAATCAACCGCAGCCATCGTCTGATTGCCGACGATGCAGTGGAATTCTCTCCCATCAATGAAGGTATCGTAGGCCGCTGTCCGCCGCTGTTGCAAGACTTCCTCGAAGTACGAGGTCTGGGGATCTTGAATATCCGGGTGATGTTTGGCGATACCGCCATTAAGGATGCCAAACGCCTACAGTTAATCATCAATATTGTTGTGATGGATGACGAAGCCCTCAGATCCATGGATCGCCTCCACGGTATGTACAGTGAACAAACCATCCTTGGGGTAGCCATCCCTGAAGTGACTATTCCCGTTGCCCCAGGGCGTAATCTGGCCACCCTGGTAGAAGGAGCCGTGCGCAACCAAGTGCTAAAACACACCGGCTACAATGCCAGCGATGAATTCGCAAAACGTCAACAGACTTTAATGATGGAGCAAAAACCATGAGAATCATTATTGTGAGCGGCCGCTCTGGTTCCGGTAAAAGTATTTCGCTGCATGTCTTGGAAGATCTGGGTTATTATTGCATTGATAACTTACCCGCAGGTTTGATTCCCAAACTCGTGGAGCATGTGCGTGACCAATATGAACGGGTTGCTATCGGCATTGATGCCCGTAATTTGCCGGAAGATATCGATCAGTTTCACCAAATTCTCGACCACTTCAAAAGCAAAGGTCTGCATTGTGAATTAATTTATATTGATGCTGATGATGGCACGCTTATTAAACGCTTCAGTGAAACACGACGCAAGCATCCCCTAACCTCTAAAGATATCTCGCTCAAAGAAGCCGTCAAACTCGAAAAAGAACGTCTCGAACCTATTGCCCATTTGGCAGATTTGCGTATTGATACCACCAACTCAACGATGCACCAACTTCGTGAAACCATTAGCCAACGGGTGCAAAAACATGGCAAACAATTGTCGTTATTATTCGAATCTTTTGGCTTTAAATTTGGTTTGCCATTAAACTGTGACTATATTTTTGACGTCCGTTGTTTGCCGAACCCTTACTGGCATGCAGAATTGCGACCGCAAACAGGTCTTGACACTGACGTCGAAAAGTTCTTAGGTGAATCAATAGAGGCCCAACAAATGCTAAAAGATCTCAAGCGGTTTTTACAAGACTGGATCCCTCGCTTTGAAACCAGTAACCGCAGCTATATGACCATCGGCATTGGCTGTACTGGTGGGCAACACCGTTCAGTATTCATTGCCAAACAATTATTTGAGTATTTTCAAAATGAATCACTCCATGTCCAACTCCGACATAGGGAATTACAATGACTGTCAATTTAGTATTAATTACCCATGATGATATCGGTACCTCACTGATGAAAGCAGCCACCATGACCTTTGGTGAACTACCTTTACCTACAACGTCAGTAGCCGTGAGTTACGAAACCGACCCGGAAGACTTAACCCCACGCTTACAACAATTAGCCAAAACCATGACTGCAAATTGTGGCGTATTGGTATTAACGGATCTATTTGGCTCAACCCCCTGCAATATTGCCCAGGGCCTCCAGGATGTTGCCAATGTGCGGGTTATTTCGGGGCTCAACTTACCAATGATGATCCGAGTATTGAATTATCCGAATTTATCCTTAGATGAATTAGCCGACAAAGCCATTAGCGGCGGCAAGGAAGGCATCATGGCTTGTGAATGCGATAACCACCCCCAGAAGGTAGCAGCAGTATGATCAAGAAAAAAATATTTATCATCAACAAACTCGGCCTGCACGCGCGGGCAGCCGCCAAATTTGTCTCCTTAGCCGGTCGCTTTGGCAGTAACATCGAAGTCAGCCGTGAAAACAAAACCGTGAATGGCAAAAGTATCATGGGTGTGATGATGCTCGCCGCCAGTAAAGGCACTGAATTAGAATTAACCGTCTCCGGTGATGATGAAAGCCAAGCGCTAATGGATTTGGAGAACTTAATCAATGACCGCTTCGGTGAAGCAGAGTAGTTACACGTAACTGATCGCGCCTTTGATTTGCGTATTATCTGCCGCAAAATGAATAGTATTGCCACTGATCGCAATATCACCCGCTGAAGTGATTTCAACACGAGCCTCTCCTGCTTGCAAACACAATGGTCCTTGTGCCTGAATGGCATGACTTGCCTGCACCAGCGCGCTGCCATTAGAAACCTGAATACCATGCTTGGCCCCTTCGAATGCGAGTTGAGTCGTCGCTTTACTCATTAGGGTAAAGGCCGTTTTGGTGCGCACCGATAAATTCTGCCCTGCTTGCAGCTTAATCGCGGTTTGACTGTGATAACGTTGTGTCGATTGGCTATACGTTTCAACCTGGTCGGTGTTAAGGGTAAGGCCTCCACCACTGTAATGATGCTGCGCCTGCTGAATGCGGATATGCACATCATTGCCGGACTTTATCACCACAGTTCCCCGCGCTTGCCAATTCAGCGCTGCTTGATGGGCAACAACGGTGGAGTCTCGTGCTAAACATAATTGACTCTCATTGGCCGTCTTCAATTGCATATAAGGCGATTTACCATCATCAAACAGTAACGCTTGTTGGCTACGGGTTTGCAAGCAGGACTGTTCGGCATTTGCTGCTTGTACTACATGGGCCTGCTCACTGTCAGGGAGACTGGCAATAATACGAGGTTCAGTGTCAACAGGATCAAACGCCAACAACACGTTCGTGTTATGTTGCAATGGTAAATGCCAACCCGTTTCACAAAATCCACCGGCACTGTAATGTTGCAAGCGTGCTACGGGATAATGGCTAAAAGCTGAGGTCTCCGGCAAAAAATCCACAGCAACGCGATAACGACCGGCTGCATCTAGCTCGGCTGACTGATTGTCACTGATAACACGACCAGAGACAATATTGATAGTAGGCACGGGTGAATCGGGCAGTGCTAACAATTGTTGTCGCGGCATTAAGGTCATTTTGTTGCGATAATAACTGCCATTATCACGGCAATGTCGTCCCTCATGCCGGAGGGATATCACCAAATAATCATTCTCTAACACATGCAAATGGGCTTGAGCCTTAAGGGTTAAATAATTTCCGGCTGCAACATCGGGGCGCTGGCTTTGGATAGCGAGCGTTTCTGTCCCTTGCTTATCTGCGGCAATTGACTGCAGCGCTACGCTATCGGTATTTACCATAGCATTGTCGCTCACCAAAGCATAATGGGCTGCTGTCAACCAAGGAAATGGCCCAGCCTGAGGCACTAGCCCGACTCGTTCAGCATGCTCATCATGATACACACAGTAATGATAACCATACTTTACTAATAACCGCTGCAAACAATCATAAGTAGACTCATCGGGGAATTGACACCACAGTGCAACCGGACTGTCTTCTGTGATTTCAGCAATGCTAATTTGTTCGTTACCAAAACCGGCTTGGCGCAACAGCATCGTTGCAATATCAGTGATAGGTTTATTGACGAAAGCTTGGGGTGAACACTGATGTTTGAGTAACGCTAAGCGGGAAGCAAGCGTCAATTGCGTGCATTGCTCAGTCATCACCACATCGGTAATAATACCGTGGACATGACGTACGCTACCATTAACCGTGAGCCTCAAACTCACTGGTTCCAATAATTGAAGCGCTTGTACACCCGCCAAACTACATTGCCACTGGGGTATAGAGTCGATACCTTCTCTACCCTGCCATGACTCAACCGAAATGGTCTGCCCTGAAATTAAACATTCGCATAACAATCTCATTCACAGTATCCTTAAGCAAATACACATAATATATTATTGTATTTAAAAATTAAATGTTTTTTACAATCTGGCTGAATATAAACCATGTTTAACTCTATGAATTTAATCAGAAAAATTAATTTGTTGCATTTAGTTTCAAATTTCTTACAATTCTGGTCCAAGATTGTGCTTTTACTGATACAGCACAGGACATAATAACAACTAACTGACAATGCGAGGCCACGAATGTTTCTTAACCTTCGAAAATTTCCAGTAATATTAGACAGCGATTTTAAAGATCAATCTCATAAATCTGAATATAAACCGCACACCTATTGCCCACCTTCACCCTACAAGCCGACTATTCCACCCTTGTTTGGACAGCTTGTAGAAATCCTTGAAGTACCGGATATCAGAGAAAAAACACAAGTCTCAGCTAAACGCAGTCTTACTTTTACCGCTACCAATGCTCATTCCGAACAACAACTTGAGGAAGATGCGAAGCTAGCAAAGAAATTACAGGCACAAGAGCGGCTATCGAGCTTAAGCCTACTTGGCAAGCGTGGTTGTAATACGCAAGGCGGTGATGCAAAGCGCCAAAAAACAGATGTAAGCAATGAAAACAAAGAAAATAGCGAAACCGGACAACGTTATAATTTCCGCCCCCGGCGTTAGACTTTATCATTCACGCCAGCCGTTCTTAAACTGCTGGCTATTCCCCCGCCAACATCATTGAATCAATCAAAATTGACCCGGTAACAATCGTACTGCGTTTATCAATGTCATTGGCGACGGTGACAATATTGCGGTACATATCCTTGAGGTTACCGGCAATCGTGACTTCTTCGACTGGGAATTGAATTTCGCCATTCTCAACCCAAAAGCCATTGGCACCCCGGGAGTAGTCCCCAGTGACAATATTGATCCCCTGGCCCATTACATCGGTGACCAGAAATCCTGTGCCCATGTCTTTAATCAATGCGGATAAATCCTTATCACTGGTGTTGATAAACACATTGTAGGCGCCACCAGCATTGCCGGTAGACGCCATACCCAACTTGCGAGCTCCATAGGTCCCTAACAGATAACTCGCTAACATACCGTCTTTGATAAAATGTTTTGCCCGCGTCATAACACCATCGGAATCATAAGGCGAACTGCCCAGGCCTTTTAACAAATGGGGCCGCTCATCGATTTGAATATGATCGGGGAATACCGGTTTACCCAATTGCCCTAACAAAAACGACGCTTCGCGGTACAAACTGCTGCCCTTGATAGCCGCGAAAAAATGCCGCAACAAACCACTGGCAATACGGTGATGAAAGATAACGGGAAACTCACCGGTCTTCACTTGTCGGCCATTGAGTTTGTTGACAGCCTTGTCAGCGGCTGTCTTGGCAACCTGTTCAAGACTCAATAATTCATCCGGGTCACGCGCCACGGTATAATCATAATCCCGTTGCATATTGTCGCCGTCTTTGGCTACCAGACAACAACTGAAACTGTGACGGGTGATGGGCTCTACCCCAATAAAGCCGTGACTATTACCGTAGACATGCACCCCTTGATTGGTGGAGACATCCACACCATCGGAGTTGGTTACCCGTTCATCCTGGGCAAGCCCCAGGGCTTCACACTGTTTGGCAAATTCAATTGCATCTTCCGTCGACAAGGACCAAGGATGGTAGAGGGATAATTCCGGGTAATCAAACGCCATTTGCGATTTGTCCGCCAGTCCCGCAAAGGGATCTTCGGCAGTGTGCTTGGCGATATAACAGGCTTTTTCTACCGCTTGGGCCAAGGCTTGAGGCGTGGTATCAACGGTCGACGCCGAACCTTTGCGTTGGCCATAGTACACTGTGATCCCAACCCCTTTGTCCCGATGATATTCTACCGTATCCACTTCCCCTAAACGCACATTGACAGAATAACCCGCATCGATGCTGGTCACTACTTCCGCATTGTCAGCGCCTTTAGACTTAGCTTCTGCCAAAATCGTCTCAACGACCGTGGTGAGTTCTTGCTGGGTTTGCTGGGGATCGAAATCGTTATATGTCATAATCACCTCAATAATGATGGCGTTAAAGGAAGGATGATTCTCGTTCAGACCGCCAGTGATTGCAAGGCTTTGCGCCAATTACCATTGCTTCCGGACTGACGAATATTTGACAAATTGCCCTAAATTACTGAGAGTTAGGAGTCCTCTGGACCTAGTATTAGGCACTGAAAAAGGCTCTCAGCATATACCTAGCGAGACCGACAGTGCTATACTGAAAATATTGGGCGTTCTGAGGTTTTTTGCTATTTGGGGACAGTAATTGATGATGAAGAGATTTAACAGAGCTAAGGGATTCACACTGGTAGAATTACTTACCGCCATTGCCATTGTCGGCATTTTGGCGAGTATTGCTATCCCCACCTTCCAAGAATATACCCGCAAAGCTCGCTATAGCGAGCTAGTACAAACAACATCATCTTACCAAACCGCTGTAGGCATCTGCTATAACCGTACTGGTGGCCTGAATCAGTGCTTTGGCGGCCAAAATGGCATCCCGGCCAACATCATTAATAGCTCATCAACCGGACTGGTTCGCTACCTATTTACCTTAGGCAACGGCCGTATATTCGTCTTCCCTAACAATCAAAACGGCTTCACCTTATTGGGGGATTACCTAATTGCGACTCCCACTGTCAGTGGTAGCATGGTAACCTGGCAGTACTCCGGCCCCGCAGTGACAAATGGCTGGGTGACCCAATAAACTGGCTTTAAGGCTACGTTAAGGCTTGAGTTTTAGAATCGCCAACATTGCTTAAAAAAGAGATTATTTTCATGACTGATTATTATATACCAGTTGTTACCGTCACCTATAAAGGCAAAACCTATGTCATGATGAAGGAGCAAAACCTAGACCCTACAACTGAGTCAAAGCACACGCTAGCGAACATTCCATTTAACTCTATCGATGCTTGCACTCGAGGCGTTCATACGGCTACAGTCTCTGGCGAAGACTACTATATCTTTGACCCGTGTGTAGGCCATATCAGCAAACCAGAAGAACTCATGGTCCACAAAGAGGGTGACGATACATTTCACTACGTCGGCTACCATTTATCGAACTCCGACATGTTTGCTGCTGATGCGCTTCTAGAAGTTAAAGTTTATGACAAAAAATCTCGCAAACCTTATTTCGTACTTTGCGATGATGAAAATACCCACTTACTCGATAACTCTGCAGCCCAAGCCGCTGCTATAGCAATCGCCAGGAAGCAGCGCTATATCGAAATTGCTGCTATTGAAGGCGCACCGAAACCGTCAGCTGATGACATGATTGCTGCCATTAAAGACCGAACAAGCACAGATCCGCGACTCCGCTATGTCGCCAAAGGCTATGAAGGCAATGACCAGCCTGTTGTCGAAGTGAAAGATAGTCGTGGTGAGGTACAAGGCAGATTAAATGTTTACGCTGACGATGGTGTTTTACGCCTTCCTATTGGAGGCTCATCTATTAAGTCCGCCAAAGACAACACGCTGATGCAAGCTGCTTGTGATCTCATAGGCAACCTCAATCTCGGCAGCATTGTCGCTGTCAAAGGCCGCAACATGAGTGATGCCAAAATGTTCGCCATGGGACAACAATTAGTTGCGGCAGGAAGAGTGCCAGTATTTTACGATAAATCTGCGAGTGGCGATTTAAGCCCTAAGAGCAAAGAGTTTTATATTAAGTTTCTCGAGGAATTACACAATAATGGACAACTAGAACAGTTCCGGAATAATTTCATGAACGCCATTGAAAAAAACCCCGGACACTTCAAAGACCGCCAACCCTTGTGGCTAGCTTACCGGGAGCTCACGAAAGACAGTGCCACCAACCTTGAAATAAAAAATGCCTTAGATTTCGAAAAAAGAGGGCTAGAAGTCAAACCAGGGCTTCGCGGGCCTCACCGCTAACTCAAGACTGTTTCGATAGTCGCAACCTCACGAGCAGCCCCAAACCGTTGCTTATACCAATACAGTAACACCACGGGGCTTAGCATCAATACTAAACCACCCGCAAATAACTCCCCATAATGCCAATGCCCACCGACATTAATATTATTCGGGGGAAAGAAGCCAACGACTAAAGTAATACAACAGGCTAGCAAGCCTAATGCACATAAGGTCAACGCCCCTTGTCGATTACCGGGGATTAAATTGATTACTGGCGCCTTGATAAAATGCTTGATGGCCGCAATAAACATCAATAAGTACATCATCACATACAGTTCCGTGCTCAAATCCAACAACAACCAATAGGAGCCATTCACACTGGATAATAAGAAAAATACCATCAATACTACCGACACGACCACTGCTTGCAAAATCAAAATCCGACTGGGATTGTTTGCAGTATTTTTTTCGACAAGGAATTTCGGCAAATAGCCATCTTCTGCCGCACGGGCTAAACTGTTCGCCGGTGAAATCAACCAACTGACCATCGTACCCAGGCTACCAAACACCAACATGACGCCTAGTACTTTCTCGAGCCAAGCAACATGAAAGCCAGTAAACAAGGTATTAAATGCCTGCACAGTTCCGGTAACAAAGACGATGGATTGATGGGGAATAATCAACGCAATACCTAATGACCCAAGCCCCATGGTAAACACAATTACCATGACCGAGAGTACTAAGGCTTTGGGGAAAATGCGCCGCGCATCTTTGACTTTACGCACGTGTATAGCTGCTAACTCCATGCCTAAGAACGCCGTAATGACCGCGGTTAATGACGTCCAGGTTTTGCTCTCCCCCAAATGGGGTACCACAGCACTCTTATCCAAATGCAAGGCTAAGGGTTTACCCATCACAATCCACAACGCACTCAAACCAATAATCAATAACATTGGTACAACCATGCCCAGCGTCGTCGCCCAGGAAGCAATACGGGCGGATTGTTTAAAGCCTTTGAGGTTTAATAACGTCATCACCCAAAAGGCGGTTAAACTCGTCAAGACCAAATAGGTTGGGTTATGCGCTAACGCAGGATCAATCAAATAGGCTGCCGTACCCACCAAGGTTGTCAAACATGTCGGAAACCACACCATTGTATTAATCCATTGCAGCCAAATCGTGACTACCCCATAGTGGCTGCCAAAGGCTTGCTTCGCCCAAACGTAAATTCCACTGTCTTTATCAAATTGGGTACATAATTCTGCTGACACGAGGCCGGCTGGTAACAGGAATAAAATGCTCGCGGTAATGAAGAAAAACACTAATTGCTGCCCAAACAGGGCAATGGAAGGAAGATTACTAATGCCATCCACAGCACCGGTAATCAGCATCACAAGGGCAAACAAGCCCACTTTTACTCTATTATCCATCGAAAAATCACCGGGTTAGGAACACATTGGTCGCATTTTAACCTATATGAAGCATTGTGACAATCACCGAACGAGGATTAGGGGCTCTAGCCATCGAGCAAATCCCCAAAAGCGATGATTTGATGAAAGTAATCCGCTGTTTCGACCTTATCACTCACACCATTGACATGCACCAATACCGGCAAAACAGCCATATTGCGCGGCAGGCTGATTCTAGCAATCTTTTCCTGCATCTCTTCAACAACACTAAATTTCACTGGGTTCTTAGAGAATTTAATTTCAAACAGATACAGGGTATTAAATTTCGTCTGTATTAAATAATCAATCTGGCAGCCTTTCTGTCGAGTAGTTTGACGCTGGAAAAATGGATTGTCATAAATAATGGTCTCAGGCGCAATATTTACTAATTTATAAAGTTCATGACGATTACTTATCACTAAGTTTTCAAACTGCAAACCCATGATACTATCCCAACCAGGCAGTGAAGATAGTGTTAATTCTCGCAGTCGTTTCGATTTAATGTGTTCTACTCGCGGTACAATATAGTGTAGATAAAACCGCATATAATTATCACTCAGACGATACACACACAGACTCAGTTCTTTGCCGGTTTTCAGCGACCACGTTGTGTCTTTCGTGATAAAGCCTGCCTTTTCAAGATTTAAGATATACTTTGATAATTGCCCACTCTTAGAATATTCCGTACGTTTAGCAATTTCATCATAATCAATAGCGCCCTCAGCAAGGGCCAGAATAATTTTTTTGTAGATGTAGTCATGACGTTCAAACATATCGTGAAATATTTTATTAAAGTCATCAACCATAACCCCGCCAGGGCTGAAACATTGACGACGGATATTTTCATCTGCTGAGAATTGTCCCTGCATTTGTTCGATATACCATGGAATACCCCCTGTGACGCTGAGAACCTTAAACTTCTCTAGTGCAGACGACTTGAACCCTTGCGCTTCAAGTAACGCATTACAATCAACGAGTGGTAGTGGGTCAACCTGCAACTCCCAGGATATTCGGCCAAAAAAAGCCGTACTGCTGAGAATGTTATCCTCAAACCACATCGATACCGAACTACATAATACTAAGATAAGCTTATTGTTTTGTTTAAAATTATTATCCCAGGCATTCTTTAATTTTGGCAAAAAGCTCGGATCACCCATCGCCATCCAAGAAATCTCATCAAACAAAATAATAATACGTCCGGATCTAGCCTCATGCGCTAGTAATGCAAATAAATCACTCCAATTATCCGTACTGATCTGAGGCAGATCAGTTTGTTGATGCAACTGGCGCGCAAACTCATCACGCTGGTCCTGCGCGGTCATCCCATCAACAGGGGCAAGACCCGTAAATTTAAGAAATGGTTTATCTTTTGCGAAATGCTCAATCAGGCGGCTCTTGCCAACCCGACGACGCCCCTTCACAGCGACGATACTGGCAGATTTTTTCTTCAGAAGGGCATTGAGTTCTTTAATCTCCTCGATACGCCCGGTAAATACGGTATCAGCCATGCTCAACTCTTTGTCAATTGTCATTCCCACGTAACAGAAAATGCGATATTTCGTTACTTGATAATGACAATTGTATCTCCCACGTAACGGATTATCAAGATATTTCGTTACTTGAAAATGACATTTGTACTTCCCACGTAACGAGATAGCCCCTAATTCCGTTACGTGAGAATGACAATCGGGAAAATACACTTATGTAACTGGTTGTTTTTAAAGGGATAGCTAACAACCACTGCCTATATTTGCGCGGCGGGCGAAGCAGCCGGCAATTCATAATCAGCTGGGGCAGTAGTTTGGGAAGAGACCAGACTCCCTAACCACCGTGAACAATCCCCCATTCGCTGCCAAAACCCATTATCATGGCCTGTCGCTACTGGCGACCTTGATTGTGTTGTTGGTAACAAACAACGAGATTCATCTTCAGATTGCCCCCAAAAACAACAATAGGATTGGGCAGTATTGTAGCTCGACGCTGAGTTGACAACCGCTTCCATCGTGGCTGGTTGCACCCGCTGCCACCAATCCGGTAATAGCAATAAAGCTGCCAACAAAATACCGCCGGTAAAACCGACTCCTACCCCATACACACCAAGGTTGGTATACAGACTCAGCAAAACAGCTGCCACCATTCCCAATATTAACGAAACCAGCGATGTCAGACTGGAGCAGTAGCGATTACCAAGCGGCTTTAGCTGCTGCAAAACGTTATAGCGAATACAGTTTCCTAACAAACACATAAACATCATCGGTAGCAGCACTTGCGATAGACTGTGTACCTCACCATCACCTCGACTTAATAACATTGACCCTGCCCCTGCCACTATAGCTGTCGGCGTAATATACGTTAGCGTTGTCAATATTCCATGCCTACCCATTTGATATGCATTAAGATAATCACCCGCACCAATATATCGGCTCAGCTCTTGAAAGTTTTGATGGCTAAAAGCAAGTATGGGTATCACTAGCAAATAATATAATTGCATTGCGAAAGTCCAAGCCGCTTGCGCTTCGGTCCCAACAAAACCCGCTGCTGCACTTGCAACAATAGGCAGTAGAGTTTCACCCAGTATTGATACAGTGTATGCGCCTCCCAGTTTGACAATACGTCCCAGCTGTTCAAACCGACCTTCGATATGACGCAACAGATGAAAGAAATTAAAATCCTTAAATTTACCACCCAAGCCCAAGCGTAATGATAGTCCGATAGCAGTAAGCCAGGCTTCCGTCACACCACCAACCGCAACGCCTGCAAAACCCATACGAGATAAACCAAACCAACCAAATCCCAGTGTTGCGCTAATACCAAGACCAACGAATAGGCTTGATAAAGCGATGATCATTGTCGGAACTTCGTCACGTAAACTAAATAGAAGCTGCTCATTACAGATCCGTACTAACATAGCAGGACTTGCCGGTGCATAGGCCCGCAGAAATTGCTGGGCATCATCTGCAACTTGAGAGCGTTGGCGCAGAGCATGCGTTAAAATATCACCCGAAAAATAATACGATGCCGCCAGAAATGGCGCGATGGCACTCACCATCATAAGCCCATTCGCATAAACCGCAGCAATTTTGTCATCAAGCGCTTTGATTTGGGCTGATATTGCTTCTCTTGTGGCATCATCATTACATGGTTGACGCCGTAGGCTTTCCCGTTTACCAATAAGTTTGCTCGCCTCAACACTGAGTGCAAAAATCGGCGAGTCCGCCACCAGTGAAAATGAATTAAGGCAAGTTATGATTAATGCAATAGAGGCTAATTCTTCATTATCCTCACTGAGGGCCACCAGCATAAGGTTGAATAAATAGACTTGCGCACTGAATGTATAAGAAAACATTCGTGGCAGTGAGATTCGCGACAGATGTTTGAAGACCTGCCATGAAGACAGAGTCTCAGGTATGAGCGTAGCAGTTTGATCATTTCCTGTATCAGTAGTAGTTTCGGGTGCTCGTGGCTCACCTGACGAAGCCAAAGCGCCAGTCGTAGTATCTTCAGACATGTGTACCATCCTAGTAGTATTGAGTAGTGTAAATAGAGTTTTTTGTTGTTAGAGCCAGCATCATGGCAAATTATAACAGCAGCGTCAACGACCGCTTGTTTGTATGTTGGTATTTAAATATGGTATTTTCTCCAGAAGTGGACTCACAGCAAAACATCGACATATGTTCAATATAAAGCAGTAAAATATATTGACCAATTCCTTATCATAGCGTATAAGGTATGCGCATGGAGAGGCCTATACCAAGATACTCAAAAGTAGAAGAAAAAAACATATACTTGGAGCAAAATTAATGCCACAAATAAAGCCCGTTTTTAAATGTTCTGATGAATTTAAAAGCGTATTTTCTCAGTCATCATGCTTGCTAACAATAAGTGTCGGACAAGAAGTCCATGAAGGAGAAAAATTCTTATCAACAGTTCGCTTAGTCAATGAAGCTTTTAAAGAATGCACAGTACTCGTTGATGACAGTCTTCAACGCCACACTATGAGTTTATTTTCAAATCTATCCCCCGATGAGTTATACCAGCAATCAATCGTTGAAGGTGACCTGTGGCTAGAGAGAAGCCACCAGAGTCTTGCACAGCTAACGATACCCAACAAAATCATTCGTTGGGATAAATGGCTTTATCATAGTTTGTATGAAAAATACCATCATGAAATCACAGCCTTGTATGATACGAGCAGACACTATAAAGACTTTATCAATACTTCTATAGAGGAGTTTCTAACACGACTGCTTCGGCGCAATGCCATCGAAGTAAGTTATGAGACGGCTTTTCGACGCTGCTTAGACTATCTCAAAGAAGAGTGTACGGCACTGAGATTATGGGCAGATACTGGTTATAATTTCGAAATTTACCCCTCTAGACGCAATTCAGCCATGACAGCCACCCATAAAATCTTCGTAAAATCAGAGAGTTATAATTTTTTGGTTGAAAGTGTTGCAATTAAGTTCAAAAATAGGGCACAATTGGGACCTCAAGTTTTTACAGTTGAGTAAATTAACTATCTGTCATCCTATAGACAGTGAAACATTAAATGGAGGACGAGGATGTCAATCAAAGCAAATGAAGGCCTTGGAAACAAGTCTGAACAAGTCTGGAATGAACTCTTACACGATCTCGGTTGTGACCCTGCACATATTCAGGAAGAACCTGAAGAATGTTTAAAGCGAGTTCGTGATTATTACGAGAACTTAATCGCCGCTATGCCTGGCCATGTCTACTGGCTAAACAGTAGGGGTGAATATCTAGGATGTAATAATCAACAAGCTAAAGCAGCAGGTTTAAAGTCAAGGAAAGATATTGTTGGTAAGCGTAACTCTGAATTACCCTGGAACTTTCAGGCAGGCAAACTACCTCAACAACTTGATGAAGTTAATCGTGAAGTGATGAAATCTGGTAATCCACAGTCTGTTGAAGAGGAAGGCCATATGCCTGATGGTTCAACCATGATGTTTTTATCTGAAAAAGTACCTGTTAAACTACCTTTTAGTAAAGAACTTGGAATGCTCGGTATCTCAATGAATATTACAGAGCTAAAAGATACAAAAATTAAATTAGAACAAGCCCTCGTTGCTGCCCAAGCAGCCAACAAAGCTAAATCCGAATTTATTGCCAATATGAGTCATGATATACGCACACCATTGTCGGGGATTTTGACGATGGCGGAAGTAATGCTGCAATCACCTGATTTATTAACCACGGAAAATATTCGTGTGGTGTATGAATCTGGGCACCGGCTACTTAGCATGTTGAATCAAATTATTGATTTTATCGATATGGATGACCCAACTCATCTTGGTTCTGATGAAGCCTTTTCGCCGGCAACATTGATCGATGATTTAATTGCCTTATTTAAACCCGCAGCGATGAATCGTCAGCTTGCACTAACAAGCCAATGCTCTCCCCAAGTACCAGAGATGTTAAAAGGCTTTGGCGAAGCAATTCATCGAACGATTTTGAATTTAACCGGCAATGCCATGAAATTTACTAATGAAGGTGGTGTGACCATAACCACTGATTTTGAATACCAAAATGACCACCAAGGCGAGCTCATCATTCAAGTTCAAGACACAGGTGTTGGCATTCCAGATGACGCCAAAGAGCGAATTTTTGAGCGTTTTGGTCGGGTATTGCCGTCTTATCAAGACAACAAACCAGGCACTGGTTTAGGTCTCTCCATCGTCAAAAGTTACGTTGATGAATTGGGCGGTCGCATTGATTTTGACAGTGTGGTGGGCAAAGGTTCGACGTTTACCTGCAGCTTTCCTCTTGAGCTTGTAACAACTACCGACAACGCCGTTCCTCACTATGTCTCTGTTGCCGATATAAGCCATCTTGAAGCAGGCGCCCTAGCGCCAAGTCAATCGACGCAAGTTACACCTGCTAGCGAGGAGCTGACCGTAAAAATACTCGTTGTTGAAGACAACCCCACAGCGGCTAAAGCCGCCTGTATGATGCTACAAAGCTTGGGTCTGCAAGCAGACCATGCTGCTGATGGCGCTAATGGGGTGGATCTTGCCCTTTCTCATGATTATTCGCTCATACTCATGGATATCGGTCTTCCGGATATGACAGGTTTTGATGCCGCAAAAGCCATCCGCCGCGAAAAACCCAATGTCCCCATCATCGCATTAACAGGCCATGCCACGTTGGATGAAGCCGAGAGTGAACAAGCCGGTTTGAACGGATTAATTACCAAACCGTTATCCGTTGATGCGGCCGAACAAATGATTTCACAATACTTAGAGTATGATATGGCCGTGCAGTGTCAAACGGGCACGAAAGCCAAATCAACTGCATCAGCATCCACTATCGACTTTGCCGACGCTGTCAGAACGGCATCGGATAATGAACAATTAGCCAAAGAGCTCTTGGCCATGTTTTACAGTGAAATTGCCAGCAATAAATCAACGATTGCAAAATTACTTGCAACTGGTGACAAAGAAGAATTGGCCAAACAAGTCCACCGTATCAAAGGTGGTGCCGCCTATTGTGGTGTTGCCCACATGCATAAACTGCTAGGGGAAATTTATGCTGAACTCCAGGACATTGAACATCTTGCAGCAATAAAACCTCTCATCGAACAGTTGTATGTGGCTATGGATAATTACAGCGATGAGTATAAGCGACGGTTTTTGAACAGCAATTCCCACTAGAAGCGGGGCGTTCAGCCTGGTGCTCGAAGCAGGAGCCGCTGACGCGATAATGGTTTTAGCTACTACCACCGACTGTCAAACTGTCCACTTTCAGGGTTGGCTGCCCCACGCCAACAGGAACGCTTTGGCCGTCTTTACCGCAGGTACCAATACCGCTATCTAATTGCAAATCATTGCCTACCATAGAAACTTTGGTTAATACATCGGGACCTGAACCAATCAGCGTTGCGCCTTTAACGGGCGTTGTTATTTTGCCATTCTCGATAAGATAAGCTTCGCTGGCAGAGAAAACAAATTTGCCTGAAGTAATATCCACTTGTCCACCAGCAAAGTTCACCGCATAAAGCCCCTTATCGACACTGGCGATGATTTCTTCGTGATCATAAGAACCATTCAACATATAAGTATTGGTCATCCGCGGCAATGGTAAATGGGCATAGGACTCTCGTCGGCCATTACCCGTGGGTTGCATTCCCATTAAGCGGGCATTGAGTTTATCTTGCATGTAATTCTTGAGAATGCCATCCTCGATCAACGTGGTACACTGGGTAGGCGTTCCTTCGTCATCAACATTTAATGAACCACGACGACTGGCAATGGTTCCGTCATCGACAATGGTACACCCTGGAGCTGCAACCCGCTCACCAATGCGACCACTAAAAGCAGAGGTACCTTTGCGGTTAAAGTCCCCTTCAAGACCATGACCAATGGCTTCATGCAATAGTACCCCAGGCCAACCCGGTGCTAAAACCACCGGCATCGTACCTGCCGGAGCATCCACGGCTTCAAGGTTTAACAATGCTTCACGCACTGCCATATCAACATAAGTCTGGGCTAAGTTGTCTTTGACAAAATACTGATAATCCATACGACCACCGCCGCCCATCATGCCTTGTTCACGCCGGCCGTGTTGCTCAGTAATAACATTAACACTCAAACGCACCAGCGGGCGCACATCTGCAGCAATACTCCCATCACTGGCCATTACCAACACCACTTCGTGCGTGCCCCCTAAACTCAAAAATACTTGTTTAACGCGAGGATCAAGAGAACGAGCATATTTGTCCAGTCGTTCAAGTAGAGCAATTTTGTCATGCTCGCTCATACTGGCAAGAGGATCTTCCATGCCATAAAGATCTAATCCTTGAGTACCACGCCACGCTTGCAACTGTCCCTCTTGGCCTTGTTTGGCAATACTTTTAGCCGCTTTACAAGACTGCTCTAATGCTGGGATTAAAATATCATCAGAATAGGCAAAGCCCGTCTTCTCACCACTCATTGCGCGCACGCCGACACCACGTTCTACAGAAAAACTGCCATCCTTAACGATGCCATCTTCTAATACCCAAGACTCCATGCGGGTTGATTGAAAATACAAGTCTGCATTATCTATACTGGGGCCGAGGATATCACCGAGAATTTTTTGCAATAGTTGATCAGATATTCCCGCAGGTTCTAGTAAGGTTCGTTTAGCGATATCTAAATTCTTGCTCATGATGTTTGTCCCGTTGTCGTTGGCTGTTGTGGCGTCGTGGTTTGAGATTGCGGTTGTTTTGCTTTACTGATTTGTTTGACTACCGGCTTGTCCCAAGGTCCCGTCACTTGATAAACGTCACTGGTAAGTTTATTGACTTCTGGACTAACAGCTTTGTCCAACGCCCAGGTTGCAACCCCTGCTACCGGCCCTCCAACCAAGGTTGCCACCACTGGCAGACTTGACGTAACGTTAGGCTCCACCAACAGCTGCAAATCAAAGTCTTTTTGTGCGATCCCTAGACGACCTTTAACCCCCACATAAGCAACTGTGCCATCGACATAGGTATCATCAGTTATTGCATTACCGTTTTGTAAATTGAAATCGCCCGCTGCTGAATCAAAATAAAAGCCTTTATGAGTTAAATCACTAAAGTCCAATTGCAACCGTCGCGGGATACTTTGCAAACTAAAAATATTCAACGCAGTCCCTAAACCGACTTTGGCATCAGTATCTTGACTCAAACCGACAATACTGCCCTGTTTAACCCGAAATGAAAACTTACCGGCCAAATTATCCACCTGCCATTGATAAGGGGCTGCCGGCCAATTAACATCAAAGTTGATAGAACCTGACTTCGCCTGCAGGTTAGACGCAATGTGCAAGTCTTTCATGATCTTGGTAACATCACCGCTCATCACGCTACCTTTGATATGCGTGCTAGCTCCCTCAGTGGTTTCAGACCAACTACCGGACATGAATAACTTGAGGGTAGGATTGATCACACTGAGGCTTTTTACTAAGATCCCATCGGCATATTTAGATGTATCCAGCTTCACTTCACCTAAGTCCAAATCATCGTAACTGCACGCTTGGCAAAGACCATGGATCTCTGGAATAGTACGGGGATCAACAGCCGCAAGTGGTGATGCATTGTTAGATTTATTGCTATGTAATGGGTTAAGCGCTAATTTTTGCAGTTGGATATCGATAATCCCAGGCTGTCCTGAGAATGGTATACTGGCCTGACCAATCACATCATCACTTTGTAATAAAAGCTGCCACTGTTTATCGACTGGTAATAATTGTAACTGCAATTCTTTAAAGGCAAAATCGCCTGCAATCAAGCGCCAGAATTTAATATTAATATTCCGTAAGTTTTTCTCAAGCCAAGCATTTGTTACCTTCGATTGTTTATTATCCGGCAATTGGTTTACAGTATCACGCCAAGTATCAAGCGACAGCTCCGAAATATATCCACTCATGCGCAGCCCTGCTGCGCCAGATAATGTGGCACTATCACTACCGAACTGTATATCACAGCCATACAGTGTGGTTTGTTTACCATCATGATTAAATGCGAACGCCCCACTTATTCGCTGTGCCAGCGCGAATGACAGCGATTGTAAACCTTGGTCTGACAATTTCACCGTGACCTTGGTAGGCAAACTTGCCTGAGCCGATTTGTGTAATGGTGCAGGCAATTGACTACTCAATCCCTTAAGATCACTATCAAGCGTTATTTGACTACCTTGCACATCATCAAGAATTAATGAAGCACGAAAGTTCGCAAAACCATTAACAAACTTATCCAGCGGCTGATTGAATTGTTTGGTGATACTCGCTACTTGCGCTTGACCAACCAAATCAATATGAGTACTGGTTTGTTGCTTAGCATTTGTTAAAGTATTGATATTGATCACAGCAGGCTGTTGCAACAACGTTGCCATTAGCCCATCTGCCCACAGACCTTTATCACTAAAACGCAATTGACCTTTGAGATCAGCAAGCCCCAACTGCCAGGGGGTATAACTTATGCTACCACCATCAAGTGCAACATTACCTTTGACTTTAACGGCATCATCATCACTACCCTCTAAAGGAATAACTAGCTTTAAATTCATTGCTGCAGGACCTGACATAGTCATATCCTGTAGACTTTTGCCGATTATCGTTTTCAGCGGGCTAGTTTGGATAAAGTTAAGCCCATCCGCCATATCGCCTTTGCCGTGGCCATTAATGAATAGGGTTACCGGCTTTGCATCACCCATGTAAGGAATTGTTGCTACCAGCAAATCTGCCTTTGCCCCGCCGATGTTGGCTGAGCTAACATTGATATCCATCCGCCGCCCGGCAAACACGAGATTGCCATCAATGTTTGTTGCCCCAGGCCAACCGGGATAAAAATGCAATTGCCCATCGCTGAACTTGCCTTTAATCAAAAACGTTCCCTCCCCATTATCATAGGGAAATGTGTCTAAGGGACCTTTCAAGACTAAGGATGCTTGGGAGGGACCTGCACCGCGGACAGCACTATCCAACCATTCCACCACCGGTGTTGGCATGATACTGACGGGTAAATAGCGATAAACATCCGCTTGAGTGAGACTGGCAATATCGCCGTTTGCCGTTAAATCAATAACCGGGCTACTGCCATCATCGAAGGACTTAATCGTTAACTTTGCCGTGGCTGACGCTGTAGGAGTCCTCGCCTTGATATCACGACCTGTTACTTGCCAGCCACCTTGTTGGCGAGTAGCACTTAGCGTACCAAGCAGTTCATCGAGAGGTAAGCTTTGACGAAAAATTTTGGGCAAATGTATTATCGTCTTTTGACTTGTTAGCTGTAATTTCGCGCCCTGTTTATTCAGTTCAATGTGACCTGATAAATTATCCACCCCAGGATAATGGTCTACTGGAGCAATGTGTAAACCATGGAAATCTGTCGCTAAGGCAACGTCTTTCACTTGTTTATTGTCCCGTGAAACGCTAATCGTTAAATCTTCAACCGCGCCTTCTGGCTTAAAGGTTGCAATTTGTTGGCGAGTCGTTGGCTTCACTAACTTTTCGTCTTTAGCAATGAATTGCAGTTGCTTCACATTGAGATAACGTAAAGTCGCGTTGATATCATCATTAGGATCTTTGTCCAAGCTAAATGCTTCTTCTGGCCAATCGACCCCATCCACATTCGCTTGCAGTTGGCTGCCTGACAAATGCCAACCGCCTTTTTTGCCCCGTAGCCATTGCACATTACCACCGGCTTGATTAATCTTGAGTGCATCCTTTTTGCCCTGCAGTTGCAATACCAATTGTCGAAGGTCGAACTGACTGGTTACATTGCGCAAATGACCATGTTTGATTTGCCCCCATACTTCAGCACTCAACACACCGCCTTTGCTGGTTAAGCCAGCGTAAGTTCTGTCACCCAACCATTTACCAACCGGCACGTCCGTGCCTTTAAGGTAAAATTGTCCCTTGACATGCTTCTTCTCTGCCAACGTGCCCCGTAGCTTCATTGCCACACTGAATTGTACAGGGTAAGGCTCTAACAAGCGCACTATCCCGTCTAATTCGTGATGTTCACCGCGGTTGATTAATGCCACATCTAGGCGACCGCTGGCGACTTTTTGGTTGTTCTTGAGTAAATCAACAGTAATATCTTCTAGAATTAAACGGCGTTGTTTCAGCAGTCTATTGAGTAATTTATTTTTATCAAATGCAGTCGCTGTCTCGGTTTGAGACTCGCTGACATCGATGGCATTTGGCAAGCCTTTAATTTCAATTTGTTTGTCTGATAATTGATTCACAGAAAAATGGGCACCAGAGACAACTAAAGTGCCAATTTGCACCTCGCGGGCTAATAAACTTTGCCAAAGATTAATGCCAACGTTTAATTGTTTGATTTTCAGTAATGGAGATTTGCCGGACTTATCGTAGAGCTGCACATTCTTGAATTTGATCATCGGTTCAAGGTAATACCAACTGGCTTTAACTTCACCGATACTCAGTTTAGCATCCAGGGTACGGCTGGCCCACGCTTCAATATCGCTTTTGTATTCGGTCAAAAAAGGCGTCATGCTGCGGGCAGCAGTTAACAATACAGCCGCAATAATGATAATGCTTGCTGCAATGAGCCAGAGTTTTTTGCCAAGATGTAGAACAAAGGCTTTCATCACATTCCCTAGCTAATAGCAAAACGGGTACGCCAATCCCTGAGAATGACAAACAACCATGGCCACAACAACATACCAACAAAACTCGGCAACCAGTACAGCAAGTAATTCATTGGTTGGCCAATCACACCTTGCAAAATAAAAATCACCAACTGATAAAACCACAATAGCCCGAGCACGACTAAAATTTGTTGTGACATCGGGAATACGCGAATACGGCGATGTAACTTAATCGTGATATACGCAACCAACACACACGCTAGCGCATGTTCACCTATCATCGCATTATTGACAACATCAAGGACGAGGCCTACTACCCACGCCACCCCAACATTGACCCGTTGCGGCAATACCAAGACCCAAAAAATTAATACCATCACCATCCATTCCGGACGAAACCATTCGGCCCAGTTGGGTAAGGGCAATACATCCAGCATTAACGCAATAACAAAACTCAATATAATCCAGCCGGTGCCTTGTTTCTTTTGTACGGTATCCATTACACGTTACCTCGCACACCATTGGTTACCCGCTGGGTCTTTAATTGTTCTCGGTGGGACTTCTCCATGGCTTTTACTTGTCGTCGCCCCTCATTAACCAATGATTTTGCCGATGATGATACTAATAAAACTTGGCGCGATTGATTAATACGGGCACTGGGCTGCACTTTCACCCTTGCAAATTGCTCTCCGGGTTGGTGATTTACAGATACAACTTTGCCTAAGGGATAACCCGATGGGTAACGCAAGCCTAATCCCGTTGTCGATAGGGTATCGCCAACCTCGACATTGGCCGTTTCGGTAATATCAGCCAATTGCAACGTACGATGTGCCCCGGTACCGATGGCAATCGCTCGTAAGCCATTCCTGTCATCTTGTACCGGCACTGCACTGCGAGGATCCGTCACTAGCATCACTCGACTGGTTAATAAACTGGTCTGAATGACTTGCCCCATCACCCCATTAGCATCCAATACCGGTTGCCCAACGAACGCGCCATCATTGGTGCCTTTGTCAATAACGACTTCAGTAACATAGGCATCCGTACTCACGGCCAATAATCTAGCGACATGCACTTGCAAGCCTGCCTTGGTCGACGACTGCAATAAGGCGCGCAACTGGGAGTTTTCTTTCTCTACCGCAAGAATGCGTTGCACTTGAGCTTTAAGGAGTAAATTATCCGCTCGCAGATTAGCATTGTCATTCACGAGCGCCTTGTGGGTTGCCATGCTAGTGGTTACCCAACCAAAGAAATCGACGGGGAAATCCACCACATATTGCACTGGTGCAATGACAGTAGTGAGCGCTTGACGTAATTTATCGAGATGGTGCTGACGGTGATCTACCACCATCAGCACAACTGATAATACTAATAACAGGAAAAAACGAAAATTAAACAGAGAACCTTGTCTAAAGAGCATCAGTAACCTCGCTCATTAGTGTTCTCCCCTCGCTTAATCGCCACGTGACAAGAATTCTCCACCCATGGCATCCACAACTTCAAGAGCGCGGCCACCACCGCGAGCAACACAGGTTAAAGGTTCTTCAGCAACGATAACTGGCAGACCCGTTTCTTCTTTTAGTAGCCAGTCTAAATTCTTTAGCAATGCACCGCCACCGGTTAATACCATACCGCGCTCAGCAATATCGGATGCCAATTCCGGTGGTGCTTGCTCAAGGGCGGCCCTAACTGCACCGACAATACCGGATAAGGGTTCCTGTAAGGCTTCAAGGATTTCATTACTGTTCAAGGTAAAGCTGCGAGGTACCCCTTCTGCCAAGTTACGCCCGCGAACTTCTAGCTCACTGACTTCTTTGCCAGGGAAGGCAGCACCGATTTCGTGCTTGATACGTTCAGCAGTCGTCTCACCGATCAAAATACCATAGTTGCGACGAACATAATTGATAATGGCTTCATCGAAACGGTCGCCACCAATCCGTACTGAGGCAGAATACACAATACCACTCAAGGAAATGATCGCCACTTCAGTTGTACCACCACCAATATCTACCACCATGGAACCACTGGCTTCTTCAACCGGCATCCCTGAACCCATAGCAGCTGCCATGGGTTCTTCGATCAAATACACTTCCCGAGCACCGGCACCCATGGCAGATTCCCGGATAGCACGGCGTTCAACCTGGGTTGAACCACAGGGCACACAGACCAAAACCCGTGGGCTTGGACGCATGAATTTGTTTTCGTGCACTTTGTGGATGAAGTGCTGGAGCATTTTTTCGGTGACGTGAAAATCAGCAATAACGCCGTCTTTCAACGGGCGAGTGGCCATAATATTACCAGGTGTACGGCCTAACATCCGCTTCGCTTCCAGCCCCACCGCCGCGACACGACGCTGGCCATTACTGACATCTTGACGAATAGCTACCACTGAAGGCTCATTTAAGACAATACCTTGACCACGAACATAGATCAGGGTGTTAGCGGTGCCCAAATCAATGGACAAATCGCTAGA
Source organism: Legionellales bacterium (assembly GCA_002709565.1). Lineage (GTDB taxonomy): Bacteria > Pseudomonadota > Gammaproteobacteria > UBA1113 > UBA1113. The sequence continues at coordinate 89,561 of PAPY01000022.1, read as the reverse complement.
AAACAAGCCGCGTAGCTTTTTAAACATGGGTTACCTCGTAATTAAAAGTGTTTGCCGTGTAACCGGCATGCCGCATCAGTCTCTCTTTGCGCAAAAATAGCTCTGGTGCGAAAAGCCGGGTAAACGAATTAATTGACAATTGTATGGCGAATTGTAACATAAGGCAATCTTATATATAGCTATCGAACACAGGAGCAAGAATGAGTACTATCGATGCCAATGCCGTGAATAACATTGCCCACCTCGCGAGACTCGCGGTGGACAACAAACACATTCCCGATCTCGCCCGGGATTTGACGAATATTCTGGATTTGGTGGAGCAAATGAACCAAATCGATACTCAAGGCATCGAACCCCAGGCCCATCCCCTGGATGCTAAGCAACGGCTACGGAATGATGAAGTCACTGAGATCAATCAACGCGAGCTATTTATGAGCATTGCTCCCGAGACTGAGGCAGGACTTTACCTGGTTCCCAAAGTCATTGACGCTGAATAACACGACCACTAAAGGATCCCTTATATGCATACCAAAACATTACAGGCCTTAGCCAGCGCGCTAGCCGACAAATCCGTATCCAGTGTTGAGCTGACCGAACATTTTCTCAAGCGCTGCCGCGAACATAACGATAATTTGAACAGTTTTATCACCCTAACCGAAGAAACTGCCCTCGCCCAGGCCAAAGCAGCCGATGACGCGCGAGCCAAAGGCAATGCTGGTCCCCTCACCGGGATCCCCTTCGCCCAGAAAGACTTATTTTGCACAAAAGGGATCAAAACCACCTGTGCATCGAAGATGTTGGATAATTTTATTGCTCCCTATGATGCGACCTTGGTCACAAAATGCCAAGACGCGGGACTCGTCTCCTTGGGCAAAACCAATATGGATGAATTCGCCATGGGATCATCGAATGAGAACAGCCATTATGGCGCGGTCAAAAACCCATGGGATACAGCACGTGTTCCCGGCGGCTCATCTGGTGGTTCCGCCGCCGCAGTGGCTGCCCGCTTGGTCCCTGCTGCATCCGGTACTGATACTGGGGGTTCTATCCGCCAACCGGCGTCGTTTAGCGGTATCACCGGTATCAAGCCAACTTACGGCCGCGTATCACGCTACGGCATGATTGCCTTTGCCTCGAGCCTTGACCAAGGTGGTGTCTTCACCCAAACCGCTGAAGATGCAGCCTTGTTAATGAATGTTATTGCCGGCTTTGATCCCAAGGACTCCACCAGTGCCGATGTAGCCGTGCCCGATTACGCCGCCACGTTGAATGATTCACTGCATGGCCTCAAGATTGGTCTGCCAAAAGAATATTTTGCTGAAGGCTTAGACAGCAGTATTGCCACTATCATTGAGAATGCTGCCAAGACCCTAGAACAACAGGGCGCAAGCGTAACCGAAATCAGCCTCCCCAACACACCGTCAGCCATCCCTGTCTACTATGTGATTGCGCCAGCGGAATGTTCATCGAATTTATCCCGCTTTGATGGGGTGCGTTACGGTTACCGTTGTGAGGCCCCGAATGATCTCGAAGACTTATACAAACGTTCTCGCGGTGAAGGCTTTGGCGCAGAGGTAAAACGCCGCATCATGATCGGCACTTATGCTCTGTCTGCCGGTTATTACGATGCCTATTATCTCAAAGCCCAACAGGTTAGGCGCATGATTAGTAATGATTTCCAACAAGCCTTTAACGACGTGGATGTCATCCTCGGGCCCACCTGCCCGACTACGGCCTTTAAACTCGGCGAAAAAACCACCGATCCCGTTAGCATGTATTTAAACGATATCTATACCATCTCCACCAATTTAGCGGGCTTGCCAGGGATGTCTATCCCCGCAGGCTTTGTCGATGGAATGCCCGTGGGCATGCAGCTTATTGGCAATCACTTTAGTGAAGCAAAATTACTGAATATCGGCCATCAATTCCAACAAGTCACAGATTGGCATCAACAAATGCCGGAGGGGTTTTAACATGAGTACAGAATGGGAAGTGGTCATTGGTCTTGAAGTCCACGTACAATTAAACACGCAATCCAAAATTTTCTCAGGCGCTGCAACTGCTTATGGTGCGGATCCGAATACCCAAGCCTGTGCCATCGATTTAGGCATGCCAGGGGTATTACCCGTATTGAACAAAGAAGCCGTACGCAAAGCGACTTTATTTGGCTTAAGTGTGGATGCTGAAATTGCCAAGCATTCTGTGTTTGCCCGCAAAAATTATTTTTACCCTGACTTACCTAAGGGTTATCAAATCAGTCAATATGAATTACCCATTGTTGGCAAAGGCCATTTGGATATTGTTACCGACAATGGCATTAAACGCATTGGTATTACCCGCGCCCATCTAGAAGAAGACGCCGGTAAATCCTTGCATGAAGACTTTCACGGCATGACCGGTATTGATTTAAACCGGGCCGGCACGCCATTGCTAGAAATTGTCTCAGAACCTGACATGCGCTCAGCCGCAGAGGCGGTTAGTTATCTCAAAACCTTACACAATCTCGTCACCCATTTAGGGATTTGTGACGGTAACATGCAAGAAGGCTCTTTTCGTTGCGATGCGAATGTATCAATACGCCCCAAAGGCCAACAAGAATTTGGCACACGTACGGAAACTAAGAATGTGAATTCATTCCGTTTTGTGGAACGGGCGATTAATTACGAAATCGAACGACAAATCAGTGTCTTGGAACAAGGCGGCACTATCGATCAAGCAACCTTGTTGTATGATGCAGCCAAAAATGAAACCCGCCCCATGCGCAGCAAAGAAGAAGCCAACGATTACCGTTACTTCCCCGACCCTGATCTCTTACCATTGGCATTAGACGATGAATGGATTGAATCCGTGCGTGACACACTGCCCGAATTACCCCACGAAAAACGCGACCGCTACCAACAAGCATTTGGTTTAAGCGAATATGATGCTAGCGTCTTAGTTGCGAATAAAGCACTGGCCCATTACTTTGAGAGCGCACTCGATAACACCCAAGCTCCCGCGAAGCTTGTGACTAACTGGGTCATGGGTGATTTGTCTGGCGCCTTAAACAAAGCCAGTCTCGACATCAGCGAGAGCCCCGTCAGTGCGGAACAGTTAGCGGGATTATTAGACCGCATTCATGATGACACCATCTCCAGCAAAATTGCTAAGACCGTATTCGAGGCGATGTGGAATGGTGAAGGTGACGCTAACGCCATTATTGCGGCAAAAGGCTTACAGCAAGTCACCGACACCGGCGCCATTGAAACCATCATCGATGACGTCATGGCTGCCAACCCAACCCAGTTGGAGCAATACCGTAGCGGTAAAGACAAGCTGTTTGGGTTCTTTGTGGGACAAGTGATGAAGCAAACCCAGGGCAAAGCCAACCCGCAGCAAGTAAATGATTTATTAAAGAAAAAATTGTCTTCCTGAGACGATTTTGGCATGCTACATGAATTGGATAGTTAAGGAGATACAATGATCCTGCTGACAAATGCGCTAATTTTGACCGTAGCGCTGTTTTTATTTGCTGCGAGTGCTGAAGCAAGTCCCGTGCATATTCAGATCCTTAATAACGGTAATATCCCTATTCACACCTGTGCTGAGGGCTTTCCTGAGAAGGTTTATGCCAATAGCAACCGTAGTGCGGATATCGATGTGCCTGCCAATGGTCAACCACTAAATGTCCAATACCGGGCCTATACCGATACGGATCATATCTATCGCCTACGTAATGGCTGTTTGTTCAATATTGTGAAGAGTAAATCCGGCCTTGCTCGGGTCAACATCACTGCCACCCGCCTCAGCACCAATTCCCGCTGCAAGGCCAAACGCTTGGACGCCAGCTCCCAGAATTGGCAGTTAGTGGCAACCTACACGGATTTGAATCCTTACTAGGCATTATGCTGAAAGCTCGCATAAGTCTCTTTAATGAATGGCAAAATGAGCAATGCCACCACAAAACACACTGGTAGACTGAGCATCGCTATTTGATAATTGTGAGCTGAGTAAACCCGTAACATATTGGCAGACTTACCTGACCAATTCAGATCGAGAATCAAACCTATCACTAACGGCAAAAACGCGCCGCCGAGGCTGTTCATCATATTCATGAAACCCAGGGCAACTCCACTATGGCGTGGTGCCTGTAGTTCACGTATTAGTGCAAAAGCACTGATAAAACCTGAACAGCAAAAACCAAACAAAAATAATAAACCCGCCAAGGCAATAAGATTAAGATAAGTCCCCAATACAATAATCAAAAAAGAGATAGCCAAGCCCGCAACAGCCGCAATGTACATGGTTGGCTTACGACGTTTCATTCTATCAGACACGGCGCCCACAACAGGACTACCTACCGCCCAACCAATGAAAATCAACGAGATGACTTCACCGGCCTGTAAGCGAGTAACCCCGTAGATTTGCACAAGATAATTGATTCCCCAACTCGCACCTAACGCCACTGTCGGGCTAAACATCAAGCCACCGAAAATAGCCACCAACCAGCTGTCTTTTGACGATAGCAAGTGCGCAAACCCCTCACGGATCTCTTGTATATTACGGGTCTTATGTTTGCTGGTGTTTGTGCCTGGGGCAAAATCTCGCACAATACAATAAATCAAAAATGCCAATAACAAACCTGCGACACCCACAACCATTAGCATTTGTCGCCAGTGCAAATGTTGCCGTAATGGTTCTAGGAAAGTGACACCAGAGACCGCCCCTAACATGCCGATAGTAATGGTTAAGCCGCTCAAAAAAGCAAAGTAACGTCGCGGAAACCAACGTGCTACTAATACTAATGTGCCAATGAAAGCAAACGCCGAACCTGAACCTGTCAAAAAACGTGCTATCTGCGCGACCAACAAGTATTGTGACAAACTGAACAGTAATGTCCCCGCACCACACAGAGTGGCGGATATGGTCAACAAATACCGTGGACCGTAGCGATCTAACAATGCCCCACCGGGCAATTGCATAAAGGCATAAGCAATGAAATAAAACGTCGTTAAACTGCCAAAACCCGTGGCAGACGTCGCAAACGCCCGCATCAATTGCGGCACAATCAGATTAGGGGCTACCTGCAACAAAAATTCATAGAAATAAAAGCTCGCCCCTAGAGCAAAAATCAAGCAGGCTAGCGGTAAATGTTTTCTTGGCGATTCCACGGGTTATTTATTCAACAGTTCCATAATCTAGCCGGCAATGATGCGCCATCCCAGAACAGATTGCAAGGGCGTGCTCAAAGGGCTGCATAATAAGCGACCACTGGATTGATAATATGGTATTCTTCATCACGCTTTTCAATGATACTTTTTTCTTCTAGACCAGTAAGCGCTACCAATATAGAACTACTCGTCATCTGTAGTGCAAGCATCGCTTGTTTACTCGTCAGCTGTTGTGTTGCTACCGTTGCCAAATAGTGCAGAACATTTTTCTGTCCAGGCGATAATGGCGTTATTTCTTTAACAGCATCCGTTTTTTCTTCCGCTAATATTTTATCCCAAACCGCGATGACGTTTTCAGCAGTTGGGATTGATGAGGCATATTCGGTCCAAACTCTATCACATAATTTATTTACATAATAAGGATGCCGTTCAGAGCATGTCATAATGGCAGCAAAACACTCCGCTGAAATTGTCTGCTTCCAAGCAAGTTTTGCTGCAGCTTGAATATGCTTCTCATAATGGTGACTTTCAATACGCGCCAAGCTGAGCTTCCAACACAGTTTATAGAGCGGTCGTGCTTTGTCTTCAAACATTGTCTCCAGCAAGTGACGCTGACTACCCGAGAAAATCAAGGTCAAATAATGGGTTTTCTGTGCTACATGGCGGATAGCAGCCTCAATACCATGCCCTTTAGATATACTCCCTACCACCTGAAACTCATCCAGCAACAGTGCGGCATGCTGGTTATGCTCAGCCAATAAGTGCTCGAGTAACATCAATGCTTCTTTAACATTGGATGCTGGATCTGAATCTTGGTCCGGCTGTAGTTCTAGCGAAAACGGTCCTGCAGACAATTCAATTTTAGGACGTAAGGTTTTGACATACTTTTTGATGGATGTAACTAATTTATCGACTGGCCCTAGTGCTTTACCTATCAGCTCAACGATAGCTTTGAGTAAATAGGCCTCAATGTTTTTTTCATTGCGAGACATATAAAAATCAACTTCAGAAAAAGGCAGCTTGCTCTTGTGCAGTGCTCGTAAAGCAAGACTAGACTTGCCATACCGCCTGCTGGCTATCAATAAGGTGTGCTTGACTGCCTGGATATTTTGCAGCAATAAGTCCGTTTCTTCTGTACGATTACAAAAAGCGCCTTGGACCGCGATACCCAGTGGAAAATAATCTCTAGCTTCTAACATCTTTCTATCTCGTGACCGATTGTCACTGAATAATAACTCATAACGTTACGTATCACAACTTTGTAACACGTAAAGTTATGAGATAAGGTAAGCTATTGATTTATATTGCTATTAGAGCCTCCTCATTTTAGTACAAAAACTGTCTAACTTAGGTAGAAATGCGGCGCTAACAGGTTGATTTTAGAGGGTAAGAAGGTTACAGGGCCTCGGCCACTATGGTTGGCCCATCTTTAAACAAGTATGATAGGCAGTGGCTTGATCTGGATACTCTTCGCTATTAAGGGGATTGCTATCATCCAATAATCGTTTCTGTAACTTGAGCCAATCATCAGTCCGTGGTGGGGATATTTTTTGTTTTGCATACAGAGGAACAAAATCATCTATTTTCATTAGCAATGTTCTTAAGTTAATGCTGGGATCTTCCGCGATTAGATGGGCTAAATCACGGCATAGTTGTTTGCTATTAGTACCTGCTATTTTTTCAGGCGCATGATGTTGAAGAATGGCATGAATATCCTCTGAACCAAGCGGTGAACAACTGAGCTGGATACAGCGGTGATGTAATGCTGGGCTCAAGGCTTTGCGTCCTTTAAGGCCAATACTATTACCCGTGAAAAAAGCCATAAACCCAGGGATTTTTGCTGGTTGCCCCGTGTCAGGATGAACACCTGTTAAAACACTATTGAGGATGGCTTCTATACCTTCAGCTTCTTCTGCACTCTCGAGATCACCACAATCGCAACTATTAAGTTCATCGATCCAAATAGCTTGGCCATTATTAAATGCCTCGACAATGCGTTGTTTCATTTCAGAAAAAGGAAGTGTTGCATCAATTTTGTCATACCATAATGGTGTACCCTCGTGCTTTGTTCCGTATCCATGTTTAGTCAACATAAATTCAATCAGTGCGCTCTTCCCTGTACCAGGGGTGCCTTCGATATAACAGCCATTAAGTCCCAAGCCGCTACCGGGCAGCTTGCCTTGCTGCTGCCCCAGGTGTAATTGAATAAATTCATTAAGGGCTAAGCGTTGCGCTAAGTTTGCTTGCGTTTCAGCATAACTTGTTGCTGCTTGAGGGGCGTGGGAAATAAATAGATTTAATGGTTTTCGATATTGGTGTCGATGTAGATATTGCAATGCTTGCTGTTGCAGTTCGCGCACAGTTGGTCTCTCTCTATCATTTTTGGCAACTTGACACTGTTGGTAATAATCCATTAGCCAGATTTTGGCTTGTTGTTCAAATTCATGGGATTGAATCGATATATCAACATTCAAAGGGTCATAAGAAAAATCATCATATAACGGCCGCAATAATAACTCATAAGCAACTTCGGGTGGGAAATTTTCAAAATGTAGCTCAGGCACAGTGCCATCCGCAAATAAGCGCTGTTGCTGGCGGCCACCACCATAGTTGTGAGGATTGCTGGCGATAACGACTTTATGCTTGTCGGTTAATTCATAAATTTTGCCGCGATAAAAAATACGTTTATTGCCACCAAGCTTGAGTGGGGATAAAAATGTTAAATGTTTATCGATGATATTACCTTCATCTAAGAATAACACAGCTTGTTTATCACCTACATGCGTTGCCCAAGCATCGAGACGGCCAAGCCCGTGATACATATCTAAATTGTCTTTTTGATGTTGTTGCAAATAGTGCATCAAGCGGCTTTTGCCGACACCTGTCGGGCCGAGCAACTGAACGATGTTATAATTTTCTAATGCTGACAGTATAGCTTGCAGGCGTCGCTCTAAGAAGAAAATGGTTTTTTCTTTGCAATGACTGAGGTCAACATACTCTACGGACGGTGGTGTTTCTTTGTAGCTAAATGTAGACGTATGACTCGTTTTAGATACTTTATTACGCATCACTTTAACGCGACCACCTAAGTATGCCAATGGTGCATAAACCATACCCTCTGCAGGTAATTGCTGCGAGTCCACTTCAACAATGACAGTGATAGGAGCAGTGCAGTTAATGACTTTACCATTGCCGACAGGCACTGATTTTCCAGCTAACAAGTACTGCAGTGATTGCAACATTGCCTCTGAAAAGCGGCCTTTGAAAACCACCGGTTTGTTACCAGTAAGCGCTTTGAGAAGCTGGCTTTGCTTAAAGGTGAAGCTTTCAAAATGTGTAGCAGACGCTTTATGGCTAATATAACCAAACAAATCTTGGTAGTTATGGTCTTCAATATCAATTACTAAAGTATCATCAGTAATTGGTACCATTTCAACATCATAGCGATCAGTAACAATAACCCGTGGGGCTGAAGATACTGATGGATTTGATGGGATAGCTTGGTTGCCTTTGACCAGGGTTTTAAGTCCCGCAGGTAAACTAACATTAGGTGCTAATGATAAAGCTAATTTAACATTATGACGTTTAGCTTCAGCGAATAAACAATACCACTGGCTGTCGGACAATTCAGAGCTTATCCATAGATTGAGGGTTTTTGCAGCATGTTTGGCTAGCAAACCTGAGCGATGTTGATAGGTGTGATTAGCGATTAACTTTTGCTGCAATAAAGAGTCAAACATTGCAGTGTTGATGAGCCGTGCATTTTTCGGTGCATTATCCAAAGTCACATATTCTGTCACAGTGACCACATCAAAGTCAGAAAAATCAAGAAGACTATCTTCAACAACAATTTCACTGTGTTGAGATAATGGGATACGATACCCATGATAATCAATATACCCTTGTGCTTTAGCGTATTCGAGAAATTTTATGCAATCATCACGGGCTTCTTTGGGAAGATGCTGGAGTTGAATACAGCTATAATGCAAACCACTTTCAAGCTGTGTTACAAAATCACTCTTTTGCCATACAGGCCGATTATCTATGAGTACAATAGGTCCAAGTAATTGTGCTTGCCAATCAGGTAAACCAAGCATATCAATAATAAGTGGATCTGCACCAGTAACGACGGTACTCGTAGTCCCAGGTGATAAATCATAATCGACACGTCCAATGGCATTATAACGTGACAAGAGTGCCATATCCGTTGGAGCTTGTTGATATAATCCGATAATTTGAATTGACGCAGGTATTGTCAACCCTTTGACGGTGCGGAGTTTGTCGAGCATAGTATTCAAAGCCACTTGTTGTTGTGGCGTAAATGCATCCCAATGGATAATTAGCTGTGGGCGAGGCTCACCGGGGTTATAATATGCTGCTTGTTCAATAAATCTAACAAAAGATGAATGAGGAACAATAGTAATATTTCCAGTTTCATCAATAGACATCGATGAACCTTTAGTGGATAAGGCATCAAAGCTATCGACTATATAGATAAGGCGATTCCCAGCCTGCCCCAGTAGATGAGTTGTTAATTGTTCCGACTCAGGATAGCCAATAATAACTTGATGATTATCGGGATCCGCAATAATAGCATAGAGCGCCTCTTGATTCTCAATAGTCTGTGGTTTAACCAGTGCTGCAATATTTTCTTTGAGCTGGCAAAATTTCGAAGACGGTTCATGCAAGATGAGGTGCTGAGTATCGCCCTTGGTATCAGAAGAAGCCGATGTAGCGGGGTTAGGTATTTTGGAACTAGTGTCTGAATACGTTTGTTGATTGCCAGAACGGCCACCAACATCAACTAATATCCAGTGATTATTATGACATACTTCAAGCCGCACATGGTTGTTATCAATGTGTGTCACGTGAACATCATTATCATCAACTCCTAATTCATCTAATTTATATTGGACAGCGGCAACCCGATGATCACATGAACCACCACGAAAATTGTACGTAGCCTTAAGCCAGGTGACATTGGATTTATAGATATTGCGGGAAGGGATCTTGTCCTTATGAGTACTGGTTGGATGATAACCCTTGTTAGGGTTTCGGTAATCGTCGATAACTGCTTTAATAATATTGTCTGCGGGGATTTGTTGAAATCGTGCTTGTTGGGCAGCTTCAGTTTCTGCTTCAACTACGTAACGCAGACTTGTCTCTTGTGTTGTTTCAGCATAATAAAAATTATCAACATCACAGTGATAAATATTTACCCCTTTCGGACAGGGCTGGCAAATACCTGTAAATATCTCATGGGCATCAATACTTGATAAGCGGGTAAGACCGGATTTTAAATCTAGACTAAATTCATGATAGCGGGTGTTAGGATTACTGGTATCTTGCGAGAATCTATTTATATCAGCATCGGTTAGCTGCGTTACTTTGACAGGGTTCAGTTGACATTTATCTGGCTGGAAATATCGGCGCTGTGAGCTTTTGGCAATATTCTGCAGAATCCTTCCTGTTCGAACTCGTTGCGCTGGCTCACCCTTTGGGTTCAGCAACCGCCCTGTTTGAGCCATCGTATAATTTTGTGGTTTACCTTGGCTAAAGTTAAAGGCATTCAAGCCATTATGCGCCGTATGCACAGCGTTAATAGGCTGTGTTGCTGCTGGTCGCCCCTGTTGGGATCTTTTAGCAGCAGGACTGCGCTCTTTACCATTTTCAAATTTAAAAGGAAGTGGTTTGGGTAAAAAATCATAAGGCAAGGTTGTAGCAACCACATCTCGGCAATCCGCCGGCAACATAAGCCTTTGCAATGAGCTATCACAATGTTGTTCCAGTAAAGCTACGAGTTTTTTAACAGAATCGTGATCACCGCCGTGGATATCAACAAAGGCCAAATTGGGGAATAAACCACTCTCGATAGCAGCAATGACGTCTTGAAATAATTTATTACTGCTATCAGCCCAGATGCATAGACTGGTCGTGAAGCGACTGGACGTTTTTGACAGTGACGATGGATGTGGAGGCAACACATGCAAATAACAGTAAGGCTCTCTTAGCTGGGACATATCTTGGTGATTCAATATAAAAGCTTGTGACGATGGAGTGAGCTGCCCTAGCAACTCGATGAATGTATGACTGGATTTGGTTTGATTTGCGAGTTTCATGAAAGCCTCAAGTCTTTCACCATCATTATCAAACAAAGACAAGTCAGTAATTTCACAGTTATATAACTCATGTAGTTCTTTTTTCTTAGCTTTGTCGCTGATGGTTGCCAAACACCTTTCTAATAAACCTTCACGTTTAAGTGTAGGAAGGAGTTCTTCGATGAGTTCAATCTTGCTAGCATCACTGCTAAGAGTGCTTAGGCCACAGCAACTATGCTCAATAAAATAGTGTAGATCAATCAAAATCACATGTAACTTCATTTCATCGTCCGTAAAACTTTTCAGGCAACATTCAAAATTATTCACAATAACTGGTTTGAAATATTTGCGATATAGCTTGTATAAACCAAGTTTTATTTCATCACAACTTATAGCCTGCATTGTTTGGACGAGGTCATAATAACTGCTGATTCCGAATGAACTTTCTTCAAAAATTTTCAGTTTTATGACATCACTACTGACAAGCTGTAGGCAAGAAGCAAGATCATAATTGCTATCGATCAACCCCTGATGCCTTATAAGCAAATCTTGTCGTTCTTCATCATTATCTGTGTATTCTAAATAAAAGCGAACATCTCCAACGCTTCTAATTTGACTTTTGTATTGCTCAAGATTATTGGGCTCAAAGGTTTTGTCGCCAATAACTTTTATGCACCGGATAAGTTCATAAAGATACTTAATTTTGTGTTGATGCTCTGCAAACAATTTACGTTTTAGAGTAGTATCATCAATTTCACCCAGAAGCATTAAAAGGTCACTACCACTCTCAATTTTATGTTGATGTTTTTCAAGAAGCTTGAGTTTGTCTGTATAGTTCCGGGTATACCTTAGCTCTAATGTAAGTTTGCCAATAGGGCTCAATCGAATTCCTTTTGCTTCATTGAATAGACATTCCGTATCTTTACTCTTAAAGCGCATAACCTTCGGAGCTCTGCCAAAAAGATGATAGAATTCTATGTTTTTTATAAATGCGAGCTTGCTGGCATCGTCATGAAGAACTTTTGCACTTCGTTCTATGATAGAGGTATACTTAACTTCATATAGCTGCTTAGCTTGTATTGGACTTCGTTGCCGCGGATAAATCAATTGCCAAGTAGGAGACTGTTCCATGCAATTAAGCAAAGCTTGCATACCTGATTCACCGACTATATAGGCATCATCGTTAGCAACACCGAATTGTGCGGCAAGTTGCTCGTTGTCATCATGGGCCTTAAAATCTCGAGCGTGTTGTAATAGCTCAACGACAGATATGTCTGTATCCCTTGTGGCCGGGTCGAGTGACGTTACAATGGGTTGTTGTTCTGCATCGAAGCACGTGAGATAAAGCGTAAACCCTAAGGCTTGTAACCAAGCAAAGCGTTTTTCAGCGTCTGTGAATTCTAGGTCATTAATCGCTTTTCGCGTAATAACCAAGGTTTTTGGTTTGGGGGCTAATGACGGTGACGTGGCGTTTTGCCAGGGTGAGGCGCCTCGTAGGGCTTTGCTTGGATTAAATGCCGCAGCAGGGGAAATTTGCCCTGATTTAGGGGTTTGTTTGCTGAAAAATACCGCAGGTAAGTCAATACCTTGGTAGCAAATAGTGTCTGACTCTGCAGCATAACTCATTAATTTTAAAGCCAATTATAATTGTTGTGGCATGGATTGTACACTTTTTGGGCATGTATTGCAATAGCCACCGGATTGATAAACCGGACAGATGGCGTGCTACCTATACCGGACAAATGGCATGTTACCAACCCCCTTCTGGCCAAACTCAACCCATCGGTATACAATAGCCCCCTGCAATTAGCACCAGGATTGAGTAAAAATGACCCAAGTAAAGAAAAAAGTCTATGTCCATACCTATGGCTGCCAAATGAATGTCTACGATTCTAGCAAGATGGTGGACGTGCTGCGCGAAGCTGAGCAAATGGAGCAAACTGATGCCCCTGAAAATGCCGATGTTATCCTGCTGAATACCTGCTCTATCCGCGAAAAAGCCCAGGAGAAGGTCTTCTCTGATCTGGGCCGCTGGAAGAAGCTCAAGCACAAAAACCCCGAATTAGTCATTGGTGTGGGCGGTTGTGTGGCCAGCCAAGAAGGCGAAGACATCGTCAAGCGCGCGCCTTATGTGGATATGGTATTCGGTCCGCAAACCCTGCACCGTTTGCCGCAGATGTACGACAAAGTGCGTCAACAACACAAAGCTGTGGTTGATATTACATTTCCAGAGATCGAAAAATTCGACCGCCTCCCTGAACCCCGCGCCGAAGGCCCCAGTGCCTTTGTGTCTATTATGGAAGGTTGCAGCAAATACTGCACCTATTGCATCGTGCCTTACACCCGTGGTGCAGAGATCAGTCGTCCCTTTGATGATGTATTAGCAGAAATTGCCACGCTAGCAGAACAAGGCGTCAAAGAAATTACGTTGCTCGGACAAAACGTCAATGATTACCTCGGCCCCATGCATGATGGTGGCACTGCAGATCTCGCCTTGTTAATTCATTACATGGCAGCACTGGATGGGATTGAACGTATTCGTTATACCACATCACATCCAACGGCGTTTTCGGACAATCTCATTGAAGCTTACGCCGAAGTGCCTGAGCTAGCGAATCATTTACATCTGCCGGTACAAAGCGGTTCTGACAGAATCTTAGCGATGATGAAACGCAATTACACTGCCGCTCATTTCCGTGAACGTATTGCGCGCTTGCGGGCTGTGCGACCTGATATTCCTGTGTCATCCGACTTTATTGTGGGCTTCCCTACTGAAACTGATGCAGATTTTGAAGATACCATGAATCTTGTGCATGATATTGGCTTTGATCATTCCTATAGCTTTATCTACAGTCCACGGCCCGGCACCCCAGCCGCTAAGCTCAAAGACAATATTGACATGGACACCAAAAAACGACGCCTGAAGATTTTACAAGACCGGCTCAATCAACAAACCGCTGAAATCAGCCAAAAAATGGTAGGTACCACCCAGACTATTTTGATCACCGGCGAGAGCAAAAAAGACGCCAAGCAAATTTCAGGCCGAACTGAGAATAATCGCGTGGTTAACTTGGATGGCGATAAAAACCTTATAGGTCAAATGGTTAAAGTCAAAATCACCGAAGCATTACCAAACTCGTTACGGGGCGATATTGAAGATATCACTGAGAGCGCGGCATAATGCGATGAATGACGTATACTTAGGGTGTAGAGGTAACTTTGTAGGGTGACGTTGAGCGAGCAAGAAGCCTTAAATAGTTTGAGTTTCAAACCCGTCGATAATGAGCGGTTAGCTGAGTTATGCGGTCAATTCGATGAGCACCTACGCCTATTAGAATCCCACCTTGGTATTGAGATCCAAAACCGTGGTCATGTATTTCGCATTGCTGGCAATCGCTATGCCGTCGCACAAGCCGAGTATGTCTTAAATGCCATGTACGATGAAACTGCCGAAGAAGGACATTTAGATCCAGGCAAAGTCCATTTGTATTTGCAAGAAGCAGCCAACCATGCCCAAGACCAAATCCAAAAAAAGAAAGTTGCCATTCGCACGCCCCATGGTTATGTCACCCCCCGCGGGCCGAACCAAACTCAATACTTAAATAATATATTTAAACACGCGGTTAACTTTGCTATTGGCCCTGCCGGAACTGGTAAAACTTATCTAGCCGTTGCCTGTGCGGTAGATGCACTGGAGAAAGATAAAATCAGCCGCATTATTTTAGTTCGTCCTGCGGTTGAAGCCGGTGAACGTTTAGGCTTTTTGCCCGGTGACTTGGCACAAAAAGTCGACCCCTATTTGCGCCCGCTTTATGACGCCTTATACGAAATGCTCGGCTTTGAAAAAGTCGCAAAACTGGTCGAACGCAATGCTATTGAAATTGCCCCGCTGGCCTACATGCGTGGCCGTACCCTAAATGATGCGTTTATTATTTTGGACGAAAGCCAAAACACCACCAAAGAACAGATGAAAATGTTCTTAACCCGGATTGGTTTTGGTTCGATTACCGTCATTACCGGTGACATTACCCAGATTGACCTGCCTAAAGGCGTCGAGTCTGGTCTGTGCCATGCACTTGACGTATTAAAAGGCGTGGAAGGCATTAGCTTTAACCGTTTTAGTGCTAAAGACGTGGTGCGCCACCCTATTGTACAAAAGATTGTCACAGCTTATAATAGCCACGAGAACCAATCACAGGGCCCCAAAAAATGACCATCCAATTGGATTTGCAGATAGCTTCAGACGCCGATGATGTTCCCTCGGCAGAGAACTTTGAACAATGGGTTAATGCTGCCGTCCAAGCCGGCAGTCAGCGCGAAGATGCTGAGCTCACCATTCGTATTGTCGATGAAGCCGAGGGCACTGAACTCAACGAGACTTACCGTGACAAACAAGGCCCGACCAATGTCTTATCCTTCCCCTTTGACGTGCCAGAAGGTGTTGATATCGACTTGCTGGGAGATATTGTCATCTGTGCCCCGGTAATGGCACAGGAAGCTGCCCAGCAAGGCAAGCAGCCCATCGCCCATTGGGCCCATTTAACAATTCATGGTACCCTGCATTTGTTAGGCTATGATCATATTGAGGACGATGAGGCAGAAATAATGGAAAACCTCGAAACCCAAATTCTGGCTCAATTAGGTTATCCTAACCCTTACGAACCACACTATGGAGTTGAAATAACATCATGAACGACGACGCATCGAGTAGACAGGGTCAGCCGAAAGGCTGGCTCGGAAAGCTTAGTCATGCCCTGCAACGTGACCCCCAAGACAAAGAAGAGTTGGTCGAAGTCCTCCGAGACGCCGAAAACCGCGATTTACTCGACCCTGATGCTCTCAATATGATTGAAGGCGTACTAGAAGTTGCTGACACCCAAGTCCGCGACATTATGATCCCCCGCTCTCATATGGTTGTGGTTGAAACAGCTGAAAGCGTCGATGAATTTTTGCCGAAGATCATTGACTCCGCCCATTCCCGTTTTCCCGTTATCGGCGAGAATCGCGATGAAGTCATGGGTATTTTGCTGGCAAAAGATCTATTGCGTTTCAGTTTTGGCACGACGATGCTGAGTGAGCTTAACCTGAAAGATATTCTACGCCCTGCGGTATTTGTACCAGAGAGTAAACGCCTTGATGTTCTACTGAAAGAATTTCGCCAAAAACGCTACCACATGGCCATCGTCGTTGATGAGTATGGTGGTGTTGCAGGCCTAGTGACTATTGAAGATGTGCTTGAACAAATCGTTGGTGACATCGAAGATGAACACGACCCAGAAGAAGACACGCCTATCAAAGCCATCGGCGAGAATAAATTCCTTATTCAAGCACTGACACCCGTTGAAGATTTCAATGAGCACTTCAGTACCGAGTTAAGTGATGAAGAATTCGATACCATCGGTGGTCTTATCACCAATAACCTTGGCCATCTACCAAAACGGGGCGAATCCGTTACCTTAGAGTCGTTTGAGTTCAGGGTCTTAAGCGCAGATAAACGCCGGGTCAGGTTACTCGAAGCCATAAAAGTTGAGGGGTAAGCCTACTTCACGCCCCACTGATTGGTATTCTTCGCCCGCACCACTAGGGTACGATTAACCACATCGGCTTCATGGCTGAGTCTTAGCGCCCGACCGGGGTTATTCCAAGATACACGGCTAATGGGCTTGCTAGTATACGTGCTATACATCGTGAAATCTGCATGCATCGGCACCCCATCTTTCTCTCCCATATCATCAATCTTCAAAATAATATCCAATGGATAGTCTTTGAGATTAACCATATGCTTAGGCTGGAGGAAATTACGGCTGTTAGTATGAAATTTTCGGAATAAATGCTGAGTACTGCTAGTGTTGTAAACTTGGTAACCCTTGTCATATAAATCCGTCGCGATAGCATCGGCGAGTAAGGTGTCTTTACCATAAATGGCAATCCGCGGATAGCGGTATTTTTTGGGCAAGGTGACTTGGAAAGTGTCTTTGCGTGGCGCTGGCACGAAGCCGTAGGCAGTAGTGATCAAGAATCCGGCAGCACAGAGGGAGGCAACAAGCCAAGACAAACGTTTCATGAAAATGTCCTTTTAGTTAATGCTCAACTCATTTATTGTAACCGGCTTTTCGCACCAGAGCTATTTTTGATGCAGAAAAGGGGAAAAAAATAACGAAAAAGCGGAATGTATATGCAATACCTGAGCATTTTGAGTTGAGTTTTTACCCTTTTGTGCGCAAAAAGAGACTGGTGCGAAATGTCGGTTGTAGGACAGAACCTCGGTGTTGCCAAACTAAACCGGACATGTTTGCTTGTTACTGACAGCTAAACCGGCACCGCCTCTTCAACGTCCTGGGCAATCTGTGCTTTGCTTTCATCAGCCAGTCCGCCAAACAGACTAAATAACACCGGCAACAAGACTTCGAATTCTGCACTGAACAGGGTAAAGTTGACAATTAAATGTTCTTCTGGGGTTTCGGCCTGGGCATCATTGACTTGTTCTTGCACCAAATCCAAAAACCGCAGCCGTTTGATGGCAAATTTTTCATCAACCACAAAAGAAACACGGTCATGCCAAGTCATTGCCAGGCGAATAACTTGTTTGCCGGCGGTTAAGTGCTTTTGTACCTCATCAGTGAATAAATTTTGGTTCACACACTTGATGATGGTGGCAGTATGGTTCGGATCTTGCATGTCACACATGTCATCAATGGTGAAATTGCTCGGTACTGCATCATGCTGCAGCCATTGGGTCATGGCAAACGGGATGGATTGCTTCAATTCCACCGGTGCTAGTTTTAAGCTGCCCAAACTCTGGCGCAATAACACCGTGACTTCCTCGGCTTTTTCGCGGCTGACCGCATCAATAATGAGCCATTGGTGTTTTTTGTCGATATAGGCAAAGGTGGTTTTATGCTTAGCAAAAGCTCGAGGCAGCAGCGTAATGGACATTTCGTCGAATAGTTGGCGCTTCTCCCGGGAGGAAACTTTGCGATCTTCCTTGGCTTGGATGTCTTTGATTTTTTCTTGTACATGATCCCGCACGACCGTCGTGGG
The DNA here is from genome assembly GCA_002709565.1 of Legionellales bacterium. Taxonomy (GTDB): domain Bacteria; phylum Pseudomonadota; class Gammaproteobacteria; order UBA1113; family UBA1113. The sequence continues at coordinate 71,272 of PAPY01000022.1, read as the reverse complement.
GAGAATTTTTTCTTCTTTACGGGCAGCGATGAGTAATTTATCTTCAACTGCACAAACCAAGTTGTCATTATCATCACCAAAGGGTGAGACCCAACCCATGACAGAGCGTTCCACTTGACCACAATGGCGGGCCATGTCTTCACTGAGCAAATTGTGTAATTGTTCGGCGTTTAAATCAAAGTCGTCGAGGATCTGGAACAGTTGAATGTTTTTAAACCACATTGTTGTTTTCCTGTGTATGGATATAATGTTTACGCATTAAGAGGATGCTTAGCATAGGTCACTTGGAAAGAGGAAACAAGACTTGCGCCTGACAAAAATAGTTTTCATGAAACCCTACGTAATGGATGTTTGGGCTCTGTTAGCAGGGGTGTGTTTGACCTTTGCGTTTGCACCTTGGCAAATTGCATTTTGTGCCATCATTGCACCAGCTGTCTTACTGCTGACGTGGATGTCTGCATCTGCCAAACGCAGCACTTGGCGTGGGTTATTGTTCGGGCTTGGTTTTTTTGGGAGTAGTGTTTCTTGGGTTTACATCAGTATTCATACCTTCGGTGAGACGCCAGTTACCCTCGCCATTTTTATTACCGCATTATTTTTGTTGATTTTATCTTTGTACACCGCTTTGCAAGGCTACTTGTTTAATCGTTTTTTCCCCAGAGGCCGTTACAAGACGTATCTGCTCGGCTTCCCCGCCTTATGGGTTATCATCGAAGCATTACGGGGTTGGCTCTTCAGTGGTTTCCCGTGGCTATTCATTGGTTACAGTCAATTAGCCACGCCACTTAAAGGCTTCGCACCGATATTTGGAATTTACGGCGTTTCATTCATCGTCGTCTTCACCGCAGCTAGCTGTGTATTATTACTCAAACACATGATCGATAAACCTTATCGTTTAGTGCTGGGTGTATTGTTGATTTGGGGAATGGGTGCCATCTTGAATACTATTACCTGGACTACCATTAGCGAGGATAAACTCTCCGTCGCACTGGTACAAGGCAATATCGCCCAATCCCTCAAGTGGGATCCCGAACAATTCGAGCAAACCCTCAAAACCTATCAAGACTTAACCGCAAAGCAATGGGATAAAGATTTAATCGTGTGGCCAGAGGCTGCTATCCCCATGCCTTATCGTTACGTCAAAGACTACCTCGAACAACTGGAGGCTAATGCCAAACAACATAACAGCACTGTTGTGCTAGGTTTGCCATTTGTTGCTGACCAAAATGGCCAAACCACGGCTTATAATGGCGTTCTTGCCGTGGGTAATGGCCAAGGCCGCTATTACAAAGAACGCTTAGTGCCCTTCGGTGAATATTTGCCGCTCGAGCATTGGTTGCGGGGTTTGATTAACTTTTTTGATTTGCCCATGTCAGACTTTAAAGCAGGGCCAAAACTACAAGCCCCAATGCATGCAGGTTCACTTATCTTAGCACCCTATATTTGTTACGAAATCATTTATCCAGATTTGGTATTAGGCGACTTTCCTCTCGCAAATGTACTCATCACCATTAACGATGACACGTGGTTTGGTCGCTCCATCGCTGGCGCTCAGCATTTAGCAATGGCACAAATGCGCGCCATTGAGACAGGACGCTATTTGTTATTTGTCAGCAATGATGGACCCACCGCTATCGTAGACCCCCACGGTAACATCATCGCCAAGGCGCCCCGCTACCAACGTACCGTATTGACTGGTGAGATAGCCAGTGTAACTGGTGCAACCCCCTTGATGTGGTGGGGAAATAAAGCGATTATACTGATCTTGTTATTATTACTGCTTTCATCAGTTCGACGAAAGCGGCTGCAACGTTAAGGACGTGCTATGACTGACAAAAATGACCCGGACAAGAAACTCACCCACGGCTACGAAAAAATGCTGCATCACTTGCAAGCATCTCTCAATGAATTCGGCGAACATGCCAAACCCCACGTTAATGAAGCCTTACTCAAAGCCAAAGAAACCACTGTCAAACTTGGCCACTTGACGGTCGAAGAAGCAGAAACCATTGCTGAATACCTGCGTCGCGATGTCGTCGATGCTGCCCGCTTTATGGTAAACGTCAAAAAACTTTTCGCTGACTGGCTTTATTTTGATGCTAAATTAGTGGAAGCTAAACTACTAGAGATTTCCGCCGATATCGCCGACAAAACATCCCTGGAATTGTTAGAGTTTAATTACGAATTAGATCACGGCCCTGAATACCATAGCGGTGAAATCACCGGCCTTGGTACCCTTGAGTGCATCAACTGTGGCGAAGTGTTACATTTTCATAAAATCAGCCATATTCCACCCTGCCCTAAATGCCATCACGGCAAGTTTCAGCGCTTAAAGCATCAAGATGATGATTAAGACTTTTCTTGGCTGACAAAATGGTAAAACTTCTCAGCAATGGGTGACAATGCTTTCCCGGCATTCTTCACCATGTACCATTCATGGAATACCGGGAACTGCTTGATGGGCAAAATCACAATTTGCTGATCAGCGACTTCGTTGGCAACACTTTGGCGCGAAACCACACTAATTCCCATACCTGCCATCACTGCCTGCTTGATGGCTTCATTATCGCTAATTTCCATTTCTACATGAGGGATAAAATGGTAGCGCGCAAAAATTGCTTCCGTCGCATAACGTGTACCAGAACCAGGCTCACGCATGATCCAAGGTGCTTCGGCTAAAGCCTTGAGACTGGTAACCGGTGGTTGTTGTTGCACAAAGTCAGGATGGGCAATAACCACCAATTCATCATCAAAAAAATCAGCACAATCAACCGCGGCTGAGGTGGGCGGGTGACTCATGATTACAAAATCGTCTTTATTGGCCTGCAGCCGATCCAGAGTCTCCTGGCGGTTACACACGGTCAATTTAATATGCACATCGGTATTGTGTTGTTTGAATTGTCCCAATAAGCGTGGCACAAAGTACTTCGCCGTGGTCACAGTGGCTACCCGCAGCTCACCACAGACACCGCCTTTCAACAGGCTGATCTCTGAGCGAGCCGAGCTTAAGGATTGTTCAATATCATGGCAGTATCGGTATAAGATTTCACCAAACTGGGTCAAGGATAGCTGCCTGCCAATGACTTCGACAAGGCTGCAATCATAATAGATTTGTAACTGTTTGATGATATTGGAGACCGCGGGTTGGGTCATATGCATTTCCCGTGCAGCAAGGGTAACGCTACGATTAGCGGCCACTGCAGCAAAAACGTTCAATTGATGTAGGGTTACACGCATATACACATCACTTTATTCTGATGCTTTTGAATATAATAATAAATTTGAATTAATGCAAATTTTTCCAAAGAATAGCCTTATTGGAATTCGTCAAAGAGATACAGAACAATGCTTTTGTTGACTATCATTGCTGCGTATTTTGGATCAGCGGCTATTGCCTTTACCATTGGTCGTGAACGGCCCCTCATCGCCACGCGTTGCAGCCAAATTATTGGTCTGATAATTTTTCTGCTGTCCTTGGGACTACCGATGTTCATCCAGCAAGGCACCACGTTTAATGCCACATTGATTACCCTAGAGCCCTTCACCCTGGATTTGAACCTTACCTTCGATAATCTCACCTGGGTCATGTTGGGCCTGGTGAGTTTTTTGAGTTTGAATATTCACAGTTATGCTAGTCGCTATTTACTCAGTGACCAAAACCAAGGTCGCTTTATCGGTCAACTCTCATTACTGAGTGCCGCAGTAACACTGTTGTGTGTCAGCGGGGATCTGTTAACGGCGTTCATTGCTTGGCAATTCATTGGCATGTCGTTATACCTACTCCTTAACCACTACCACTATGATGCCAAAGCCAACCAAGCCGCGAAAAAAAAATTCATGATTAATCGGGTCGGAGATGTTAGCTTCTTAATTGCCGTAATCCTGGCAGAATACTTTTATCACTCCAGTGATTTTGCCGTACTGGCCCAACAATCCGGCAACGTCATTAGCCTAATTGTATTATTGGTATTTATTGCCATGATGACCAAGTCTGCACAGTTTCCATTTCATATCTGGCTGCCAGACACGATGGAAACGCCTACCCCAGTCTCGGCCATGATGCATGCTGGTGTTATTAACGCTGGTGGCTTGTTGCTGGCACGGATGAGTGCCAGTTATATCAGCATAGTCTGGGTTATGGATCTTGTTTTCATCACAGGTTTAGTCACCGCTGTTTGTGGTCAATGGTTTATGCAGAGTCAAGTGGATACAAAAAAGCGACTGGCCTACTCCACCATGGGCCAAATGGGGTATATGGTGATGCAATGCGGTCTGGGTTGTTTCGCCTCAGCCGTCTTTCATTTGATTGCCCACGGTTTGTATAAAGCGTGTTTATTTTTAAATGCTGGCACCAGCCTCAAAACCGCCAATCGTGCTACTGCGCCCACCACCAAACCTGGCGCAAAATATTTCGCTGCCATACTGTCTTTATTAACCATAATTATTACGTTGTTAATAAGCGAAAATACAGCACTAGCTAACCAGTTATCGGCCGTCATTTGGCTCTTTATGGGGATCTCGCTCTATAGCCTATTACAGCAATGCTATGTTGATTCAATACCCCAACGCATCGGCCTTAGCTTGGTGGTAATTGGTTTATTTTGCGCTTATCTACTGGCCCTATCATTCACCATCACCTTATTTAGCGATGCCATTGTTGAGCGAGCACGATTCACTTTGACACCGTTTGTCTTGATAGCTGCAATGGCCGCCACACTAATGATTATCTTAGCTAGTCACTTCATCAAATCACAATGTAGTCCCCGACTATCAGCAGTCACCTATCGTCATGGCTATAACAAATTAGACGTAGAATGGTATTTTCGTCAAATCCTTATCAATCCCGTGCGCCAACTCGGTGATTGGCTTATCCGCATACTTGAAGTGCTGCCACGTCACTCCCGTACACTGCTATTAATTGCTTATGCTATCGTTTCATTGTTCTGCATCGTATATCTAAGTACCGAAAATCACCTGCAAAAATACACCCTCATCAGCTATGGCTTATTATCCGTAATGATTATTGTCGCCATCATTGCTAATCGTCGCCAAACCCTCGAAAGCCTCCTCACGAGCCTAGCACTCTTTACCTTAACTATCGTCAATGTGGCATTCTGCTACGGCAGCGCCGGTGAGGTGATTGGCTTATTCCAGTTATGTTCTGCTGTGCCCGTGCTCATTGCCATGGTATTGTTGTTGCGGGCACGCTCCAACCCTCAAAAAGCCCGTACCAGTTTGGTATTTAACCGTTTACCGTGGTGTCATTTTTACCTGAGTGTTATCTTAATAGTATTCATCGGCTTGCCTGGCACCAGTAGCTTCATGACTGAGATTTTATTGATGCAAATGCTAATAGCCAAAGCCCCGCTTGCCATGATATTGCTGCCCGTCACTGTATTGTTCATTTCCCTTGCGGTACTAAATTGCCTGCAAAAAACTATTTTTAACCCACGGGCACTGAGACAGCATGCGGCAAAATTATCACCCTCTACTCACATATTGGTACTAACTGCCATCACGATTAATCTCATCAATGGACTTGCGCCAACGTATGCCCTGAATACAATAACCCAATTCGTAGGATGATAAATTATGCTAGCGACCATTATTGATAACGCCGCCTCTCTACTACCACTGGTTTGGCCTCTGCAGCAATCTGTTGCTGTCAACCCGTTGGAGGATTTGACTAGGCTCAGTATTGATGATGCCAATCGTGAAATAAGTCGTTATGCAGGTATCCCTCTGACACAGTCACTGACGGAACTATTTCAGCAACAGCAAACCGGTCTCATCACTGAATCCCATTTAGCTAGCGCTATCAGCGAATTCTTAACCGATACCACAACTCATCTAGAAGATGTCGATAAACATATGTTGTCTCAGTGGCTTTATGAGTTTCTGACTGATACATATTGGCAACAGCAAATCATAGACACTTGCGAACAATACCGCCAACAACGCGCCAGCGTGTCATTACTCAGTAAACATGTTCAGCCTAACTGTTATGATAATCTGTTTGCCCTTACGCAAAAACGCTGCATCAAATGGATTATGGCTTATTTTTCTGACAACTCCGTTACTGACGCCGATAATCCTGGTTTGTTTTCATCTTGGCAACACCATATTGGTCAGGGATTACAAATACCGATAACAGCGACAGATACGCTGGACTATATTGCCCAAGCGCTGCAACATCTGGGTATTCCTGAGACCCATTATCAACGTTATATCAATGATATATTGTGGCAATTAAAGGGTTGGGCTGGTTACATTAAATGGCAAAATGCCTACGCAGATAATCCGTGGGCAAATCAACCGGCTAGCATTGCCGATCTCATTGCCCTTTGGTTAGCCCATGAGCTGCATTGGCATGCACATAACAAACTTAAACCTTACGCTGAAGTAGAAACCAGCATCAACGCACACATGCAAAACGTGCCGTTACTGAGTGCAACAACCTGTTGGCAAACCTTTATCGCAGAAAACCAATCTGCTCCTGGTAAGTTAGCCCAACTCAGTGTAGATACAATGGCTTATTGTTGGTTATGGCAGCGTGCCAGTGAAATTCAATATCACAGTGAGCTTCAACAACAGTTACAAACTGCAGCACTAGCAACTACCCAATACCCACAAGATACTGAAGCCGAGTGGGTATTGTGCATCGACCCCCGCTCAGAGCCACTACGCCGCGCCATCGAGGCGTCTGGCAACTACCGTACTCTTGGCTATGCAGGATTCTTTGGCATTACCCTGTATCTCGATGATCCAAACCAAGACAGCATCACGTGTCAGTGCCCTGCCTTGCTAAGCCCAGCACAGCAATTACAACTGACAACTGCCTGCAAAGGCTATCTTACCCTGCTCTGTGATGGCTTACAGCGTATTGTTGCTAAATCCCGTAAAGGCATACTAGCTCCATTTGTGTTGTTCGAAATGATTGGGCTTTGGAATAGTATCATGTTGCTCTACAAAAATTATTTGCATCATCTGACTCGTTTCCTCACGCCACAAACGAAAGCGTCGTCCTTAGACGCTACTATGCCAGATGCCCAAGGTATCATCGAGCAGCTCGGTTTTGACGCCTGTTACACAGCGGCAAGTCAATTTTTACAGGATATCGGCCATAGCTTATCTGCTCCCGTCGTCGTCTTATGTGGCCACAGCGCATCAACCACCAATAATCCCTTCAACGCCACCCTCGACTGTGGTGCTTGCGGCGGCAATTCAGGCTACAGTAATGCGTTAATTGCCTGTGCCTTATTAAATACACCAGTCATTAAACAACAGCTCATTGACGCAGGATTATTACATAATCCCGAGACAGTTTTTGTCGCAGCCTGTCATGAAACAACGACTAACACCGTCCATTGGTCACCTACCACTGCGGATATCGCTGAACCTCAACAAAATATTCTCCAGACAGTAAAGCAGGCAACACTCAGGGCTTGTCAACAACTCGCCACCGAAACCGAAAAGCTGATGCCCATCCGTGGCTCTGCACTCACACGTAGTACTGACTGGGCAGAGCTCGTTCCGGAACTTGGGTTAGCCAATAATGCTGCGATGATCATCGCTGATAGAGTACTCACTTGCCAAATCGATCTCAAGCGTCGGGTGTTTTTGCATTCCTATGACGAGCACAGTGATCCCGATGGCAACACGCTGTTTAATATTCTCCAAGGCCCTGTCATTGTCGCCCATTGGATCAATATGCAATATTACTTTTCCGCTGTCGACGGCAAAAACTACAGCAGTGGTAACAAAGCCATTCATAATGTTATTCCTAACGTTGGGGTCATGGAGGGCAACAGCAGTGATCTTAAATTTGGCCTGCCCGAACAAAGTCTCCGCTTCAACGATACCCTGCTGCACACCCCTGTGCGTTTGCAAGTCATCGTGGACTGCTCCCAGACAACGCTTGATGCCACACTGGCTAAATTGCCGAAGCTCAAACAGCTTATCCAAGGCAAGTGGCTTTTTTTGGACAGATTAGAAAATGTCATGCCATTCACGGCTTCCAGCGGGAATCGCTGATCAACCTATCGTGTTGTTGCCTCTTTCAAAATCCCCCCTATCGGTGTATCCTAGCGCAATAATTGACAACAGTTTGAACTCACGATGGACAAAACATACGACTCAAGTGCCGTTGAGGCAGCAGCCCAAACCTATTGGGATGAACAAAACACATTTAAAGCCACCGAGGATCTGAGCAAAGAGAAGTTCTATTGCTCCTCCATGTTCCCCTATCCCAGCGGTCAGCTGCATATGGGCCATGTGCGCAATTATAGCCTCGGTGATGTGATTGCCCGTTACCAACGAATGTTAGGCAAAAATGTGCTCCATCCCATTGGGTGGGATGCCTTTGGCTTACCCGCCGAAAATGCCGCCATTCAACACAAGGTTGCCCCCGCGGAATGGACCCGTAAAAATATCAATGCCATGCGTGAACAATTCAAACGCCTAGGCCTCGCCTATGATTGGCATCGGGAGTTTGCTACCTGTGATCCTGACTATTACCGTTGGGAGCAGTGGTTGTTCACTAAGCTCTTCGAAAAAGGCTTGGTCTACAAAAAAAAATCCATCGTCAACTGGGACCCTGTTGATAATACCGTACTCGCTAATGAACAAGTCATCGATGGCCGCGGTTGGCGCTCTGGTGCTGAAGTAGAACGCCGAGAAATCCCCCAATGGTTTATCAAAATCACGGCATATGCCGATGAATTAGTTGATAGCCTGGATAATTTAACTGGCTGGCCTGAGCAAGTACGTACAATGCAAAAAAATTGGATTGGCCGTTCCCATGGTGTAGACGTGCGGTTTGATGTTAATGACGGACAAGCGCCGATCAATATTTTCACGACGCGCTTAGACACGTTATTAGGTTGTACCTATCTCGCCGTCGCGCCACAACATCCTTTAGCGAAACTTGCTGCTAAAAATTCCCCTGCTATGCAAGACTTTTTGGCAGAATGCAATAAAATCAAAGTTGCCGAAGCCGAGATGGCCACTATCGAGAAAAAAGGCGTGGATACCGGTTTTAAGGCTATTCATCCCATCACTGGTGATGAATTACCGATTTGGGTCGCAAACTTTGTGTTGATGGAATACGGTTCTGGTGCGGTGATGAGTGTTCCTGCCCATGACCAACGGGATTTTGAATTTGCGACGGTGTATGGCCTACCTATCAAACAAGTCATTGTGCCTAATGACGGCCAAGATTGGGATTTCAGCAAAGCTGCTTATGGCGAAAAAGGCAAACTCATGAATTCTGGCGAGTTCGATGGCCTGGATTATGATGCCGCCACTGATGCCATTGCTAACTATCTCGAACAACATCACCATTGCAAACGTGTGGTACATTACCGTCTGCGTGACTGGGGTGTCTCACGACAACGTTATTGGGGGACACCGATCCCCATGATTGATTGCCCCAGCTGTGGCGACGTGGCTGTACCGGACGATCAACTACCGGTGGTATTACCAGAAGATGTTAGCTTCGAAAAAAGCTTGAACCCATTGAAATCTGATCCGAGTTTTTATGAAACTACCTGCCCCCATTGTGGTGCAGCGGCCAAACGCGAAACCGATACCTTTGATACCTTTGTTGAATCCTCTTGGTATTACACCCGTTATTGCAGTTATAACCAAGACAAGGCTATGCTGGATGACCGCGCCAAATACTGGTGCCCAATGGATCAATACGTTGGTGGTATTGAGCATGCGGTGATGCATTTACTCTATGCGCGTTTTTTCCATAAACTTTTGCGTGATGAGGGTCTACTCAATTCGGATGAACCATTTGCCCGCTTATTGACCCAAGGCATGGTATTAAAAGACGGCGCGAAAATGTCTAAATCAAAGGGCAATACTGTCGCCCCAACGCCTCTTATCGAGGAATATGGTGCAGATACGGTACGATTGTTTTCACTCTTTGCCGCCCCACCAGAACAATCCCTTGAGTGGTCTGACGCCGGTGTGCAAGGTGCGAATCGTTTCTTGAAGCGTTTGTGGAGCTTTGCTCATGATCATCGTCACCTCAAGGAATACAACCGTAATCGGCAAAATGGCTTAGCTGATGGGATAGATTGGTCGAGTGCCAACGAGACTGTCCGCGATGCTAGACGCAACGTTCACCAGATCTTAAAACAAATCAATTATGACTATGAGCGGCTGCAATTTAATACGGTGGTTTCAGGCTCAATGAAACTCCTCAACATTCTAGAAGATGTTGCCACCACCCATGACGCTGACAAAATCAAATCTCAAATGGATGAACAAGACCACGTCATCCATGAAGGACTCAGTATTATTTTGCGGGTACTGGCTCCAATTACTCCCCATATTAGTCACGCATTATGGCGATCGTTACAGTTCGGCGACAACATCTTAACTGGCAAATGGCCCAAAGTCGCTAATGAAGCGTTGAAGCAAGATGCCTTAAAATTAGTCGTGCAAGTTAATGGTAAATTGCGTAGCAATATCGCTGTCCCCGTCGATGCGCCGGAAGATCAAATCCAAGCCATTGCCCTGGCAGATGAAGCCATCCAAAAGCATCTGGACGGCAAAAACTTGAAAAAATTCATCTATGTACCGGGCAAGCTGGTTAATCTCGTGGTTGGAGCGTAACGTGTTATTGCGTCGAGTTGCTGTTGTTATTGCTACCTGTTTATTATTAAGTGCTTGTGGTTTTCAACTACGGGGCACACAAAATATCCCTCCCCAAATGCAGCGTTTAGCTATCAATAGCTCAGCACCTTATGGCGTGTTAACCATACAACTTGAACAGATGCTTTCGCAGGCAGGAGTACGCATTCTAGAACCCACAGACGAAGCACCAGTGACATTAAAGATTTTTAATGCTGCTATCCGCAATAATACCCTGAGCGAAAGCGCCAGCTCCACAACAAAAATGTATACGATGCACTATAGCGTCAACTTTGAAATCCTTGGCTCTGATGGCAAAGTTATTTATGGCCCCAATACCATCAATACGAGTCGCAACTATATGGTTAACGAAAACCAAGTCTTGAGTATGGGTATTGAAACAGAAAAACTCCAAAAAGAAATGCAACGGGATGCAGCGTTTCAGATCTTAACGCAATTGGGCTCACCTGCCGTTGCTAAAGCCGTACGTGGACAATATAGCAAAAAGCACCCGCCCAAACCTTATTCTAACGGGTAGTCAAACGCTCGCAATTGTGGTTGCAGTTTAGCGCTGACTAAAGCCGTTTCTTCAGCGCTCAACTTACCACGCCATTTCGCCACATGGGTGTCATCAAATATAAGCCCCCTAGCCAAGCACTCAGCGACGACCGTATCGCCCACTTCACTCTCACCTAACCAAGCGAATATACGATCAAGCTCCCGCTGTGGTGAGCGAATTATATTCTCATAATGAACTTCTAAATAATCATCAGGATATTGCTGTTGAAAGGCTTGTCCGCAATGAATATTTCGCAACCAATAATCCAGCCCCTCGGCAAAAGTCTTAGGCCCCCAGGGAACTGCTAAAATCGAACGCGCCACATCCCGTGGATCACGTATACAATGAATTAAACGAAAACCAGGAAATAAAATCTTGAATGCGGGCAAACTAAACATATAGGTCGGTGTTTTGTTCACCCACTTTGGTTTATGATCTTGTCGCGCATGCTCGCGAAACAAGGTCATAACAAAATGATGAAATAACGCCGCCGTATTTGGGTTTGGCTGCATGAGTGCCTGGGTGAACTGCACTGTGGTCGCCAAAACAAAGTCCCGACTGAAAACAATATAATGGGGACCATGGAGGTATTTTTCATAGTCTCTTTTGTTGTGCGGGCGCTTAGGTAGATTCTCAGACCATTTGGACATTAAAGCAGTGATCTGCGCCACTTGTTCTGCCATTGGGGCAGGTGTTTCAGCAAATAATATCCCTGCAACCGTGATCACAAAATCTGTTTCATACACTGGCGATATTTCAGGGTGACACCCTATTAGATCGACGGCTAAGGTCGTACCGCTACGACCACAACCGGCGATGGCAATAAATGATTCAGACTCTATCAAGCGACACTCCGAGCTGTCTATTTTTAAGTCAGCTCATCCTGAGCTATTCAGTACAAGTGTAGTCGAGTCCGCGCGCCTGTGGTAACCTTCCCCTATGAAATTACGCCATGAACAGCTCACCACCCATTTACAACAGCCCCTCGCCCCCTTCTATATCATCAGCGGCGAAGAGGCATTATTGGTGGAAGAAACTGTTGCCGCCATTCGCAAGACGGCGATTCAACAGGGCTTCACCGAGCGTGAAGTGCATCACATCAATAATCACTTCAAATGGGACCAACTCACTGTAAGCGCACAAAGCTTATCCCTATTCGCTGAGAAAAAAATTATTGAACTGCGCTTACCAAGCGGCAAGCCTGGCACTGCTGGCGCAAAAGCCCTGCAAGCCTATTGCCAACACCTACCTGAAGATACTGTCACCCTGCTCATTTGCAACAAGTTAGAAGGTAGCACAGTAAAGAGCAAATGGTTAACCCAGTGCGAAAAAGCCGGTGTCTTTCTACAAACCTGGCCGGTACCGACCCATCAATTACCCCAATGGTTACAGCTTCGGGCACAAAATGCGGGCCTTCATTGCGAACCCAAAGCATTACAGTATTTAGCGCAACACGTGGAAGGCAATCTACTCGCCGGCGCCCAAGAGATCGAAAAACTCGCCCTGTGTTACGGTGACCAGCTCATCACCCTCGCCGATGTGGAAGCAAGCATCCACCACAATAGCCGATATGATATTTTTACCCTAGTGGATACCGCATTGAGTGGTCAGTGTGAGAAAGCACTGCAAATACTTGCTGATGTCAAACACCAGGGTGGTGAATGCATCCTCTTATTGTGGGCCCTAACCCGGGAACTTCGACAACTGTATCAAATGGCACTGACACTACCGGGTAATAATGTTGGACAAGTATTACAGCAATTTAAGGTGTGGCAAAAACGCAAACCCATCATGCAAACAGCACTCACTCGCCGCACTGCCAAACAGTGGCAACAGTACTTGCACCAAGCAGCCAAAATTGATCCTATAATTAAGGGACTGGCCCCTGGTGAGCCTTGGGCTGCGATGAAAGCATTACTGTTTAAGGTGGCACGTTAATGAGTCAACAAACTATTGGGATCCTGGGTGGTACTTTTGATCCAATCCACTTTGGTCATCTACGTTTAGCACTTGAGATCCAACAAATTTTGCGTCTAGACTCCGTGCGTTTAGTGCCTTGTCATAATCCGGTCCACAAAAATGGCCTAGAAGCAACGCCCGAACAACGCTTGGCAATGTTAACACTTGCCATCCAAGATGAACCAACACTGATTTGTGATGACCGAGAAATCCGTCGTGATGGTCCCTCTTACATGGTGGATACCCTGGAGAGTTTACGCCAGGAGATTGATACCCCACTGTGCATGATCGTGGGCAGTGATGCTTTTTTGAAATTAGACGATTGGCACCGCTGGGAAGAGCTATTGAGTCTTAGCCATATCATCGTCGCCACCCGCCCAGGGGTGACTTTTGATCCTAATCCAGCAATAACCCGGATTTTACGCCAACATCAGCTTGACTATCCGGAAGGCTTGCACGAAAATAGCGCAGGCTATGTATACCTACAGACCATTAGCGCCCTGGATATTGCTGCAACCACTATCCGCGGTCTAATTCAAGCTGGTTACAGTGCCCGTTACTTGCTCCCAGACAACGTGCTGGATTATATACAACAACACAATTTATACAGTGGATTATGAACACAGAAACAATGAAAACCCTGGTGAATGAGGCCCTAGAAGACCTAAAAGCCATCGATATTACCCTACTTGACGTCCGAAAACTCACCAGCATCACCGACTACATGGTGATTTGCAGCGGTAGTTCTGACCGTCACGTGAAATCCATCGCCAAAAATGTCGTCGAGAAAGCCAAACATGCCGGCCACCAGCCCATGGGGGTTGAGGGAGAAGACACGGGTGAATGGGTCTTAGTGGATTTAGGCGATATTATCGTCCATATCATGCAGCCTAAGATCCGAGATTTTTATAACCTCGAGAAACTCTGGGGCAGCAGTGAACTCGTGGACGAAGAAGAAGCCTCGTGAACCTGCAACTGATTGCGGTGGGCAAGTCCATGCCCTCCTGGGTCATGGCAGGCTTTGAGGAATATGCGAAACGACTCCCCCATCCTTTTACCCTACAACTCATCGAGCTCCCGGCGGGCAAGCGGGGCAAAGGTGCCAATATCGAGCAATTAACCGCGAAAGAAGGCGAGCTTGCCTTAAGCCACATTCCACCCCACCACCACGTCATTGCCCTCACGGTGGATGGCAAGCCCTGGAGCACCGAGCAATTGGCCGAGCAGCTTGCTGATTGGCGTGATAATAGCATCGATGTCAGCTTGCTCATTGGTGGCCCTGAAGGCTTGGCCCCGGCCTGCCTCGCCCGAGCTAATCAACGCTGGTCATTATCTGCTCTGACCTTGCCCCATCCTCTGGTCCGCATCGTGGTCGCCGAGCAACTCTACCGCGCCTGGAGCATCTTAGCGGGCCATCCTTATCATCGCTGATGTTTCGCAAAACTCATTGCCTAAGTTTCGCAGAATCCATTGATTAAACATTGAAAATAGACTACTCTAATTATGAATTTGTGAAATTGACTAATTCCGTCAAAAACTTAGATGCAAAGCTCCTAGAAACAGAGCCCAGTAAATCACTATTACAAATACTTTATGAACAATTCAGCAATTACCTACTTCACGGCGGCTATTTAACAGCGATGAATGATCTCGCTAAAGATGGTGAAATTGCAAAAGCAACTCTAGATACCTATGCTGATTGGATCCGAGGCGATGTCATTAAGCATGGCAAAAGCGACCACCATTGCAGAGAGTTTTTCACAGCAATGATTAAGCGCTTAAACAGCCAAATTACTTGGACTGCTTTAGCTAAAGATTTTGCTATTGAACACCATGGCACGATTGTAGAATATGCTGAATTACTGCAGTCAATGGATGCCATATTTATTCAACAAGCGTTACTTGAAGACAAGCTCACAGGTGCAGCGAAGAAAGCTCGCAAACTAATGTTCACCGATCCTTTTATCTATCACGCTATTTACTCATGGTTAAATCCATGTCGAAACCTTACAAAGAACAATTGCTCCCCAGTATTAACGATACCCAAATTGCCTCATATTTGGTTGAAGCAAGTGCTGCCAACCACTATAACCGCTACTATGACACCTACTACATCAAAGCAGAGGGGGAGGTTGATATTGCCTATACCTATAAGAATAAATTTTGGCCTGTTGAAATAAAATGGACCCAACAATTGAGACCAAAGGATCTGAAACAAATCCAAAAATACCCCAATGGGATCATTTTGGGGAAACAAAACGAGATCAGACAACTTGATAAGGTAACCAGTTATCCCCTACCGTGGTACTTGGCCAGATTAGATACTGAACTAACCTAACCATAGTGCAAATCAGCCCAATGATCTCCTGCGAAAAGCCCGAGTATTTTGTTCCTTAACATCTTGTGGGGCTACCTCCATCAACGGCGTACTAGGAAAACAATGTTGAAAAATAGACCGGCACCGAGGCTCATGGGCACTGGCTTCAGAAAATGCTTTGTTCAGTTTCTCTCGAACAGAGAAAAACCAATCAATTTCATCCCCGCTGCAGGGTTTCAGATACCACGTTTGTGGATCATTACGAAACTCAGCCTGCGCTTCGAATAAATATAAGTCCGTGCTACGCATTAATAATTTTATATGAGTAACTATTGGATGAATTTCTCGATACTTTGTGCTGTACTCCAACAGCATTTCAATCGTTAATTTAATCGATTCAAGCTTTTTAACAAGGCTTGCCAGACGCGCTTGTCTCGCCTCAAATTCTGCTTCCATCTCACGCCTTAGATTTGCTAAACCAAATGTGTCACTAGAAAAAAAACTCATATCAACGCTCTTTTTATTTACTCGGCAGATAGACAACCTAACGCTCTATTTCTATCTGCTAAAAACTAGATAGCATTATCAATATCGCTATGAGATCAGTCAAGCAAAAAAACGCTATGTTAAACCATTGACTTTATATCTATTAATGTATTTAATACCAATTATTGTTTGCATTGATAATAAACATAGGAATCACTATGGGTCGTCCTACCAGTCAGTCTTCGGTAGCCATCATCACAGAGCGCTTAGAACTCCCTAAACCACTCCCAGCCGATGAGTTTTTTCTACCAGACCGTCTAAGTATTGCAAGCCTTGAGCCTACTGATTCACCGGAAGTTGTAGTACAACATAAAGCCGCCCGCAAAATCCGCACGCGAGCAGCTCGTAAAGCCCCAAGCCTCAAATCATCCAAACGCACTCAACGCCAAGACAGTTTGTTACACCATGCCGTGCGCGCAAGTTTGCCAGTCCAAACTGAATTAGCCGAGTTCGCTGATCACTACCGTCGCTATCAAATGCGTTTTCTCCAGCAAACCTCACAACCCTGGCAACAGTATGGCAATGCGAGTGTTATCACCACCCTGGCAATGCCAACACAAGATGTGCTAGTCGTTGAATATGAATTTTATGAGGGTACCCAAGGTGCAGACACGCAACCATGGTTCAGTGAGTTATTACCCGTTCGCCCCCATTTTGGTGCTGCAGGCACTGTAACAAAACTAGCGCCAGGGATCCCTAATTACCGACGGACGACGGCGAGTAAGCAAAATCTAGCAGTCAACATACAAACATTGACGAGCACAGAGCGACAAATCATCAATGCGGCTCTCTATCATCCCAGTATCATTGCCATCGTGCTGCAATGGTTATTGCAGAATGACATTTGTGATAACCGCGGGGAAAGTCGGCGCGTAAGGGTGTGTATCAAGCGTATTTATTACCACGAAAGTACACACTGCATTAATATCGAATACGGGATCAATACACAGCGTAGCGCTCCCCCCATGGTATATCAGCATACTCAAACCATTCAACGACCTATTGGACAATTTGCGCGACTGTGCAGCGAAGCCTTTCGTCACTGGCAAACAGCGGGCGTTATTGTCACGCAAGAAGCATTTGAAATAGGCCCCATTACCTTGCATCAAGCGCCTTTGCGTTACGGTTATGGTTTACTGGCTAAAACAGCCCCCAATATGACAAGTCAGCAAATTGCCGCTATGTTACCAGAACTGAATACCCGGCAAAATTATCAAGATTTGCTCGCCTACGCACTTTGCCCAGATGGTTTAACGCCCAATCCATTTGCAGATAGTGATGCTGTAACCATGCCAGCAAACCCTCTTGTCAAAAAAACCCAACAAGCATTCGAAGACTACAGTGAAATGGCTGCCATGCGCTGGTGGTTACGGGACAAATATTTGCGCCCACGCTTGGATGGAAGTAAACGCTCAACCGATCGCTTCGATATCAAGCACAGCCACGCCTTAAAACTCATCCATGCCTTAGCCTATGCCATGGATGAATCTGAGTGTATGTATATCTACAAAGGCTTTCTTAAAGGAAAATACGGATTTCCCCGATTAATCAGTAGTCACTGGCGCTTTTGCGGTATAGAAATTGGCAAGAGTGAACTCTACCAGCAAGTTCAACGTCGCTATGATGCGTTAAAAAAACAGCATGCAGCAAAACGCCCAGCAACGTGTGTGCCGTTTGACTGCCTAAAAGCCCATTACGACACTATCAGTGCGAATGACCAACAACTGCAACGGGAACTTGATGGGCTAGAACAGCGATATAGCCAGATTAAAACCGTTGTTAAACGTCTTGAACGTGGACTCGAAGACTGTATGAGCCAGCTCAATCAACATCAAGCCCAACAAGCAGCCTATCAACAACAGTGCCAAGCCATCGAACGCTGTGAGCAGGATATTAATCAGCGTTTTAACACCTTAGCCAGTCAGATCAATACACTACAACGAACCATCAAAAGCCAACAACAGCAATACCACGTCAGTTGCCGTAAAGAACATAGTCATGCACGACAAACGAAAGACAGGTTAAAGCAAGACATTCAACAACAAAACCAGTTACTAAAAATGCTATCGCCACAGTGGCAAACCATTGATATTCCAAACTTGGATCCTAGTCGTGATAATAGCTTTATACATCAATTAAAAGTCGGTAACACTTTAACCATGGGTGATGCCGCGATGGATGAGGCGGATAGTTACTTTCGTGATAGTATTGCGGAGTATGGCCGAGAGCAACAACGAATAGCTGATGAGCTGGACCAACTGTGCCAAAATAATCAATTATTATCTCCCCAGCACCACGCCGGATTGATCACACAATATCAGCAATTAAACGCGATCATTACTACAACCGAAGAAACCCTACTTGCCCAGCTCATCACCTTGCAGGAATCGCTGGCACAGCTTGAATCTCTCGTTGCCGACAGCCTGCCTTATACTAAGTTTAACCAACAACTCGCTAAAACCCATCGACATTATCAGCAACAGTGCCAAGACTACCAACATAGAATAAGGGAAGCCCAAGCATTACTGAGCCGCATTTCACACGCATTGGCACCACCACCCCAACTATCACCCTCATTAGCTCAAAAAGCTAAACATGTTGGCGCTGAAATAACATCGATTCAATCCGCCCACAGTCATTGCAAACGCACAGGGTTTGCCTTGATCAAAATTCGTAATGAAGGCCTGCGGCTTGAGCGACATCAACAAAGCTTCGCGCTCTACGTTAATGAACGATTTCAAGATATCCTTCATCATGCTTGCTCTCAGCACTTGGACGCTGCTGTAACCCAAGAAGATGATGGCTCACTGGCTTTATTGCGTATTCTCTATCTGAGTACTTGCAACCTCGAACAACAATCCACATTCATGACAGACATTGCTGGCCTCATTCATGAACTTAAAGGTCGTTATTTAAATCAACCCCTGAGCAGTCAATCCCCGCTTAAAACCCCAGCTTATCAATTTATCGAAACAATTTTGTGTCGCCGTCTAGAGCAGCTATTACAACAGATAAGCGGGCAACAACAAGCCGATGAGTTCTACACCGATACCATCAGTGCTCTGACCGTCTGTGGAGCATTGAGTATGGCAGTGACAACAGAAGAAGATTATCGCGGTTACTACAAACAAATAAAGCGGTTGCACAAGCAATATAGCCCGCGCAAGCATTGGTATAGCTCGGAGAAAGTTGAGTTGGCGTTCCCATTGGACGACCCCAGTGAATTTACTGAGATTCAGAGACAGTCGATTACTGCCTCATTTCGCCAATAAAAAATCATCCTCATCCATGAGATGTTTGCCATAGCTATGGGCCAGTATATTTTTGGCGATATTGCTGATCCCATCATGCTCGCCAAATACCGCTGTATCTAAACAACTTATGGCAAACTCGTCATCCGCTTCAAACAATCCCGCTAACTGCGTCAACTGATAAGCTTCCATCATTTTTGGCGTTCTAGGGCGATTATCGATAGCAATCGAATACCAAGCACAATACAGTCCTAACAGTTGATGTTCGTTTTTGACTTCGCGTTTTAGCTCACGCCGTAGACGACCGTGGGTTGACTCCGGCCAGACCCCCCGTTGCATACCACAACAAATCAACTGCAACGCATGTTGCGCCAAACTGATGTTATCACCACGGGAAGAATATAATAAACAATCCAAAGCCTTCATGGGATCTTGTCTTAACGTGATAGCATCGGGCAATGGATCATTGCCATCAACAGTCATACCTGCTAGCCAAGCACCATAGCCCAATGCAACCGCTTGGTTACCATAGCAAATTTGCTGCTCACACAAACGGACAAACTTGTCAGCGCTCTTTTGGATGAAACCACGGCCATAAGCATAAGCAATGATTAAGTCTTCAATAGCTTGGGAGTGATTAGCTTGGACAGCCATCCCGAAATATTGCTCAGCTAATCGCGCTCGGCGTTTGCCATCCAAACTCCCAAAATACTGCGAACCCGCATCTTCAATATCACGAAATTTGCCAGTGCCTGCATAACTGCAAGCAATACAATAAGCCGCTTCGGTATTGCCACGCTCTGCAGCCAACTTCAAAAATACCACGGCTTCATCGAATAAAAATTGCGTCTCGACATCACAATCCAAGATCCGTAATGCCAACAGATAAGGCGCATCTTTGCAGCCAAAATCCGTGGCAAAGGCCAATTCCCGGTCGATATACAATTGTTTCTCAGCGGATGCCGGTGCATCCAGGCAACGCAGTGCAGCGTTTAAGTGATTCTCAGCTCGCTCTTGGGCGAGATCTTTGTCTAAAATTGCGTATTCATGTGAACCTATACGTACATGTTTGTATAGCGGACGATAGTGTTTACGACGGACTTCACCATCCATAGCTTTTCTCCAGCAACAAAAGTTTTTTCTACTGAATTCAGCGGTGAAGCGTCCCTAGGTAGACGGAATACACAATAGCACGATAGGAAAGATAGTGTGATGGCAATCCACTGCCAACAGAACAATTATCAATCCTTTGCAATCGTTCATGCATGTTGCGTAGCCACGGCTACAACGTTGGGATGTCTTCATACTCGCGTACGAATTCAGGCCCTCTCAGTCCCGCCAGTTGCCACTAAGGCTGTTGTATAATGTATTGACAACTTTCGGGTAACCACATTCTCCTTGTGGACTTGTAGTTTTAGCACCATGAGTCAAGCAAGTCAATATGCGACCAGGGACTTTTTTTGGGAAATCCCGCTAAATCAGGGGGTTACAGAATAATTTTCCACAGGGGGACAAAATGAGAACAGCCAAGCCTGAGCGCAAAATATAGTGCTCCCTTATCGAACTTAACTCTAAATGTGGTAGTATGTAGCTTTTTACAGCTGGACGGATCGGTGGCACACCATACTCTCAAAGACCATAATCTCGAGAAAAAAATTTTTGTAACTAGGCTCATTGTTATGGGCGGTGTTGTGTTGTTCTTGAGCTTGTGCCTGTTTGCCCGCCTCGTCTACCTGCAAATCATCGAACATGAGCACTACCAAACCCTCTCCAAAAAGAACCAGCTGGCCTTTTTGCCTATTCCGCCCAAACGCGGACTTATCTATGATCGCAACGGGGTGTTAATCGCCCAGAATATGCCGGTGTTTACCCTCGAGCTCATCCCCAGCCAAATTGCCAATGTGGATGAAACCATTACTGAACTGCAAAAGCTCGTTGATATCTCTCCCCATGAACTGGCTGTCTTTCAACGACTGCGTAAACAAACCCGCCGCTATGATCCTGTGCCGTTGAAATTAAAGCTTGAGAACAGCGAAGTCGCGAAATTCTACGTCAATCAATTCCGCTTCCCCGGGGTGTTTGTTCAAGCCCAATTGATTCGCTACTACCCCTTGGGACCTGCCATGGCCAATGTGTTGGGTTATGTAGGCCGCATTAATGCCTATGATTTAGAGAACATCGACCAAACCCAATACGTAGCCAGCAATTACATCGGCAAAGTCGGCATCGAAAAATACTACGAACGCCAACTCCATGGCCGTGTCGGCTATCAACAAGTGGAAACCGACGCCAGTGGTCAAATCGTTCGCGTCCTTGAACGTACCCAACCCAAAGCCGGTGAAGACTTAACCCTGACTATCGATAGCAATCTACAATTAGCCGCGCAAAATGCCCTGGGCGATAAACGCGGTGCGATCATTGCTATCAATCCCAACAATGGCGAGATCCTTGCCATGCTTTCCAATCCCGGCTACAACTCGAATCTTTTTGTCGAAGGCATGAGTAGTCTGGAATACAAAGCATTACAAGACTCTCCCGACCAGCCTTTATTCAACCGTGCACTGCGCGGTCAATACCCACTTGCATCAACCATCAAACCGTTTATGGCGCTAGAAGGTCTCCTGTCTAAAACCATCACTGCAAATGATCAAATCTTTGATCCCGGTTGGTACAGTGTGAAACATTCGTCCCACAAGTACCGGGATTGGCGTAAAGGCGGCCACGGCTGGGTGGATGTGCATAAAGCCATTGTTGTGTCCTGCGATACGTTCTTCTATGATTTAGCCAGTAATATGGGTATCGATAAAATTGACGACATTTTACAAAAATTTGGCTTCGGTCATGCAACACAAATTGACATGGGAGAAGAACTCGCCGGCTTAGTGCCAACACCGGACTGGAAAAAACAACATCAAGGCACGCCATGGTATCCTGGCGATACCGTGATCTCCGGTATTGGTCAGGGTTACATGCTCACCACCCCCCTACAACTTGCAAATGCCACAGCGATATTGGCTAAGCAAGGACAAGGCTATCAACCCCATTTACTGCTAAAAACCACACCCGCTGATGGCAAGCCTGTGCAACAACAACCTTTGGCCCTCCAAAAACTCAATATCCCCCACCGCGACTGGCAGACAGTGATTGACGCGATGGTGGGTGTCATCAAAAGCCCCGTTGGTACCGGTTATCGTTTTGGTAAAACCGCCCCCTATAGTGTGGCCGCCAAAACCGGTACCGCACAATTAGTCAGTGAATCCAGTCGCGCAGCCAGCGACAATGTACCCACCCGACTCCGAGACAATTCGATGTTCATTGCCTTTGCCCCGGTGAATAAACCACAAATTGCTATTGCTGTGGTGGTAGAGAATGATCCATCTGCAGCTAATGTTGCCCGTAAAGTCATGGATCAGTATTTCGCCCATCAATCAACAGGGAAACCAACTGCATGAGTCCAATTGAACCACTAAAGCACTTCAGCCATCAGCTAAATAGTCCCGAAAAAAAATTCGCCTCCCATAACATTTGGCAGCGCTTACATATTGATTTGCCATTACTGGCAGGAATCGTGTTACTAACTGGGCTAGGATTAGTGATCCTTTACAGCGCCGGTAATCAAAGCCCCGGCATGATGGCGCGACAATTGGCGCGTTTAGGTTTGGCATTTATGGCAATGTTTATTGTCGCCCAAATTCCTCCAGCCAAATTACGCCTTTGGGCACCCTGGCTCTACGGTGTGGGATTAAGTTTATTGATAGCGGTCCTCGTCATCGGCACTATTGGTAAAGGCGCAAGACGCTGGCTGGACTTAGGCTTATTTCGCTTTCAACCCTCCGAAATCATGAAGCTCGCTATTCCTTTGTTCCTTGCTTGGTATTATCAAGATAAACCCTTACCCCCTAGCAAAAAATGTTTACTCATCGGTTGTATTGCTTTATTGGTTCCCGTATTACTCACGGCCAAACAACCCGACTTAGGTACCGCATTGATGTTAGTGACTGCTGGGGTTTGTGTCTTGTTCCTAGCGGGTATGCAATGGTGGATCATTATCGGACTTGGCGCACTTGCTACGTTATTTGCGCCTATCTTGTGGCACTTCATGCATGATTACCAACGTCAACGGGTATTGACGTTCTTGTATCCTGAGCGTGACCCACTGGGTACCGGTTACCATATCATACAATCAAAAATTGCTATCGGTTCCGGTGGTTTGTTTGGTAAAGGTTGGCTCGAGGGCACTCAGGCCCATTTACATTTCTTGCCGGAGCATGCGACGGATTTTATTTTTGGTGTTACCGGTGAAGAGTTTGGCTTATTTGGTGGGCTGGTTTTATTAGCAGTGTATTTGTTCATTGTCGGTCGCGGGCTTTACATCAGTAGCCAAGCCCAAGATACATTTACCCGGCTACTGGCCGGGAGTTTGAGCTTGATGTTCTTTTTTTCAATCTTCATCAATATCGGCATGGTCACTGGTATATTGCCGGTGGTTGGACTACCCTTACCCTTGGTAAGCTATGGTGGTACGTCCATGGTGACTCTGCTGGCAGGTTTTGGCATATTGATGTCGGTCAATACCCACCGCAAACTGTTGGCAAGGTAGTAGGGATCTGTTAGGTTACATGACAAACAAGGTATAGGATAGACGATGTTAAATAACTGGAAACTCAAATTAATCACGGCGGTTATTACAGCCAGTTGTGTCACCGGTGTCAGTGTTGCTGCCAGTGACGCGAGCAAAAGCAAGTCTTCCGCTAGCACCAAAGCGAGCAAATCCACCACCCCTAAAACCACCGCGCAAAAATCGACTGCCGCTAAACCCCGTACCAGCCAACAAAAAGACGTACAAGGTTTCATCAACCGCATGGTGAAGAAATACGACTTTGACAAAAAAGAACTAGAGACGCTATTTGATAAAGTCATTATCAAACACCCCAAGGTGGTGAAGTCCATCTCTAGCCCCAGTGAAGCCTTGCCCTGGTACCGTTACGAAGAAATTTTCATGACTCCCCAACGGGTTAACAACGGCGCGAAGTTTTGGCAGGAACATGCAAAGACTCTCGATTGGGCCTACAAAAAATACGGCGTACCGCCCAATATCATCATTGCTATCCTCGGCGTTGAAACTTTGTACGGCGAAAAACAAGGCAACTACCGAGTTATTGATGCTTTGAGTACCTTGGCTTTCAACTATTCACCCCGCTCCAAATTCTTCACCAAAGAATTAGAGCAGTATTTATTACTGACCCGGGAAAACAAACTCGACCCACTGGCCATGAAAGGCTCTTATGCCGGTGCCTTTGGCGCACCACAATTCATGCCCAGCAGTTATCGTAGTTATGCTGTTGATTACTCCGGTAATGGCCGTAAAGATTTACAAAATGACGTCGATGATGCAATTGCCAGTATTGCCAATTATCTCGCTAAGAATGGCTGGCATCGAGATATGCCCATTGGTGCCCAGGCCAAAGTCAAAGGCGACAATTATGACAAGGTGCCTGCACCACCGAAGAAATTACGCAAGTACAAGCCTTACTACAATCTCGCGCAATTGAGCCAGTACGGTATCACGCCAATACATACCTACCCGAAGACCTATGAAGCTATCTTCATGGAACTCAATAATGGCGACCGGCCGTCACAATACTGGCTGGGTTTCCATAACTTTTATGTCATCACCAGTTACAACCCCAGCGTAAATTACGCTATGGCGGTGTACCAGTTGAGCAGAAAGTTAACAAAGGCCCATAACCAACTGGTGGTTGAGGCTACCAAAGCCAAGGCTGATAAGACAGCCTAATCATTGTATCTGGTAATCCGCCTTAGAAACGGCTATCTTAGTGGGTAGCCTAGTTTTTAAGGAGTCACCATGAGTACGACCACTATTGTTGTAATTTGCGTAGTTATTGCATTAATTCTTATCGGCGCCATCGTCGGCATTTATAACCGTTTGATCCGAATGATCGAAGCCATCAACAACAACAAACGTCAGATTGACATCCAGCTGGACCGTCGTTTCAAAGTCTTTGAATCCCTCATCAATGTGGTCAAAAAATACATGGACTACGAGCAAACTACGCTCAAAGATGTGGTCAAACTCCGGGGTCAAGCCCAAGATGCTGCCAAAAGCGGTGACACCCAAGCTCGCATGCAAGCAGAAGAAGGCATTTCAAAAATTGCATCGAATATCAATCTCGTGTTTGAACAATACCCTGATCTTAAAGCCAACCAAAACTGTTTGCAGTTACAAGAAGAAGTGGTCAACACTGAGAACAAACTCTCTTATGCTAAACAAGCCTACAATGACAGTATTGAACGTTACTACGCCGAGAAAAAATCCTTCTTCCAATCCATGGTAGTCAGTTGGTTCCGCAATGCCTTGGACAAAACCTTCGAATACTGGCGCATCAGTGACGAGCAAATTAAAGCCCATGAAGATTATACTGTGAAGCTATAATACCGATGAAAGACTTTGCCAAATACTCCATCAAAGCCGCTGATTGGCGCAAACAAATCCGCGAAAATGAGCGGCGCACCAAAGTGGTTATTCTGTTATTTGTCCTGATCTATTTGGGCATTGGTTTCTTGATAGATTTGGTGCTACAAACCAGCCACGGCTACCAACAAGGCTATCAAATCGTCCACTTAACCTTATCACAGGCAGCTTATGGCTTAGTAACTCTCAAACTATTCCCCATCGCCACGGTCATCGCTGGTATCGTTGCCGTTCTGTCACTACTCATCACCTATAGCCTACACAATAAAATCATGTTGATGGGGACTGAATACCGGGAAATCACTCCGGAGAATGCCCGCACCATGGAAGAGAAACAACTCTACAATGTGGTGGAAGAAATGAAAGTCGCTGCTGGCATGAGTTACATGCCCAAGGTGTATATCATTGAAGCCAATTACATGAATGCTTTTGCCAGCGGTTTTAGCGAAAAATCCGCCATGGTGGCGATCACTCGCGGTCTGATGACCAAGCTCGACCGCAGTGAATTACAAGCAGTCATGGCCCATGAGCTAAGCCATATTCGTCACCACGACATTAAACTTACCTTGACTGCATCGGTGTTGAGTAACCTGACCCTCATCGCTATTGATATTTTGTTTTGGAATGTCATCTTCAGTCGCAACAATGACCGCGGAGGTAACCGGCTGATGGTGATCATTGTACTGTTACGTTATTTGCTGCCGTTAATTACCATCCTATTAATGATGTATTTGAGTCGTACCCGTGAATACATGGCCGATGCTGGCAGTGTGGAGTTAATTCGAGATAATGAACCCATGGCACGTGCCTTGATGAAAATTCATCAAGACTACCAAGCCAATGCCGATGCTTATGCCAGCGACTATCGCCGCACTGCCCATGAAGAAGTCCGACGGGCGTCGTATATTTATGATCCCTCCCAAGCCGGTCTGCGGGGTGCCGATCTCTCCAGTGCATTCTCCACTCACCCAAGTCTCAAGCAACGCTTACAGGCTTTGGGGTTTGAACAGCAACAATAGGTGTGAGATGAAAAAAGGACTTTTAATTATCCTTTGTTGTTTTGCTGCCGTTAGTATCAGTTTCGCAGACGACGATGCACCCAATCCTTATCTCGTGCAAATGATGGATCTAGAGGATCTGCCTGATGCCGTGCCAAAGTTAGAACCCCACAGTCATTATGGCAACCCACCCCATTATACTGTGCTCGGCAAAACCTATCACGTCATGAAATCTAGCAATGGCTATGATAAACGCGGCATTGCTTCTTGGTATGGTACCAAATTCCATGGCCATGCAACATCCAGTGGCGAGACCTATGATATGTTTGCCATGACCGCAGCCAACAAAACCTTGCCCCTCCCCACCTACGTGCAAGTCACTAATCTCGACAATGGCAAACAAGTCATCGTCAAAGTCAATGACCGCGGTCCTTTCCATGAGGACCGTATCATAGATTTATCCTACGCAGCAGCGTTCAAACTCGGCATGCTAGAACATGGCACCGCCCATGTAGAAGTCACCGCCATCGACCCGCGCCTGTATCAAGCGCCTGAGAGTACTGAGGCCCAAACCCTGGCCCAAGAATTCACCGAACAGCAATTATTCCTCCAAGTAGGCGTTTTTGATACCCAAGATTCCGCTGAAGAATATGCCGATGAGATCCGCCAACTCACCGATGTCCCGGTGGATGTAGCGATGATTGATGCCAATGCTGTCTATCGCGTCAAAATCGGCCCCCTCGTCGATGAAGAAGAGAGCATCAGCCTCAACCAAACCCTGCAAGCCTCCGGGCTCAAAAGCGGGTTTTTGGTGTCTGTTTGACCCTGAGCTAGGCAGTCCCAACAACAAACTCTAACAGCATCTGATAATCACCCTTGTCAGCTTGGCGTAGAGCATGAATATAATTCCTGCGGACTTCACTCACCTGGGCATAATCCTGAATATTACCACCGCCCCAGGTGAGAGTTTCACCTGATAATTGTTGTAATAATACATCTGTAGTGAGCGGTGTCGCTCCTGGCGGATAGCTAAGGTATATCATTCCACAGCGCCTTCAATTTGTTATGGAGTAACTCATCTGTTAGTGCATCAATTTGTTCTTCGACAGTGTCTAAGGCTGATTGATCTTCTAGCGCCATCTGTTTTGCAGCACCTAAGATTGCCTTAGTAGCAATGTGTCGTGCTTGTTGCTGAACATAAGCAACCAGGGATTCATTCTCAGGCAATAACATGTAATGGACCTTACACCCTAAGGCGTGAGCGGCTCGTTCCAAAGACGCGAGGGTTAACGAACCATCAAGCTCGCTATTTTCGATTTTGTTTGCCCGTGCACGGCTCACACCCAATCGCCGGCCAAATTGCGCTTGTGACATCCCCAGTGCTTTGCGGATCGTGGCAAGCCAGCCTTTTCGGGGCTTTGAAATGTTGACCGGTGCTAGTTTCTTATCAAGTTGCTGTAATTGGTATATCTCGTTCATGACAACGTCCTCTCTTACTCTATACCAACAAGTGTATACATATATATTAACGTTTTCAATATTTTGTAAATATATACATTTACTATTAATATATTTTTGTTAATATATATATTTACATTTATCATATTTCAACCCGCTTAAATCCGCAATAAACCCATATTTATCAAAAAATTACCCCTCCATCACCGACTCCGCCTGAATAATCACCTTGTCAGCGGCTAAATCGATAGTGCCAGCCTCCAAGACAACATCACCACTCGCTGTCAGCGCGATATGTACGCCACCAGCATCGATAATCATACCCCCAGCGGCTGACAACGTGATGCCTGCGCTACTGGCAAACTGAAGCTGCTCGCCCTGGCAGTGCAATGCCAACGCCCCTTGCCGAACAGCCACCCCAAGCTCACCCCCTATGTGCATATCAAACTCATCTTGACTGCGCCATTCAGCATTATCACTGGCGATGCTAATATCACCACCTGCTGTAACCTCCAAACTGTCACCGGCTTGCAGGGTTTGCTGAGCGTCGCTAACGCTTTTGTAGTGACGACTCTCAATAACGCTGTCATTATCGATTTGTAGGGTTTGGGTGCCGTTAATATCCAGCGAACAGTCACTGCCACAGACAAACTGCAATTCCCCGTCACGATGAACAACATCCACCGAACGACTACCAGCCCTTTCTCCTAATCGCACATGGGCTCTGTCATTAGCAATATTCAGTTGTAGGTGCTTTTCTCCCACAGTGTCATCAAACAACAAACGCTGGCCACCCGCACTGGCGATAATACTTTGGTTCGGGTTTTCATGAGTGACGGGACTGGGATGGGTGCTACCCGTCATAACGCCGAGTAACACCGGTTGCTGAATATCCCCCTCTAATACACCAACAGCCACTTGACTGTCAGGCTGCAAGGGAAAATGACAACCGTGTCCCGCGGGGACGTCACCAACACCACCACTGGGCAATACTAGATTTGCCGAGGGCGGTGTGCCAACCACCTCAGCATAAGCGGGCTCAAAACAGTAATCACCACACTCATCCACTGTTGCCGCCGTGCTCCCTTGCAACAGTCCATGAACATCCTCACCTTCAACAGCATCTCGAGCGTCAGTGAACAAAGTACTCTGATAACTCAACACCCGCTGGCGTCTGTCTGCTGTCCCATGGGATGTTATCCGGTGTTGAACCCGCTGGATAGGATAACCAGTGCCATTCACTTGACAGTAATCCCCTGGTTTTACCCCATTAACCGTACCCGTTAACACCGTAGCAACACCAGACTCATCGCTATGGGTTTCGATAGTGTGGACAACCGCTTCCCCTTGGGCCATTCCGGCGGCATCGCACTGTCTATGTTGATGCACGTTACCATCACATGCCTCGCCGTCATAAAATACGAGCTCTGCACCCGACACTCTCGCTTGCCAACGATAATGTAAATCAAATTCATTCACGAGGCGCTCTAAGAAAGTAAAGTCCGTCTCACGATACTGGGTTATATTCGGCTTAGTTGGATAGCCATGTTGGCAAGCAAAACGATAAGTGATTTGCGGCCAAGCTTGCAAAATAGCCTGCAACACATCGATAACCGTCACATCCACATACACCCGACTTGCAGACAACAGATCCAAACACGCCAAGGGCGAGCGCACATCGAAGCGATACTGCCAATGGCTGTTATCCATCGGTTTGCCTGATATACTTGTCACCAATACAGGCCAGCATCGCTCCCCAGTTGTTGTGTTCATAGTCAAACATCCCGACTTGCTCAACACATCCGCCATGGGCAAATACGTCTCTGACAAAACATCAAGGTGACCACAACAATCCTGACTCACGCCTTCTTCAAGACTACCGGCGGTAACGATCAATTGATCAGTGAGGGGTGGCAATACGAATGACCATTCCATGTGCTATCCTGTTGTTAAATATTTATTGAATGCTTTTGAACATACACCATCTTGTCGCGGAATGAAATCGTTTTCTGCACACAACAGTTATGTTAAAGTTCCATTTTGCGCAATAACCTGAATGGATAGGAACTGTAACTATGAAAAAATGGCTCGTTGGCTTGCTGACTGCGGCAAGCATTTTTACCACCGCCCTTAGTGTTGCTGACACAACCACCACTGATACCAACAAACCACAAATGCTGGTCCCCGCGTCGCCTAAGATCAATGCCAAAGGCTATGTCTTGATGGATGCCCACAGCGGTAAAATCATTGCCGAGCACAATATGAACAAACGCATGGCCCCTGCCAGTTTGACCAAGATGATGACGCTCTATATCGTCTCTGATGCCTTGAAGAATGGCACTATCCACTTAGACGATAAAGTTCGCGTCAGTAAGTCTGCTCACTCCCGTGGCGGCTCGAAGATGTTTATCAAAGAAGGCGAAGAAGTACCCGTCAAAGACTTAATCCATGGTGTTATTGTGCAGTCAGGTAATGATGCCTGTGTGGCGCTCGCCGAATTCATCGCCGGTAACGAAAGCACTTTTGCTTCCCTCATGAACCAAACTGCCGCGAAACTCGGCATGAAAGATTCACACTTTACCGATTCAACTGGCCTACCTCATCCAAACCATTACACCACGCCCCATGATATGGCGGTCTTGGCAGCAGCCTTAGTCACTGACTTCCCACAATACTATCACTGGTACAGCCAAAAATGGTTTACCTATAACGGCATCAAACAGCCCAACCGTAACCGATTGTTGTGGCGTTACAAATATGCCGATGGCATCAAGACCGGACATACCGAAGAAGCAGGCTACTGCCTCGTGTCTTCCGCACAAAAAGACGGCATGCGTTTGATTTCTGTAGTCATGGGTGCACCCACCGATAATGAACGGGCACAAGACTCTCAAGCACTGTTCACCTATGGTTTCCGTTTCTTTGATACTTACAAACTCTACACTGCCAACGAAGCTATCACCAAGCCTCGTGTCTATGGCGGCAAGAAAAAATCTGTCCCAGTCGGTGTGAAACGAGACGTCTATGTCACTTTGCCCCGGGGTCAATATGACAACTTAAAAGCCATCACCAACATCAAAGAGCCCATCAAAGCACCAGTGAAAAAGAACCAAGTCATGGGTGATTTACAAGTGAACTTGTACGGCGACCAATTGGTGAATCAACAGCTCGTTGCGTTGAGTGGTGATCCCAAAGGTGGCATGTGGACCCGCATGACTGATTCCATCGGTGTGAAATTCCACAAAAAGTCCAAACACAACGATGACAGTGATGAGGCTGATAGCACCGACAGTGAAGACGAAAGCTAACACATGCTCGCTTACTTAAACGGTGATTACTTACCTCTTGAAGACGCCCGCGTGTCAGCTATGGACCGCGGGTTGTTGTTTGGGGATGGCGTGTATGAATACATCCCAATATTTGGCGGCAAATTATTTCGTCTGCAACAACATCTAGAACGGTTAGATCGCTCACTGGCCGGCATACAATTACACGTTACTATCAGCCATGCTGAATGGGAGACTATCTTTACCAAACTAGCTAATAGTATAGAAGGTGAAGATGCCTCTATTTATTGCCAAATTACCCGCGGCCCTGACAAAGTGCGCAAATTAGCCTTTCCTGAAAATCCACAACCCACGGTTTTCGCTTACGTGTATCCACTAGAGAAACAATCCGTGGCAAAGCTCGCCGAGGGCGCAACCGCCATTACCCTGGATGACACCCGCTGGCTCAGCTGTAATATCAAGGCCATTACCCTGCTCGCCAATGTGATTTTGCAGCAGCAAGCTATAGACCGGGGATTTGACCAAGCCATTCTGATTCGCGATGGCAAAGCTGTCGAAGGCCCTAACAGTAATTTATTCATCGTCAAAGATAGTACGATTATTACCCCCCCCAAAGATGAATTCATCCTGGGTGGGGTGACTCGGGATCTGGTGTTAGAATTAGCTGAGCAGCATGATATTGCTTTTGTTGAGCGGGATATCGCCAGCGATGAGTTACTTAGCGCAGATGAAGTCTGGCTAACCGGCTCTAGCAAAGAGATTTTGCCCATATTGAGTATCGATGAACACACCATAGGAACCGGTGAAGCAGGTCCCCTATGGTATCAAATCATTAAATTGTACCAAGACTATAAACTTAAAGTGAGTCAATAAAACTATGAGCGAGCAAGAAAACGAAACCTTATTAGAATTCCCTTGTGAATTCCCCATCAAAGTCATGGGCAAAGCCACCGAAGAGTTCGAAAAAACCGTCTATGATATTATTCATCGCCACGTGCCTGACTTAACCGAAGGTGCCATCAAGACCCGCTTGAGCCGCGATGAAAATTACCTGTCGATAACCGTCACCATCACCGCCACCAGCAAAGACCACTTGGATAATCTCTATATTGAGCTTACTGCCAGTGAGCATGTGTTGATGGCATTGTGATAGATGCTTCGGATTATTTCGAAGGCTTAGCTGAAATAAACTCTTTCATTTCAACCACTTTACCATTACACCGCTCATCATGATCTTTCATGGTATGCGCTGGAGTGTAGCCAGCAGCCAACCAGCTCAAGATACGGGTGCCCCAGGAAATGTTGTTAGTCATTTGAGGTTTCGCGGGTTGTGTTTTTGTCGATTGTAGTTGAGCCGCTTCCACAACAGCCTTGTGATCTTCTTGCGTATAGTGCATAGCCCCGTGGCCTTGGCCAACCAGCAATGAACTGATGATTTCTATAAAAGAAGATTTTTTATTATTAGTCTCAACTGCCATAATATTTCTCACTATTGTTATTAATCGCGCGAATAGTAGACAGTTAGGCTTAAGGGAATATTAACAACATAACTAGGAATAACCCCGAAATCCCGCTATCATGCAAGCAACTGATTTCGCTGAGGAACCCCCTATGTTACGACATGTTGCCACCCTCTTTACCTGCCTGTATTTGCTGATAATCCCCCTAGCTCATAGCGAATCCGTCCCCAAAACCACGCCATCCCAAGCGCTTGAAGTGAATAATTGGATAGCTAATTACTACCAACACCCCCAGCCTGACTTAACCGGCAAAATGATCCAGCAACTCATCAAACTGAATGCTTTTTCACAGCCTACGGCGGCCCATCCAATTACTATCTTCTTGAGTCAAATCTTTCGCCAAAACCCCGATAAAATCGCAGACTGGCTCAAAGATATCAGTACCCTCAATCCTGATGATCAAACTGCCCTTATCAGTGCTGTCTGGCAAGCCAATGTGCCGGCTGGGGATGCTTATCTGAAATCCCTCGCCCAAGGCCAAACTGAACTCGCCAAACTAGCTACTACTGTCCAACAATCCCCACGTCCTGCCATACTCACCAAAGTCATCGATACCCCAACCGTCCTGGATGAGCTCTGGGCCAGTTATTTTGCCACCGGCAATGCTGACTATGTAAAACGCATTATCTCAACCCTCGACCAAACCGACCCCCTGGGCCAAAAAGGCACCGACATCACGACTACTGATATTGATCAAGCCTTGATCTTAGGGGCTGCACAATGGTCTTTGGCCTCCAATGCCTATCAAAGTCCCGATGTCTTGAAGATTTGCGAAACTCGCCTAAAAACGGCCAAAGGCCCAGAGAAACAGCACTTGATAACTATCATCCGCATCGTTCGCCAACGGCAAGCAACGGATGGGAAGGAAAACAAGACAACAGATTAACGTTCTAATAAATCGATAATATCCACAATGCGGTAAAAATACCGACTGGTTGCTACTGTTGCTGAAACTCCGCCAATATGGAACAGTACCGGCATTGCAGCAAACCCCCG
This sequence comes from Legionellales bacterium, assembly GCA_002709565.1. Taxonomy (GTDB): domain Bacteria; phylum Pseudomonadota; class Gammaproteobacteria; order UBA1113; family UBA1113. Next base: position 37,244 of record PAPY01000022.1, on the reverse strand, counting down.
TGGAACTTGTAGAGCCTTGAGCTTGTCTTTCATGCTGTCGATAATATCGGAACCCAATTCACGACGTTTAAACTTAAATTCACAAACCAATAAATTATTGCTGGTGGTTTGCACCAGGTAATCAATCTGGCATCCAGCTCGCTTAGTCGTTGTTGTTTGCCGGTAAGCACCATCATAGACCACATCAGTTGGTGCAATTCCCAGTGCCTTCAGCAATAACTGTCGGTTTTGCAATAATAAATACTCTAGCTGCAGCCCCATATGGGCATCAAACCCTGGCAATGTGGATATCGCAACATCCTGATAAGCATTCGAGTCAATTTGGGCACGATGGGGCTCAATCAATTTTAAATAAAAACGCATATAGGGATCGCTGATGCGATAGAGACTTTGTTTAGTGGGTTTACCCGTTTTAAATGACCATAAAGGTTGCTTTGTCACAAAGCCAGCAATGATTAGATGCTCTATTAACTGGCTCAGCGTACCGCTATGGGCGAAATCAATCGCCTTGCGAATATCAGCTAATGTCTTCATGCCATCTTTGAGTGCGCCTAAAATTCGCTTATATGTCTCACCCTTACCATCGAATAAATCATGAAAAATTCGGTCAAACTCCAACACCAACAATCCATCTTTTTCGAAACACAAACGCTTAATATGCGCATCTGCCGTCATGCTAGAATTGATTTGCTCTAAGTACCAGGGAACACCGCCTAAGATGCTTAGCAGCTTATAGTGATCATAAGCAGATCCCTGAAAACCCACGTCCCGCAACAAGCTTGCACTCTCAGGAATGGATAATGGTTCTAGAGTCATCGTCAAATTCACTCGCCCATAAAATGCAGTGCTATTTAAAATATTCTCTTCGATCCAGTTAGACACAGAACCACAAAATACCAGCATGATAGGTAGGGTTTGCTGATCCCACCAGGCTTTGAGCTTAGGGATAAAACTCGGGTCTTTCGCTCCCATCCAAGAGATTTCATCCAGCAAAACGATATCACCGGGTTGCACGTGCAAGGATAAATGCGCAAACGCATCACTCCAATCAGTAAATGTCAGGGGGGGAATATTCAGGTGAGTGGCTAATTGTTTAGCAAAGTGATCCCGCTGGGTTTGGGCCGTCATCCCCTCGGCCGGCGCAAGCCCAGCAAAACTCCATAACCGATTTTGGGGGTTCATAGCAGCAAACTCAGCAATTAGGCGACTCTTGCCAATACGACGTCGTCCCTTCACCACCACTAGGCCAGGGATTGCTTTACTATGGAGCACTCTGAGGTGCTCTATTTCATGTTCACGGCCAACAAACGGTTGCATAGTGACCTCAATTTACTGCTCAAGATGGCTAAAAGTCTAATATGAGCAGTAATATCTGTCAACAGATTACTGCTCAAGATAGATAAAAGTCTAATTTGAGCAGTAATATTAGCCGACGATTTACTGCTCAAGATCGATAAAAGCTTATCTTGAGCAGTAAAAAAGGCTTTTTTGCTCAAAAACTGGATTTTTAGGACAAAATTCCCCCAAAATAAGACTGAAGCAATAATTCATTAAGAGATAACTATTTAAATAATTCAGTCAGTCAGCTCATTCAAGTTGAATGACTCAAGTTGAATGACTTAACATGATTACTAATTAGCCATCCTCTTGCACCAGCAGGGCTTTTTCCCTACACTGTGGCCCATGTTAAACCACCTTGATTTGTCCATTATGCACAATCTCGTGATCACTGATTTAGGCCAACAGCCCTACGAAAAAATCTGGCAAGACATGAAGGCCTATACCGATAGCCGCGATGAATCGAGCCTTGACAAGATTTGGCTCGTGGAGCATCCGCCGGTGTTCACCCAAGGGCAAAATGGCAAGGCCGAACATATTCTCAATCCCGGCGATATCCCCATTATCCAGGTCGACCGCGGTGGGCAAGTCACCTATCACGGACCAGGACAATTGGTGATTTACTTCCTATTGGATATCCGTCGTCGCAAACTTGGCGTGCGCACCTTGGTGACCGCCTTAGAACAAGCGGTAGTCGAGTATCTCGCTCAATTTGATATTAAAGCTGCTGCCCGTTGCGATGCCCCCGGGGTTTATGTGGGGAACCAAAAAGTCTGCTCACTGGGCTTGCGGATCCGCCGGGGCTGTTCATACCATGGCTTAGCCTTTAATGTGAATATGGACTTAGAACCTTTTCGTCGCATTAATCCTTGTGGATTAAGCAATATTACGATGACACAACTCAAAGATTTGGGCGGGCCTGCCGAGTTGGCTGATGTGGCACCCGCATTATTAACGCTACTCTTGCAACAGTTAGGTATTGACGAGGACAATCATGACAACATCACAAAATCCCAGTAAAAAACAACGTGCCGCTGAAAAAATGGCCCGCATTCCCATTAAGATTGAGCCCACTGTTAATCCATTGCGTAAACCCGACTGGATTCGTATTCGTATTCCTGCTACCTCAGCGGTGAATAACCTCAAGAAAAAATTACGGGACAATAGCCTGGTCACCGTGTGTGAAGAAGCCAGTTGCCCGAACTTGGCCGAGTGTTTTAATCACGGTACTGCAACCTTTATGATTATGGGTGATAAGTGTACGCGACGTTGTACCTTCTGTGATGTGGGTCATGGTCGTCCTGATCCTTTAGATAAGGATGAACCGTTAAACCTTGCCAAAACCGTACAAGACATGGGTTTGAAATACGTTGTTATCACTTCTGTTGACAGGGATGATTTACGTGACGGTGGTGCTGGGCATTTTGCCGATTGTATTCGCGAGACTCGCCTATTGACCCCTAGCATCAAAATTGAAGTACTGGTCCCAGACTTCCGTGGTCGGATGGAAAAAGCCCTCGACGCTATGGCAGATAATTTGCCCGACGTATTTAACCATAATATTGAAACCGCACCGCGTTTGTATAAACAAGTCCGTCCCGGTTCTGACTATGCCTGGTCATTACAATTATTACAAGAACACAAAAACCGCTTCCCAGATGTACCGACAAAATCCGGCATGATGTTAGGCTTGGGCGAGACAGACGAAGAAGTAGAACAAGTGCTCGCGGACTTACGCGCACATGATGTGGACATGTTAACCCTGGGACAATATTTACAACCCAGTCGTTATCACTCACCGGTGGCGCGCTACGTGACGCCAGAGAAGTTTGATTACTTCGGCGAGTTAGCCCGCAAGATGGGCTTTAGTAATGCCGCCAGTGGCCCAATGGTACGTTCTTCTTATCATGCCGATCTGCAAGCGGCAGGTGGTGATGTTAAATAATTAGCTGGGACGCTTACGATGATCGACTATTTACAACCGTTATTTACCTGGCTCCACCAAAATCCTGGTTGGGCCGGTATCATTACCTTTTTGATTGCCTTTGGTGAGTCCCTCGCCATCGTCGGTTTAATTGTTCCGGGCTCTGTCATGCTCACAGCCATTGGTGCACTCGTGGGTGCAGACATTATTCCCATGAAGCCTATTTTTATCTGGGCTATCCTCGGTGCGATTGCTGGAGATGGGGTAAGTTATCATTTAGGCCGTCATTTTAAAGATCATATCAACGACTTTTGGCCTTTCAGGCGTCATCCTCAACTTATCAAAAAAGGCCAAGCATTTTTCGAGAAACACGGCGGCAAAAGTGTCTTCCTGGGACGCTTTGTCGGCCCTATCCGCCCCATTATCCCGATGGTGGCGGGCATGATGGACATGGCCCCGCGCTGGTTTATCTTATCCAATGTTTCATCTGGGATCCTTTGGGCACCCGCGTATATGATCCCAGGTATTATTATTGGTGCCGCCTCGAGCCAATTAGCCCCCCATGCCACAACCCGTTTGATTGGTTTATTGTTTGTGGCTTTGATACTCATTTGGATATTGTATCTGTTAATTAAAATCACCTGGCGCTGGTTTTACCGCGGTTGGTCCTGGCTCATGCAGCATGTCTGGGACTTTTGCGGACGACACAAACCCACGCGCTTTATTCATATCTTACTGCAAAACCCGCAACAGCCAGGACAACATGGGCAATTGAGTTTAGGCATTGTGTTTTTGCTGTTGGGCTTTAGCTTCATTACAGTGGCCTGTAGCGTGTTAAACCAAGGTATATTGACTCATTTTAATAGTGGCTTAGCCTACTTCGCCAAAACCATTTATCACCCCCAGGTGGCGAGTGTTATGGCTAGTATTAGTCTGTTTGGCTGGAAGTATTCCTTATTGACGGTCGCGCTGATTATCTTTGCCTACCTGTGTTTCATCCGCCAATGGCGCACCGCCTTGCATTGGATAGGCGCTATTGGTATCACCTTGGTTGTCGCACTGGCCATGAAACATCTGATCCACTCACCCCGCCCTGGCAGCATGGGCAATGATTCCTTCCCCAGCGGTCATGCGACGTTTAGTGTGATTTTTTATGGGCTTTGGGGAGTGCTTGTTTGCCAACACTTGTCACGACAATGGCATCGTTTTATCACGGCAGTGATCTGTTTAATTTGTTTAGCAATATTTGTCTCGCGGATATATTTAAGTTACCACTGGTTGACGGATATTGCCGCAGGGTTGTTGTTGGCAAGCAGTGTGCTGAGTTTAGCTACCATCAGCTACCGACGTTACCCAACGCCGAAATTAGCGAATTTTCGCTTTATTACCATTAGTATCGTTTCGTTACTTGTGGTTGTAGGACTTGATGGTATCCATGAGTCTCATAAGGATTATAATTATGCACCGAAATGGCCGCAGACAACCACGTCTACTCAACAATGGTGGCAAGGACAACAAGGTGTGCTGGCTTATGGCCAAAATTGGTTTGGCAAACCCGTCGCACTGATGAATGCCCAGTGGCAAGTGCCTTTACCCATTATCGCCAAACACTTAACCCGTCAAGGTTGGCTCGAAGAACCACAGCCCACAGCCATTACCTTTATTAATCGCATTACCGATGCTAACAAAATGCAGCGTATCTCTATCATTACACCGCGTTTTCTCGGCAAAAAACCTATTGCGATTTTCACCAAACCCGCCACGGACAAAAACTACGTCTTAGTCTTAAATGTCTGGCAAGCCAATACTAAATTACGCGACAGTAAAACACCGCTACTCTACAGCACCATTGGTTACCATAAAGTGGGACCACACAAATACCTCCCCCACCATCACCAACAACCTGCCAATGCTGAGTCTGCGGTTGATATCTTGCGCGACGAGTTAGATGGCTTTGCCCTGCGCAAAGTAACCTTACCGTTGCTACAAAAACCCAGGAGCATCAAAACCAGCCAGTGGGAGCAAGGAGTGTTGTTGGTGAGGGAGTGAGGGTTTAGAGTAGCAATTCAGACTACAAGCTCAGCAGGAGCCGCTGGATTTAGAGAAAATTTGTCAACGCTTTAATAGCTTTGGTCAAATAAAAATCTTTTGTGACGGCAGATTGGTGTAATCCTAATAAAGCGCCAGTGGCGTAAGATAGATCTTGTAAATTTTGTTCATCGAGCATTAGCATTACCTTCAAAATAAAGCTGTCGATTCACGTAAGTAATTTTACGTCTTAAGCGACTCTTGAGGCGAACGACATTTTGTACTGGTACTTGCTGAGTTTGTCTGGCGTTATAAGCTTCTTCTGCACTTCCTGGCTTCCAGTCAACTCCCATGCGATTCAATGCTTCCCTTGCGGCAATATCAAAGCCCCCTTCAATAAGAGGAACATCAAGATACTTTGATTCATAAGCTTTAGCGTAGATCCCATGGCCAATTTTAACAAGTCGTTTTTTTTCGATAAGTTTTTTGAGAGCTCGACTGACTTGGCGATAACTCCCTAGGTGAGAAAAGTCTTTGCGCAATAACACCCTGTCAGCTGATTTTTCGACCAGCTGGAGGGCTTTATATTCGATGCTGTCTCGGTAAGCTACTTTCATTGATTAAATCGCCAATTTGGGACGTTTAGAGAGTATAGCGCATATCACCCATACCGCCAAATTGGGACATATAATAATAAAAAACTGTTTATTTTCAATAGGTTAATAAAATGATAATCACATATCTAGGAAGTGAGGCTGCTACTCGTTTGTTTGATAGATATCGATATCACTCTGGTTGCTTCATTTCATTATCAGTCGCCCAACTGTCAACCCAATCAACAACCCGGCTATGTTCAATGAACTTGGCATGCTTGGCTTCAGCTTTTTCAACCGCTTCTTGGATATTTTTGGTTTGCCAGTCCTGAAGCTCTAATATACAGCGACCTGCTATAAAATTAGCCACTTAAACAAACACCGCCGCAACAATAGCTGCGAGGACGATATAAGCAGCGAGCCCCAAGAAAGCGCCTTGTTTAGTGAAAACGATGGGTGGTGATTCGTAAGCCATAGTTAATTCTCCGCTTTAGTTGTTAATTGTTGCAATAGTTTGGCATAAATGCCGGCAAAACCTTTGTTACTCATTATAAGTATATGATCCCCTGGGTGAGTCTGGGTCACCAGGGTATCAATGATACTGTCGACGCTGTCATGGACTGTGGCCGGGACTTTGCTGGTTTTGGCAAGTGCATCCAAGCCCCAATCGTGTTCTGGGCGAGCAAGAATAATTTCATCTGCCGCACTTAACGCTGCCATCACAGACTCTTTGTGCACGCCTTGCTTCATAGTATAAGAACCAAATTCCACGACGGCAAAAATACGTTCTTTGCCCACTCGAGCCCGTAGGCCCTCTACAGTAGACGCTATCGCCGTCGGATGATGGGCAAAATCATCATAGACAGTAACACCGTTAATCACACCTAGCACTTCAAGGCGGCGCTTGGCATTCACAAATTGATTTAAGGCATCACAAGCTTGTTTAACTAGTACACCCGCATGGCGAGCAGCCGCAATGGCATTCAGGGCATTACTGACATTGTGTTTGCCCAGCAATGGCCATTCAACACGGCCAACGGACTCACCCTCACAGACAACATCAAAGCTGCTGCCGTCGGCATCACAATTTGCTACCGTGAACGTACCCTCATCAAGACTTGTGGTTTGTACTTCACTCCAACAGCCTTTATCGAGAACCGCCTTAATAGCATCATCAAGCCCAGCAATCACTAAGCCACTGGCAGGCACTGTGCGAATCAAATAATGAAACTGTTGTTGGATTTGTGCAAGGTCACTGAAAATATCCGCATGGTCGAATTCTAAATTATTAACGGTTAATGTGCGCGGTCGATAATGAATGAACTTAGAGCGTTTATCAAAAAAGGCACTGTCATATTCATCAGCTTCGATAACAAAAAATGGCGCATCCCCCATGCGGGCCGAAATACCAAAATTTTGTGCCACACCACCAATCAAAAAACCGGGCTTTAGACCGGCATATTCCAGTATCCATGCCAACATACTGCTCGTCGTGGTTTTACCGTGGGTGCCTGATACGGCCAATACCCAGCGGTCACGTAAAAGATTTTCTGCCAACCATTGTGGTCCAGAGGTATAGGGCAAGCCCTTATCTAGCACCGCTTCAACTTCTGGATTACCACAGGAAATGGCATTGCCGATGATAACCATATCGGGACGAGGCTCAAGATTCGCGGGCTTAAAACCTTCCATCAACTCAATCCCCTGCTCTTCGAGCTGGGTGCTCATGGGCGGATAGACATTCGCATCAGAGCCTGTGACATGAAAGCCCTGCTGCTTTGCCAATACGGCGATGCCTCCCATGAAGGTCCCGCAAATTCCCATGATGTGGATGTGCATGTGGTTGCCTTTAACACCAAACTGTCGCCAATGATAGCCTGTGATGACAATCAAAACAAGCAAACCACCAGGCCACTGCCCGTATTCTAAACGTTGCCTTCTGAAAACAACCAATTAAACACTGTGGGTAAACGCTCCCAGTAATGTTCAAAAGACTCTAAATCCGCAATCTGATGTGATAGCATGTCGTTCCAGTCAGCCACCAAATCTCGCTTATCAGGAGAAGCCTCCACCTGTTCGAGGGTCGGAACTGCAATATTTTTAAAATGACATTTCTTTTTTAAGATTGATAGCACATTGTCATGTTTTATCTCCCACCTTTCATCGAAAAATAAGTTCACTACATCATACAAGTCTCTCGGACTCATCCTCTCTAATAAAGCCCTCAGCTTCTCTGCAAAAATTTCTTCAAGTGAATAACAATACACGCTATCTATCAAAATATTTCCATCTGAATATGGGTGGTAGACTTTGACTTGTATGGGCTTTTCAACCAAAATTTCATCCAAGGTTAAATTTAGTTTAATTGTGGGAAAATTCCCTCGTCTCTGCAAAGGACCCTTGAAAGGTATTTTGCCATCAATAGCCAAATTACCTCTAGGATTATTGTATTTTTCAAATGAAATTTTATCGTGTGGGACCTCAATACCTGAATGGTTATATATCCAGGTAGCTATATCGCCAAATTGTATTACTAACTTTTGAACATCAAGAAACTCAGAATCAATTATAGTAAAGTCAAGATCTTCGCTGAATCTATAACTCTTAAAATAGCATTTTTTAAGACACGTACCGCCCTTAAATATCCATTTGCCGTGTAATATATTTGATGCTGCTATACCAGCTAACACCCAGTTCAAAACATAATCTTTTTCGATAGTATTTGCGGGTAGATTGTTTATGTTCGCTTGCTCAAAGACCTCTTGTTTGCTTATCATTGAATTTATCCTTCCAATATTTTGGCACCCATAGTCCCCATCGGCTGATCAAGACAGAACATTCTTGTCCGCTAGTCAGCTTAATATAGCCGCTCGTTAGATTGTTGTTACAGTACTCAAGTAATTTTGACTCACCGGGAAAATTAAGCTCAACAAGAAACCCCAAGCGTTTAATTGCTGCCCCACTTCCCGCCTTATCAAGATAATTGATCAATAAATTTATATCTTTATAGTCTGAGTTGAAATAATTGATTAATACATCATTGATAAATCGAAGACTACCACAGAGCTTTGAAAATAACAGCAAATCAATTACCGTACGTGTTGGATCAGGAATATTGACTGACACATTGCCATACCAAATTTTTTCTAATCCAAAAAAGTAGTTAGGCTGTAAGGTATATAGTATGTATTCGATGCCTGCAATCGTCTGCTTTTGTGGTCGAATAGTTCGCTCAGTCATTACTGTCATTGTGCGAAAAAGCTGTTCCGTAAATCCCCAATAGTTTGCCATCGCCTCCCCACTGATATAGCAAGGAGAGAATAGTTCTTGCGCAAGGACGAAGGGATCTTCTGCAACAATCTCTGCGCGGGTAGCACTCAAAGGAACTGGCACATAACTACCCGACGCAATGCGATTGAGCCACCCCTTACGGCTAAACCGTGACAACACTTTAGCCGCGCGCACACGATCCATTTTCCAGAGCTTCGCACTGGTTGTGATATCAATAACTGGCTTATTAATGCGCAAAATTTCAGCTAAGCGGGCCCGTTCAACTGCTCCTAGGCCTGCCAAGCCTTTTTTACTATAGTCCATTGTATTTTTTTCCCAGATAATTTGAAAAAATCTATTTATAGTATAGCAACCACGAGGAATTAACTATAATGAAATGTTGATTTTTCAAAGTTTCTGTGAAAAATTAGCATTTTGATATAGTTTATTAGATAGTTCTTAGATTATTCATTGAGTTAAGATGCTGATCCTCAAAATGCGAAAATCAGCATGAAATAAACCCAATAATGCGAATATCAGCATAAGATAAGCCTAGAAAGGCGAATATCAGCATAAAATAACGCAAAAAATGCGAACTTCAGCATAATATAACAGGTTAAGTGCCAATACTTTCCAATAGCCTCTCCACCCCCTATAATGCCGCCAAATCTATTGAGGGAGTCATGACATGTCCAAAAAAAATGCTTTTTATGCCCAATCCGGTGGAGTGACGGCGGTCATTAATGCCAGTGCCTGTGGTTTGATTGAAGCCGCGCGGCTTCACAAGGATAAAATCGGCAAAGTCTATGCCGGGCATAATGGTATTCTTGGGGCATTGCATGAGGAACTTATCGACACCAGTAAAGAGACCGCCAAAGCTATTGCTGGACTCAAACACACCCCAGGTGGCGCTTTTGGTTCTTGTCGTTATAAATTAAAAGGCCTGGATGAAAACCAAGCCGAGTATGAGCGCTTGATCGAAGTCTTCAAAGCCCACAACATCGGTTACTTCTTTTATAATGGTGGCGGTGACTCCCAGGATACCTCCCACAAAGTCGCACAGATGAGTGAAGCCATGGGTTACCCCATTACTTGTATCGGGATCCCCAAAACCGTCGACAATGATTTACCTATCACTGATAATTGTCCGGGCTTCGGTTCCGTGGCGAAATACATAGCGGTATCCATCGCTGAAGCAGGACTCGACGTTGCTTCCATGTGTGAAACCTCAACCAAAGTGTTTATTATGGAAGTCATGGGTCGCCACGCCGGTTGGATTGCTGCGGCCGGTGGTCTGGCGGCACAACATGACGGTGACGCGCCCCATATTATTTTGTTCCCGGAAATTGCCTTTGACCAAACCCAATTTCTCGCCAAGGTGGATAAATGCGTCAAAAAATACGGCTATTGTGCCATTGTTGTCTCTGAAGGTGTGCGGGATAAAGACGGTAAGTTCCTTGCTGATGCCGGTCTTAAAGATGCCTTCGGTCATACTCAATTAGGCGGCGTTGCCCCCACTATCGCCCAACTGGTTAAAGCCGAACTGGGCTATAAATATCACTGGGCAGTGGCGGATTACCTGCAGCGTTCTGCCAGACATATCGCCTCAGCCACGGATGTAGAACAAGCCTATAAACTCGGCCAAGCGGCTATCAAAGCCGCACTCAAAGGCAAGAATGGCATCATGCTCACCATTGAACGTAAACCCGGTAAAACTTATCGCTGGGGCATTGGTGAGGCACCGCTTGATAAAGTTGCTAATGTGGAGAAAGCAATCCCCCGCAGCTACATTACTCGGGATGGTTTTGGTATCACGCAAAAATGCCGTGACTATTTACAGCCATTAATCAAAGGCGAAGCTTATCCGCCGTATAAGAATGGCTTACCCCAGTATGTCAAACTCAAAAACATTTTGGTGCCAAAGAAGCTAAAACCATTTAAAGGCTAGTTTTGGGAGGAGTCTTTTTTGGTATTAAAAATCAAAAAATGCTGAATCGCGAAACTGGCGAAGAACAATAATCCTTCGCCAAGAAGCTTACTGATATAGGCGCTGATCCCCAACAAATGGGTAATACTGCTTACCACGGTGTATGAGAGCACCATGAACAAACCCACTAACGAGAAATATTTCACCGCTTCATGCACCACATTGCCCTTGGAACGGAAGGTGATCAAGCGACTACCGGTAAAATTAAAAATACTCGAACATACCCGTGCAGTAATCGTGCTGGTGAGAATATTCTGGGTGTAAAAATACGTCAACGAAAATAAACCATAATCCAAACCCGCTGAACATAGTGCTACAGCCGAGAAACGAATAAAGACAACAAAGATTTTGATATTGTCTTTCAGCACATCAAGCAAGCGAGCTTGCTTTTCGTAGACAGTTTGAATGCGCACTTCATCGATAGGCCATTGACGATTGGTCGCCTCCACCAACACGTCTAACTCAAAATCAAAACCACTGGCCGGTACACCCAACAGGGTCAGCAAATACCTCGCCGGAATACCTCGCAGGCCGGTCTGGGTATCCGAAATGGTTTTACCCAACAAATACTCAAAGATATTACGGGTGAATAAATTTCCTAAACGATTGAGCAGCGGCAGTTTTTTGTTGTGTTTGAGTCGCCGCACCCCAAGGTATAAATGGGTTGGGTTAGCTGCAAGGGATTGGGCAATATGACGAATATCCGGCACTAAATGCTGACCATCTGCATCTGCTGTTACAACACCTGGCGAAACTGCCGCAAAATTCTCAAGAAAATAGCGAAATCCGGTTTTAAGCGCTGCCCCTTTGCCCTGATTATCCCCATGACTTAGCACCACAACATTTGGCAAAGCCTTAAGGCGGGCAAAAATCGGCTGGCAATCCAGGGAAGAACCATCATTCACAACAATCACTGAGCACCCGTCATTGATCAACGCTTGGACAAGACTAATCAAAACAGCCTGGGGCTCATATGCAGGAATAACGATAACTGGACCCATCAATGGATGCCTACCCTTAAAAAAGGCCGCATCATAACATTATTTGCGACTATACTCATAGAGACAGACAAGGAGAACAACATGACCAAAAAGGATTATGATCACGAAACGATGATGTTTCTACTTCTGATTGGCGCCTTTGGCCTGGTTTTTGGGGCTATCATCGCCCTGTTTGATTTGACCAACAGTCCCGTATTATCGGCTATAGCGAGTATCATCAGCATTAGTATCGGTTGTATCTGCTGTTTGATCGCAGCCTCACTGTATTTAAAAACCATCGAAGATCTGCCTGGTTCGTGATCTTCGACTACACTTATGCAAAACCACTACTTGTGAGAACACGATGAAAGTAAAAGTAATAATCAGCTTATTTATTAGCGCTATTCTCTTCCCCAGCCTGTTATTGGCAGAAACTAACAGCGACCCGCGTCCCCCGTGGAATCAATGGGTACAACAAGTGCGTAAAGAAGCCCTCGCCAATGGCATTCGCCCCGAAGTATTTGATGAAGCTTTTGCTGGCATTAAACAACCCCACCGCAAAACCTTAAACTTGGACAAACGCCAACCCGAAAAACGGCTTACCTATATTAAATACCGCAACACCCGCGGCGATGCCTACCGGATAAAGTTAGGCAAAAAATACTATAAAAAATACCAACCTCTACTAGAACAGGTTGGCCAAGAATATGGTGTGAGTCCGTGTATGATCACAGCCCTGTGGGGAATTGAATCCAGTTACGGTAATTATTTGGGAAGCTTCCCGGTCATTCAATCACTGGCAACTTTAGCCTACGACCAACGACGCGGTGCATTCTTTCGTAAACAATTGATGATTGCATTAAAGATCTTAAATGACGGTCATATTGATCTAAAATCCTTCAAAGGCGAGTGGGCTGGTGCATCAGGTCACCCACAATTCTTACCCTCAAGCTGGTATAAATACGCTGTAGATTACAACGGTGATGGTCACAAAGATATTTGGAAAAACCACGCCGACGTATTTGCTTCCATTGCCAATTACTTACTACAAAACGGCTGGCAAACCGGTGAACCTTGGGATATTGAAGTCCAAGTGCCCCCAGGCTTTGATACGGCATTAATGGGCAAAGAAAACAAACTCAAAGTATCCCAGTGGCAAGCCATGGGTGTGCGCAACAAGAACGGCGGTCCCCTGCCCTATCCTGAGTTAGAAGCCTCTATCATTGAGCCTTATGGTGGCCCACACTTGTTGACTTACAAAAACTTTGACGTCATCAAGCGCTATAACAATTCGACCTACTATGCTGGTACTGTTGGCTATGTGGCAGAAGGGATCTGTAATATCGATTGGTTACAGACCTACTAGAGCAATTTCAATTGCTGCCAGTAGCGATCATAGACTGCTAACACCTCATCTCCCACATCACGCTGAAATTGACCGTGTTTCAGCGTGCTTGCTGGGGGAAATATCGTCGGGTTATTTTGCATGTCTTTGGGTAATACGTGTTGGCCCGCTAAGTTCGCCGTAGCATAACCTTGGTACTCACTGCATTTTGCCGCAACGTCGGCTCGCAATAGATAATTTAAAAATTTATAGGCATTGGCTTTGTGAGGGGCATTTTTGAGGATAGCTAAATCGTCACTCCATATAACAAAACCGTCCTTCGGGTAAATAAAATCAATATTGGCATTTTCATCATGAATTTGATAAACATCGCCGTTCCACACCATACCTACCGTGGCATCAGCATCATTGATGATAGAAGGCGCTGCCTCAACGGCAAATACACGGACATTAGGCTTTAACGCGGCAAGTTTATCAAAGGCTTGTTTGATATGGGCTGAGTCAGTATCGTTAGGCGAATAACCCAACGCCAACAAAGCCATAGAAAACACTTCTCTGGCATCATCCAATAGCAATAATTGCCCCTTGTACTCTGGTCGCCATAAATCGTTCCAGCTGCTGATCGCCTCGGGATCAAAATACTGCCGATTAGCAAATATGCCTGTCACCCCCCAAAGATAGGGAATGGAATGGGGTATGTTCGGATCATAAGCCGGTTTAATAAATTGCGCGTTAAGATTGCCGTAATTGCTAAGACGCTTAGTATCTAGAGGTTCTAACATCCCTTCCCTCGCCATGCGCTCCACATAATAACTGGAGGGTAAGATAATATCGTAGCGGGAACTGCGAGCTGCTTTGATTTTCGCGTACATGGTTTCGTTCGAGTCATATTCCGCGATATTAACTTTGATGCCGGTGTCTTTTTCGAATTGATGAATAACTTCTGCTGGAATATCATCCGCCCAGATGTAGATATTCAGCACCTCGGATGCGTGAACAACACCGCTCAATAGCAGACTTAACAGCAATAACCACTTCATGCTTTTTTCCGCCCAAGTAGTTGGGAGCCCACTGCGGCAAACAACGTTACCAAAAAGATAACCGAACAGAGGGCATTGAGCTCTGGCTTCACCCCCAGACGGGCCATGGCATAGACCCGTAGGGGCAGAATTTCGTATTCGGGGCCTGAAACAAAGTAACTCACCACCACATCATCAAAAGACAACGCAAAACTCAACAGCAGCGCGACAAAGATCCCAGGCATGAGTAAGGGTAATACCACCCGTCGGATAATCGTAAACTCTGTCGCACCGAGATCCTTAGCTGCCAAAAACATATTGCGGTCGATAGTGCTAAGCCGGCCCGTTAATATCACCACCACAAAGGGTATACAAAACGTTATATGAGCGAACAATAAGCTAAAGAAGCCCAAGGTCAAATGCAATTGGTTATACAGTAATAACAAGGCTATCCCTAATACAATATCCGGCACCACAATCAATAAAAAAACCAAACCATTCAAAATATTTTTGCCCAAAAAACGATATCGGTAGAGACTCACTGCCGCCAGCGCTCCAATACAGGTCGCAATAATTGCTGCCAGCAAGCCAAGTAATAATGAATGCCCCGCTGCAATCCACAAGTCATGATCATGAAACAACGCACGATACCAATGCAGGGTAAATCCGTGCCACAGAAGCGAGTGGCGGCTATCATTAAATGATAAGCCCATTAAGACAATGATCGGTAAATAGAGAAATAGATAAATGGCGGCGAGATAACTTGATTTGAGCAGTGTCTTCATACGAAATCCTGCCTATCTTGTTCGGTGGAATAACGTCGGTATACCAACACCAATATTCCAGTAAATGCCGTCAGCACTACACTTAATGCCGCACCCAACGGCCAATTGTGGGCAGACAAGAATTGCATCTGGATGAGATTACCCAGCAAAATCGATTTTGCCCCACCTAAGAGATCGGGGATATAAAACAACGTCATAGCCGGCAACAGCACCAGAATACAACCCGCCATGATGCCAGGCATGGAGATGGGAATAATTATGCGCGTTAAAATGCGCCAACTACTGGCACCTAAGTCCTTAGCAGCATCCACCAAATTCATATCAAAACGCTCAAGATTGGCATACAGAGGCAAAATCATAAATGGCAACAGGTTATAAACTAAACCAATCATCACTGCCGTATCGGTAAACAATAATTGCAAGGGTTGATGAATAATGCCTAAACTCAATAATACCGTGTTGAGGATCCCTTGGGCTTTCAGCAGTGCGACAATGGCATAACTGCGCACCAAGGAACTGGTCCAGAATGGAATAATCACTAACAATAATAAAGTGTTTTTGATTTTCTCCGGTGCCCGCGCCAACAGATAGGCAAACGGATAACCCAAAACTAAGCTCATCACCGTACAACTCCCCGCTAACAATAGGGAGCGCAAAAATATTTTCACATAAATCATATCCGCTAATGCGGCATAATTTGCCAGTGTGATAGGACCCGTGATTAATTCATCATTGCTGTGACTTAAGAAGCTAACACTAATCACCAATAGGAATGCCCCGAGGGCAAACAAGCCCAACCACAGGCTGACCACTGTCACCGAGAAACGTTTAAAATAGGTATCAGGCTTCATGGGGCAAGATAACCTCCCAGCCAGAAATCCAATTGACCCAAACCCGCTCGCCAATACTGTAAACTAGC
Organism: Legionellales bacterium; assembly: GCA_002709565.1. Lineage (GTDB taxonomy): Bacteria > Pseudomonadota > Gammaproteobacteria > UBA1113 > UBA1113. The sequence goes on along the minus strand of PAPY01000022.1, from coordinate 21,056 downwards.
GTATCATCATCTTCATCGAAGAACTCCGTAGCATATAATAATTTGCCACCATCTAAGCGCACACATAAATCTACCGTGGAGCCTTTGTAAATCACTTCCTCAACCCGACCATGGAACATATCTGTTGTATCATCCACTTCGTTTTCGTCCCATACACGCAAATCCTCAGGCCGGATAAGGATATTGACTTTCTCACCCACTGCAAAATCATTTTTGTTATCAACCACCCATTTGCGGTCTTCGATAGTGACCGTCATGCGCTGCTCTTGTTCAGCTAACACTGTGGTAGGAAAAATATTTGTTTCACCAATAAATTGCGCAACCGTGAGATTGCTGGGTTCTTCGTAGACTTTGCGCGGCGTATCTAGCTGTTGTAATTTGCCTTCGTGCAATACAGCTACCCGATCGGATAACGAAAGCGCTTCTTCTTGATCGTGGGTCACAAATACAAAGGCAATGCCTAGCCGGCGTTGCAATTGTTTTAATTCAATTTGCATGGTTTTGCGCAGGTGGTAATCCAAGGCCCCCAAGGGCTCATCCAACAATAAGGCCAAGGGGCGATTCACCACCGCCCGAGCAATCGCGACCCGCTGCTGCTGTCCCCCACTCAATTGATGGGGTAAGCGTTGGCTCAAATCCCCCAGTTTGACTCTTTCTAGGGCTTCAGTGACTCGAACACTCACCTCACCGTCAGGCACTCCCTGACAACGCAAGCCAAAGGCCACATTTTCAAACAGATCTAAATGGGGAAACAAAGCATAACTCTGGAACACTGTGTGCACATGGCGCGCCTGAGGGGATAATCGGGTGACGTCTTTGCCATCAATCAACACGCGCCCCTCATCAGGGGTGCTAAAACCCGCTACCATGCGCAGCAGGGTGGTTTTACCACAACCCGAGGGCCCCAATAGGGTAAAGAACTCGCCCCGCTCTATGGCGAGATTAAAGCCGGTGAATAGCGGTTCATCATCAAAGGCTTTACTGATGTCGGAAAATTCAATAATTGTCTGGCTCATGGCAGTATCCCCGCAAACCACTAAGGTGGGGGAAGATAGGGGATTTTGGCATTCTGGTCAAGTATAAGGCTGGAGCTATCTCCCTGCGCTCTACGAGCTTCGGGAGACGGTGCCCTAAGGCACCGGGCTTCGGGAGGTAATTATCAGATAATCTTTTTTGCAGAGGCTATTAATGCCTGTATAATGTCTCATCTGTTGGATATTTAACCACCAGGCCAGAGCAGGCTAATTTCACACTACCTGTATGGTAATCGATGATAGAGTGTGCAGGCGTCTTCGAGCATTTAACATCGATAGCCGCATTGCCGCCCAGCCAGAGGACTTTTTGCTTGAAACGGTCAAGCGCTGGATCCACGGTTACCCAGCTACCCTCAAATGGATAGTTCATTTTTACCATCAAAGGCCCCACAGTTTGATAGCCTGAAGGATAATGATCACCTGAAAAATAGACTTTTACCTTATTCGATTCGGCCATTTGCTTGGGTTGCAGTGGTTGATAATAACAGGCCGCCAACGTCATTGCTGCAGCAGTGATAGTCATTGCCTTGATAATGCCCCTAACGTTCATATTTTGAACTCCCTTTAAAATCAGTGACTTATAAATCAACTATAGACGCAGATTAGGATTTGGCAAGTAAAGCGCTGGAGATTCAGCAGCTCCCGGCTAAGCTAGTAAGAGCCGCTGACAAATGAGGATAGAATATCTTGCTGGCATCTTGGTAATTCCCATCATTATTTTGGCAATTTGAGGCGTTACTATATAGCTTAGTGAAGCTATCCATTGCTAATAATTACACGCTACCCTAGCCCTTCCCTCTGGCTGGTTTTAACGTTAAGCTAGTCTACCGTAATGCCGCTTCAGAACAAATGTAACAACTCAGAGGATATCTATGCGTAAGCTATTAAGGACACTTCGCCAATGGATTGATGCCCATGAGCAGGCACCCTTCCCTCCTGAACAAAAAGACGCTATCGATTGGTTCCGAGTTATTCCTTTTATCTTCTTACATGTCGCTTGCCTGGGGGTATTTTTTACCGGTTACAGCGCGACAGCCTTGTGGGTCGCAGCCAGCCTCTATGCTGTCAGAATCTTTAGCATCGGCGCATTTTATCACCGTTACTTTTCCCATAAAACTTACCGTACTAATCGTATCTGGCAATTCCTGTTCGCAATGCTTGGCGAAACCGCCATTCAGCGTGGCCCCCTATGGTGGTCAGCTCACCATCGCAGCCACCACTTACAATCCGACCAGCCCGAAGACGTTCATTCACCGAAGCAACACAGCTATCTCTGGAGCCATATGGGGTGGTTCCTATCTAAAGGCAATTTTTCTTTCGACAGAGGGCGGGTGAAGGATTGGCAGCAATACCCTGAACTAGTCTGGTTAGACCGCTATGATATTCTGGTGCCTGTAGTCTTAGCCGTGGGATTATTCATCATCGGTCATCTATTATATTTATTCGCGCCAGCATTACATACCAATGGCATGCAGCTACTCGTATGGGGCTTTTTTATCTCTAGTGTTGTGTCTTTGCATGTGACACTGTCTATTAACTCTCTCGCCCACTATTTCGGCAAAAAAATCTATCAAACCGATGATGATAGTCGCAACCATTGGTTCCTAGCCCTGCTAACCTTTGGCGAAGGCTGGCATAATAATCACCATCGCTATCCAGCGACAGCACAACAAGGGTTTCGCTGGTGGCAGTTTGATTTGACATTTTATCTCCTCGCCATAATGGAGAAGCTTGGTATTATCTGGGATCTAAAACGGGTCCCACAACGAATTATCGATGAGGCAAGGAGCCCACAACATGAAACCCCATGATTTTACACAACGGCGCATTTGGCTAACCGGCGCATCATCCGGTATCGGCTATGCCCTGGCCAACGCGCTCATTAACGAAGGCGCCCGCATTGCTGTGAGTGCTCGTAATACGGACAAATTAAACGAGTTAGTGGCCCTAGCGCCAGATCGTGTTCACAGTATTCCTTTTGATATCATGCAAAAAGAACAACATCGTCAAGCCTGCGATGCCGTAGTCGCAGCTTTAGGTGGCATTGATATTTTGATCATGAATGCCGGTGATTGTCACTATATTGATGTCAAACAATTCCGTGCTGAAACTGTCGAATACATGCAAAAAATCAATTTCCTCAGCATGGCTTACACATTGGAGGAAGCCCTGCCGGTACTGAGACGTTCTGAAACACCCCATTGTGTCGCCATGTCCAGTAGCGCCGCCTATGTCGGTTTACCGCGCGCTGAAGCCTATGGCGGGAGTAAGGCAAGCATTAAATATTTTTTTGATAGCTTACGTTTAGATTTGTTAGATGAAGGTATTCGTGTCAGCGTGATATATCCCGGTTTTGTCAAAACACCTCTGACAGACAAAAACGATTTTCCGATGCCTATGTTGATGGAAGTGGATAAGGCCGCAGCAAAAATGGTCGCCGGCATCAAAAAAGGCAAACAAGAAATTCGCACGCCGGCATTATTTGTCGGAATATTACGATTCATCGCTGTATTGCCATTGAGAATAAGGCTACTTGCATTAAAATCACTGGTACGAAAATGACAAGGATAGCTATCATCGGCTCAGGGATAGCCGGGCTCACTGCAGGCTATTTACTGGGGCAAAAATACAACGTTACCTTGTTTGAGACAAATGATTATGTGGGTGGTCACACCCACACTCATCACGTACAAGAAGGCAATGACCGTCTGGCTATTGATACGGGTTTTATTGTCTTTAACAAAAAAACCTACCCGCTGTTTCTAAAGTTACTCGATGAAATCAAGACTGAGTATACCGCTAGTGATATGAGCTTTAGTGTGTACTCTTCTTCGGAGAATTATTATTACAGCGGTGCTTCACTCAACGGCTTATTTGCTCAGCGCGGCAATATTTTCAAGCCGAAGCACTGGCGTTTACTGCGCCAAATTATGCATTTCAATCACATCTGTTTGAAACTCAATGATAGCGGCAATATTCCAGAAATAACGTTAGGTGAATATCTGGAGTACCATAAAGGCTTTCGTGAATTACAACACTATTATGTATTACCCATGGTGTCAGCCATTTGGTCTAGTGGTATTGTTGACGCCAAAGCCATGCCATTGAAGTTTTTTTTGCAGTTTTTTGCGAATCATGACTTATTTAATTTAATCAGGCGACCGCAGTGGTATGTTATAAAAGGCGGCTCACAACGCTATATCCAGCCGTTGTTGTCTCGGGTGCACCAGGTTAATACGCAACATAAAATCATTGGCATCACCCGTGAAAATGAATCCTGGCGGTTAATCGATGATAACAATTCCCTACACCCTTTTGATAAAGTCGTCTTTGCTTGTCATGCGGACGATGCACGCGCTATTCTTGGCGACTTAGCAACGCCCGCAGTTGAACAGCTTGAGAAGTTTTCTTATAACCATAGCAAGGTTATTCTCCACCATGATAATCGTTTGCTTCCGCCAACGCCTCGCGCCTACGCGGCTTGGAATTATCTGCTAACCCCTAATAGTGCGTGCGCCCCAACCTTGACCTATTACAGTAATAAGTTACAGAGCCTGACAGCAAAAAAAGACTATTGTGTCAGTGTTAATCCAACTGTTGAGATAGCAGCGGATAAAATCATCAAGCACCTTGAATACCGTCATCCTGTTTATACTGATAAAACCTTAGTAGGGCAAGAGGGCCTACAAGCTATCAATGGCAAACATGACTTATTCTTTTGTGGCGCACATATGGGTAAGGGTTTCCATGAGGATGGGGTGAGGAGTGCTGTTAACGTAGCTGAGTTATTAGGAGTTGATTGGCAATGCTAGAGAGTGCAGTGTACTTTGGTCAACTACAACATCGACGACTGATGCCCAAGCCACATGGGTTTAAGTACGCCATGGCTATGGTGCTGTTAGAGCTTGATGAGCTCGATAATCTATTCAGCCAACTGAAGTATTGTGATAATGTGAAAGCATCTGCGCTACGTTTCATGCAGAATAAGTATTTACGTGCCTATGAGGGCGATAGCCTGAAACAGCGCTTCACTGATGCTGCAAAAGATAAACTTTCGTTGACAGGACAGGAACGTGTGTTTGTATTAACCCAACTTCGCCACCTCGGCGTAGCATTTAACCCTGTGTCTTTTTACTTTATCATTAAACCTGATAACACGATTGCAATGCTAGCAGAAGTCACAAATACACCCTGGCACCAAACCCATTGTTACTTTCTCGATTCCCCCATCACCAAAGGCAATTATCGCAGTTTCCGATTCGAAAAAAAACTCCATGTTTCACCATTCCTTGAAATGGACTATAACTATCATCTTAAGACTGCCATTCACCCCGACCGTCTTATGGTACATATGGAAAATTGGCGATCCGATGAGAAGCATTTTACTGCTAGCCTTGCGCTGACAAAAGCGCCTTGGGAGCAAGCCTCCATCAACAAAATACTTCTGCGTTACCCTTTTTCGCCTTGGAAGGTCATCGTAGGCATTTATTGGCAAGCACTAAAAATTTACCTGAAAGGCAATCCTTTCTACAGTCATCCATGAGGTTATTATGCAAGATACCACGCGCACTAACACTGTAAACTCTAAGCATCCCTCTCAGCTAAGCTTCAAACTGCTAAAGAAATTTTTGAATAATATTATTATCGGCCGCTTAACACTTAACGATAGCGGGATGGAATGTCACTTTGGCGATGCATCCTCAACACTCACTGCAACCATTACCATCAACAACCCCCTTGCCTACCGTAAAATGCTACTGGGTGGTTCAGTGGGTACTGCTAAAGCTTACATTGATGGCTTGTGGGACTGCGACAACTTAGCGAATTTATTTTTAATATTCCTCAAAAACTACCGCACCCTGAATCAAATCGAAGGCGGTTTTGGTCATGTATTAAATGCCGTCAATCGCTTATTAGATTTGTTTAAACAAAACACCGTGAGCCAAAGTAAACAAAATATTCGTGCCCATTATGATTTGAGCAATGAGTTCTATCAGCTATTTCTCGACGATAAAATGATGTACTCGTCAGGTTACTTCAAGTCTCCTGATATGACCCTTGAGCAAGCCTCTGATGCCAAACTTGAGCGGATATGTCAGCAATTACAGCTAAATGAAAACGATCACGTTCTTGAAATTGGCACTGGCTGGGGTGGCTTTGCTATTTATGCCATCACTAATTATGGCTGTCGCATTACTACCACAACAATTTCTGATGCCCAATATAAACTTGCCAAACAACGAATCAAAGACGCAGGGGTCAGTGATAAAGTGACCCTGCTGCAACGTGACTATCGTGACCTTGAGGGTAGTTATGATAAGCTTGTGTCCATCGAAATGGTGGAGGCTGTTGGTGATAAATTCTTCGGCGCATACTTCAAGCAGTGCAGTGATTTATTAAAACCAGGCGGCTTATTCATGCTACAAGGCATAACCATTGTCGATCAACTTTACGATGAATATAAACGCAGTGTTGATTTCATCAAAAAATATATTTTCCCCGGTGGTTGCGTGCCCTCATTAGCGGTCATCATGCAGCATATTGCTAAGCAAACTACGCTACAAGTGCTTGATATTCATAGTTTGGGGGATGATTATGTTAAGACTCTAGCGCTTTGGCATGAGCGCTTTGAGGCTGTCTTGCCTCAGGTGAAACAATTAGGCTTTGATGAAGCGTTCATTCGTATGTGGCGCTACTATTTGCTCTACTGTCAAGCAGGCTTCATGCAACGCCATATTAATGACTTACAAATTTTATTTCATAAGGCAGAACATTATGGCTAAACCAGCTAAACTCACTATCAACTTAACATCCTTGTTTAGTTACTACTTTATCTGGCTTGCAGGGATTAATTTAGCAACACAGAAAGATAGTTGGTTAGTGCCGATGTTGGCAGTGATATTTTTGCAATGTTATTGTTTTTATAAAGCCGGTTATTCGCGCAAATTATTTTTGCTGCTACTTGTAATAGCTGCTTCGGGTTGGCTAGTGGATTCGTTGATTGTAGAGTCTGGCTTAGTTCAATTCAACGGCCTAGCGCCTTTGGCGCTCGCACCTTATTGGTTAGCTTGTATTTGGGTCAGTTTTGTCTTGGTGTTTAATCAATTCTTTCATGATTATTTCCGCAAGACTGTGCTTTGGTGTTGTCTAGGAGCATTTTTCTTTCCCTTAACCTACTATATTGGCTGTGTGATAGGTGCGGGTCTCTGGGTCAATCCTCTCTGGACTACCATCGCTTATACTCTATTTGGCATCGGGATCTTTATCTGGCTGCGCTTCATCACCCAGTGGGCCAACGTATAGCTCAGACGTGATTACGCAGCATTAATTCATCCGGATGGGGTGTGAGATAATATTGTTGTTCAATATAAGGATTAGGGAAACGACGAAAATGGTGTTTAAATAAGGTAATTGGCACCACCAATGGCACTTTTCCCTTGCGATAGCTTTCGATTAGGTTGACCATTTCTTCTTTGTCCTGTTGGTCTAAATGCTTCTTCAAATAGCCCAACATGTGGTACAGTACATTAGCGTGTTTCTTGGCATTGGCACGGGTTTTGAGAGTACTCATGAACTCAGCCAAGTATTGCTGCTTTAATTCTGTAAGGCTGATATCTTTGAGATCCGCCATTAATGTACCCAAGCGTTGATAGCCTGCTTCATTATGGGAGCGCAGTAATAATTTATGCCGTGTATGAAATTCGACTAAGTCTTTCTTGCTGGGCTTTGTCAGCATGAGTTGCTGCCAACGGTAATAAGCAAATATCCGGGTAATGAAGTTCTCCCGCAATACGGGGTCACATAGCCGCCCCTCTTCTTCAATGGGCAAATACGGATAGGCTGCTATTAATTCACGGGCGAATACACCGATACCATTTCGCAACGCTTGTCCCGTATGCTGGTAAACCTTTATCCGCTCCATACCGCAGGTGGGTGATTTGCTCTTGAGGATAAAGCCCGATAATTCATCCAAGTCTTTCACATATTGTTTGCTGAATTGCTTAAGAGGCTTAGTGACATTAATGGATTTATCCTGCACCCCAACCACGGTTGGATCCTCTGGGTTTCCTTCTTGGTGGATGGGCGGACGCGGCACCCCCATGCCAATGGCCACCTCTGGGCACACAGGCCGATAATCGGCATAGTCACTCAGCATACCGCAAATATAGCGATCCCGCTTGTGATCACCATTAAAACGGACCTTTTCGCCCAATAAGCACTGGCTAACGCCGATGAGGAGTTTACTACTATTTTTTTCATTCATACTACAACCTAACTGACAACTTTTGACTATCCCAGTTCAAAATTATTCACAACAATATCTGTAAGCTCAGAAACTTCTTCTTTTGTTAAAAATTCAAAATGTTTTTTACGTTTTTTATCTCCCAACTTTCCATTATTTTGTAGAATACACCTGATATACAAATCAATTATTTTATCGGGCATATCAATAACACTCTGAATAGCAAGTTTTGTTCTATCATACTTAACAATAAAGTCTAACTCACCCTTTAAATGCGAATCTATTGTTTCTTCAATACATTGGAATAGATACTCTGCAAACACAGTATAATCGATGTACTGATAATATACTTTTGTATTTTCGCCTACTGTTAAAACACCATTATTATCGAGTTCATAATCTGTAACAATTTCCATTAGTGGCTTAGAAAACATTTCAAGAGCACGATCATACTCGGCAATTTTCTGCAACATGATAGCCGATATTGGAAAAATTATTCCGTCTGGAGAAAACTTTAGTTTTTTTAGAATATAGTGGATTAAGAAGCGATGCAGCCGGCCATTCCCATCTTCAAAAGGGTGTAAGAAAACAAATCCAAATGATATCGCTGTTGCTATTAATACCGGATGACATTCTGATTGTTGTACACTTTTGAGGGTTAGCAATAAACCATCCATTAACTCTTGTATATCAGATGGCTTAGGCGAAATATAATGTATTTTTTGAAGGTAGATATTAATATTTTCACCCACATAATTTTGTGTCTGTCGATAATCACTGTCTACAAAACGAGGGTCAACGATAATGTTCTGACACTCAATCAAGATATCTTTTGTGATTTCATTAATTTTTTCAATTCGCTCGAGCAGGTTTATGAATTTTGTTAATCTAGCCTTATCTGGTTGCTCACGCTCAATTTGATATGACGACATCGTTTCTTTCGTTAACAGATAATTGCTAGCCCTATCAATCACCTTTGGATCATATTTTTTAACAATATTTAGAGTTTTCTTGTCTAGCTCTTTGCCAATATAACTTTCTAATAATTTTGTTCGTCTGATAATTGGGCAGAATATTCTATTGCCGAGCAGGTTATTGTTAACGCCATGTCTCCTACTCTTAATAGGCTCACCTGTGAAATACAGTGCTGGATCTAACACATGCACATAGTCTCTTCGCTTAATATCCTCCAGGTCCAGCACTTCATCAAACAACCATTCATATAAAAACCACACTATACGATTAAATCTTCCATTTGGTTTACTCTGTACCCATTTGCATAGACATTCTTTCTCAATTCTCTCAAATACGGATTTCATGATTTCTAGATTGAAACCATCATATTTCAAAGCGAATTCAAGCTGAGCTAGGGGATCATGTATATCTTCGACTTGATAACTTTTTGGGTATTCATACTCTTCCCTACTATGATCAGAAGCGACTTTCACTGCTCCATGTTTACGAATATAGGAAGCGCGGTAATGTGGAATCACCTTAAGCTCAAACATCTCAACTAGTGCTTGATATCCCATGGCCACTCTTTGCATATGTGCTCCTAAACAATGCGGTAGTTATATCCGAAGTATAAAGAAATTTGTGCAAAATTCAAAAAATACGGGCAAATCACCATATTCCTGATAAAATGCGGGCAAATCAAGAAAATATTGCTTTTTTATGTGCTTTCCTTTGAAATATTGTGCACTAAGCCAAGTTTTTTGTCTATTTTAGCCTCAGATTCATTGCATATGGAATATTTTTGCATTATATTTTCATATAAAAGGGGGCTGTTATGAGTAATCACAAACAGTATGAGGCCTATGATAAAGCTATTATCCTGTGGAATGCCGTAGCGAAAATAGCTGAACTCTGCCATTTCACGAGAAAAGAGCTTGAAATCATTCTCGGTTTCAGCGCAGCAAAATTATCTAGGTTCTATCAAGCCGGAGGACGTATTGATCCCTACTCAAAAGAAGGCGAAATAGCACTGTTATTAATAAGAATGTACAGAAGCCTTCTCGCTAATGTAGGCGATGATGAAGCAGCTGCCCGCGCATGGCTCGATCACCAAAATGATTATTTTAATGGGCTTCCGCGAGAACATATACATAAGATATCCGGTCTTTATGAAGTAGTCGCATATCTCGATGCAATGCGTGGCAAGCTATGAATCCATGGATCAAATACCGTGAAGAAGTCGATATTTTAACTGCTAGCGTTACCGCTTGGCGAGTGGTTGAAACACAAAATAAATCATATTCTAGAAAGCTTGTTAACTCCATCGAAGAATTAGATATACTGGAAGAATTACTTGAAGAAAGTAAGCCTCGATTAGATAAACCAATTCTTGATAAATACCATTATTTACTCTTTACGCCTTTCCGCTATCCACCACTGAAGTATGGCTCACGCTTTGGCAGACGCTTTGAGCCATCACTATGGTATGGCTCCCTAGAGCTCGAGACTGCTTTACACGAAGTTGCCTATTATCGTCTGCTATTTTTGCAAGATACCCACGCTGAGTTAACATTGAGTTTCATGCTTTCAGCATTTTCTGCTGTAGCTACAAGTGACAAGTCCGTAGATTTAACCCTGCCACCATTTGCATCACACACTGACGAAATTTCATCGCCTAAATCCTATGCCTATAGCCAACTTCTTGGCAGTGCAATGCGAATCGAGGGAATCGAGTTTTTTTTATATAATTCAGCCCGCACCGTAAAAAACAAAGGCAAAAATATCGGCATTTTCTACCCAAAAGTTTTTAAATCAAAACAACTAGCAACAACACCTTCCCCTTGGAATTGTTTTGTCAATCAAACATCTGTTGAATTTTGGCATGTTGATCGGGCTGGTAAGCCACAAAAGGTCATTTGTCACAAAGAAGAGTTTATTGTAGATGGGGCCATAAGATATGCTGATACTTTAGATTAACAAAATGACACCCCGGCTAGCACCGGGGTGTCAGATATGATTAATGCATCATCCGATAATTCAACGTGTACATGATCCACAGAGAACCTGCGACGACAACGAACAAGATAAAAATACTCAAGATGAATGACATGACATTCATCTTGGCTTGTTCTGTGCTGTAGTTCAGACGCAAGAAGCACACGACTTGCACTAAGAACTGCAGGGTAGCTGATACCATAATCACAATAAACGTTTTAGCATCGGACAAGTCTGGATACATCACCGCGCCAAACGGGATCAGGGTCAATACCACACAGAGGAATAAACCAAAGATATAAACGCTGAGTTTCTTCTCACCGGTACCGTAATCTGGTTGCATTGTAGAGTCGCTCATTTTACACAGCCCCCATTAAGTAGACGATTGAGAATAAGAAAATCCAAACAATATCCAAGAAGTTCCAAAATAGACCAAGGTAAATAATGCGACGTTTCATGATTTGGCTAACTTTGAAAATAGGCAATTGGAAAATCGTGATCAAAATCCACAACAAACCAAAACTCACGTGCAAACCATGGGTACCCACCAGGGTAAAGAACGCAGACGCTGCACCGCTGGCTTGCCAATGAAAGCCTTCATGGGCTAAGGCAACAAACTCATTGATCTCCATGCCAACGAAGCCTGCCCCAAGGATAAAGGTTAATACTAACCAAAACTGGGTCATAGCCAGCTTGCCTTTGTTAAGGGACAGTACACTCAAGCCAAAAGTAAAGTTACTGCCTAGGAGTAAGAATGTTTCCCATAACACATAAGCAAGATTGACGTGTTCTTTAAACGCAGGACCGTAGGCATCTGGATGATTCAGGACTAAATAGGTCGCAAACAACGATGCGAATAAAATACAGTCAGTTAAGATGTATAACCAAAAACCAAATACATCGGTTGACTCTGAGTCATGATGGTGATCATGGGCTAATGCTCCCGCACTCATGATAAGGCCTCCTTATAGTGTGCCATTTCAGTTTCCTTAACCTCATCGGCTTTAATGTAATAATCTACATCGGTATTGAAAGTCCGCACAATCACCGTTGCAATAGCGCCTACAAAGCCAATCACAGCTGCTGGCCACATATTCCAAACCATTGCAAAGCCAAAAATTCCAGAGAAAATCGCAATGATGACCCCAGCCGAGGTATTTTTTGGCATATGAACATCATTGTATTGCGTCGTTTCAGGATGCTTCGCTGTATGCTGCTGGTTTTGTTTCTCTTCCCAGAATGGATCAATAGTCGACACTTCAGGGGTAAACGCAAAGTTGTACACAGGTGCAGGTGAAGCAATCGACCACTCCAACGTGCGACCATTCCAAGGATCGCCAGTCTTATCGCGCAATTGTTCTCGATTACGGAAGCTCACATAGAGTTGCAACAACTGCAGCATGATACCAACAAAAATCAACGCTGTACCAAACGCTGCTACTAGGAAATACGGTTGCAGCGCTACATCGGCATAATGATTGGTTCGGCGCATCACCCCTGCCAAGCCAAGCACATACAATGGCATGAAGGCAAAATAGAACCCAGTTACCCAGAAACCAAAAGACCATTTGCCAATCTTTTCATCCAGTTTAAAGCCAAAGGCTTTCGGGAACCAATAAATGAAGCCCGCAAAGTAGCCAAATAACACGCCACCAATAATAACATTATGGAAGTGGGCAATCAGGAACAAGCTGTTATGGGTTTGAAAATCTACCGGAGGAATCGCCATCAACACCCCGGTCATCCCACCGATAGCAAAGGTCGTGAAGAATGCCGTTACCCAAAGCATAGGTGTCGTCAATGTGATATTACCGCGGTACATGGTGAACAGCCAGTTAAAGACTTTCACGCCAGTCGGCACCGCAATAATCATAGTAGCAATACCAAAGAAAGCATTCACGTCACCGCCAGCACCCATGGTGAAAAAGTGATGGAGCCAAACGATAAAGGATAATACGGTAATCACCGCAATCGCATAAACCATGGTCTTGTAGCCAAAAAGCTTTTTGCGGCTAAACGTTGCAACCACTTCGGAGAAAATACCAAAAGCAGGTAATACCAGAATATACACTTCAGGATGTCCCCAAGCCCAAATCAAGTTGATGTACATCATCATGTTACCGCCAGCGAATTGGGTGAAGAAATGCATGCCCATCATACGGTCTAACTCAAGTAAAGCCAGAGTCACCGTCAAAATCGGGAATGCCAAGGCAACAAGGATCATTGCGCACAGTACCGACCACACAAAAATAGGCATTTTCATTAATGTCATGCCGGGACAACGCATCTTCATGATAGTGGCGATAAAGTTTATCCCCCCCACCAGAGTTCCTATCCCCGCTATCTGTAGCCCCCAAACATAGTAATCTACGCCAACGCCAGGACTGTATTGCAATTCAGACAATGGTGGATACGCTAACCAACCAGTGGCAGCGAACTTACCGATAACCAATGATACATTACACAGCATCGCACCGACGAAAGTCATCCAAAAGCTAAAATTATTCAGATAGGGATAGGCAACGTCACGGGCGCCAATTTGCAACGGCAATACCATGTTCATCAAGCCAAACATGAATGGCATCGCCACGAAGAAAATCATAATCACACCGTGAGCTGTGAAGATTTGGTCATAGTGTTCTGGTGGCAAGTATCCCATATTACCCCCTGCCGCAATAGCTTGCTGGGAACGCATTAGGATTGCATCAGAAAAACCACGTAACAACATCACGCCCGCTAACAGCATGTACATGATGCCAATTTTTTTGTGGTCAATTGATGTTACCCACTCGTGCCAAATGTAACCCCATTTTTTGCTAACCGTGATAGCAGCGACCGTCGCAAGCACTACCAAGGCCATGAAGATACCAGCACCCATGATAATCGGCGTGTTTAATGGGATATCATCGAGTGTTAATTTACCAAATAGTAGATGTTCTAACATAGTTATGGTTCCCGTTATGCTGTCGCCGCGAGCTTGCTTGGGTGCTCGGACAATTTGTAAGATTTAATAACACGTTTGAATAAGTTCGGTGTCACACCAGAGAAATACTGTGCCGGCGCTGCAATACTGGGCTGACGTAACAAATTGTATTTATCTTCGCTTAAGGGTTTAGACTCGGATTTTACCTTTTGGAACCATTCATCCAGTTCCGCTGGCTCTACCACTTTGACCGGGAAGTGCATATCAGAGAAACCATCGCCATTGTACTGGGAGTTCAACCCTTTGAAAGTACCCGTTTCGGTCGCGACTAAGTGTAATTGTGTTTTCATCCGTGCCATTGTATAAATCTGGCTACCAATTTGCGGCACAAAGAAAGCACTCATGGGCACATTATCCGAGGTTAACTCAAATGCCACTTGGCGACCTTTTGGCAATTCGAGATAGTTCACTGTAGCAATATCTTGTTCAGGGTAAACAAATAGCCATTTCCACGGCAATGCCACCACTTGCACTTTGAGCGGTTCACCTTCGACGCCGTCGATAGGACGGTAAGGGTCCAATTTGTGTGACATATGCCAGGTCATAATGCCTAGGATAACAATAATCACACAGGGAACCCCCCACCAAATACTTTCGAGAAGCACATTATGACTCCAGTTTGGGCGGTAATCCCTGCCCGAGTGGGACTGATGATAGCGATAGATAAAAGCGAAGCTCATGATAATAACCGGGATCACCACGATAAGCATTAATGCCACGGCGTCAAACAATAGCTGGCGCTCCTGGTATGTGATAATACCCTTTGGATTAAGTACTCCTGTCATATCTGAATGACAGCCTACTAAAAACAACACAGCGCCGACAAGTGCGATCTGTGCAGTTACTTTACAGATTCTGTTGATCATGAAGACTTCTTAACTAATTAAAATCACACGTTTTCGTCGCTATGCCAAAACACAGCGACACCCGCTTAAGGTAAGTTGTAATAAAGCCATTATTTCAACTTCAATTAGCGCCGCTATAATATACCAGCGAGGAGAAAAATCCAACATAGAGGAGCAGTAAACCGATCATCAGACCAAATAAACTGAACAAGGGAGGAATTTTATCGATATGACGTTGCATTGTTTTTTTCCAATGCCGAACAAATAGTACACGATATAATCCAAGGAGAACCATGAGCAACCCAATCAAGTCAACAACCAGCGTCCAACCGATTTCAAAGCTATGGTGATGCATGAAAGCAAGTGAGCCGAAAATGATAGGCTGCACTCCACCCATGATATAACCGGTCTCTCGTTCGACCATGCCCCTGGCCATTTGCCGAGCATCATCGAGATTGAATAGGATACCCAGAGAAAGGGCTAATGAGATAAGCGCAAACCATCGCGCGAAGAACATTTCTGACATCATGGATATTGCCTCCCGCAGTTACTCCGTTAACGTCCAACTAGTAGATTAGACAACACTCTGACGGAGAAGGCAAGCAGGAGGCTACGACCGAGGTGCTAGGCGAACATTTCGCTGACAGTTTCTAAGACTTCATCCACATGGCCTGGTACTTTCACTTTGCGCCACTCATGGACTAGCTTGCCGTCCTTATCGATGATGAATGTGCTGCGCTCAATACCCCAGACTTTTTTGCCATACATGTTCTTTTGTTTCATCACGCCATAGAGGTTGCATACCGTTTCGTCATTATCCGACAATAATTCAAAAGGGAAGTCGAATTTATCTTTGAACTTGTGATGGGATGCAATCGTGTCTCTGGAAATACCGAAGACTTCTGCTTCGAGTTTTTGGAATTTTTTGTAGTTGGCGGCAAAGTCTTGACTCTCGGTGGTACAACCCGGGGTATTGTCCCGCGGGTAAAAATACAACACCACATTACGGCCCCGCAATTGCTTCAATTGCACTGTCTCGCCACTCGTCGATTCAAGCGTAAAGTCAGGGGCTTTTTTGCCAATGGTTACGTCAGTCATGCTACTCTCCTGTTAGTTAGGAGAGTAGCATAACGTGACTGTGGGCTGTGTCAATATGCCCACCGAGAAGATTATCGGCTAATGCTCAGACTAGATGCCGGTGTGGGAGCATCAAAGTGCGCGCCAATACCAGCACCAATAGCTGCACCGATAAGTGCTGAAATTCCAACGACTGCAACAACTGTCAAAACAGCCAGTCCTATCGATAAACCTATCGGCCCCCCGACAAGCGCTAAAAACAACGCGCCACAAGCACCACCTGTGATAGCGCCGATACTAGCACCGAGTTTCATGTTATCGGTAAAGCCTGAATCAGGCTGTTTTGTGTTCCTCGAAGATTCAGCAACAACACCCGCCCCATGACCGTATTCAGTCTTACGAGTAACACTGTCACGCGCCCGTACTGCTCCTTCCGCTGCGATAGACTCACCATCTTTCCTGCCGAAAGAACCTGTGTCCGCAAACATACGTCCTAAATCAAAACCTGGCATAATACACCTCTCATATAATTTTCACTTTGTTAATCATTACGTCTGTCGCGCTCAATCACGTGGGGCCCTGTGGCCAGCCAGCACGACATGAGTTAATGGTGCCAGCACAGGTTACGCCCGTGGCAGCCAAGACCAAGCAGATATGGTGAGAATGGTAGACGACACAAGGCCCGCACCGGGGTTTGGTGCGTTAACAACGGATGGAATGTTGTTAACTAGCTTGATCATTATCGTTACCTGCATGGATTAATATTTAAACAAAGTACAATACTATTTTCATCATGTAAAGGGAAAAATCGCTATTTTGGCGGATTTTTATTAGTTAGCCTTTCCACTCTCTGCTAACCCATTGTTTTATCCAAAATTTATGAACGTCGCAATCAGTAAGCCAAAGGGATAAGTTGCCGCTCACATCACCCAGAAAGTCTATCTCTGGGTGCTAACACACATTGGCAACGATAAGCTTTCATTTATCGTTGATACGTTGTACAATGCCTGCACAAACTAACTAATACATATAATTCAATGGCATACACAACAGAGAGTATCACTACCGTAAATTCCTTTGGCGCGACAATTGATGATCCCACCCTTGCTGCTCGCGAAGGCTTGATTGACTATATTCGCAGCCTCACCCTTTCACTAGGCATACCCGTAGGCATGACGGAGCTTAGAGGACTTCGCCCTAGTCAACAGGATGCCATGGATGTTCAACAAATCTTTTACTGGCACGGGTTAAATCAAACAGAAAGAGTAGCCCTACTCCACAAAGCGTATACCAGCGGCCATCAACTCATAGGCAACGAAGATTATCCTTTAAACACAGGTATCTACCAACCTGGTTCAACTGCTGTTTCTGTTTTTGTTAGTAAAGATAGTGAAGATTCTTTATCAATCACCTGTTCGTATTTAGGTGACTCTGAGGCCTTAATCTTTGAATACTCTAAGGATGGTTCAAGCCTACGTTCTATCACCAATAATCTACACACCTGCAAGAGCGCCGCTGAAAAAGCCCGTATCGATGCTGTCATCAGTCGAGAAAATTGGCCCAGCGGCAAACCGCAGTTAACATTAGCACAATCACCTATCAAACTTGTGCGAGGCATCACTCAAGTTCCCAGCGGCGCAATGCGATTATCAACTGGACGTCATAACGCAACACTCAGTGTCACTGGTGGTTTTGGTGATAAGATATTTGGTGAATTAGTTCGGCGTGAACCCGCAATAGAACATGATACTATTCATCAAGATACTAAGCGCAGCTTTATTATCCTCGCCTGTGATGGTGTACGAGAAAGTATTAAAACCAACGTAGAGCTCCACGAATTTCTCCATAATGCTTTAGAAAGTGCCCCCAGCATTAATACTTCAGAACTCAGTCATCAACTCGCTACTGCAGCGAATGAACGAGGGTCAAAGGACAATATCTCGGTGATAGTCGCAGAAATTGATCCCAGCAAAATGAAATTAGGCGAAACGTTTGTATTTAATATCTTTGACGGCCATGGGTTACAGGATAAGAGTGGACGACTAGTCGCCGAAGCGCTTAGCGAGCATTTCACGAGTATTATTCAGGCGCATTTGGTATTGGCTAACGTCAATCGTTTTTCCAGTCAAAGTACCGCAGAAAATAAACCTAAAACCTCTGAATCACCGCAGCCCCTAACACCAGCAGCACAATATGAATTAGCATGGGAAACTGCAAACAAGACCATTCAAGCATTGTCAACGGCTGATAAAAGAATAATCGCGCCATTTAAGCATTTCATCTGTAAAGTACATCAAGTAAACGTTTCATTGGAACATAAATACAACGCAGAAATGGCAAGCATCCTCAATTGCTTAACAGACTATATCACAACCCTCAGTGACCCTCTTTGTTCACCTGACAGACTTACAAACGTCGCTTTAAAAGAATTACTTCGACTCGCATCTGAAAAATTCTCAGTCAGCGTTTTAGCGTTATTGCCGGCTGAAACTATTTATAATCACGAGTGGTTAGTCAATATCGTCAAAGCCACCATAGACGCAGGTTACGCCCTAGTAATGCCTAGTGACCAGCTAGTAACCCAAGCACATCAGCTCCCATTACAATCACGCCTAGCCGCAGCCACCAACGGTCCAGTATTCACAGCCATACCAAAAGTTCCACAGACTGAACCACAACCAAGCACAGATAAGAACAATACAGATAAGCACAATGAGGCCCCACGCAATTTTGCTCGACCTGGGCAACGTCTGTGAGCGCGCATTCAAGTAGCAAGTGCACTAATCTCAACGGCAAGCCAATCGCATTGATAGCGTTTGTGTCCAGTTGCATACTTGCACGATGTTGATCCGGCAATTGCATGAACTTTATCAATACTGTCGAAATTTGCAATTCTATGATCAATTTCATGAAAATACGCACTAGAGAACTTATTGTATTACATTATTGATGGCCTATATGTTTGACAATATGGTTATCAATATCTATACTCCCAATATGACTACACAATAACCTATGGTGAGCACGATGAAGTCCTTAGTGTCAATTCGGCTGAATGATGACTTGCTACAGGCCATCAAAGCCCATGCACATTCTCTGCACCTATCTCAGGCTGATTACATCCGTAAAGCCATTGAGAATATGAATAGGGAGACAGAGAAGCAGCTCTTGAAGCAAAAGCTCGAGGCTGCCAGCCTCAAAGTCAGGAAAGAAAGCATGCAAATCAACACAGAATTTAGTGAGATCGAAGATGACCCAGACGCTTAAGCTTGGCGATATATGGCTAGCCAACCTGAATCCTACCAGAGGCACAGAGATGGGAAAAACGCGCCCTGTTCTCGTCTTACAGTCACAGGTACTACTCGACATCGAGCACCCATCAACCTTAATTGTTCCACTCACCACCAATCTGGTTAATGACGCCTATCCCCTACGCATCAGAATCAAAGCAAAAGATAAACTCAAAAAAGACTCTGATCTCATCATCGACCAACTCAGAGCCATTGATAACAAGCGCCTAACAGAAGGTCCTCTCGCATCGCTCGATAAAAATGAGCTCAAAGATGTCTTTGCCGCTGTTTTTGATGTGGTTGGCATGACGCTATAGCATAGATATCATCAGCCAACTTCGTGCATGATATGAGACACTTTCAACTTGTAGTAGGCTTGGTGTCATAAAAGATTCTACTCTTCTTCGACGGAAGTCTCGGTTGAATCCAAAACCTTTTGCAGTTTTAGTGATATATGCAGAATAGTTTAACCAGATCTTAAGTCCTCTTTTATTTTTTTTAACTTATCTTTCGACAGAAAAAAAACTTTGTTTTAGGATTTAATTCTTTTAAATCATGAACTTTATTGCTTTCTTTTATTTTATGAAGGCAAGCAAAAAGATCCTGGGATTTTTCGGCTAACTTCAAAATCTCTCTTATTTCATCACTAGTGCAAAATATTACCTTTTCCCCTAATTTTTTTATTTTTGACCTTTCGTCGGTTTGTAGTTTTTCTTCAATACGCCAATCATAGCAAAGAGTCATCTGCTCATTTTTAAGAAAGTCAAAAATTTCTTTTGCTTCATTTTCGCCCGCTAAGAATTCACGCCATATATTCTCATCAACAATCACTTTCTTGCGATTGATCGATTCGTACATTTTTATAAAATATTTAAATCTTTCGCCGCTAAGACCTTCGAGGTATTTTCTAAAAATAAAATATTGAAACTCTATAGTTTCGGGAAAAAGCTGTTCTATATGTTTTTTTGATGCAACCTCTTCATGATAAAAATATCCTAACATTTCTAAAAATTCCAACCACCTCAACAAGCAACAAAAATCTTCAATATCCTTTTTACTTTTAGACATAGAGTTAATGTCATTAGCTATTAAATCAAGTGCGTAAAAGTAGTACGCAAACCTTTTTTCTTTATCATCTTTGTAAGGATTCGCTATTCGATAATGTTCAACAAAAAGTTCATGAATAATCCTTCTAGCATTGATTATATTAGGATCTTTAAATTGGGCTGCGATCTTGAAAAACAACTCTGTTTTCTGCATTTTATTAACCTGGCGCAATTGATGAAAAGCACCTAAAAAAATTGCTACGGTTGCAAGCGCACCTATAAGAACAATTTCATCTGAATGCTTTTCATCCAGAAGATTACTAGCTATACATGCCAGAAAAATTATTATAATAACACCGATAAAAGTTGTTAAAATAACAGGTTCAGAAATCCACTTTCTCATTCTCATTTTCAATACCCATTCACTGTTGTGTAAGCGTCAATTAACCAACCCCCTATACACCCCAGCAATTTAGCGCAAACTATCCCCTGACTGAGTAACACCCTAGGGGGAGCAATGAATCCAGAGACAGCAGAGAAAAAACATCGCTTGAGCGAGACTGAGTGGCGCGAGCTGTGTGCAGAGTGG